>CAUWIK010000002.1:0-288975 GCA_963558895.1 uncultured Chlamydiaceae bacterium | reverse complement strand
CGAGGTTGAATTCCTCTTTTATTAATATCTGTAGAAGATTTTTCTACAGAAGTAGCTCCCAAAGCTCTTAAATAATAAGTTGTTTTTAATCCTTTTTTCCAAGCATGCAGATACATTTTAGATAATTTTTTACCATTAGGCTCAGCAAGATATAAATTTAAAGATTGACCTTGATCTATCCATTTCTGTCTACGAGATGCACATTCTATTAACCATTCTGGCTCTATCTCAAAAGCTGTTAAAAAGACCTTTTTTAATTCTTGAGGAATCCTAGAAATTTCCATCAGAGAACCATCAAAGTACTTTAAATCATCTAACATTTCTTCATCCCAAATATTTAAATCCTTTAATCTTTGAATTAAATAGGTATTAGGAATTGTAAATTCTCCTGACAAATTAGATTTAACAAATAAGTGTTTATAGGTAGGCTCTATAGATTGGGTTACCCCAACAATATTAGAAATAGTTGCTGTTGGAGCTATTGCCATGACATTACTATTTCTCATACCAAAATTTTTAATACTTTCCCTAACAGGAGTCCAATCTAATTTACTACTTTTATCTGAATTTATAAAATTGGAGCCTCTTTCCTTTTCTAATAAATCTAAAGTATCTATAGGCAATAGGCCTCTATCCCATTTAGATCCCTTATATGTAAGATAAGTTCCTCTTTCCTTAGCTAATTGACTTGAGGCCAAAATTGCATAATATGAAATAATTTCCATACTTTCATCCGCAAATTCAATTGCTTTATGATCTGCATAACTAATATTCAACAGATATAAAGCATCTTGAAAACCCATTAAGCCAAGTCCAATAGCTCGATGTTGTTTATTAGATTTTTCTGTCTCAGGAATAGGATAATAATTTAAATCAATAACATTATCGAGCATTCTAATCGCTGTAAAAATAGTTTTTTTAATTTTTTCATGATTAATACTTCCATTTTCAATATGAGCAACAAGATTTAAAGAACCCAAATTACACACAGCAGTTTCTTCTTCAGAAGTATTCAACAAAATCTCTGTGCATAAATTAGAAGAATGAATTACTCCTACATGATCTTGAGGAGAACGAATATTTGATGGATCTTTAAATGTAATCCACGGTTGCCCTGTTTCATACAACATTCCAAGCATCTTTCTCCATAAAACGTTCGCTTCAATTTTCTTAAATAATTTAATCTTTCCTTCTTCTATCTGTTTTTCATAATATAAATATAACTCTTCAAATCTCTTCCCATAAGAAGAATGTAATCCAGGAACTTCATCAGGAGAAAATAAAGTCCAAGACTCATTTGATAATAAACGTTTAAAAAATAAATCTGGAATCCAATTAGCTGTATTAATATCGTGAGTTCTTCTTCTTTCATCACCAGTATTTTTTCTCAATTCCAAAAAATCTTCTATATCAAGATGCCATAACTCTAAATACACACATAAAGCCCCTTTTCTCTTGCCTCCCTGATTTACAGCTAAAGCTGTATCATTAGCAACTTTTATAAAAGGAATAACTCCCTGACTTTTTCCATTTGTTCCATTAATATGAGCTCCAATAGCTCTCACATTTGTCCAATCATTTCCTAATCCTCCAGACCATTTAGATAAAAGAGCATCGTCAGAAATAACCTTATATATGTGCTTCAAATCATCACTTATTGTAGATAAATAACATGAACTTAATTGGGAAAACACAGTACCTGAATTAAACAAAGTTGGTGTTGCAGACATAAATAAAAATTGCGATAAAACATTATAAAATTCTATAGCTTTTTGATTTTTTTCCTCTCCCTCTCCTAAAGCTAATCCCATAGCCACTCTCATCCAAAATATTTGAGGAGTCTCTAATTTTTTCTGCTCATGGTGAATAAAATAGCGATCATATAAAGTCTGTATACCGAGATAACTAAACAAACTATCTCTAGAAAAATCTAATGCACTAGCAAGCTGATTTAAATCATAGTTAGCAAGATCTGGACTTAATCTTCCTAAAGTAATACCATTCTGAATATATCTAGGAAAATAATCTTTTTGTTCCTGTTCCAAATTAGAATCTAAAATACCAATTCCCAATACTTCTTGATAAAGAACTTCTAATAATAAGGAAGCTGCAACATATGCATATTCTGGTTCTTTCTCTATTCCAGCTCTAGCAGCCATAATACAAGAAACAGAAATTTCAGACTCCTTCATGCCCTCATAACAATTAGCAAAAGCAAGGTCTGCTAAAAGATAAGCATCAACATTCTTAAATTTCTTACTTATAAATAAAAATTTCGACAATAAATCTTTTTTATAAAGAAAATAATACGATAAATCAGCTCTTAAAACTTTATAGCTTTCTTCTTTTTGAGCTTTTTCTTTGATTTCTTCATTCTGAATAATCTTTTCTAAACGTACCTTTGATCTTTCTTCTCTATACAAAATATACTTTTTTGCAATTTCATAATATCCATTCATCATAAGACACTTTTCTACTGTATCTTGAATATCTTCTAAATGAATGCAGGAATCTTTATCAAAATTCTTTACTAAACTACTTATAACTTGAGACGTTAAATCATTAACGACCTCCATATTAAAAGAAGAAGATAATTTATCCTTTGGACTCTGATTAGCAAAAAAAGCTTTCTGAATTGCAGAAGAAATTTTAATAGGATTAAAACGAACAATTTTTCCATCTCTTCGAACAACAGAAATATGAGCAATTTTTAAATCCCTTAATGATTTACGTTGCTCCCTATAAATAATATAATCTTTAGCTGTATCATGAAAACCATCTGTAATTAATTTTTTTTCCACAATATCCTGAATCTTTTCTACAGAAACAACATGTCCTTTATCAATCTCTGTAATTACTTCATTTACAACCTTCTCTGTAATAAAAATAATTATTTTCTCCAACTCCTGAGATAAACTATCTTTTGAAGAAAATTGACTATTCCCATTTCTAAAAGCTGCTTCTATAGCCTTAAAAATACGCTCCTTAGAAAAAGGAACAACCATACCATTTCTCTTAACAATCTTATACTCATTTTCTAACCTAGAAGCTACTCTTTGAGAGTCCAAAGCATGCTCAGAAAGACTTTCTTTGTCTACTAAAGTTAACGAATCTGCACACATACTTTTTAAAAAGCTTTCATTCATAAAAAGTCATTCTCCTTTATTACAATAAGAACTAAACGGTATCATAAACCCAATATATTGTGTATTTCTACTTACATAATACAATATATAGTGTTCATTAAACTTTATCTGCAATCGAAAAAATATGATTATCTCGAAAAAAAAAATCATAATTCAAAAAAAATTCCGTTTTCTATCTGAATCACTAGAAGATAGAAACTATTAAAAAAATACTAGAAACATCATATCAAAAATAAAAATAAGGTAGATCTAAAACAAAAATATAAAATATGATTACCATCTAAGCTGTACAATTCTTATTGTAAAAATTTTCCAAAAAATAAAAATTTAAATTTAACTCATTAAAATGTACTGCTAGCAATGTAGCTTAAAAATAATCAGCTAATTTAAAATAAATAGGAAATTTATCATGACAGAAACTGGCGAACCTTCAAGATTGAAGCGCGTATATTTAATTCCTAATGCTATTACAGCCTTTGGGTTATGTTGTGGTTTATTTGTCATTTTCAAAAGTATGCTTCCTGCTCATACTGACAATCTAGTTCGTTTATTGCAAAGTATTTCTTCTTTAATTTTAATTGCTATGATTGCAGACGCTGCTGATGGAGCTGTAGCAAGAATCATGAAAGCTGAAAGCTCTTTTGGTGAACTCTTTGATTCTCTTTCAGATTCAGTGACCTTCGGTGTTGCCCCTCCATTGATAGTATTAAAAAGTTTTGAAAAATATTCTCTTAATCGATTTTTTATTTTTTTGTTAATCGTCTCTTCCATGATTTATACTCTATGTGGAGTTCTACGTTTAGTCAGATACAATCTAAAAAAACACAAAGCTAATTCAGAAAATCATCACGAGTCTCTCAATTGTTTTATGGGACTTCCAATTCCTGCAGCAGCTTCAGCTATTGTTTCTTTATCTTTATTTTTAGTTTTATTTGAAAAAAGTATACCCTATGAATTAAGAATAATAATTTTATCTATATCCTTGTTAACTATTGGGGGTTTAATGATTTCTCGCTGGACTTTCCCTAGTTTTAAAACATTGTATTTTCGAGTTCCTTCATCTTCTCTAATTTTAGTAACAGGTATTTTAGCTGTGCTAATTCTTTATTCTTTTATGGATTATTTCATTGAAGGATTTTTCATAATTTCATGGTCTTACTTAATAGTAATTTGGCCTATATTTCTTGCTTTTCACAAAAAAAATAAGCAAAATAAATTATGAAAAAAGGTAAAATTAAAGTATGTTACGGAATTTTATTATTTTTATTTATTATTTCGTTCATTTGGATTGATCCTTTATTGGCTGCTTTTTTTTATAATTTCCATTTTCCTAAAAAATTTCCTATTATAAATAATTTTTTACTCTCATATGAAAAACTTTTACATCTTCCTTCTTTAATTCTTTCATGCTTTTGTTTTTGTTTTCTTTTTTTTAACAGAAAAAAAAGACAGTATTTTATTTTAAAAAATACTTTGTCTATACTGCTTTCTATAAGTTCCATTTATTTGCTAGTTTTTTTTGTTCTAAAACCACTCTGGAATAGACCTCGCCCTATAGAAACTTATATTTACAATCAAAGAGAAATTTTTGTCCCCTTTTACAAAATAGATATCAATTCAACATGGTCACAAAGAAATTTTTCTTCCTTTCCAAGTGGACATGCAGCAACTAGTACTTCTTTACTTTCCATATTACCCGTTTTTGAAAGATATAAGAAAAAAAAATTGTATAAAATATTTGTTTACTTATTTATTCCTTTCATTAGCATACAAAGTTTATTTCGTATGATTTTAGGTAAGCATTTCCTTTCAGACATTTTCCTAGGAATTATATTAACTTATCTAGAAATACAATTAATAAATAAAATAATTTTCAAAAAAACTATAAATAAAAAAATAATGAGTTTTGATATATGATCATTTATTTTTTTTCATTTTTTATAATAGGAGGAATTTTCGGAGCTTCTCTAGTTTTTTTAAAAAATAATCATCTTATCTTAAAATTAAAAAATGATTTATTTATAGCTGAACAATCTTTAGAACTACGCAAAAAAGAAGAAGATTTAATGCGTTCTTTTAGTTCAGAACTAAAAATGTCTTCTCATGAAATACTAAATAATTTTTATGAAAAAACAGAAATGAATTTGAAACTCAAAGTTAATACCTTAGATCAAATTATTTCTCCTTTAAAAAATCATTTAGATCAATTCCAAAAAGATATAAAAAATTTTGAAACTAAAAGAGCAGAAGAACAAGGTTCTCTTAAGGAACAAATATCTCAGCTCCTTATTGCCGAAAAAAAACTAGAACAAGAAACATCAGCTCTCACACAAATACTCAAATCTCCCATTTCTAGAGGTCGTTGGGGAGAAATTCAATTAAAAAGAATTTTAGAATTATCTGGTATGCTAAAGTATTGCGACTTTTCCGAACAAAAACAATTACAATCCTCCTTAAAAAAGCCAGACATTCTTATCCACCTACCAGACAATAAATATATTATTATTGATGCTAAATTTCCTATTTCTGAATCCTATTTTAATTTAAACGAAAAAACTCAACAACCTGATATTAAAGACCTTACGTTGAAAATAAGAGAGCATGTTAAAACATTAAAACAAAAATCTTATTGGGAAAATATAAAAGATTCTCCTGAATTTGTTATCTTATTTCTACCTGGAGAAAGTTTATTTAATGATGCACTCAAAATTGATCCAGAACTTATAGAATTTTCAAGTAATGCTAATATATTTCTTACAAGTCCCATAACCTTATTAGCCATGCTAAAAACCATCGCCTATGCTTGGAAACAAGATAATATCAAAGGGCAAATTGAAACTATTGGATTATGGGGAAGGACTTTATATTCAAGAGTATCTCATATGGTTTCTCTTTTATCAAAAGTTGGAAAAAATCTTTCTCATGCTGTATCTGCTTATAACGATACTATTGGAAGTATTGAGAAAAGAGTACTTGTAACAGCAAGAAAATTTGAAAAATTTGATACTATTTCAGAAAATAAAAAAATTACACATTTAGATCCAATTGAAGAAAAAATTTATTTATCTAAAAACTTAGATTCTTTCCATTCAAGCTCTCATGATGTAGAATCCAATAGTTTATCAGAACTATAATTACTTTTTATTTTATTTATTAGTTTCATATAACAAAACATCAAGTGCTCCACTCCTTGAAATGCTCTATGAGGAAATTTCTCTTTTTCTAAACCTAAATAATTCGCTATATTATCTTTAGATAATAAATTATTTGCTGATTCGCAAAAATTTTTGTTTATAACTCCTTCCAATCCCCAAAACATAGAAGCTAAATCTAACCAATGATAAGGAACGTTATTATCATTTTGCAATTTTGGTGAAATTAAATGAGAAAAAAAAGAACGATCCATAGAAGGATTTTGACATAAAAATACTGCCGTTGTTTTATTTACATTATATAAAGAAAATAAATTCAAAATTTCTTGAGAAACAACCTTTGGATCTTTTCCATATCGATTTACAAATTCTTTTTCTAATTTATTAACTTGAAAACTAACAGGATCTCTTTTATTCCAAACATCATCATGATGACGTAACAAAGACGAATAAGAGCATATCAATTGATCTCGTCTTGTATCTAATATTTTAAAAGCGATTTCTAATACTTTATGAATAGATGGATCTAACCCAGTAGTTTCTGTATCTAGAAAAATAATTAACACACTTTCCTCTAAATAAATAAAAATAAATCAATTTATTTTTTATTAAAACAAGGAAATAAATTAATGCAATAAAAACTATTAATTTATAAAAACAAAGATTGAATTTCAAAATTTTTATCTAAAAAATTAATATTTTTTCTTAATAAATCTTCTCCTGAAAAAGAAATGAAGACTGATTTATCCATCTGAAAATATTTCTTTGCCACAGATAAAATTGCTTCTCTATTAATAGACAAAATAGCCGATCTAAAATTCTGTTTAATATCCTTAGTTTTCTTTACACGCAAAGAAAAATAACTCACAGCAGCTCTATTTCCTGGAGACACTGGAGAATCAATATCCTGTATAACCCCTAAAATAGCTTCATGTAAATCTTGATCAGAAAAAAGACCTTCTCTAATTGTATTAATAGCATATTCAAAAACTTTTTTTGTTTCTGCTATTAAAGGATCTCTATAACTATAAAAATAAAAAACTCCAGAACTTAAGTGATTAACAGCTCCAGAACCATAAGCTCCTCCTTGTTCTCTAATTTTCGTATGCAAAACTAAATTTTCTACAAGTTCACTAATAATAGATAAAACTGGGGCATCAGAATCAACATAAGAAAGATTTGTAAAAAAACCTAAAACATTAAAAGCAACGGATGAAGGAATTATTTTTCCCAAAGAAGAAATTTTTAAAATATCTTTCTCAAAAATGGATGGGGATAATTTCTTATCACAAATAGAAAAAATATCATAAAAACCTGCATTTTCTAACTCATTAAAAGCTAACTCAGAACAAGACAATACTAAATCTACAGAATTAACTCCCAAAAACTTCTCTTTTATTTGAATAAGTTTTTCTCTTATTTCATCAAACTTTTGATCAAAATTTTCTATAATATCCAAAACCATTTTAACATAAGGTAGTCCTGAAGTACGATAAGACAAATAACTAACTGAAGATAAAGCTGCACAAGTTAAATTTATGGCATAAGAAAGAGGATGATTTTTAACATTATTTGATAAAGACTCTCCATGCTGCATTAAGAGTTCTTTTATTCTTTCTTTATCAGAAAAGTCTACTTGTACAATCAAACCTTTAAATATTTCGAATAAATGTTTCATTTTCTCTCTTAAAACCTTTCCTCTAAAACTTATCGAAGGATTAAGCTTAGAATTATCCAAACTACTAGGAGAAAAGTCATAAATACAATCTATACCACCAGTATGTTGTAAAAGATAATCTAATTGTTCTTGGTAATTTCTTCCTCCAGATCCCAATTGAGGCAAAAGAAAACACAATAACCTTAACCAAGGTAATTCATCTAAAGAACAAGAAGACAAATCAAAAACCAAATCTATAAAAACTAAATCATTCGTAAAACACTTATGAAAATAAACAGAATAATCTCCATATTGCTTCTTAACTAAAGGAAAATCTTCTCCAAATCTAGGAATTTTATCTAAAGAAATTTTAGGTAGAAGATTTATATTTTCATTTTTATCTAATCGATATTTCTCTAATGAACGTAAATCTTCTTTTATCTGTTCTACATCCATTGGTTTCATCTTCTGTTGAATAGCTAACAAAACTTCTTTTTCTTTTTCTCTTTCTTCTTCTAATAAAGTTGTTTTAGGTTCCATAACAACGGAAGCATAATGTTTATTTTCAATAAAATATTTCTTAATCAAATCAGAAAAAAATTTATTTTCAGAAATTCTTTGTCTTAAAGAAGAAAATAAAGAATGGATTTTCAATCCATAAGAAGGATCTCCACCATGATGTTTCAATAAGCCTGATCTAAAAAATAAAGAAAGGCCATAAGGTAAATTATGTCCAGAAATTTCTTTCCTAGAAATTTCTAACTGATGAATAGCTCCTTCTATTAAACTTTGTGGTAAATCTTGTTTTGCTATTTCTTTTAAAACATTAAAAATCAATTCTTCTAATTGCTTTGCTGATTCAGAAGAACATCCTTTACAAACAATAGTATAAGGAATTTCTTTAATTTCATTATCTATTAAAGAATAAGTTTGCTTACACAAGCCAGATCTAAGAATTTCTCTCTTCAAAGGAGCCGCATCTGTACCCATAATAACTAAATCTAAAATGTTCAAAGCCAACAAATCTTCCTGATCTAAGATAGAACAAGTTAACCAAGAAATACCAAACAATACTTTATACTTTTGATCCATGCTTTTTTCTGCAGGATAAAAATACTTTTCGTTTTTAGGCGTTTTAAAACGTTTCTGATTAGAAATTCCTGATAACTTATCTTCTTTTGAAACATATCTTAATAATTTTTCTTCTAAAAAATCTAAATGATCTTCAGGACGAATATTTCCATAAAAATAAAATAAACAGTGCGAAGGATGATAAAATTTACGATGAAAATTCTTTAAATCAGAATGTTGCAAACTAACAATTTCTCTAGGATCTCCTCCAGAATTAATACCATAAGTTACATTAGGAAAAATAGCTTGATTTAAAGCTTCTGACAAACGAGCCTCTCCACTCATCAGAGCCCCTTTCATTTCATTAAAAACAATGCCATTAAAAATTAATTCTTTCTCTTCCTTATCTGCAAAATCAAATCTCCATCCCTCTTGCAAGAAACTTTCTTTCAATAATAAAGGATAAAATACTGCATCTATATAAACACTTAATAAATTATAAAAATCATCATAACATTGAGAAGCAGCTGGATAACAAGTAAAATCAGATCCAGTAAAAGCATTCATAAAAGTATTCAAACTACGTCGAATCATAGAAAAAAAAGGATCTTTAACAGGATAATTTTTTGAACCACAAAGTACTGTATGTTCCAAAATATGAGCAACTCCATTAGAAGTAGAAGGGCTAGTCTGAAATGATAAATTAAATACATTTTCTCTATCTTCATTATGAAGTATCATGATGCGAGCACCAGAAGTTTTATGTTCTATTTCCAAAAGAATGCTTTCTATTTCCGAGATGTCATGAAATTTAGTCACAATAAAATCACGATAAATATCTCCTGCATTAATCATAATTAAGATGCCCTTTATTACTTAAAAAGTCATAATCTAAAAGATATTTAGGTTTTTTTACAATACATCATCCAAAAGAAAAATCTAGTAAGTAAAACTATTTATAAATCAAACATAAAAGAGAGGATCTATGGAGCTCTATTTTGAAGAATTTGATAAAAAACAATCAGATATCTTAGCAAAATTTTTTGAGTTTCTAAAATTTCAAACTATTTCTTCTGATAAAAAATATATTCCAGAAATGATAAAATGTGCCGAATTTTTAGAAGACTATTTAAAATCAATACTAGACATAGAACTTCTTTTTTTAGAAGATTTTCCTCCAATTCTTTTTGGCCAAAATCTTAATGCAGGAAAAAATAAACCTACTTTACTTTTTTATTGTCATTATGACGTTCAACCAATAGACCCAATTGATAAATGGCTTTCTCCTCCATTCTCTCCAGAAATAAGAAATGGTAAAATCTTTTGCAGAGGAGCATCTGATGATAAAGGACAATGTTTTTATACTCTTGCTGCATTAAAAAGCTTTTTTGAATTAAATAAAGCGTTTCCTGTTAATATTAAATTTATTATTGAAGGTCAAGAAGAAACAAATAGCATAGCTCTAGAAAAAATTTTAGAAGAAAAACAAGAATTATTTGCTGCTGACCATTTATTAATTATAGATGGAGGTTTTCAATCAGAACCAACTGTAAGTGTTGGAGCTAGAGGTATTTTAGGAATGAAATTAAATATCTTTGAAGGAAACCAAGACTTACACTCAGGAAATATGGGCGGTATTGCTTTCAACCCAAATAAAGCTTTATCTCAAATTCTTTCTTCCTTTTATGATCCTAAAACAAATAAAGTTTTAGTAGAAAATTTTTATAAAGATGTAAAAACATTAACAGAAAAAGAAAAGGCACATTTAAATTTACAGCAAAATAAAAATACTTTCATTCAAACCTTTAATTTTGTTCCTTCTGGAGAAGAAAAAGGATTTTCTCCATGGGAAACAGCAACCATAAGACCAACTTTGGAAATTAATGGTATTAACGGAGGTTATACGGGGGTTGGATTCAAAACTGTTATCCCTAAGGAAGCAACAGCATATTTATCATGTAGACTAGTTCCAAAACAAAATCCTGAAGAAATATTTTCTTCTATTAAATCTCATATTCAAAAGCATATGCCCAAACAACTTAATTTCTCATTAGTTATGTTAGAAGGATCTGCAGAAGCTTGGATAAATATAACTCCTTCAAAAATAAAAACAATAATTAAGAATATTTATAGTACTCTATATAAAAGAGAATGTTGTGAACAAATTATGGGAGGAAGTATTCCTATCACCCCAAAATTAATAACAGCTTCTAAGGCTCAACCTCTTCTTATTGGGGTTAGTTCTTTAGAAGATAACATTCATGCTCCTAACGAATCTTTTTCTCTTACTAACTTTAAAAATGGATTCGTAAGTATTTGTGAATTATTATCTAACTTATAAACGGATATTATAAAGGAATAAGAGTTTTTATTACTCTTATTCCTTTATACACAGATAAATTTTAATTTAATTCTAAAGCAACAAAACGAATAACATCATTTGGATAACCTAACATTAATAAAATACGATTTTTGTTATCCATTTCTTTTAATATATTATTTAAATCTTTTAAAGATTCTACTTTTTTGCGATTAATAGCCAATATTAATACTCCAGGTTTTACACCAGCACAATCTGCAGGACTATCTGGCGCAACAGCTGTAATAAGAACACCTTTCTTTGAAGAAAATCCAAATTGACTAGATTGTTCAGGAGTTAAATTTTGAGCTTGAATTCCTAATTTATCTAAAGAAACCTGATATTCATCTCTAGGGGCAAGAGAAATTATAACAGGAATTTCTAGCTCTTTATTATTTCTAATAATTTTTAAAATAATTTTAGAATTTGGAGGCATTAAAGAAATACTATTTCTAAAAGAAACTAAACTTTCTATTTCTTTTCCATTACAAGCAATAATAATATCTTCTTGTTGTAGTCCCGCTATATCTGCAGGAGATCCTTTAACAACTTCTGTAACTAAAACACCTTTTGTACTATCCAAATGATAAAATTTAGCTAACTCACTGTCTATTTGCTGTAAAGTAACTCCTAAAAAACCCCTTTGAACTTGTCCATCTTTAATTAACTGATTCATAATTCTCTGAGCCATGCTACTAGGAATAGCAAAACCTATTCCCATATATCCTCCTGAACCACTCACTATAGCCGTATTTACACCAATTACTTTACCATCTATGTCAAGAAGTGGTCCTCCAGAATTTCCTGGATTTATAGCTGCATCTGTTTGTATAAAATCTTCAAAATCAGCTATATGTAATTGGTTTCTTCCTTTTGCACTAACTATTCCCACAGTAACTGTTGCCTGCAATCCAAATGGATTTCCTATGGCAATAGCCCACTCTCCTACTTCTATTTGATCGGAATTTCCAAAAGATAAAAAAGGTAAATTTTTTTCATTTATCTTTATAACTGCTAAATCGGTTTTAGGATCTAATCCAACAATTTCTGCGGATAACTTTTTCCCATTGCTTAAACTGACTTGAAGTTTTCCTGAATCAGCTACAACATGATTATTAGTTAAAATAAAACCATCAGGAGAAACTATAAAACCTGTTCCACGAACAATTTCTCTTTGAGGAACTCTTTCTGGACTATTAGGAAAACCAAAAAATCTATTGAAAAACTCATCACTGAAATACTCAAATGGATTTTCATAAGGTCCTCTTTTATTATTTTTCTGCATATTTTGAGGATCTTCCGAATATCTTCCTTTAGGAAAACTTTCAATATATACGACAGCAGGAATAGCATTCTTAGCCACTTTAGAAAAACTTTTTGATATTCCTTTTAACAAGAGTAGCTCATTATCAATTTCCTGAACTTCCTGTGAATTTTTAACTTTGATAGGAGAAGCTAATAAAGAAATTTCTAGAAATAAACTAATGGCACTGAAAATTAAAATATTTCGCAATTTTTTCATCATACAATGACCCTTATTCATGAAAATAAATTAAGAAATCAAAGATAACGCTTAAGTAATTTAAAACTAAGAGTTATTTTTAACATCTTATATGAATTTTTGTTGAAATCTCAGAAAAATAGGATGAGTTTTTAATCCCTCAAATTCTTCTAAAGAAAAAATATCATTTGATATAGGTAATCCTTCTCTAAAAGCACAACTTAACCAATTTAAAGCTAAATTAAATTTTTTCAAACCCGCTGCAGCAATACTATTAAACAAAGCAATTTGATAGTCATTATGATAATTAAAAACAATTTCGGATAATTCTAATGTTTTTTCATAATCATCATTCATAAAAGCACAATAATGAAGCAAATCAAGACCTTCATTATCTAATTGGATTTCTATTTTTTTAAGAGATTCATAAGCTTCTTTATATTTTTCTAAAGATAAATACTGTCTGGCTAATAATTTATGAGAAGAACAAAAAATAACTCCTTTATTTATTTTAGATATTAATTCATTTAATTTCTCAATAATATCAATTCCTGAAATTTTATTAGATTCTACATTAGCTTTTATTTCTTCAAAATCTTTTAAGATATTTGGTTTAATATCTTCATAAGTAATTTTTTTCTGAAGAAAAAAAATCTTTATATTTTCATAGGAAAATAATAAAAAAATAAATCCTAAAAAAAATATTTGATGCAAAGACATAAATATAAACAAACTTAAACCAAACAAAATACTAATTAAAGTTGCTAATTTTAAACCAAAAAGACCTAAATATTTTTCCAAAAGATAACTTATAAAAAGGCCAAAATCAAAAGGATAAATCGGCATAAAGTTAATAAAAACAATAAAGCTATTTAAAACAAACAATGTAGAAAGTATATCTAATGTTATTTTATTAAAAAAATCTCCATTTTTATAAAGAAAAATAAAAGAAAGCAAAGCAATTATTACGTTTACAAATAATCCAGAAAAAACAATAAATATTTTTTTTAAAAAAGTTACAGAATTTCTTTCTTCATTAACAAATATTTTTCCTCCCAAAGATGTCATCATAATTTCTGTTTCTATTCCTAAAAAAGATCCAACAATACCTTTAGATAATTCATGAATAAATAAAGAAACAATTAATAAAACAAAAACAATAACCCAATCAAAATGAGTAATTTGATTTACAAAGAAAGAATAAAATAAAAAAGCCAACCAAAACGTAAAAGAAACTCTAACTTTAAGAAAATTAAAGAAAACCATTTTTAGCTACTTATAACTTGTTTTACCCTTAGTCCAATTTCTGAAGGAGTTTTAGCTATAGTAACTCCACAAGATTTTAGTTTTTCTATCTTACTTAAGGCAGTTCCTTTATTATTAGAAATAATGGCTCCAGCATGCCCCATTCTTTTTCCTTTGGGAGCAGAAATACCAGCAACAAAACTTACAACTGGCTTTCTACAATTTTCTTTAATCCAATCAGCTGCCTCTTCTTCCAAAGAACCTCCTATTTCTCCAATTAACAAAATACCTTTAGTGTTATCATCTTCATTCATAAAAGATAAAACATCAATAAAAGATGAGCCCAATATGGGATCTCCTCCAATTCCAACACAAATACTTTGTCCAAGACCAAGGTTAGAAAGTTGCCAAATAGCTTCATAGGTTAGTGTTCCTGAACGAGAAACAACTCCAATATTCCCTTTTTTATGAATATAATTCGGCATAATTCCCATTTTACAAACTTCTGGAACAATTACACCAGGACAATTAGGACCAATTAAAGATGAATTTTCACTACACTTCATAATTGCAGCGACTTCCATCATATCCTTAACAGGTATGCCTTCCGTAATACATATTATTATTTCTATACCAGCATTTTCTGCTTCAATAATAGCTTCAGCTGCAAATGAAGCAGGAACAAAAATCAAAGAAGCCTGACAATTTGTCTCTTTTTTAGCTTCAATGACAGAATCAAAAACAGGTAAATTTAAATGAGTCTGTCCTCCTTTTCCTGGAGTAACACCACCAACAAAATGAGACCCATATTTAATTCCTTGTTCTGTATGAAAAGAACCAAATTTTCCTGTAATACCTTGAGTAATAATTCTTAAACTCTTATTAATTAAATTAAAATTTTTATTAAACAAATTAGCCATAAATAAATTTTCCCTTACTAATATCTATAGCTTTTTTTGCTCCTTCATCTATTGAATCCACAAAAAATAATTTTATATTTGATCGAATAAGAATTTCTCTTCCTTTATCAGAATTTGTTCCTTCCAAGCGAATAACTATGGGAAGTTTCATATTTAAATTAAAATAAGCTTTAACTAAAGCTTTTGCTAATACAGAGCAATCCAAAATTCCTCCAAAAATATTGATAAAAATTACTTTAACTAAAGGATCAGATATAATTAGAATTAAAGAATCTTGTAATTGTTTCTCTGTTGCGCTTCCTCCAACATCTAAAAAATTAGCAGCCTTGCCTCCATAATAATTTAAAATATCCATGGTAGCCATGGCTAAACCTGCACCATTAACTAAACAACCAATAGAACCTTCTAAAGAAATGTAAGAAACTTTCATTTTTCTAGCTAAAACATCTTCTTTAGTCTCTTGAGAAGCATCAAATAATTTTTCTAAATCTAAATGTCTATATAATGCATTATCATCTATGCTCATTTTTGCATCTACAACACTTAATTCCTGAGAAGATGTCAAAACAAGAGGATTGATTTCTAACATACTTGCATCATAATCTAAAAAAACTTTTACTAAATTTTTAATTAAAAATTCTCCCTTCTGTTTAATTTCATTTGACCAATTCAACATTTTAGCACATTGAAACAGTTGATAATCATGTATCTTCCCATAATGTGGTAAAAAAATTTTTATCATTTTTTTTTGATCTCTTTCTATTACCTCTTCCACATTCATTCCTCCAAAAGAAGAAATCATAATTAAAGGAGATGCCGACTCTCTGCTAATAACTATGGAAAAATAATATTCTTTCTGTATATCAACAAATTCCGAAATTAAAACTTTATTAACAGGAATTTCTCTTTCTAAAGTTTGATTATTCTTAAACTTCGTTTGTAACATTTGTGAAGACATTTCTATAATTTCACTTGGAGTATTAGCTATTTTAATTCCATTATTTTTGCCTCTTCCTCCAGCATGTACTTGAGCTTTAACAACTCCTTTTTGTAACTTCATTCTATGTACTATATTTTTTACTTCATCTAGATTAGAAGCTACATCAAAGTCAGGAACAGGAATATAATAATTTCTTAAAATCTCTTTTGTTTGATATTCATGTAAATTCATAAAAAACTTCTCATTTGTTTCCTTATGTGTTATATCTTTATTTCATTCAACTGAACTTTTCTCAATTTATGCTAAAATTTTTAAGCTCTAAAATAACATCTTTATTAAGAAAAACTTCTACTCCTTTTGACTTAGAAAAAATTGAAGAGGTTTTTTACTCAGCAGATTTTGGTTCTTCTTTAACAGAAGAAATCATGCAACTTATTAAAGAACTAATACAAAAAAAACAATCATATGAACAAATACAAACTGCTATTCATAATTTCCTATTAAAGATTATTTTGGAAGTACCTACTAATTCATCTTTTCTTAATAAACAAGACTTCCAAACATTTTTAATAGTAGGATCAAATGGTACAGGAAAAACTACAACAATTGCTAAACTTGCTCATTTCTTCTTAAATAAGAAAAAAAAAGTTCTGGTTGTTTCAACAGATATATTTCGAGCAGCAGCTCAAGAACAATTAATTTTTTGGTCTAAAAAACTTAACTGTGATTTTATTCAAGCTAAAAAAAATCAAGATCCCGCAGCAGTAGCTTTTGATAGTATTCAAAAAGGTCTTAATGAAAAGTACGATATTCTTCTTATAGATACTTCTGGAAGATTACACACTAATTTTAATCTTATGAAAGAATTAGAAAAAATTAGACGAGTATGTGGAAAAGCAGAACAAAATTCTCCTCATGAAACAATTATGATTATAGATGGAACTTTTGGGCAAAATATCATAGATCAAGTAAAAACTTTTCATAAAAGCACTCCCATTACTCAATGTATTCTTACTAAAATGGATGGAACAGCAAAAGGTGGGACTATCTTTAACATATATAAAAATTTGTCTTTACCTGTTAGCTTTATTGGATATGGAGAAGATATTCAAAGCTTAAAGCTTTTTAATCCACAAGCTTTTATCAAAGAAATTCTTCCCCTTAATCTTTAAATAAAATATGGTTTTATTTTTTGTTTCCAGATCCAAAAATTTGTAACAAATACCAAAATATCATGATAACATTTAGATACATTTTCAAAGCCATAATCATTGACATTTTGTACGATGTAGCCGAAGAAATATCTGCTTGCAAACTTAATTTTTTAATAGTCTGCGCATCATAAGCCGATAAAGCAACAAACAATATCAAACCAAGATAACAGATCAAAAGATACATAAAAGGCATAGGAATAAAGAAAGAAATGATAAAAAACATTAAAGATACTGCTATTAATCCTATTAATCCTAACGATAGAATGCGTCCCCAACTTGTTAAATCACTTTTTGTTAATGTACCATAAAGAGCAGCTGCACCAAAAATACTAGCTCCTGTTAGAAAAGCAGCCCAAATAACACCTCCTCCATATGAAGCAGCATAAACAGGCAAAACAGTACCAAAAAACAATCCTTCTAAAACAGAATATGTTAAAAATAAACCTACTATACCAGTAACTGTCAATTGATTAATTCTCGCATTAATCCACAAGGAGACACCTAACGTAGCAAAACACCAGACCCACCATAAAGAAAACAGTGTTACAAACAAACCTGAAGTATACCAAAATAAAGCAACAACTGCTGTAGTAGCTAAACCAAGAGTCATCCAGCCATAAACACGAGAAGAAAAAGTACTTATTGCCTTTTGTTGCAATTGATACTCACGATCAGATATTCTCATTATTTCCTCTTCTATAAAATTTATACTAGTAGCATCAGTATAAAATAAAAACTAAATCAATGCAAATTAACAATAATAACAATAGCAACATTAGCTTTCCTCCAGGAAGTAACTTTGGACCATTATACTTATAATAATAACGACCTTTCCATAGCATCATTACTGGAGCTATACCTATTACATATACAGATCCTATTCCTCCTCCATAAAACAAACATTTTAAAGCAATATTAGGATAAAACATAGCTAATACAAGAGGTACTCCTAAAGCTAGGATAGAAATAATAAAATAATTTTTAAATAATTTATTATTTCTAAAAAGATCTAAAAGAAAATCAAACAACCCCAAAGAAACCCCTATAAAAGAAGAAGTTAATGCAAAGAAACCAAAAAACTCTCCTGCCCACTGAAATAGAGGACATTGAAGCATTTTTCTTAAGGCAAATACTACCGTATGACCATTTATTAGAGCATCTATTAATACATCCAGAGGAAGAACTCCTAAAGTTAAAATTTGCCAAATTAAGTAAAATATTAGAGGCATTATAGTACCAATAGTAATCACTAAACGAGTCTTCTTCATATCTTTATCTAAATAATAAAAAAGAGAGGGAATAATATTATGAAATCCAAAAGAAAGAAATAAAATAGGAAAAGCTTTTCCTACAGATTTCCAAGAATAATAAGATAAAAGTTGGAACTGAACTTTTGATAATCCATTAAAACAAAAAATCAAAAATGAAATGACTAATCCAATTATAAGAAATCTATTAAGTAGATCTACTGGCTTAGCTCCAAGTAATACAAAAGGAGAAAATAAAATAAAAAATATAAGAATTCCTAAAATATTAAAATTTAACTTTTTATAGGAGCATGCTAATTGAAGTAAAGAAGAAAAAAAACTTCCCCCTTCGCATAAATAAGCCGTCAAAAGAGATATAAAAAATAATATATAAATAATAGACAAACTAATTTGCCCTGAATAACCAAAAGTTACCCGCATTAAAGTACCCATGTTAACTTCTTCTTTTCCCAGCTTCCAACACACACTTTCTAATAGACAAAAAGCCGTTCCTAAACAAAATAACCAAGAAATAACATATAAAATAACTGAAGGAAAAAATCCTCCTTGTCCAGTCAAAACAGGAACAGCTAGCATTCCTGCTCCTATTGTTGCTCCTGCAACTAGTAAAATTGCCCCAAAAATTTTATTCATGCTATCATTTCCAAAATAAAACTACTCAACAGTAACAGATTTTGCAAGGTTCCTCGGATAATCAATATCTTTTTCCCTATGTAAAGCAATATAATAAGAGATTAACTGCACAACAACTGTACATAAAACAGAAGAAAAGCTATCAATAGTTTTTGGAATTAAAATGCTATCATCAGCCAACGATTGTAATTCATAACTATTTTCATAAGCAATAATTAAAATTCTTCCTTTTCTTGACTTAATTTCCATCAAATTACTAAGCATTTTATCATAAACAAAAGAATCTGCACAAAAAGCTAATGTTGGAACTCCTGAGCTAATTAAAGCCAAAGGACCATGCTTAATCTCTCCCGCAGGATATGCATTTGCATCAATGTAAGCTACTTCTTTTAATTTTAAAGATCCTTCTAAAGCAATAGGATACATATAACGTCTGCCGACCAAAAAAAAATGCTCATAAGAACAATATTTTTTAGCTACTACCTCAATATTTTTACTATGATCTAATATATGTTTTATTAAATCTGGTAATTTAAAAAGTTCAGAAAAAAAATTATTTTCATCTATTTTGGAAAGAAGATGTTTTTCTTTTGCACATTTAATTCCAATTAAAAATAATAAAATTAATTGATTAACAAAAGATTTTGTCGAAGCAACGCTAATTTCTGGACCTGCTTCCAAAAACAAACATTCATCTACTAACCTTGTCATCGTAGATTCTTCTACATTTACTAATCCAATAATTGAAGCAGCATTTTTTCTTCTTAATTCTTCAATAGCTGCTATGGTATCCGCTGTTTCTCCAGATTGACTAATAACAATCGATATGGAAGAAACGGGAATTTGTCTATCTCTATATCTAAACTCCGAAGATGTTTCTACAGTTACATGAATCCGTCCACAACTTTCCAAAAAATAAGAAGCTAATAATCCAGCATGATAAGAAGATCCACATGCAATGATATAAATATTATCTATATTTTCAAAATTAATTTTATTTAAAAACTCTTCAGATAAAAAATAAAAATTATCTTTTTTATTACAATGTTTATTTATTAATCTTTTAATCGTAGATGGTTGTTCAAAAATTTCTTTAAGCATGTAATGTTGAAAACCATCTTTCTTTGATTCTATAACGCTTTGATTAATCTGACGAATTTCTTTATTAATAACTAATAAGTTTGAATCAAATATTTTTACGGATTTTTGATAAATAAACGCACATTCCCTATCTTTTAAATAAATCACTTTAGAAGTATATGAAGAAAGTGAGTAAGCATCTGAAGAAATAAAAATTCCACATTCTGAAAGCCCTATGACTAAAGGACTATTTTTAGCAACACATACTACTTCTTTCGGATGATATTGATGAATAACAGCTATAGCAAAACTTCCTTGTAAAATGGATACTGCCTCTTGAACACTATTTAAAAAATTTCCATTGTAAAAAAAACCTATTAGTTTAGATATCACTTCAGAATCTGTATGAGAAGAAAATTCTATTCCTTGTCTAACTAAAAAATCCTTTAAAAAAACATAATTTTCAATAATTCCATTATGGACAACAGCACAAAGAAGTTTATCATCAAAATGAGGATGAGCGTTTTCCAAAGAAGGCTCTCCATGAGTAGCCCATCTGGTATGACCGATAGCAACATTAGATGACCAAGAACAATTAATAACCTTTTGTTTTAAATTAGAAACTTTACCTAATTCTTTACAAAAAACTAACTCTTTTTCATATATTGTTGCAATGCCTGTAGAATCATAACCTCTATATTCTAATTTCTCTAAACCAGACAAAACTAAAGAAACAGCATCTTCTTGCCCAGAATATCCAAAAATACCACACATCTAAATAAAATCCTAATTTCCCATTTCTTGATGAACCACATCAGCTATTATCTGAGCTAAACTATCAACTTGATGCTTTTTACTCCCTTCTACCATTACTCTACATACATATTCTGTACCAGAATATCTTACAAGTACCCTACCATACTCTCCAAGAGTTTGTTGAACATCTGCAATAGCTTCTTGAAGTAAATTCAAATTCGCTAATGGTTTTTTTTCTCTTACACGCACATTTAATAATGCTTGAGGACTTTTAATAACACAAGAAGCTAAATCTGATAACGTAGATTCTGTTTCTATCATAATCCTTAAAACTTGTAAAGCCGACACAATTCCGTCTCCAGTAGTATTATAATCTAAAAAGATTAAATGACCACTTTGCTCTCCTCCTAAAATTGCTTTACTTTCCAACATAGATCGAATAACATACCTATCTCCAACTTCACAAGTAACAACATCTATTCCCTGCTCTTTCAAAAATTTCAAAACTCCAAAATTTGTCATTACAGTAGCAACTACTTGATTATTGGTAAGTTTATTTTTTTTCTTCAAATCATATGCACAAATAGCTAAAATGGTATCTCCATCTACAATGTGTCCTTTCTCATCTACCATAATAACTCTATCTCCATCACCATCTAAAGCTATTCCAACATCTGCAGAATGTTCTATTACGCCCTTCTGAATAACTGAAGGATAAAGTGTTCCACATCCATCATTTATGTTTAATCCATTGGGATCACAACCAATTGTAATCACTTCTGCATCTAATTCTCTTAAAATAGCAGGAGCTACTTTATAGCTAGCTCCATTAGCACAATCTAGAAAAATTTTTAAATGCTTTAAGGTTTTTCTTTTCGCAAAAGCTGCTTTTGCAAATTCTATATACCTCCCATCAGCATCAACAACTCTCTTATTTTTTCCTACTAAATGGTGCTCTGGAATATTTCCAAAATCATTTTCTAAAATCATCTTTTCTAAATCCATTTCTATAGGATCAGGTAATTTAAATCCTTCTGAAGAAAAAATTTTTATACCATTATCATAATAAGGATTATGAGAAGCCGAAATAACTATACCAGCATTAGCTCTATATGCTCGAGTAATAAAAGCTACACCCGGAGTAGGAAGAGGTCCAACAACCAATGTATCCACACCCATAGAAGTTAATCCAGCTACCAAAGCACTCTCAAACATATAGCAAGACAATCTTGTATCTTTTCCAACCACAACCCTAGAATTACCATTTTTTGGTTTTAACATCTTTGCAACAGCTTTACCCAATAACATAGATGTTTCAATAGACATAGGAAAAACATTGGCTTTTCCTCGAATTCCGTCTGTTCCAAACAACTTCTTTTCTGATTTAACTTCCATAGTTACAATTAACCTTTAAATTTCTAAGAAAAATTCTCTAAAAATTTAAGAAAATAATATAGAGAAAAAATATTTAATTAAGTGAAAAATTCTAAATATTCAAATGTTTATATAAAAATCATTTTACAGACAATTAATTATGAAAAGTAAAAAAAATATATACTTTAATTATTTTTTATAAAAAAAATTAAAATAATTAATAATATATATTTTGTATTTCAGTTTGTTAATTAAAATTAAATTTATTAGAATTGATGTGCAACATTATATTATAAATCACTATTTTCTTGAAAACAACACAAGTTAGGAAATCTTCAAATGACTCCCACTCTTTATTCATTAAACGACCATAGAATATCAGCAACTCTAATAAATACTAATGCCATATTTGTTATCAAAACTTTAAAAAAAGCTGGTTTTGAAGCTTATCTTGTAGGCGGTTGCATAAGAGATTTACTGTTAAATGAAAAACCAAAGGATTTTGATATATCTACATCTGCAAAACCAGAAGAAATAGCATCTTTATTTAAAAATTGTATTCTTATTGGAAGAAGATTTCGTCTAGCACATATAAGATTTGCTCAACAAATTATCGAAGTTTCTACTTTCAGAGCTGGAGAACCGATTGAGGAAGAGATTATAACCAAAGACAATATTTGGGGGTCTCCTTCTGAAGATGTGATTCGAAGGGATTTTACCATAAATGGCTTATTTTACGATCCCTTTAAAGAAATTATTATTGATTATACTGGTGGCTTTATAGATTTGAAAAACAAACTACTTAAAACCATTGGAAATCCTAAATTAAGATTTAAGCAAGATCCCGTAAGAATGATTCGTCTACTTAAAATACTAGCAAGATTTAACTTTAATGTAGATAGGCTTACATTAGAAGCTCTTATTTCTTCAAAAGAAGAAATTGTTAAAAGTTCTCAAGCAAGAGTATTTGAAGAAATTATAAGAATGCTGCATTCAGGAAGTGCCGCTAAATTTATTTTATTATTAGAACAATATGGCTTATTTAAACTCTTGTTCTCAGAATTACATGAAAACATTACTAAACATCCTAAATTACTTATAAGTATAGAAAAACATTTGTTAGCATTGGATGGAGTTATAAAACATAATCCTCAAATAGATAGATCTATTTCTTTCGCTGCCTGGCTATTTCCTTTCATAAATATAAAAATTAAAGAAAATCCCGACTTATTTTCTAATAACTTAGGAAGCCTTTTTGAATTTATTTATACTTGTTTAAAAAGTTTTTTTGATAATTCCTTTACAGGATGTCCAAAAAGACTTCTAATAAACACTCTCTCAATTCTACAACTACAATACAGATTTACTCCTTTAAAAATAAAAAAGAAAATTCGAATTCCTTCAAAAATTATGCAACAAAATTGCTGGAAAAATGGTTTATTACTTTTAAAAATCCGCAGTCAAGTGCATCCAAAATTATTTAAAATATATAACTACTGGCAACATATTAACAAAGAGAAGTAAAAAAGAAATAATTCTTCCAAAATTACTTAAAAAACACTTTTAATTTAATAACAAAAATAGTAATAAGTACTTCTTATAGAATTTCTAAAAAGCTTTCCCACTTATGACTTTAGCTTACCTTAAAATTTATCTTTATCCCATTGGTTTTGTAGCTAGCTTTCTTTTTGGAATTCGCTTTTTATTACAATGGTTACAAAGCGAAAAAAAAGGATATTGTTATGTTCCTTCTCTTTTCTGGAAATTATCCTTAATAGGTTCTTGTTTCATGTCCCTACATGGTTATATTCAAAGCCAATTTCCTGTAGCTATCGTTCATGGCTTAAATGCTATTATTGCTTGGAGAAATATTAACCTAATGCAAGAAAAACCTATGAAAATTTATAAAGTTATTCTTTGCTTATTAATGTTTCTTATTTGTCTTAGCTTATTATTCGTAATTCCAAAATACTATTTTCATAAAGATATACAATGGATGAGTTCACCCAAAATATTAAGTACAAAAAGTATAACTCTTCCTTTTTATTGTCATATTATCGGTTTTTTTGGTTTTTCTCTTTTTTCTTCTAGATTCATTATACAATGGTATTATGCCGAAAAAAATTCACCTCAACATCTTCCTATTCAATTTTGGATTTTTAGTTTAATTGGAGGTTTTTCTTGTCTAATTTACTTTATTCTTCTTTTGGATCCTGTAAATATTTTAAATTATGCTTCTGGTATATTTCCTTATTCAAGGAATTTCTTATTTTGTTTACGTAGTAAAAAAAGACCTTTAAATTTAAATGACGATAATGAAAAAATCTCTTTCTTTTTAATTGCTGGAGAAACTAGTGGCGATCAAATCGGAGCCCCTTTAATTGAATCTTTAAAACAAGCTATACCAAATAGTCAATTTTCAGGAGTTGGTGGACCGCTTATGGAAAAAGCGGGATTAACAAATCTGATTTCAGTAAAAAATTTGCAAATTGTAGGCTTTAGTTCATTACACAAACAACTTTTTTCTTTAGTAAAATCTTTTTTTCTTTTGAAAAAACTTATTTTAAAAATTAATCCTCATGTGATTATTTTTATCGATTTTCCTGATTTCAACATGAAAATATCTAAGTTTTTGAAAAACAAGAAATATTCAGGATTGCAATGTCATTATGTATGTCCTAGCATTTGGGCCTGGAGAAAAAACAGAAAAGTTAATCTAGAAAAAAACTTAGATCTTTTATTGTGTCTTTTTCCTTTTGAAAAACAAATTTTTAAATCTTCTCCTCTACAAGTAGAATATGTAGGGCATCCTCTAGTTAATGTTATTAAATCTTACAAAAAAATAAATAATTGGAAACAATTAGCTGGAATCCCTAAATCAAATCTACCCATTATCGCTTTTTTCCCAGGAAGCAGAAAAAAAGAAATATTGCTTAACTTTTCATTGCAACTATCTGCATTTAAAAAATCTCAACTTTATGGCTATTATGAACCTATTATTTGCGTTTCTTCTTTTAATTTTTTACCACTATTAAAAGAAATAGCTCATAAAAATTCTATCTCTCCTCTATATGTTTCTAGTTTTTATAAATATGCATTAATGTCTGAAGCCAAATTTAGTATTGCAAAATGCGGAACTATTGCCTTAGAACTTGCTTTAATGAAAGTTCCTAGTTTAATTACATATGTGTTATCCAATTTAGATTTTTATATAGCGAGATATTTTGCCGAATTTACACTTACCAAATTTTCTTTACCAAACATCATTACAAATAAACTTGTTTTTCCAGAATTTATTGGAAATAAAAAAAGTATTTCTCCTGAAAATGTAGCTAATGGGCTGAATGCATTAACATTACCAGAAAACAGTGAAGCTTGCAAAAACAACTGTCAAGAATTGATTGATTCGTTAACATTAAAAAATATTCCAACATCTATAGTGAAAAGTATCTTAAAAGCCATGAAAATTAAAAATATTTATAATTACAACTTAAACAATGAGCTATCAACTTCTTTAAATTTTAAGATATGATTCCATTTTAGAACAAATATTTTGGCTTGCTAAATTAATCGTATTTAAAATTCCATTAATTAAAGCATTATGATCAGAAAATCCATGGCACTTAACTACCAGTTTAGATAAACCACATAAAAAAGACCCTTGATAAATTGAAAGATCTAAACTCTTTGACACTTTATTATGATGATTAGGAGAAATAAAATTTTGTTCTTTTTGAAAAAAAATCTCACTAAAACAATCTGCTACTCCTTCAGCAGTTTTTAGAAAAATATTTCCAGTAAAACCATCTGTAACCACAACATCTACTTTTCCCCTGAAAACATCGCCACTTTCAATATTTCCAAAAAAGTTATCTCCAAAATTTTCTTGAAGCAAAGAAAAAGTTTGTCGATGGCTTTCTGTACCTTTTTTTTCTTCCCTACCTATATTTAATAATCCTAATTTTGGAATTTCTGAAGAATCCAAGCATAATTTATAGGCCTTACCCATTTGAGCAAACATTAATAAATCTTTAGGCTTAACAGAAACATTAGCTCCAACATCCAATACAATGACACTACCTTTTAAAGTAGGCAGTCTAACAAGTAATGCGGGCCTCTCTATAAATTGCATCAAAGATAAATGATGGCAAGCGAATGCAAATAAAGCTCCTGTATTTCCTGTAGAAACAAGACCATCTAAAAACCCATCCCTTAATAAACAAATTCCCTTTGCCATAGTAGAATTTTTTTTTCTCCTTAAAACAAGTAAAGGAGAATCTTCCATTTCTACAAAATTTTCAGTAATAATGGGATTTAGATATTCCCAGCAAACATTCTCTTCGATACAAACTCTTTTTAAAGAACTTTCTACACACTCTGAAATAATGGGAACTAACAAACACTCATATTCAGATAAAAGATCATTATGCTGCTTCAAAATAGCTATTATAGCTTTTAATACAGATTCCGGAGAATGATCTCCTCCCATTAAATCTATGCCTAATCGAAGCACCATATTTAACTATTCTTGGTCTCTTCTTTTACAATAGACTTCCCTTTATAAAAAGCACAGCTACTACAAACTCTATGAGAAATTACTGCTTTTTTACAATTTGAACATTCTAAGACATTTTTTGCTTTTTTTGCATGATGGCTACGACGAATATTTTTTCTAGAATTACTTAATCGATTTCGTGGTACTGCCATAATTATCTCCATTTATTGAAATACTAATTAAAAATACCTCTTTAGAAAGAAAAAATAAAGTAAAAATAATACTTTATACTCTAAAATAAGAATGACTTATCATTAGATAGTTTTTTTACCAAAAATAAAGATTTAATTAAGATCTTAATGCAATCAAGAAGCTCTATGTTGTATACAAATCAACTATTTTGTAGAATTTTTCATTGTATTAACATACAATTTTGTGATTAAAATTTGTTTTCTAGAACTTTTATTCCTCATTTAGATTTTTGTATTATAATAAGTTTGAAAACAATAAATTAAAAACAGTTTACTGTACAATTTCTCTTATGAAAGGATAAAAAATGGATGAGATTCTTCTAAATGTTGAATCAAAAGAAATTCGATATGCTCATTTAAAAAATGGAATGTTATTTGATCTCATCATAGAAAGAAAAAAACTTAGACAATTAAAAGGAAATATATACAGAGGTAGAGTAACTAATATTTTAAGAAACATTCAATCTGCTTTTATCAATATTGATGAAGGAGAAAATGGATTTATTCACATTTCCGATATCATTGAAAATACTAAAAAATTTGAGCAACTTTTTGATATGGACTTTGAATTAGGTTACGATATCCAAAATGTTGACGTCACACCTCAAACAGTAAGTTCCATTGACGAAGTATTAAAGTTAGATCAAACAGTTTTAGTTCAGGTTGTAAAAGAACCTATAGGAAGTAAAGGAGCTCGCTTAACTTCCAATATTTCCATTCCAGGACGCTATTTAGTCTTATTACCTAATTCTCCCCATAGAGGAGTATCTAGAAAAATTGAAAATCCAGAAACTAGAGAACGATTAAAGCAATTAATCCGAGCTTTTGAAATGCCTAAAGATATGGGTTTAATTTGCAGAACAGCTAGTGTATATGTATCAACAGAAGTTTTAATAGAAGAGGCTCATGAGTTATTAGCTATATGGAAGAAAATTATGGAAAAATTTCAACAAACTAATTGTCCTTCTTTGCTATATGAAGAAACTGATATTCTCAAGAAGGCTATTCTTACCTGCATTGATAAAAAATATCAACGTCTATTAATTGATAATTTTTCGACATTCCAAAAAAGCAAGCGAATTTTAAAAAAATTCAACATAGAACACAATTTTAAAATAGAATATTATCGAGATTCTATTCCTATGTTTGAAAGATTTAATATAGAAAAAGAAATAGATAAAGCTATAAGAAGAAAAATTTGGCTGTCAAGTGGAGGATATCTTTTCTTTGATAGAACAGAAGCAATGCACACTATTGATGTAAATTCTGGAAGAAGTACAAACATAGAAGGAGATGTCGAAGAAACTCTTGTACGTATCAATTTAGAAGCTACAGAAGAAATAGCAAGACAACTAAGAATACGAAATATTGGTGGTTTGGTTATTATTGATTTTATAGATATGAAATTACGAAAAAATCAAAAAAGAGTTTTAGAAAAATTTAAAGAACATATGAAAGCAGATTTAGCTAAATGTACTATTTTAAGTATGAGTGAATTTGGATTAATTGAAATGACTCGTCAAAGAAATAGAGAATCTTTAGCTCAAACACTCTTTATGAATTGTCCGTATTGTTATGGCAATGGTTTAATTAAAACATCTGAAAGTACAATTATAGAAATTGAAAGAAAGCTAAAGAAAATCATTTGTTATCACCAACAATATTCATTAGCTTTAATAGTTCACCCAGAATTATTTAACTATATGGAAACAGAAGGAGATATCAAAACTTTACAAAAAATAGCCAAACAAAGTAAAGCTTGTTTAGAAATTTCTACCGAAGACTCTTTTCACCTAAATTACTATCAATTTATTTCAAATCTTACTAATGAAATTATTGATACCTAATAGTAAAAGAGGTTTTATGTTGTTCTTAGAAAAATTAAATCAATTACATAATGACGGAATTATTACTACATCACTCTATGAAATTATTTTAGAATTATTTGAATCTTATAACAAAGCAATTTCAAATTATGAATTAACCCAAGAAAAAAAGAACGAAATTTTTCTAGAATTATTAGAATCTATTGAAGAAGATATCCGCAATCCTTTTGTTTTCGCCACTTTTCATAAAAAAGTACTTTTTCCTAAAGATTATTCAAAGTTTGGAAGAAAATTTCTTTTCCCTCTTTTGGACTTAAAAAATTCTTTTGTAATCCACAGTGAAAAGCTTAAAGAAATATCAAATTTAATTGCTCAAAACTATAATGTTATATTTTTAGCCAATCATCAAACAGAAATTGATCCACAGTTAATCGATATAGCTTTTGGGGATATGTTAGGTTTTTCTCATCTTTCTCAAAATATGATTTTTGTTGCAGGAGATAGAGTAATTACAGATCCTCTATCTAGACCATTCAGTATGGGATGTGATTTGCTATGCATATATTCAAAAAGGCACATTAATCATCCAATAGAAAAAAAAGAAGAAAAATTGCGCCATAATCAAAAAACAATGCGTTTAATGAAAAACTTACTTTCTAAAGGAGGTTGTTGTATTTATGTAGCTCCTAGTGGAGGAAGAGACCGACGAAATAAAGAGGGTTTACTTTTACCTTCTCCCTTTGATCCTGACAGTATTGAAATGTTTCGTATAATAAGTAAAGCCTCTCAAAAACCAACTTTTTTTTATCCAATGGCACTACAAACATTCGATTTACTTCCACCTCCAGAAATTATAGAAGTAGATTTAGGAGAAATAAGAAAAATCTATCGATCTAGTATTAATTTTTCTATTGGAAATGCTATAGATTTAGAAAAAATTTGCACAGAAAATTCAACATTCGATAAACTCGCTCAAAGAGAAATTCGAGCTAATTTTGTTTACAATGTCGTCTTATCTCTTTATCAAGAGATCGAAAAAAGGAAAAATTAATGAGAAAAAGTTATTTTATTTTTTCTATTCTTAGCTTAATACTTCCTTTAAAAATTCAAGGAAGTTCATCTTCTACTATTATTAAAGAAAATTTTCCTCTAACAATAAAAAATCCAGCTATTTCTCACCAACAAAGATTAAAGCTCAAATTACCAAATGGACTAGAAGTTTTATTAATTTCTGACTATAAAACTAAAATTTCTGGTGCTGCATTAGTTGTTCATTCTGGTAGTTGGAATAACCCTAAAGATCATCCAGGATTAGCTCATCTAACTGAACATTGTGTTTTCTTAGGCTCAAAAGAATATCCAGGTATTTCTGATTTTTCAAATCACCTTACTAAATATAATGGTTCTTATAATGCTTTTACTAGCGACAAAGCTACAACCTATTTATTTACAGTAAATAATGAAGGTTTTTTTGAAGCTCTAGATCAAATGAGTAGTTTCTTAAAAAATCCTTTATTTAGAGAATCAGATATTAATAAAGAAAAAACTGCTGTTAATGAAGAATTTTCAAGAAACAAATTTAACGATCAATGGCGACTTTTTCGTTTAGAGCAATTAATTAGTAATCCTAATCATCCTATACATCTATTTTCTACTGGAAATCTAGAATCTTTAAAAAATACATCTTCTAAGGATTTACAAGCATGGTTTAAGCAACATTATTTTGCAAAAAACATGAAGTTAATAATTTTTTCTTCATTACCAATCAATATCTTAGTAGAAAAAGTGGAAGAATGTTTTTCAAAAATTCCTGAAAATCCTCCTGCATCCTCTATTCCTTATTCTTCAACTTCAGAATCTTTTTTTGATGATACTTCAAAAAACAAAATATTTATTACAAAACCATTACTAGATCGTTCTATTATTAATCTAATTTGGATTCTTCCTCAAGAATACTTTAAAGATCTAAGTTCCATTAAACAAATTTCTTTTCTATTACAACATGGCAACAAAGATGGATTATTAGATAATTTAAAAAAAGAATTACTTATTTCACAATTAAAAACTGATATTTACTCTCATGAACGAAACATTGAATTTAATCTTGAAATTGAATTAACAGAAAAAGGTACTAAGGAATATCAAAACGTATTAGAACAATGTTTTAGTTATTTAAATTACTTACAAGATAAAAACATTCCTGATTATATCTTTGAAGAAATTAATATCACAAATGCTCTTGAATATGAATTTCAAGACCATCAAGACTTGTTTTCATATCTCAATTTATTATCAGATCAACTGTCCGAAGAAAATCTATCTGATTATCCTTCTCGACAATTTTTGCTAAAAAATAATAACTCTGAAATTAACAAAAGTCTCTTAAGTTATTTAGCAAATCCAGAAAACTGTCGCATCTTATTCATGACTAATTCATTTCCAGATAATCTAGAAAGCGATACTTATTATGATCCAGTTTACGATCTCAGTTATAAAGTATTTCCTTTTTATATTAATAATAAATCAAACTCAAGTACCATAAAATTACCAAAAAAAAATTTCTTTTTAACTAATTTAAATGCTTCTTCTATTTCAAAAAGTTTAGAAAACGAAAAAGTAATATTTCCTTTTCATCCTAAAGAAATAAGTAAAACTAAACTCTCTTCAATTTATTATACTTTAAATGATTATATACCAAGCCCTAAAACTTCTTATGAACTATTAATATCTTTTCCACAAAATTTTTCTCTTGACAAGCATTTTGTCTTAATAGATCTTTTTGTTTCCTTGATGAATGATGCTTTAAAAGATATTTCTAGTTACGCTAATGCTGCTAGTTTAACAAATTCTCTTTCTCCTTCTATTAATGGAATAAAAATAGTTACTTCTGGTTTTGCTAATAATATGGAAGAACTTCTAAAATCTATTTTAAATGTACTAAGCGCTCATCAAATCTCTCAAGAAAAATTTGCAGATGCTTCCCATAATTTACTTTTAAAATACAAAACTGAAAAATATAAAAATCCTCTTTATCAAGGTTTAGATCTCTTATATAATCACATTTTAAATAATTATGTTTCTCTTGATCAAAAAATATCTGCTATCTCTAAAATATCATGGAAAGATTTTCAGCTATTTACTAGTGAAATTTTCAAAAAAATCTTCATAGAAGCAATGATTCTAGGTAATGTAGAAAAAAGTCTTTTATATTCTTTTATAAAAACTATAGATAATTTTTCTAGTGATAAACAAAAATACAATGTTCAAAACAACAAATACCCTGATATTAAAAAACATTTAAGCCAAGAAATCATTACAGAAAACTGTCCTTTTGACTCCAATGCACTTGTTTTTTCTATTTCTAAAAACAATGCGTCTGCAGCTGAAATTGCTCTAAGTTCTTTATTATTTAAATTATTAGACACTACTTTCTTTGAAGAACTGAGAACTAAACAACAAGTAGGCTATGCTGTAGGAGCTAAATTAAAGCTGATTTCTTTACAATCTTTGTGTGGTATTTTTTATATTCAATCCAAACAATATTCTCCAAAAGAATTATTAGAAAGAACTACAGTTTTTCTCGAAGAATTTCAAAATAATCCTCTTAACTACGGAATATCTAAAGAATCATTTATCGCATTAAGAGACTCTTTTGTAAACGAATTAACTCATCCTGATAAATCTTTAGAAGAAATTTGTAATTATTTATTTGACTTAACTTTTAACCCGCATAATTCTCAATCAAATAACTCTATTAACAAAATAATAGAAACAACAAAAACCTTATGTTATGAAGAATTTTTAGAATTTATAAAAACTTTTTTAAATCTTCAAAAGAGTACAACATCTAGAATTTTTATTAATGCTACACATTAAAATGAACATGTAGGAAATTTAGGACACTCTTTTAATAACCAGAAAACTAAAAAAGAAAGAATAGAAGGAATTAAAGACCATTTAATAAGTTGAAGAAACGAAATAGAATCTCTAAAAGCAGGCTTTAAAATAACATATCCCATAATATTTGGTAAATTAGCCATAATGGTCATAGATCCCGAAGACATGGCTCCTGAAATAGCTAAATATCTAGAACACTCTGTAAATGAAGGAATATCTAAAGAAAGATAATTTACCATTGCATTATCTAAAAATGAAGATAAACCAAATGCACCTGTCATAAGTCCAAAGCTAGATAATTTTTCCCCCATGATATTTACCCACCATTCTTGCAAATCACCATGGATAATTAAACTTGTAAAAAATAGACCAACCAAAGCAACTTGAGATAAATGAAGTGGATTTTGATAAAAAAAAGTAATTTTATGAAAAGCCAAGAATATTAAAAATAATAATACAATCAAAAATAATTGAGATTTACTTCCCATTACAAATATAAAAATTGTTACATGTATGAGTACCATCCACCAAGGCGTATTAGCTATTTTAGCATTATATTTTCCTACATCTTTAGGAAAAAGATCGAATTCTTTTCTAAAAAAAAAATAATATAATGTTGTTGATAATAAAATAATAATGAGAGCTTTCCAAGAAAAGTGAATAAAAACAAATTTATTATTCCAAGATGCATGACTTGAAAGCATAATAAAAGCCCTAGAAGAATATAAAGATAAAAGTCCTCCTAAAGAAATATTAGAAAATAATAGGCTCAAAGTAGCATAAGAAAACTGCTTAGAAGGTCGATAAGAATAAAATTTGTTTAATAACAAAGAAGAAGCTAAAATCATAGCTCCAGTTTCTTTGACAAAAACGGATAACATTGGAGGAATAGTAAGTAAAATCCACCACCAAAGTCTAGGAGAACCTTTACTTAATAAAGCAACTAAATTTAAAACCCTATCTGTAAAAAACAAAATTGGACGAGAATCAATAACTAAAACTAACAAACAAATATATAATGAAAACATATAATTTCTAGAATTGAAATAAGCCATTGCTACAGGCCATCCTTCAATATAGATAAATAAAAGAAACAAAGGAATCATCCATAAACAAAAAATTACTTCTATTTTACTTAATAAAGTAAATATCTGTTCGTAAGCAAAATGCTTTTTCCATGAAGGATTAAATAAAAACTGTTTTTCTTTTTGTTTTTCTGCATATTTAGAAAATAATGGAATTAAAAATGTATGAAATATAGCTAAAGAAAAAATAATTGTTGATCCCGACATCAACTTATTAGCGTAAGGAAAAAGTTTCATACAAAAAAACCATAAATAAAATATTTATTTATCAAATATATAGTGTATCTGCAAGAAAAATAGATTCTGTTTGTGTGTGCAAAAAAAATTTTTTCAAAAAATTAATAAGTATTAAGAACATAGAAAAAATTAAAAATTTTTTTTCAAAAATGAATTGTTAAAAAAAAAATAATAAGATAAGTCTACTAGATTAATTGGAGGTAAATAATGGACAATTTTTCACAAAAAGAAACTTATCCAGAAACAATTAAAAAAATATCTAATATAGGATTAAAAATACTATCAAAAGACATAAGAAAAATCACTTATGAAAAAAAAACAATTCAAACTTATGTAACACATTCTCAAATAGAAAAAAATATAAAAAAAATATTTGAAGAAAAAATTTTACTAATTTAATAAGATAAAGGAAACCAATTATTTTTATCTGAACGAAAAACAGCCTTAACCAATACACTAGTTGGATATTTATAAAAGATCTTGTTTAGGAGATTACTACTTATACTTTCAATCCAAACTACTAAGGTTGCTCCTGAGCCAGCGATAAATATATTTTCTTTGGGAAAAAATTTTTCTAAATCTTTCCTAATTACTTTAATTTGAGGAAATAAAGAAAGCGTAGATGATTCCAAATTATTAAAAAAAATAGGACGATTAGAATACAAATAAGCTAATAATTGCTCCCTTGAAAACAAAGAATCATTTTTACAATCAGAATAGATAAACTGTTCATAAACAAGTTTAGTTGAACAAGATTCTTGAAATGGTATAAGTAAAAAATCTTTTAAATGAGATAAAGGACTAGAATCTAACTCTGTGACTATGTCTCCTCTTCCTTCACATAAAGCTAATCCCTTACTAAAAAAAAAAGATACATCTGATCCTATTTGAGAACCTAATAAAGACAATTCTTCATGAGTCAAATTAGCTTTTGTCAATTGATTTAAAGCAAAAAGAGTAGTTGCAGCATTACTACTACCACCTCCTAATCCTGCTGATATAAAAATCATCTTATGTAAGATAACATGAAAAAAGGCAGAAATTTTTGTATATTTTCTAAATAAATTAATAGCTTGAATAATTAAGTTACTATTATTTATGGGAACTTCTTTTTTTTCACAAACTAATTTATCTTCTGAAGCTTCTTTAAAAAAAAGAACATCTCCCAAACTTAAAGACTGAAAACAAGAAAATAAATTATGGAATCCATCATCCCTTTTTCCTTCCACTTTTAAAAACAAGTTAATCTTAGAAGGAGAAAAATAAAACGATTCCATAAAAATAAAATAACAAATTTTAATTAAACTAATTCAGCCTCAGAAACAATATTTACCTGCATTATTGCTTCTTCACCTTCTTTTAATTTTAATAAAATTCTATGATTTCCTAGTTCTCGAAGAGAAAAATTAGGCGAAGGAAAATTCTTTTTTTCAAGAGTAAGTCCTTTTTCTTCTGCTTTTTTCATTAAATCAACTACGGTTACAGATCCATACATATTACCTTCTGGATCTACTTTAACATAAAACTCCATAACATAATCTTTTAAAATAGCAGCTATTTCTTTAGAAATGGCCAAATCTTGTATTGCTTTTTCTCGTCTTTTTTCTTGTAAACGATTTTGCATTCTCAATGTATTTTTATCTGCAATAATAGCTTTTCTCTTTGGAAGCAAAAAATTTCTTATAAATCCTGGACGAGCAAAAACAATCTCTCCACTTTTTCCTAATCCATCAACATCTTCTAAAAGTAACAATTGTTGTTTCATAATCTGACTCTAATTCAACTTTTAATAACCTTAATCTTCTCCTACAAAAGGAAGCAAACCAATATATCGCGCTCTTTTAATAGCTTGAGTTAATAATCTTTGAAAACGAGAAGATACACCAGTAATTCTTCTAGGTAATATTTTACCTCTCTCTGTAATAAATTTTTTCAAAGTTTCTATATCTTTATAATCAATATCCTTCCATCCAGCACACTGAAAAGGACATTTTTTATTGAAACGTTTTTTCTTATCATAAGAATGTGAACTTTTATTTATGGACATATAACCCTCCTATTCTGGCAAAGATACAAATTCTATAACTTCTTTTATAGAATCTGCTTTTAAAGTCAAAAAGCGCAATAGATCTTCATTAAGATGATATTCTCTCCACAATTCATCCATAAAATCAGTTGAAACAGAAAAATAAATTAAAAAATAATATCCTTCTCTTGCTCCTCTAATTTCATAAGCTAACTTTTTACGCCCTTGGTCATGAATCTTATGCACTTCCCCACCATGATTAATAATTCCAGAAGTGATCCTATCCAATGCTTTACGTCGAGCATCCTCGCTAAGGGTAACGCTTAATATATACATCCCCTCGTAAAGTTGCGTTCTTTTTTTCATATTTTTCTCCTAAAACCCATTTATTTTATCATTTTTTACATGAGATGTTTAAAATTTACCTTGTTGTTTTAACTTAGAAAATATCAATTCAGTTTCTTGAAAAGAAGACTTAGCCCATAAGGTTAAAAACGGTACTATTTTTTCTATAACTAAGCTTAATTGATCTTTTTCATAAGAAGAAAACTCATTCAAAACATATTCTGATAAAGATTCAGATTTTGGTTCTCCAATTCCAATCCGTAAGCGAGGATAATCTAAAGAACCTAATTTCTCTATAATACTCTTTAAACCATTATGTCCTCCAGAAGATCCTTTAGCTTTTAATCTTACAGATCCCAAATCTAAATTTATATCATCAGAAATAACCAAAATGTCCGACTTATTTATTTTAAAATAATTCATAACAGACAAAACAGCTTCTCCTGAAAAATTCATAAAAGTTAAAGGCTTAATAACTACTAATTTATTTTCTTCAATAAAAAAACTAGTTATTAAAGATTTTAACCTTAAATTCTTTTCAAATTTTTGTTGAAAATGATTTATAAAAGCATCTACCGTTAAAAATCCTACATTATGTCTAGTATAATAATATTTTTCTCCTGGATTACCAATTCCAACTAATAACTTATACAATTTATATCATCCATCTAGTAAGATAAACTTTATCTACGACCCATTGTTACAACAACTTCTTTCAAAGAAGTTATTGGAATAATATTTTCTGGTATGTTCAAATCCGATAATTTTAAAGTCTGCCCTAATCCTAAGTTTTTCACGTCTAATTCAAAAAAAGGTTTTATATCTTTGGGGAAACAAGCTACTTTTATTGCATACAAAATTTGTCTCAGAACACCCCCCAATTTCACTCCTATACAATCCACAACATTTGTACAACGGATAGGGACATTTAACTTCACTTCTACATTATCATGTAACTCAATAAAATCTAAATGTGTTACCTCATATGTAGTAACTTGATATTGAATATCCTTTATAATTGCAGGAATTGTCTTTTTCCCATTCTTTAAAATAAAAATTGTAGACGAAAGAGATCCTGTTTCTATAGAATTAAGAAATTTTTTAAAAATCTCTCCATCAACAACTACATTTTCTCCTTGATTTCCTTGAGAATAAATAACCGCTGGTATTCCACCCTTTTGACGAATAGCCTTTACATAAGATTTCTTACCGACTACGCGACTTGTTACAACAAGTTCCATTATAAAAATCTCCAAAACTCTCTTTAATTAGAAAAGATTAAAAGAAACGAGTATAAGACAAACTAGATTTTAGTGAAAGATAGAAGAAACAGACTCTCCAGAAATAAGACGACGAACAGCTTCTCCAAAAATACCAGATACAGAAACTACCTCTAATTTCTTAGAACCTATGCTCTTTTCCAAAGGAATAGAATCACTAACAAATATTTTCTCTATATCACTTTCAAACAAGTCATTTAAAGCATTTTTAACAAATAAACCATGAGTAAATGCTGCAAAAATTTTATTTGCACCAGCTTTTTTACAAGAAGCTGCTGCTTTTATCATTGTTCCACCAGTAGAACACATGTCATCTACTAATAAAACATTTTTATTTTTAACGTCACCAATAATTGACAAAATTTCTACTTCTTGAGAATTAATTCGACGTTTATCCATAACAGCAAAATCCCCATTTAGTTGATTAGCATAAGCTCTTGCTATTTTAATAGCTCCTAAATCAGGAGCCAAAACTATAAGTTTTGGCAATTGCAACTTCATAAAAGCTTCACACAATACAGGTCTACCATATAAATTATCTACTGCAATATCAAAAAAACCCTGTATTTGACCCGAATGTAAATCCATTGTTAATACTCGATTGATACCAGATGTTTCAATCAGATTCGCTACAAGACGAGCTGTTATGGGAACTCTTGCTTTATCTTTTCTATCTTGACGCGAATAACCGAAATAAGGAAGTATTGCTGATATGCTTTTTGCAGAAGCCCTACGTAAAGCATCTGCCATAATAAACAATTCCATCAAATAATCATTAGGATGATGTGCTATTGATTGGACAATAAAAACATCTCTACCCCTAACATTATTTTCAAAACGCATGCTAATTTCCCCATCTGGGAAAGAATCATTAATCACATGTCCTAATTCAACACCTAAATAATCTGCTACCTTCTTAGCAAAAAGATTGTGAGAAGAACCAGAAAACATTAAAAATTCTCTCATAGAAGAAACTCCACGCCTGGAACAAAAGACTGGGGTGGAAGGATTCGAACCTCCGATGCACGGTACCAAAAACCGCTGCCTTACCGCTTGGCCACACCCCAAAAATCTAAGAAGATGATTATAATAATTGTAGAATTTTGACACAACAATTGCATTATAATGAAAAGAAAATTAGATTAAATTTATGAAGATTTTCCACATTTCTTGTGAATTTGGGCCTCTTATAAAAGTGGGAGGATTGGGAGAAGTAGTTTATAGTCTTTCAAAAGCTTTGTTAAAATTAAATCATGATATAGAAGTTATTCTTCCATACTCTCCTAAATTATTTTTAGAAGATATATCTCTTGATCAATCTTCTTTTTTTTCCAAGGAAAATTCAAATCTTTCATCAAAAATTACCGTGTTTCAAGGAATCTTTCAAAATATTCATTTAACCTTCTTAACCTCTGAAGAAATGTTTCCTCTTTTTAATCGCTCATCCTTATATGGATATGATGACGATATTTATAGGTTTATTACATTTTGTAAAACAACAGAACAGTATTTAATCAAAAAATCAAAAATAACAGATATTGTTCACTTACATGACTGGCATACAGCTTTTCTATCAGCTCTTATAAAATGCTCCAATCTTTTATCTTCATTACCATCTGTATTAACAGTACATAGTTTTGCTTATCAAGGTTTTTGTCCTTCTCTTACTTTAAAAAAAATCTCTTTAAACAAAAAATTCTTAGAAAAATTCTTTTTAGAAAAAGACAATAATTATGCTTCTTTATTAAAAGGCGGAATCTATTTTTCTGACTACGTCACTACTGTTTCTCCGTCATATGCTAAAGAGATGCTTTATACAAATGTGGATGAAGAAATACAAAAATCTCTTTTCTTAATGAAAAATAAATTTAAAGGAATTCTAAATGGTATAGATACTGATTATTGGAATCCACAAACAGACAATTTTTTATACAAAAAATATTCACCATTAAAAAAAAATAATCTTTGGGATTTTATTTCTGCTAAAGAATCAAACAAACAATATCTTAGGAAAAAATTAAATCTTTCTGAAGGCAATTATCCTTTAGTTATTGTAATTTCTAGATTAGTCAAAGAAAAAGGACTTGATTTTATAATTTCTTCTATTACAGAAATTATTCAAAAGGGTGGGCAAATAATTATATTAGGTTTGTGTTTTGAAGCAAATATATTGCAAAAATTTTCTCTTCTAAAAAGAGCTTTCCATTCTTCTCAATTTATTCATATTTCCTTAAAATTTTCTGAGCCATTAGCCCATTTATTGTATGCAGCAGCAGATATCATTTTAATTCCTTCATTAACAGAACCTTGTGGATTGACGCAATTAATTGCTATGCGCTATGGAACATTGCCTCTTGTAAGAAATATAGGAGGATTATCCGATACCGTTATTGCTTATAAAACAGGATTTGTTTTTCATGAAAACAGCATAAAATCTTTCTTTCAATCCCTTAATGAAGCTCTAGACATGTGTTTAAAAAAACCTTCTCTTTGGTGGGAAATGATACAAAATGCTATGGCTTATAATTCAAACTGGAATCTCTCCGCCAATAAATATGAGAAAATATATCGTAGAATAATAAAATTAAACTAAATTATCTTTGATTCTTCAAGAGCTGTTTAATATAACTTCTATTTATCCACATATATTCTATTCCAGAAGCTAATGCATACAAAGCAACAATTCCTACAGAAAAAGTCGCAATAAATTGTAATGTCTGAGAAGAAATAACATTTAAAGAATGAAAAATCATGCTTATAAGAACAATAAATGTACTAATTCCTTGAAAAATAGCTTTTAATTTTCCAGAAATCCTAGCAGCTAAAGCAAAACCTCTTAAAGCACAAACTGTTCTTAAAGTACTAATGACAGAATCTCTAGCCAAAAATAAAAAAACTATTAAAACAGGTAAGTTAACTGGCGGCTGTGTAAATGTGAGAAAAACAGAAATTCTATAAACACTATCAGCCATTGGATCTAATAGCTTACCTAAATCTGTAACTTGGGAAAATCTTCTTGCAAAATAACCATCAAAAGCATCTGACAATTCTGATAAAACACAAATAAATAATAATAAATATGGAAGAAACATTTGAGAAATACCTAAATAAGTTCCTTTTAAGTACAAAATCATAAAAATTGGGGTAATGAAAATACGAATAAAAGAAAGAAAATTAGGTAAACCCACAAAACCTCAAAAAAAAATTTAAATACATTTTTATAATGTTTTTTATTAATATTTCCTATCTACAATTGCATGTTTTTATTTCTTAAGATATCAAGGATAAATTGTCTTTATAGAAAGACTTACTAATAAAAACAACTTAAAAAACATAGTTTTACAGAATTGTATAAAAAGAAACTACTAACTTTTTGGTCTTCTTGAAAATATGTATAGATTTGATCTAAATTACTTCTTAATAATTCAATAGTTTGGAAAAATTCCTATTATGCAAACACTACAAGAAATGATTCTATCTTTATTGTCTTTTTGGAAAGATAAAAATTGTATTATTCACCAAGGTTATGATTTAGAAGTTGGAGCAGGAACCTTTAATCCAGTTACTTTCCTCAGAGCTTTAGGAAAAGAACCTTATAAAGCTGCTTATATAGAACCTTCTCGTAGACCTCAAGATGGTCGTTATGGAACTCATCCAAATCGTTTACAAAATTATCATCAATTACAAGTTATATTAAAACCTTGCCCTAAAGATATTCAACACCTTTACTTACAATCTTTAAAAACAATTGGACTAAATTTAAAAGAACATGACATTCGTTTTGTTCATGATGATTGGGAAAATCCAACAATAGGCGCTTGGGGTTTAGGATGGGAAGTTTGGCTAAATGGAATGGAAATGACACAACTTACTTACTTTCAAGCTATTGGCAGTCAACCTTTAGAAGTTATTTCCGGAGAAATTACCTATGGAATAGAACGTATTGCTATGTATCTCCAAGAAAAAAATTCTATATTCGATATCATGTGGAATGAATCTCTTACTTATGGAGATATAGTTTATGAAGCAGAAAAAGAATGGAGCCACTATAACTTCGAAGAAGCCAATACTAAGATGTGGTTCAATCATTTTGAAGATTTTTATAATGAAGCAAAATGCTTAATAAATAAAAAGCTACCTATCCCAGCTTATGATTTTGTAATTAAATCTTCCCATGCATTTAATATTTTAGATGCAAGAGGACTAATTTCTGTAACAGAAAGAACTCGTTACATTACTAGTATTCGAAATTTAACTAAAATGGTTGCTGAAGCCTATATAGAAAAAAGAAAACATTTAAACTATCCTCTACTTTCTTATTCCGAAGAAAAACAAATATCTCCTCCTATATCTTCAAAAGAATTTACAATAAAAAAAGATAAAGCTGACTTACTAATAGAAATTGGTGTAGAAGAATTGCCTGATTCTTTTATTTCAATAGGAAGTAATAGTTTTCAAGATCTACTAATTAATCTATTTAAAGAAAATGATCTATCTTACAAGTCCTTAAAAATGTTATCCACTCCTAGAAGATTGACTTGCTTAGTAGAAAACTTAGATATGATTACTCCGCATAAAGTAGAAATTAAAAAAGGCCCTTCATTACTATTTCTTTTCTTAGAAAATGGACTGATTTCTGAACAAGGAAAAAATTTTTTCAAAAAATTAAATATAACTGTTGAGAAAAAAGATGATTTGAAAAACTTTTCCTTTCTTTCCATTAAAAAAATTAACAATATCCAGTATCTCTTTATAGAAAAAAATTTAGGTGGCAAATCAACTTTTAAAATACTTCAAGACAACTTAATTAAAATATTAAGTAATATTTATTTTCCAAAAAAAATGTACTGGGATTCTTCTTATTTTTCTTTTGCACGTCCTATTAGATGGTTAGTAGTTATGTTAGATGATCAAGTACTTCCTTTATCTATTGCGAATGTTTTTGCAAATAACATCTCTTACGGACACAGGCAACTAGATAATAATTCTGAAATTATTATTTCTTCTGCTAAAAATTATATATCCATACTTAAAAAACATTTTGTTTTAGTAGATCCAAAAGAAAGAGAACAAAAAATCTTAAATGAAATTAATTCATTAGAAGAAAAAAATAACTTTTCAGTTATTTGCAAAAAACAATTAGTTCCCATAATTGTAAATCTCACAGAATTTCCCCAAGTTGCTTTAGGATCTTTTAAACAAGAATTTTGTAATCTTCCAAAAGAATTACTTATAGCCGAAATGGTTGATCATCAAAAATACTTTCCCATAGTAGATTTAAGAAATAAAATTCTAAATTCTTTTATCATCGTTTCTGATAATAAACTTAACAACAATATTATAAAAGGTAATGAAAGAGCTTTGGAGCCTCGCTTAACAGATGGATCATTTTTATTTAAAGAAGATTTAAAAATTCCTCATGATACTTATCTCGAAAAATTAAAAAGCTTTATTTTCTTTGATAAATTAGGTTCTATGTTTGATAAAACAGAAAGACTAAAGTTACATCTTAAAAAAATTTACTCAAAAATACCTTTATGTCCTCAAAATGATATTGAACAAGCTATTTCATTATCAAAACTTGATTTAGTTTCAAATGTCGTTAAAGAATTTCCTGAATTACAAGGAATTATGGGCTATTATTATGCAGATCACCTCAAACTATACTCTTCAAATACTACTGTAGCGATTAAAGAACAATATACCCTTATCTCAAAAAATACTGAAATCTCTCCAACTGGAATTCTACTTTCTTTCATTGATAAAATAGATAACCTTTTATCTTGTTTCCTTCTTAACCTAAAGCCTACTTCATCTCACGATCCTTATGCTTTAAGAAGACAATCTATAGAAATATTATGGTTAATACTACAAAACAAATTATCCTTTAACTTCTACAAAGTATTAGAAGAATGTCTAAATAACTTTCCTCGTGAATTTCAACAAAATAACAAAAAAATATGCCGTGAAATTTCTGAATTTATTATCAATAGATTTAAAATAATTTTAATTGATCTAAACTACTCCAAAGATATCATCACAGCAGTATTGACTACAACATTAAATAACATCCCTTCAATGATTCAAAAAGCAGAAAAATTGAGCAAAGAAGCTTCCGATCTAGAGAAAGAAATTGATCAATCAAATAACCAAATATCTATCAAAAAAACTTTAAAGATTAAAGACTACGCAAATTCTAACAAATCAGATGAAATTTCCAATAATGAAACTCCTCATATTGACTTTTATCAAATAGAAAGCAAACTTAAAACTTTATCTCGTCTTATTGCTCAAAAAAACCAGCAATTAATTAATCTAATAAAAATTAATCATCGTATTAGAAAACTACTACTATCTCATGCAGATTATTTATATGTTAGTAAAGATTTTTATAAATCTAAACTAAAAATTTACAAGCCAAAACATTTATTAGTTATAGACAACGATATTCTAAATAGAATCGAAGAAATTGAATTACATTTAGATAATAATCAAACATATAGAGAAGATCCTTTAAAACACATCTATATGCTTAGCTCCTTATGTCCTCTTTTAGAAAATTTATTTGAAGATGTAAAAATTATTTCTGAAGATGAAACAGAGGATTTTCGATTGCTATACTTAAATAGAATACTAATTTTATTAGATGATTTCTGTTTATTTGATAACATAAAAATTCCTGATTAAAAATATTAATATATAGCTGTAACAATAACTCTCTTGCACTGTAATTCATCAAATTGTTTAACCAATTCCCAAACTTCTTCTGAGTCTTGTTTATTATGAATTAATGTTTTAATTTCTTCTCTCGATCTTAACCAATGTTTATCTAAAAATTTTTGAATGCTTTCTAAAAAACTATAGCTCGATAAATCAAGATTTATTTTTTTATTAGCAATCAATTCTATAATATGAATATCTTTAACCAAGGAAGATGCTTGTAATAAATCTATAATTTCTGCACCATTTTCATAGCTTTCCTTACAAATAAGAAACAATTTCTTGCAATCACTTACATTAAAATGTTTTTCATTCACATAATGAAAAATAGTGTTTAACACTTCTTTCTTTTGATTTCCAAAAATAAGCCATCTTAAAATATCTGTTTCTAAAATTAAATTTTCATCTATTAATTTAAAATTACTATTTTTATTAGAAAAAGTATCTTGATTAATTGAAATAGGTTTTGGTAAAGATAATGCTATTTTTGAATGTAATAAATCTTCTGGAATTTGCATTAAAGATGAAAATTTCTTTAAAGTCTCATGAATAAGAATTGGATCTTTCCATTCCTTAATTTGCATGGTAACTATTTCTATTAGCTCAGATTTTTCCACTGGAGATTTTAAATTATATTTCAAAGATAAAGAAACTACTAAAAAAGAAAGATAATCCTCAGACTTTTCTAATAAATCTATTAAAGCTTCTACTCCCTTATGCATTAAAAAAGAATCAGGATCTTGTCCTTTAGGTAATAAACAAACTTTTACCTCAATACCATTAGCTTGAATAAGATTCCCTACCTTTAATGCAGCCAGTCTTCCCGGGTTATCTCCATCTAATAATAAAAAAACCTTACGAATTCCTAATTTTATAAGCTGCTGTAGATGGTCTTCTCCAAAAGCTGTACCCAAAGTAGCAACAGTTAAATTAAATCCATGCTCTATCATTTGAAGACAATCTAATTGTCCTTCTACCAATATCACCATCTTTTCTTTGGCAATACGCTGCCTACAGAAATTTAAACCAAAAAATATAGAAGATTTTTTAAATAATAAAGAGTCAAAAGAATTTACATATTTACCTCCAAATGTTTTAGAAGAAATATATCTTGCAGAAAAACCTATGGTATTATTCAAGGTATCATGAATTGGAAAGGTAATTCTATCTTCAAATAAAAAATAATTCTTTGAAGGAGATAAAAAACCAGCCTTAACTAAAACAGATTTATCTATATTCATCTCTTCCATACTGGATATAAAAAAATGTTTTTTGGGCGCATAACCTAATTTAAAACGATGAATAGAATCTATAGTAATTCCTCTCTTATACAAATAATCAATAGCATTATGTCCTTCGGCCAATCTAAGTAAACAAAATCTAAAAAATTCTTGAGCAAGAAAACAAACTTTCCTTAAAGCAAATTTATTACTTTCTATTTCAGAAGATCTTATTTCATTTTTTTCTAATTCTAAATTATATCTACTAGCCAAAAAATTAATAGCATCCACAAAAGAATAATTTAAAAAGTTAATTACAAAAGAAATAGTATCTCCATGAGCATGACATCCAAAACAATGATAAAAACCTGCTGAACGATTTACTGTAAAAGATGCCGTTTTTTCATTATGAAATGGACACAAACCTTTATAACTAGAACCTATTTTTTTTAGTTGAACATATTCTCCCAAAACATCAACAATATCTATGTATTGTCTTAGTTTTTCTAGGCTGTCTTGTGTATACATGATTTAAATAATGTTTTTTATTAACAAACTAAGAGTTTTTTTAACTTACACAACTTTTAATATTAAAGATAGTGACTTAAAAATTTTTTTAACAAATTAACGTAAAATTTTCAGAAACTAAGACTATATCACTAATTTTCTGGCTAATCTATAAAAAAAGCCTATATAGAAAATAAAGAAGGAAAACAACATGCAAGTTATAGAGAAAAAAACAACACCTATGATGGAGCAATGGGTAAAATGCAAAGAAAAAGCAAAATCTGCTATACTTCTATTTAGACTTGGAGACTTCTATGAAGCTTTTTACGATGATGCCTCTCTAATTTCAGAAGTCCTAGAGCTTACACTAACACAACGTCATGGAATTCCTATGAGCGGAATCCCTTGGCATACTTCAGACACATACATTGATAAACTAATTGCCAAAGGATTTAAAGTAGCTATAGCAGAACAATTAGAAGATCCTCTCTCTGTTAAAGGCATTGTTAAAAGAGATATTGTTAAAATTCTTTCTCCAGGAACAGTAATCACATCTTCCGTTCTTAAAGAAAAATGTAATAACTATATTTTAAGTATCAATCAAACAGGATCTATTATTGGTATTGCTTTTTTAGATATTTCTACAGGACAATTTCATGTAGAAGAATTTGATAACTTACAAGACATTCTTAATGAATTATCTAGAATTCAACCTGCTGAAATAATTACTTCTAATAAATTCTCATATAAAAATTCTTCTTTTATGAAAGAAATTCAAGAAATATTAGAAATCTCTATTTTTCTTTTAGAAGATTGGAGATTTGATCACAAAATCGCTTCTACCTTTCTTATAAATCACTTTAAAACTATCAATTTAGACGGATTTGGATTAAAAGGAATGGTTTCTGCTATTAATGCAGCTGGAGCCTTACTAGCCTATATTCAAGAAGATCTTTCTTCATGTATTCATCATATTTCTAATATTACTGTAAATAATACTAGTCAACACATGTTAATTGATAGAACTTCGCAATTAAACCTAGAAATTTTAGAATCTAGTAAAGATAAAAAAACAAATAGCTCATTAAAACACATTATTGACCTAACTCTAACTCCAATGGGAGGAAGATTTTTAAGAAACAATCTTATTAAACCATTACTTTCTGTATCTGAAATCAATAAAAGACAAGACAGTATAGAATTTATGTTCTATCAAAACCAACATAGGCAACATATTAGAAAATTATTAAAAACTATTAAAGATATAGAAAGATTGTTAATAAAAATCGAAACAAAGAATATCTCTCCTAGAGACTTACTTACTCTAAAAACTTCTATTCTTTCTGTTATCCACATTAAACAACATCTGACTTCCCTAAATCTTCCTCAATTACTTAAAGAATCAATAGATACAATAACTGACTTTTCTGATTTATTTGACTTACTAAATAAAGCTATTGTAGATGAACCTCCTTTACGAGTCTCAGAAGGATATATATTTAAATCCAAATTCAATAAAGAATTAGACGATCTTCGTCTTATTATGTCTGAAGAAAAACAATGGTTAGCAAACTATCAAGAAAAGCTCCAAAACGAATTAGGAATAAAAAAATTAAAAGTAAGTTTCAACAAAATTCATGGTTATTATATTGAAGTGACAAAAAGCCAAGCTCCGTTAATGCCTGATACTTTTCAACGTAGACAAACACGTATAAATTCTGAAAGATTCATTTCCCCCGATTTAAAAGAATTTGAAGAAAAAATCCTTCATGCAGAAGAAAATGTTTTTTATACAGAACAAAAACTCTTTCAAGATTTATGTTTAGAAATCATTTCTTATAAAAAAAATCTTTTAATTTCTTGCAGTTCTATAGCTAATATAGATTTTATTTGTGCTTTAGCAGAAATTGCGAAACAAAATAATTATTCTAGACCAATTGTCGATTTCAGCGAAAAACTAATTCTAAAAGAAGCAAGACATCCTGTTATAGAAACATTTACAGGAAAAAACACTTTTATCGCAAATGATTTAGACTTAGATGGAGTAGAAAAAAGAATGATCTTAATTACAGGGCCCAATATGGCTGGCAAGTCTACTTATATTAGGCAAACTGCAGTTCTCGTAATCTTAGCCCAAATAGGATCTTTTATTCCAGCAAGTTATGCACATATAGGTATTGTGGATCGTATTTTCACACGAATAGGAGCAAATGATGATCTCTCTAAAGGACAATCTACCTTTATGCTAGAAATGACAGAAACTGCTTTTATTTTAAATAACACAACAAATAGATCTCTCATCATTCTAGATGAAATTGGGAGAGGTACTAGTACATATGATGGTCTTTCTATTGCTTGGTCTGTAGCTGAATACCTTTTGTATACAGAAGGGAAAAAAGCAAAAACACTTTTTGCTACTCATTACTGGGAATTAACCTCTTTAGAAAAAATTTGTTCTGCAGTTATAAACTATCATGCTGCTGTTAAAGAAGACTCTAATACTATTAATTTTCTCTACAAGATTATTCAAGGAGGAACTAATAAAAGTTATGGTATTCATGTAGCAAAAATAGCAGGATTTCCTATAAGTGTAGTTACAAGAGCTCAAGAAATTTTAAAAAAACTTGAACAAGATAAAGATCAATCTAGTAAAAATGTAAAAAAAAGTTTAACTAAAGATATTCAATTAAAATTATTTGAATAATGACTTATTCAGAGCTAAAGCTTAATAATCTTCCTGAAAATCCAGGAGTATATTTAATGAAAGATAATTCCAACACAATTATTTATGTTGGAAAATCAAAAAATATAAAAAAAAGAGTAAAACAATATTTTAATAAAAATTCTGATAATAGAATTACAATTCCTTTCTTAATATCGCAAATTACGGCTATAGATACTATTATTGTAAGAAATGAAATTGAAGCTTTAATTTTAGAAAATAACTTAATAAAAAAATATAAGCCAAAATATAACATACTTCTTAAAGATGATAGTTCTTTTTTTAACTTAGTAATTAATAAAGAGGAACTCTGGCCAAAGATTTATCTAGAAAGATCTAAAAATCTACAAAAATCTAATAATCACAAATTAGTCTTTGGTCCATATCCTAAAGCAGAGGAAGCAAAACAGTTATTAAATTCCATATTAAAACTTTTTCCTCTTAGAACTTGTTCAAATAAAGAGTTTGCGAAAAGATCCCGTCCTTGCATTCTTTTTGATATGAAAAAATGTTTAGGTCCGTGTGTACAATTATGTTCTCATCAAGAATATACAGATGTATTAGAAAATGCGATTCTTTTACTACAAGGAAAAAATTCATTTGTATTAGCTAACTTAAAACAACAGTTAAATAATTCGATTCAAGAAGAAAAATTTGAAGTTTCTGCAAAAATTTATAAAACCATACAACTTTTTAAAGAACTAATTAAAAATCAAGAAGTAGATAATTTACCTTTAAAAGCTACTGATGTATTAGGTTTTTATGAAGAAGGCAATCAAATAGCGCTTTCTGTTTTATCAATTCAACAAGGAAAACTATTAAATAAATATCAAACATTTTTCTTCAAAACTATCCAGACTAACGAAGAAATTATTTCATCATTTATTATGCAATACTATAGTACTCTTTCTTCTTACCCTATAGAAATTCTTATACCATTTTACATAAATTCTAAACTAATCAAAGCTTCTTTATATTCTCTAATTAAAAAAAAAATAAACATTGTTTTTCCAAAACAAAAATTAAAGCAATCCTTAATTAGTTTGGCTACAAATAATGCTAAAAACTTCTTAAATCAAAAAACAAATAATTTTAATAATGACAATTCTAATTTACTACCTCAACTATTTGAATTATGCCAACTTCAAAACTATCCTACGGATATAGAATGTTTTGATATTTCTCATATATCCGGGAAAAATCCTGTAGGAGTATGTATTCATATTAAAAATGGTATCTTTAATAAAAAAAATTATAGAAAATTTCTAATTAAAACAAATCATACTCAAAATGACCATGCTATGTTAGAAGAAATTATCATTAGACGTTATACTCAAGAAAAAACTAAAATTCCAGATTTAATCATTATAGACGGAGGGAAAGGCCATCTAGAAACAGCTTACAAAGCTTTAGAAAAATTACTAATTACAAACATTGATTTAATTGCTCTATCAAAAGAAAATCAAAAACATAATAAAAGTTTAGTTCAAGAAAAAATTTTTATTAAAGAAAAATCTTTTCCCTTAAATCTCCCAATAGAATCTCCTATATTGTTCTTTCTTCAAAGAATTCGCGATGAAGCCCATCGTTTTGCTATTCATTTTCACAAAACACGAAGGCACAAAAAAAGCTTAGCTTCGACAATAAAAATTCCTGGAATAGGAGAAAAAAAAATAAAAGCTTTACTCAATCATTTTGGATCATGGGAAAAAATATTTTTAGCTTCCTATGATCAACTAATTCTTATTCCAAAAATTAATAAAAGAGATGCTTTAAATATCATAAAATATCATAACGCAAATTAATTTAATTATTCGACAACTGTATCCTCTTCAATTAATAAAGTAGCCGATTCTTCTTGCTTATTTTTAGGTAAATTTATTCCTTTAACGATGATATGAATAGCTGCAACATGTAATCCCGTATACATAGAAATTTCTTGAACTAATTTATTCTGAATTTCTTCCGTTTTTTCAGGAATTGAAATGCCATGATCAATATTAACTTCTATTTTTACTTTAACAAGATGATTTTTAACATCCTGCTCAACATAAATACCTTTCAATTTTTCTGCGTCTCTTCCAAAGAAAGAATCTATTAATTTTCCATTTGTTAAAGAAATTCCTGAGCTTTTTTCCAAACAATGCCAAATAATTATCTGAATAACTTTTGTTTCAATATCACGACTAAAAATTGTTTCTGGTAAAACAATTTCTTTTTCATCCAATTTTAACATTTTTTCTCCTTTTTTTTTTCTTCTTGTATTTATCTAGAAAGAAATTACCTATACGTAAATAATGGCATATATCTACATTTTTGTTAATTAAGGGATAATTATATGCAATCTCTAACGATATTTTTAACCCATATTTTATCTGGATTTATTGGTAGTTATATAGCTATAAGAAAAAATAAATCTCCTGTTACATGGTTTATAATTGGTTTTCTATTCGGTTTTATAGGAATAATTATACTAATTATCTTACAAGATAAAAGAGATAACGAAAATAATATTTTATATAGAACTCAAAAGGATGAAATTATTGAGGAAACTACCATTTTACAAGAAGAAGAAATCCAAAAAGAAATAACAAACTGTTGGTTTTTTTTAAATGAAAACAAACAAACTACGGGTCCACTATCTTTGCATACAATTTGCAAAAACATTTCACAAAAAGAACATCCAGAACAAACCTGGCTTTGGAAAAAAGGAATGAAAAATTGGCAAAGGCTTGAAGAAATCCCCGAAGCCCTTGAACAACTAAAAAATATAAAACAAAAAAATAAAATCACCAACTAGCTTTAACAACACCAGGAATTTCTCCCATTGCTGCCATTTGTCTAAAACAAATTCTAGAAACCTGAAATTTTCTTAAAAACCCTCTGGGACGCCCTGTTAATTGACAACGATTATGCAATCTAACTGGAGCTGTATCTCTCTTCATCTTATTTAAAGAAATACGTGCTGCTTCTCTTTCTTCATCAGACAAATTAAGATTCTTAACCTGTTTTCTCAAAAAATCTCTTTTTTCTCGATTTAGAAGAACTAGCTTTTCTCTTTTTTTCTGCTTTGCTATAGCTGACTTTTTTGCCATAAATAATTACCTATTTTTTACGAGCAGGACCTTTTTGCCTTTGTTTTCTATTAGGATCTTTTTTATTAATAACATACAAACGACCCTTGCGTCGAACCAATTTATCACCTTTTGAGGGATCTGCTTTTACGGACGAACTTACTTTCATGATTGGCGTTCCTTAGTTACAAAGACAAAGTTTATCTACTTGCAACATTTTTTTCAATCTATCATAAAAGAATCTTTCCATATTAATTGGATAATATAATTATTTAAAAAATAAAAACTATTTTTTTTTTACTTTTTATGATATAAGTCATTTCTTTTAATTTGAGGATTGTACTGTGAAAAGAACTTATCAACCAAGTAAAAGAAAAAGAAGATCTGTTATTGGATTTAGAAAACGAATGGAAACAAAAAATGGTAGAAAATTATTAAATAGAAGACGTAAACATGGTCGTCATAATTTAATAGATTTATAAAAGATTCATGAAAGTCTTTTCTTTTCCAAAATTTCAAAGAATTTTAAAAAAACGACATTTTCATGTTGTGTCAAAATATGGAGTTAAAGTTTTTGGAGAGATAATTTCTTTAAGTCTATTAGAAAATACAAAGAAAAAAGAGCAAAAATTAGGAATAACAGTTTCTCGAAAGTATGGAAAAGCTAATAAAAGAAATTATTTTAAAAGACTTGTTAGAGAAGCCTTTCGATTGAATAAATCTCAATTACCTATGGCCCAATTAATTGTGTTTCCTTTAGAAAAAACAAAACATAAAAAGCTCAAGCTCCAACTTCTTGCTGAAGAATTAATTTATTTAGCTTCTCTTGCTTTGCAAAAAGATAAGCCTATTAAGAATTAAGTCTAATATACTCTAAAGAACGAGATATTTCATCTTTTACGTTTTGAGGAGCTGTATTAAAAGCTACTTCAGCATGTTCTAAAGCAGAACTCCACAAATCAAATTCTACATATAATTGTGCTAGAATCATCTCAACTCTCCATGTTTTTTCCAAATCAATATCCCCAAATTTAGCTAAATAATTTTTTAAAGGAGCAACAACTACAGATAGATCAAGAGACTTTTCCTTAGATCTCTTCGACAATTCCTGAAACTCTATTAAAGCAGCAGTAAAAGAAGCTTCTATATCATTTTCTAAAGCTTCTTTTATAAGTAAGCACTCTTGACTTTGCAAATCATTTTGACTCACAAAAGACTTAAATTTCTCCAAAAGAAAAAAAGAAGAGGCTTTTAAAAGACCTTCACTTAAAATTTTATTTTTTATATCTTTCTGATTCAACTTTTCAGCTAATAAATAAAGTTCTTGTAATTGTTCGACAGATAAACTATTCAAATTTTTGAAACCCATATTTAAATCTAAAATTTGCTGTTTTATTTTCAACAAATCTTTACTTAATTGTTGAGCTAAAACAATGTTTTCAGAAGAAAGTCTTAATAATTCTTGTCCTTTAAAATCAATCATTAATAAACATGGAACCTGATAAATAGAAAAAATTTCTTGTAAATATCTACTTTGACTATTCACTTCTTTGTCTTGAAAAACTTGCTTTGGTAAATCTATATCTAAGTAAATAAACTGATTTTTAATAATCTCTTGAAAATCTTTTGAATTCAAAACTTCCTGTTTTATTTTAACACTCAAAGAAGACCAATCTGATCCATGAAAATATAATAAAATGGGTTTATTCGATTCCTTACTTTTTTTCAAAGCTTCATCATATTCTTTAAATCCTGTAAAATCTATTTTTTCTAACTCACTTCCTTTAAGATTGGGAATAAACAACATCATAAAAAATAGCACTGGAAAAACAAGTAAAAAACCTCGATTAAATTGTCTATTTAGAAAATTCATACTTTCCCTCTCCCTTATAGTGTACTAAGATAATTCTCATATTGATTACCTTATGAAAGAAAATTTTTGGTATAATATTTTTTTAATTAAAACAAAACAAAAATTTTATTTGATATACACCTAAAGCAAAAATTAAGAACTTATTTGCTAATCAAGAAATACTTATGATATAAAAAAACTATAGTATATACGATCAAATTATCATGAAGAATATAAATAATATAGAACTAGTTATTCCTGATTGTCCTTTTTTTGTTTTTAACACAGAAACTCGAAGAAAAGAAATTTTTTCTTCATCCACAAGAGTACTGATGTACACATGTGGACCTACTGTTTATAATTATGCCCATATAGGAAATTTTAGAACTTATGTTTTTGAAGATATCTTAAAACGATCTTTAGAATTCTTTGGGAAAGATGTAGTCCAAGTAATGAACATTACTGACGTAGATGACAAAACTATTGCAGGATCTATAAAAGCACAATTATCTCTTAATGATTTCACTTCTCCTTATATTGATGCTTTTTTTCAAGATTTAAGCTCTTTAAAAATTTCTCCGGCTACTTATTATCCTAGAGCTACTCAGTTTATACCTGAAATGATTGAAGCAATTCAAAAGTTACTTGATACAGGTTATGCTTATATTAGCCATGATAAATCTGTTTATTTTTCAATAGCAAAAAGTTCTCATTATGGAAAACTTAGTCATATTCAGAAAAAACAACTTCAACAAACACCACGTATTCAACAACATGATGAATATGAAAAAGAATTTATAGGAGATTTTGCTTTATGGAAAGCATATGACCCTAAAAAAGACGGTCAAGTATTTTGGGAAAGTCCATTTGGAAAAGGACGTCCAGGATGGCATTTAGAATGCTCTATAATGGCTACAAAATTACTAGGAATGAATATAGATATTCATGCCGGAGGAATTGATAATATCTTTCCTCATCATGAAAACGAAATAGCTCAATCAGAAGCTTTATTTAAAGGAGTTTTTGTTCGTTATTGGATGCACTGTGAACATTTGCTCGTTAATGGAAAAAAAATGTCAAAAAAATTAGGCAATTTTTTTACATTAAAAGATCTCCTTCTTAAAGGATATTCAGGAGAAGAAATTCGTTACATGCTCTTACAAAGTCACTATCGCTCTCCTTTAAATTTTACAGAAGAAGCTTTATTAGGTTGTCGTACAGCAATTAAAAGAGTCAATGAATTTATTAATAAATTAATTCATATTAAAAATATTTGTTCATCTCCTTCTCAAATTTCAATTAATGTTCAAAAACTAGTTAATGAATGTATAAATCAATTTTCCCTAGCTATCTCTAATGATTTAAATATTCAAGAAGGTTTAGCTAGTTTATTTAATTTAGTACATTCTATTAATAGTCTACTTGATAAAAACAAAATTTCAAATAATGAAGCTTCTTTTATCTTATCATGTTTAAAAAAAATAAATACCATTATCAATGTTTTTAATTTAGAACAAAACATAGAATTAACAGACCATTTGAAACAACTATTAGAAATTAGAGAACAAGCTCGTCTTAATAAAGATTGGTCTTTAGCAGATAACATTAGAAAACAACTGCTTGAACATAATTACGTAATTGAAGATACCCCTCAAGGACCTAGATTAAAGAAAAAAAACTAACCTTATATCTTTATCTTTCTGGTTTCATCATAGGAAAGAACAATACATCACGAATTGATGCAGAATTAGTTAATAACATAACTAATCTATCTATTCCTATTCCAATACCTGCAGAAGTTGGCATTCCTTGAGACAAAGCTTCCAAAAAATCTTCATCTAATGGATGATCTTCTTTTTTTCCTTTTTTTTCTTTCATCTGTCTTTGTTTTTCAAACAATTCTCTTTGCAATAAAGGATCATTTAATTCAGAATAAGCGTTACATAACTCTTGTCCTATAACATAAGACTCAAATCGTTCAACTAATCCTTCTTTTGCTAACAAAGGATTTCTATGTAACTTACATAAAGGAGTAGTTTCTATAGGATGATCGATAATATGGTGTGGTTGAATAAGTTTGTGAGAAACTAACTCATCAAATAACAAAGAAATTAAAATTCCTCGACTCGCATTCATTATTTCTTCAGAAGACAATTTTGTATTTTCCAATAAAATCTGCTTAATTTCTTCATCAGTTTTGGAATCAACATGAATGTTAGCATAATCAAAAATACTTTGTTTCATCGATAAACGTTTCCATGGAGCTTTAAAATCTATTTCTACTTCTTCATCCTCTCCATCACTATTTTTAAAATAAGAATAAGTAACTTTTGTTGATCCCAAAATTTTCAACGACAATGTTTCTAATAAATTCTCCATAAAAACCATTAAGTCATAATAATCCCAATAAGCTGCATAAGCTTCCATTAAAGTAAATTCTGGATTATGAGTTCTATCTATACCTTCATTTCTAAAAATTTTTCCTATCTCATAAATTCTATTAAAACCACCAACTAAGACCTTTTTTAATGAAATTTCTAAGGAAATTCTTAAAAACATATTACAATCTAAAGCATTTACATGAGAAATAAAAGGAGAAGCTTCTGCTCCTCCATAATTAGTTTGTAAAATAGGAGTTTCTATTTCCATAAAATCTATAGAGTTCATGTAATTACGTAACTCTTTTATTATTAAGCTTCTAAGAAAAAAAACTTTTCTTACTTTTTGAGAAGATACTAAATCCAACCATCTCTTTCTATAACGAATTTCTTTCTCAACTAAGCCAGAATGCTTATCTGGTAAAGGTAATAAACTTTTACAAAGTAGCTGTACTGTTTCAACCAAAATTGTAAGCTCTCCTTTATGAGTTCTAAACAAAAAACCTTCTATACCAACAAAATCTCCTAAATCTAATTTCTTTTCTATAAATTTAATAGGAGATAGATTTGCCTCTTTTTGTAACCCCAAAACAGAAGAAAAATTTTTATTAAACATAATTTGAATTGTCTGGCAGTTATCTAATATATTTGCAAAAATATTTTTTCCCATACAACGCAATAAAACTAAACGTCCAGAAGTTTTAACAAAAGGAGTTTCTTTATTCATTGCTTTCTCACTATCTCCTATTTCCTGATGATCATATAAAGAACGTAAGCTAGGGACATCATGAGATATTTGAAAAGAATTTGGATAAGGATTAATATTTAAAGCACGAATTTCTGTAAGTTTATTAACTCTATTTACAAATTCATCTTGAGAAAAATATGCTGGATTAAACATAAAATTGCCTTACAGTAAATAAATTAAAGAAAAATAGATAATAATATAGCACAATTGCATAGTAAAGAAAATAGAATAAAAGGGCTCAATTACCCTTTTATTTTGAGGTAAAATCTAGTAACCTTTTCCAATTTTATCTAGTTGTCTTTGTAATCGCAGCGTATATTCTTTTCCTCCACCAGGCATGTATCCATCTTCTATTAATACCTTTCCTTGTTTATCAAGAACTAATAATGTTGGATATCCAGTAACTTCGTATTTAAGTTTTAATTCATCATTTTCTTTAGATTGTTCTGGAGACAAATCAACTCCCATAGGAAAATCTACTTTAACCATCAAAAAATTTTTTTCAGCATAATCTATAAACATGGGACAAGATAAGATTTCTTCTTCCATTCTTAAACACCAAATGCACCAATTAGATCCTGTAAAAAATAAAACAGGATATTTTCCACTAGATTGAGCTAATTTCATAGCTTGTTCATAAGATAACCACGTAATAGATTTATCCTGAAAATCTTTTTTCTGTTCTATAGCATAAGATAAATTCATTAGCGACAGTAAACATAAACATAAAGTAAACTTTTTCAATACTCTCTTCACTTTTCCTCCAACTAAAAACTTTTTTTCAAAATTTTATATATAAAACTTAATTCTTTTTGTCTTTCGTTTTTGAAATAAATATATTAAATTATCTTTGTATGAATTAAGTAGAAAATATGTCTAAGCTTAAACTAAAAATTTTATTAAAGGATTTACAAAACGCTCTAAATCTTATAAATACTCATTTTTTATTTTGGTCTCATAATGAATTTGAAAGAAACTCAGATTTTATTAAAAGTAAACCTAAAACATTATCTCCTATCTCCTATAATTCACCTATCAATCTAGAAATTCCTGAAATAAATAAAGAATCTCAAACTACACAAAATATAGAAAACAAGGTTGATAATAATGTAATCCCAAAAGAAGATTCTAAAAAATCTTCTTGGGAACTTTTTCCCATGCCTTTAGGATCTCCTAACATCTCTTTACCCACTAATAAATTTTCATCTTTAACAAATAAAGTAATTTCTTTTCCAAAAATTGCTTGTGCAATTTTAATAAAAATAAATAACAAAGACGAAATTCTATTTTTAGAACGACTTGCAAAAATAATTACAAAACTACTTTTTTCTTGTCAGATTATCTATTTACACAAAAAAGAAGATTTTGTAATACAAACGCAAAGATTTCCTCTTACTCTTGTTCCTATGAAAGAGTTAACTATAAATGGGATAACAACAAAAATTCATCAACAAGTAATTCTAAATAACAATATCATTTTACCTTTAGAAGATATTAATCAATATATGTCTAATTCCTTACTAAAACAGGATTTATGGAAGCAACTCAATCAAATAAACTTACAGCATATGCAGAAGTAATCGTTATTTTTTATCTCGATAAAATTTTAGATTATGAAATTCCAGAAGATCTTTTACCTAATATTCAAGTAGGCTCCTATGTTCAAGTCACATTAAGAGAAGTAAACAGAATAGGTATAGTAACAAAGATCAAAAATACAACTAACTGTTCTCAAATTGTTTCTATTAAAAAAACTTTAGATAACATCTGTTTACCAAAAAATTTAATGCAGCTAATATTCTGGATAAGTGAATATTATTTTACTCCTCTAGCAAAAGTTGCTAATTCTTTTCTTCCTATAAGTATTCAAAAAGAAACTAAGCTTAAACAAAAAATCTTCACCAAAAAAACAAACGAAAAACTAAAAGAAATTATTAAACAACTAGCTGTTTCGGCGCCTTCACAAGCCATAGCTTTAAAATGCTTCCTGAAAAATAAAACTATTACTTTTCAAGACTTATTAGATTCAACTAATTTAACTAAAAAAGATTTATCTCCTTTAATTGAACAAGAAATCTTAGAACTTGAAGACTCTATTTTTTCTTCATTAAATAAGGCTGAAATAATTACTTTAAAAGAAACTACATTAAATTCTGAACAACAATTAGCTTATAAAAAAATAGAAGCAAGTCTTTTAAAAAATACCTTTGAAACACATCTTCTCTTTGGCGTTACAGGTTCTGGAAAAACAGAAGTATATCTTAGAGCTATTCAAAAATGTCTCGATCTAAATAAATCCACTATAATCTTAGTTCCTGAAATTTCCCTTATACCACAACTTTCTGCAAAAATAAGAGCTTATTTTAAAATGAATATAGGTATTGCTCATTATAAATTAAGTGAAAGAGAAAAAGTAGATGTGCGATTAAAATGTTTAAATAATGAACTTAAAATCCTTTTAGGAACTCGTTCTGCGATTTTTTATCCTATGCAAAATTTAGGATTAATTATTGTTGACGAAGAACATGATTCTTCTTATAAACAACAAGAAGAAGTCCTTACTTACCATGGTAGAAATGTAGCTATAATGAGAGCAAAATTCGCTAATTGCGTAACTGTTCTAGGTAGCGCTACACCAAGTTTAGAAAGTTATACCAATGCCCTTAACAAAAAATACATTCTCTCTAAACTTACTTCTAAACCAGCATTTTCTCCTGATCTCAAAATATCAATACTTAATATGAATAATGAACTATCAAAAAACAAATCTTCCTCATTAATTTCTAATGTTTTAATTACAAAAATTAAAGAGAGATTAGATAGAGGAGAACAATCTATTATTTTCTTAAACAGAAGAGGTTTCCACACTCGATTAACATGTTCTTCCTGTCAATATACCTATAAATGCAAATATTGTAGCATTACTCTCATCTATCATAAGCAACAAGAAAAATTAAGTTGTCATCTTTGTGATTTTTCTATATCTCCAATACCAAAGTTATGTCAGCACTGCTCTCACTCTACATCACTAGTATTCCAAGGAATTGGCACAGAAAAGGTAGAAAACAGCTTAAAAGTTATTTTTCCTAAAATTAAAACTTTAAGAGCTGATACAGACACAACAAGACAAAAAGATAGCTTATTTCAACTACTTAAAGAGTTTTCTACAGGAAAAGCAGATGTCCTTATTGGCACTCAAATGATTTCAAAAGGATTAGATTTTCCTTTGGTCACATTGTCAGTTATTTTAAATGCGGATAGTGGATTATTAATTCCTGACTTTCGTTCTTCAGAAATAACATTTCAATTAATTACACAGGTTGCAGGAAGATCTGGGAGAGGTGTTCTTAAAGGAGAAGTCTTAATACAAACTTTTAATCCAGAAAATTTTATTATAAAAGCTTCTTCAAAACAAAATTATGAAGATTTTTATAATGAAGAAATCACTTCTAGAAAATTATTTAATTTTCCACCCTTTTTTAGAATAGTAAAAATCATTTTTTCTAGTAAATCTTTAGATGTTATTCAAAAAGAAGGGTTTGGCTTTTTTTCTCTAGTAAAAAAACAAACTCAAAATTGTAAAGATGTTTTTGTTTATCCCCTTATCCCTTGTGGCTATGCAAAAGTTAAAGACCGCTTTCGATATCAATTTCTAATTAGAGCTAAAAACATTTCAACGATTAATCATCTATTAAGAGACATTTTGCAAAAATACTCTTTTTCATCAAAAATTAAATGTTTTATAGATGTAGAACCTTCTTCAACTTTTTTCTAACCAAATAACTTCTTGGCTAATTTCATAAGATCTGCATAAGCTGGTTTCCCTGATCCTAGTAACGGAATGGTATCTAAACAATGAAGAAAAGAAATTTTTACAAGATTATTTAATCCAGATTCCCTTAAAGCTAAATTAACCTCTTTTAAAGAAATAGGTAACGTGGAAAATAAGCATAATTGAGTTTTTCTATTTTGACCTTCTAGTCCACATACAACAAATGTAGAAGAATTCTCTATTTCATTTCTATGAAAATAACTAGTCAAAATGGACTCCACAGCCATTAAACTAATCATTTCCCCACCAATTTTCACAAAACGTTTTAATCTTCCACTTAAAATTAATATACCTTTTTCATTTATTTTTCCTAAATCTCCAGTAATATACCAAGGTTGTCCATTATAGAAATAAAAAGGATCTATATTACTATTCAAATAACCTGAAAAGACACCTGGACCTCTAACCAATATTAAACCTACACTACCTGTAGGTAAAATCTCAAAAGTCTCATGGTGTACTATTAACAACTTTGTATCTAAAATAGGCTTTCCAACTCCTATAGCCTGAGGATCACGAGGGGAAGAAATAGTAATAACTGGAGAACATTCTGTTACTCCATATCCTTGAATAATAGAAGCTTTAGTTGCTACAGACTGCATATGCAAATAATGACTCGATAAAGCAGCTTCGCCTCCAAAAATGACAAACCTCAAAGAATCTAATTGTTTAGAATCTTCTGCACCATGAACTAAATAATAAGATAATGTAGGAGTAGTACATAGTAGAGTAATCTTATACTTATGTATAAAATTAACAATTTTCTTACCATCTAAAGGATTGGCTGCATAAACTACACGAAATCCAGTCAATAAAGGTAAAAGGCTAGTAATAGTAAATCCAAACGTATGAAAAGGAGGAAGATAACCCAACATGATATCATTATCCGCTTCCAATTGCAAAAAATCTAAACAACCTCTTTGGTTTGAAAGAATATTCTTATGAGATAAAGGAACAACTTTAGGACGATTTTCCGTTCCACTTGTAAATAAAATAACTGCTATATCTTCTAAATTTATTTTCTTTAATCCAAAAAAGCCTAACAGCAATTTTGTTGAAAATAAAGAATAAACAAACACTTTGAATTTTTTAAATAAAGAAAATTTTAATTTTATATCTTCTAAATAAGAAACGTTTAAATTCATGTCTTTTGGAATTTTATAAGAAATTTTTTCTATAAAACTTTTAGAAGTAATAATTTCTTTACAATTCGCATCTTCTTTAACAAACTGCAGTTCTCTACTACCTAAAGACCAATTAATCATTACAGGAATCTTGTTAGCTAAAAGGGTTGCTAATACAACAGCCATGGAGAAAATCGACGATGGTAATAAAATCCCAATACGATTAGATTTATTTTCTTTAATAACTAGACTGATTGCTATAACAAATCTCTTTAATTTAGTATAGCTCCATAAACCACTTAATTCATCTATACAAGCATCATGATGTTTAAATTTCTGACAAATCAAAAAAAAAGCCTCTATTATAGAATTACTTTTTGGTAATTCAGCACGAGGTCTATTCTTTATAGAAGAACCCCAATTAAAATCCGACACATCCATATATCTTTCATTTCCTATTTTTAATTTTAATTAAAGAATTAATACACTTAGCTCTTACTTTCTTAAATAAAAGTAATTTCATTTATAAGGAACAAGTGACAATACATCTTTTTGAGGTTGAGAAGTTTTATTAAACCAATCTTCTAAAAAACAATTTAAAGAAGCTTTATCTAATTTAAATAAATCTTTATTTTCACATTTTTCAATATAAATATTTATATTCCTTTTGGGAACAAAAAAACAAAAGTTATACATAATAACCCTTAAAGCCTTTGAAAAAGTTTTCTTTAAACTAGGAGTCTTACCTGTTAAATATTTAGAAAAAGAACTTCCCCAAAAACCTTCTGTTCTAATTAATACCACTTGAATATCTGGTATTTGTTGTATAATCTTAAATGTAAGTGATTGTCCTCTAATATGTTCTTTTCCATCACTCGTTAATTGACCAGAAGGATACATCAAAATATTTTCTCCTGAATACAAATTCTTTATAATCTGATCATAAGTCTTATTAAATTTCTGAATAGTAGATTTTTCAGAAAGATTAGAAAAAGAAGGTACTGAAATTGCCTTTACTTTTGACAACAAGAAATAAAGAAATTTATCTTTAAATAAATAATCAACGGCTACTGGACACGGTTTAAATTTTTTCCATAAAACATATTCCAAAACAATAGGATCCACTAAAGCAACATGGTTAGCTAAAAACAAAGTTCCTGAAGATGAAGATTTAATAGTTAAAGAGGATAAACCTTTAATTTTAAGCTTATAACGAACTTTAATAATTACTTTTACTAAATAATAAATTATTGTTTGAATCACTTTCATCATAAAGAAAAAACTTTCTTTAATTATAATATTTTATGAATTTTTTCGTTTTTATTTTTAATCCACAAAAAAATAAAATTAATATAAGTTAAAAAAATCTAATTAAAAGTTAATTTTATATCTAATTAGTAAGTGAAAATAATTTTTTCTCAACAATTCTATCTGCAACTATTGTCGTTGAACAATTCTCTTTTTTAGAAATATTAAAAATTTCACCCAATACCTGAGGAATATGATTCAATCCTTCTCTTGATCCTTGAGGAGTATAACCCAATTCCAATAATTCACCATATACATTAATTAAACCTCCAGCATTAACTAAATAATCTGGCGCATACAAAATACCTTTATCCATCAAAAGATTCCCATCTAATTGGGTTTCCAATTGATTATTAGCTGCTCCAACAATTGCTTTACAATTCAATAAAGGAATTGTTTTCGAAGAAAAAATATTCCCAAATGCACAAGGAGAAAGAATATCACAATCAGCGAATAAAATTTCATCTACTGAAACAACTTGCGCTCCCAAATACCTTTTTGCAAAATTAGTAACCTCTTTATTAATATCTGAAACAATTAAAGAAGCCTGCTGCCAAAACAATAACTTTGCTAACTTTAATCCTACATATCCTAAACCTTGAATAGCTATTTTTTTTCCTTTTAAAGAAGAACTATTCCAGAGAAATTTGGCAGTTTCTAAAATAGACAAGAAAACGCCATAAGCTGTATAATAAGAAGGATCTCCGCTTCCTCCTTCTCTATCTAAACCTACAACATATTTTGTTTTCTCAGCTATAATATCTATTTCTTTAGTTGAAATTCCTATATCTTCAGCACATATATATTTACCATTCAACAAATTAACTGTTTCTGCAAAAGACCACAACAATTCTTTTGATAATTTTTGATTCTTTTTCTTAAGAATAACAGATTTTCCACCTCCTGTAGGAATATTTGCAATGGCAGATTTATAAGTCATTCCTTTTGATAATCTTAAAACATCTTGTAAAGCATCTCCAAAAGAATTATAAGAATACGCCCTAATTCCTCCTAAAGCAGGACCATTAGAAGTATTATGAATTGCTATTAATGCATGTAACTCTATATCGTCATCTTGTATTTCTAAAACTATTTCAAAATCTTCGACTGAGATTTCTTTGATTTTCTTCATAATTAACTCTTTTCAAAATAATTATTGTTATAATTATCTTATATAATATCCTTTAAGTCAATGTTGATTAAAATAATAAATCTTTAACACAAAATATTAGTTTTGTTAACCTTTAAAAGAAAAAATTAAAAGGATTTTTTTCTATTATGAAACATACTCCCAATAACATAGTTCATCCTTGGCATGGAATTACTCTTAGTAAAGATAATTATAATAGCGTGCAATGTTATGTTGAAATTACTCCATTTGATACAGTAAAATTTGAGCTCGATAAAGAATCTGGTTTATTAAAAATAGATCGCCCTCAAAAATATTCTAACCTTTGCCCTTGTTTATATGGATTACTTCCTAAAACTTTTTGTGGAGATAAAGTTGCAGCTTACTGTTCTCAAACTATTCAACAAGAAAATATACAAGGAGATGCCGATCCTTTAGACATATGTATTTTAACAGAAAAGCATATTCCACACGGAAATATCTTAGTAACAGCCAATCCTATAGGAGGATTTCGTTTAATTGATAGCAATGAAGCAGATGACAAAATCATAGCTGTTTTAGAAGAAGATTTAGTTTATGGCAAATATAAAGATATAAGTGATTGTCCAAAAGAACTCTTAGAACAAATTCAACATTATTTCTTAACTTATAAAGCTTCTCCCGAAAATCTATCTTTATGCATTCCTGGAAAAATAAAGTGCGAAGGAATCTATGGAAGAGAAGAAGCTAAAAAAATTATTGAATTAGCCCATCAAGATTATAAAAACAAATTTTTATAAAGTTGTTTTGAAAAAACTCAATGCTTTAGAAGCTATATATTTGTCACCTTCAAAAGAAAATAGTGATATAGCTTCTAAAAAAGAAGCCCATTTCCCTTCTAAAATTTCCTCTTCTTGTAAACAAATTTTTCCTTTAACAAAAGCCATAAAATAAAAAACTTTTTTACTATGAGCAATATTATTTTTATAATAAGAATATTTTTGAGTTAATGGCTTTATGGATAATAACTTACTTATAGATAAACCTGTTTCTTCAAATAGCTCTCTACAAGCAGCCTGCAAATAAGTTTCTCCTATTTGAATATGACCTTTTGGAAAACCCCAATGCAAACCACATTTATGTTTTATAATAAAAACTAATGGTTCCAAAATATTTTTTTTACATCTTATAGGAACAATACCGCAAGATATTTCTATTTGCATAATACTAGGCTTGATACTTAGCCAAAACCAAAGAAGAATTATGTCCTCCAAAACCAAAAGAATTAGACAAAGCTACATCTATTGTATGTTTTTGAGACTTCAAAGGAACTAAATCAAAACCTTCAACTTCTGCCATAGGATTTTCTAAATTTAAAGTAGGATGTAGCATTCCAGTCTTAATTGCTTGAACCGTAGCCACAGCTTCTATTCCTCCAGCTGCTCCTAAGCAATGTCCTATAAGAGACTTTGTTGAATTCATTTTAATAGAATACATTTGCTTTCCAAAATAACTTTTTAATGCAAGAGCTTCTGCCAAATCTCCTAAAGGAGTAGAAGTTCCATGAGCATTAATATAATTTACTCGACTTTTATCTATTCCCGCATCTTTAATAGCCAAATCAATACAAGCATATACTCCTAACCCATCATCTCTAGGAGCTGTCATATGATAAGCATCACAATTAATGCCTCCTCCAAGAATTTCTGCAATAATTGGAGCTTTTCTTTCTAGTGCATGATCTAAACTTTCTATTAATAGCACTCCTGCTCCCTCACCCATAACGAATCCATCTCTATCTCGATCCCATGGTCGCGAAGCTTTTTCTGGTTCATCATTTCTTTCTGATAAAGCTCTATTGGCTATAAAACCCGTAAGTCCAACTATATTTATAGCAGCCTCAGTCCCTCCACATAACATAACATCGGCATGACCAGCACGAATATGATTCAATGCTGAAACAATACAATAATTTCCTGTAGCACATGCTGTGGATATGGAATAATTAGGTCCTCGAAAATCAATATCTATGGCAACTAAAGCTCCTGCCATATTAGGAATTATATAAGGTATAAAAAATGGGGTTAACCTTTTCTTTTCTTTTTGTAATTCTATAGCTCCTTCATGAAAAGTTTTTAATCCGCCCATTCCAGAACCTATTAAAACACCACACTTATCAGGATTTCTATTGGGTGCTTTATAATCCCAGTTACCCATTTCTAAAGCTTTTTTTGCAGCTATCATAGCATACGTAATAAAAGGATCTGCCCTACGAGCTAATTTCTTATCTAAATAATGTTCTACTTCGAAAGGAGGCATCCATGCAGCAAAACGAGTTGGCAAGCCTTCTGTTGGAAAATTAACTATAGAACGTACTGCACTTTTTCCTTCCAAAAGACAATTATAAAAAACATCAGCATCATTACCAAAACTAGAAACTACACCTAATCCTGTTACAACAACTCTCTTTTTTTTCATAAAATACCTTGCTTTTTTAGTAGTTTAACATCTAAGAAATAGTTTTTAAAAATTCTTCTTCACAAATAAAAACACCATTAAGAATAAATTATCAGCCTCATTTGTTTTATCTAAATGCTTAAATTTCTTAAAAGATTACCTTACTACTAAAACTAAAATATTTAAACTTCTTAGATTTAAAATAAACTTTTATTACCTTTATTAAAAATAAATACTCTATTTAATTAAAAAAAATTTTTTTAGCAGCACTAAATGGTACTTTATTTTTTAGAAACTGTCTACAATTTTTAGAAAAATATTCTTTAAATAATATTCCATTTTCTAGAAAGGGCAATCTTTTTTAAAAGTCTATCTGGATTTACAGCACACGGATAAGAAGAAACTTCCAAAAAATCAATATCAACAATACTATCTGAAAATGCATGTACTTTTTTTACTCTCAACCGGTTCGACAATTTTTTTAAACTTTTTTTTTTAAACAACCATCAACAAGACTAAATATTCTCATACATTTTCCTTCCTCATTACAAACATATGAAGAAGCTAAAAAGAAATTTACACCAAATAAACTTGCTATCCTCTTCACTAAAAAATCTGGAGATGAAGAAAAAATAGCTGTATAAGCTCCTTTATTCTGAGCATATTTTAATTTTTCATAAGCAGGCCAATATACCTCTTTTTTCCAATTATGCTTTTTAATAAAACTACTTGCAATTTCTGATAATTCAATTAAAGACTTATTAAAAAATATTTTTTTAAAAACTTTATAATGAAAAGAAGGCAAATTAAAAAAAACTTTATAATTACAATAAAGAAAAAAACAAGAAAACAAAGAACTCCAAGGAAAAAGAAATCTTTTTATAGCATACTTATAAAATAAAATACTAATATTAGATTTAAGCAAAGTTCCATCTAAATCAAAAGCAAAAAGTTCTTCTCGCTTCTCATTAATCAAAATCAAGTAACCTTCTGTTTAAGCTCAATTATTTTTCCTTCTAAATCTTTAATGCTAGCATCCATAGCAGCTAACTTTTCTTTTTCCATTTGAATTAAAGAATCATAGTACATTGCTTTTTCAAAATCAAAACCAGATCCACCCATAATTTTTCTATATTCTTCTATTTGAATTTTTAAATCCTTTCTACGAGTTTTTCTTTGAATCAAAACTTGATTTAAATTTTCTAAAGTAGCTTTGTCATCTTCTGAAAGTAACAACAAGGCTGCTTCTTGCTTTTCTACAATTTTTTCTTTAAAGTTTTTAAAAGCCTTTTCAAAAAATAATCTCTCACTTTTTAGTAAGAAGTTTGCACTTAAAATTTCCTTTTTAATTTCTTCTAATTCTAAAAAAAGCTCTCTAACATTTTCATCACTAATTTTAAGCTCAAAATTTTCTAAAATTTTCTTTAAATCATTAACTTTTATTTTTCTTTGAATTTCTTGTTCTTCTTCCATCTTTTTACGAAGATTTTCTTCTTCTTGTTTTTTAAAATTCAAAGAATTTACAATTTCTTTTAAAGCTCCTTTTAATATTAAAACATCTTGATAAACAAGATCTAATTCTCTCATCCAACTACTAATAGAAGATACTTCTAAAAAAGCTGTTTCTAAAGAGATTTGATCATTTTCAATTTTAGAATTTAAATCTTGAATTCGCTCTTGAACTTTTTGAACATTTTCTAAAGAAATCTTTCTATGAACACTTTTCTTCTTCTTAAGATCTTTCTCTAAACCCTTTAATTGATCCCAACACTCACTTAAAAGATGTCTAGTATTCGAAAACACTTGAGAATGAACAACCAACACTTTTGCAGTATTTTGTAAAAGCTTTATCTCACTTCTTAAAAAAGAAATCTTTTTATGGTTCCTTTCTTCAGAAAAATCTTGATTTTCAAAATAAGTTTGAATAAATCTTTTCACATCCTGAGAAAAAAAATCACTTACTTCTTTTATTAAAGTTTTTCTTTTAGGAAAAACCATATCTCCTAATGCAGACAATCTTTGAAAAAAGCGATTTCTAAAACGTATTCTCATATCTATTTTAGTCAACTCTTTTCTTAGATTAATAATCCGAGATACAAAAGCATTTAACCAAATTAAAGTAGGATGCCTCTTTTGATAATAATCCAAAGAATCTCGTAAAAATATAGACTCAGAGACAAAATTTTCTTTAGCATTGCAAGCATAGAATTCCTGTTCATCTGTACTAAATAATTCTACATCTTTTTCCAAAGAACTAATAGCTAAATCTATCTGATCAATGGCAAAAGATGTTTCTTCATCCATTAACGACTTTAATCTCCGCCCTTCTTTTGTTAACTCTATATATTCCTTCCACAAAAGCGCTCTCACAGAGCTAGATGAAATATCTGAAAACAAAGGCAAACAACACTTACGAATAATCCAAAAAGCTCTGAAATCAGGATTCTTTTCTCTAGACAATGCTATACGCATACGATTAATACTTTCTCGAAGTTTTTCTTCGGAAGAAGATAAAGAATCCATATAATGCAACACATTAACATCATCTTCATGAGAGACTGTTTCAGTATTCTTTTTTTGCTCTAAATCAGAAGTAGTTTTATTCATGAAAAATCAAGATAGAAAAAATTGACAAAAATTAAAAAGGTAATTTTACTGAAGTCCCATTTTCTAGTCAATTACAATAAACTATTACTAATAATAATCCTTAGTAAGGAGAGAAAATTGCAAACTATTTCTTCAAAAAAACGTATTTCCTTAAAAGAAGGGCTATGCCTTTTTAAAGAAGCCCCTTTAGAGTTTCTCCAGAAAGAAGCTCACTCTATACGTACTAAAGAGCATCCAGGGAAAAAAGTTTCTTTTATTGTAGATGCAAATCCCAATTATACGAATATTTGTAATATGTTTTGTTCTTTTTGTGCTTTTTATAGAAAAGAAAATCATCCTGAGAGTTATTTAAAAACTTATAAAGAGCTGCGAATTCTTCTTACAAAATTGTCTTCAATGAATATAACTTCTATTTTACTTCAAGGAGGAGTTCATCCTAATGTAAAAATTGATTATTTAGTTAACATTATTAAAATCATTACTAATGAATTTCCAAATATCCATCCACATTGTTTTTCTGCAATTGAAATTTCTCATGCAGCTAAAATTTCTAACATCTCGATAGAAAAAGCTCTTGAAATGTTGTGGGAAGCAGGACAAAGAACCATTCCTGGTGGAGGAGCTGAAATTCTTTCTAATCCTATTCAAAAAAAAATATCTCCAAAAAAACTAAAAGAAATTCACTGGATTAATTTCCATAAAACTGCTCATAAAATCGGATTTTTATCCACAGCTACTATGATGTTTGGACATATTGAAACACCCGAAGATATTTTAACACATTTAGATATTATTAGAAATTGCCAAGATGAAACTCATGGATTTCTAAATTTTATACCTTGGAGTTATAAACCTGGAAAAAATTTGTTAAACAAAATTATCAAACAAAAAGCAAATCCTGAACTCTATTACCGTATTCTTAGTATTGCAAGAATTTATTTAGATAACTTTCCAAATATAGGTGCTTCTTGGTTTGGAGAAGGAAAAGAAGAAGGAAAAAAAGCTTTATTCTTTGGAGCCAATGATTTTGGAGGAACCATTTTTGAAGAAAATGTTCATAGATGTGCAGAATGGAAGATAACTAGTACTAAACAAGAAATTATTGATATAATCAGCTCTGCTGGATTTATTCCATGTGAAAGAAATTCTTTTTATCAAGATTTAAATAAAAAATCCTTAGAAATAAGCTCGGCCACTTCCTCTAAACTAAGACCATGAATATTTAACCACTTAAATATTGGTTGTTTTTTAAACCATGTGAATTGTCTTTTAACATACTTTTTAGAAGCTCTAACAAACTGTTCAAAATAAGAATTAAATTCTTCTTTCGGCTCTCCTTCTATTAAAAAAGATAACCATTGCTTATATCCTATTGCCCTAGCTGCTGTAGAATTACATAAAATACCAGAAGTCATTAAATAACGAACTTCATCTAAAAAACCTTGCTCCATCATTAAATGACAACGTTGTTCTATTTTTTTAAATAATAAATCTTTTGGCTCATAAATAAACCAAGCACAGGAAGAAAAATTACTATTTGCTACCTGTTGTCTTTCCCATTTATGTTCACTAACTTTTTTTCCTGTAATAATTATAATCTCTAATGCTCTAATAATCTTATGATGATCACGAGAAGTAATGTTGCAAGCATATTCAGGGTCTAGTTCTTGAAGTCTTTGAAACAAGCATTCTAACCCATATTTTTCTTTTTCCAATTCTAATTGCAAACGAAGATCTGGAATAGAAGCAGGACCTAAAGGTGGACCTGATAAAAAAACACTAAAATAAAAACCAGTCCCTCCTACAATAATAGGTACTTTATTTCTTTTAAGAATAGCTTTACATAATTGTTTTGTTTCATAATAAAAATCTATAACATTAAAACTTTCTTGAATATGTCGAATATCAATTAAATGATGTGGAATTCTCATTCTATCTTTTAAAGAGACCTTTGCTGTACCAATATCCATTCCAGTATATACTTGAACTGAATCAGCAGAGATAATCTCTCCATTTAATTTTTCTGCTAAAAACAAAGCAATTTGCGTTTTTCCAACGCTTGTAGGGCCTGATAACAATAAAACTCTATTATTAAATAATTTTTCGAATTTTTCTTTAGATTTTAATAAGGGATGCAATAAAGATTCTTCTTTATCTTTCGAAGCAAAAATATTCATATTAAGACAATTAAAAACAGCTAATACTTTCTATTTCAGAATTATAAATTTTAAGAATTTGATCAAAACCAGTTAATTTAATTACTTCTAATACATTTTCATTTACACAACAAATAACTAATTTTCCTTTATCTAATTCCAGTTTTTTTGATGCAGATAAAATTAAACGGACTCCAGCACTACTTATATAATCCAAATCACTAAAATTAAGAACTATTTTCTTATTCTGAACAATTAATGCTCTTAACTGAGAATCTACCTTAGGAGAAGTGAAACTATCAAGCCTTCCTATTAATCTTACAACAACAACGTCTCCATGTTTCTCAACTTGAATATCCATACTATTCCTCTTGCTATTAAATTATATAATGTATTTTAAATATTAAAAAAAACAACAACTAAAATACGTAGAATAGCTAATTTCTCCCAAAAATCTTTTATTTTAAGATATCAAAAAAATATATGAATAAAACAAATAAAGGAAAAAATAAAATATTTAATATTTTTTTATTTAAAAATCCTAACAAAATCCATAAAAAGATCTCTTTTCTTAACTACTTTAAAATAAATTTATTCATTTTAGCTATCTTTGGAATATCATTTTTTTTTTATTATCAATCAAAAAAAACTAAAGATTTTCCTATTGAAAAACTAATCTTACAAACTCCTATTCATCCTTCTTCATACATATCTAGCTTTTTTTTCCTTAAAAAAATACAATTTCTGATTGCATCTTCGCAAAAATGTAATTTATATTTAAATGACTTATATTTAAAAAATCAATTACAACAACAACTATTAGAAAATAACATTTTTAATTCTTTAAAAATAACTGCTTCAAAAAATAATAAAGCTATTATAATTCAATATTGTTTAAGAACCCCCATTGCTTATCTCGGAAACTTATCTAATACATTTATAGATAAGTATGGAAAAACTTTTCCTGCTACACCTTTCTTTCTTCCTCAAAATTTACCCACAGTATTTTCGAGCTCTTTTAACAGCGAAAAAAAATGTATTGATGAAAGAGAAATCTCTTTGATTAAAAAAATTTTAACTCATGAACTGCCAATAAAAGTAATAGATTTCTCTAAATTACCAGATGCCTCATCAGAAATTATTTTATCTCTAATTAATCAAGATATTATAAGATTAGCTACAGACAACTTTGAAGAAACATTACATTATTACCAATTTTTAAAAAAAAACCTATATAAAAACTTAGAAAATCAAAAAATGATATTCGACTTAAGAATTAAAGGTCTAGCCTTTACTCAAAAAATAAATTAAAATAAACAAAATATTATGGAAAATAACAATTTTATTCTTATTTTAACTACTTGTCCTCCCAATGAAGCCAAAGAAATCTCTAAAGAACTTATCAAAAAAAAATTAGCAGCCTGCGTTAACATCATACCCAAAATAAATTCTGTATATTTTTGGTCCAATACTATTAATTCAGAAATAGAATCTCAATTATTGATCAAAACAAAAAACGCCTGTTTGAAAAAAATCGAAGCATATTTATTAGAAACTATATCTTACAATAACCCAGAAATAATAGTTCTTCCAATAATTTACGGATCTAGCAATTATTTAAAATGGATAAATGATACTATCGAAACTTGATAAAAAGAAGCTTTTATGAGATAGTGGGATCTTTAGATTTTATTCTGATTCGCGTCTGAATTATAATGGGTATTTTATGGAAGAATTTTTAGCGTATATAATAAAAAATTTAGTTGCTAATCCAGCAGCTGTTGAAATCCGATCTCAAACAGAGAATGATACTATAAAAATGGAAATCAGAGTAGCTCCTGAAGACTTAGGCAAAGTTATTGGTCGAAAGGGAAATACAATTCATGCAATTAGAACAATTGTTCGACGTATTTCCTCCCGAGTAAAGAAGAAGATCTTAATTGATTTGCATCAACCTGAAGTATCTTGTGAAGAGATCGCTTGTTGTGAGTCTAAATCTTCCATAAATGAAGAAATTTCTGAAACTTGCTGTTCTTCTATAAGCTCTGCTCCATGTTGTTGTGCTGATAACATTTAATTACTAGAGGTTTTTGCAAGCTCAAATGCAAGTTTGAGCTTTTTTCTTTTCTTTTTCTCGATGATTATATAAGCCAGTTATAATTAATTCATGGCACATTTCTTTACAAGATAACCCCCTTGTTTCCAAAGACAAGGGAAATGGACTAGTTGACGTCATTCCTGGAATGGGATTAATTTCTGAAAACCAAAAATTTTCATTATGATCTAAAAAGAAATCTATTCTTGCACATCCTTTTCCTCCCATAGCTGCATATATTTTCCTGGAAAGAGATAATCCTTCCGAAATAACTTCTAAATCTAGTTCTGGATTACAAGATGATAAAATACTATTTTGTCCTTCTAGCCCATATTTTCTAAAGTAATCAATAAAAGTTCCTTTTCCCAACCTTTCTGAAGGATAAGATTCAATAATAAAAGGAGACTTAGCATTACCTAAGATTGAAAATTCAATTTCCCGAGAACCTAAACGGCTTTCTTCCACAATTACTTGATGATCATAAAGAAAAGCTTTTCTTAAAGCTTCCTTTAATTCAATATTACCATTTACTAAAAAAACTCCCAAACTAGATCCTAAATGAGAAGCTTTTACAAATATAGGAAAAGAAAAAGTGTCCAAAATTAATTTAATTATTCCATCTGAATCATAAAGCCATTCTTCTTCTGTAAAATCTAACCAAGGAATAACTGAAATACCCATGCTTTTAACTATCCTCTTAGATAATACTTTATCCATACTAACTGCTCCAAAACATACGTTTGGACCCGAATAAGGTTTGTTTATAGTTTCAAAAAAACCTTGAATAATACCATCTTCACCATAAGGTCCATGTAAAATAGGGCAAAAAATTGAAACTTCCTGCATTTCATTTATAACTAAACTATTAGTAATAATATTTCCCTCATTCAAAGGAATTTCTAATAATTTTGTATCTTCTAATAACTCTTTAGCTCGTAATCCTGTAATCCATTTACCTTCTTTATTAATACCAAAATAACTCACGTTGTAGAGATTTTTATCTAAACAACTATCAAAAAAACGTGAGGATAACAAAGAAATAGTATGTTCACAAGATTGTCCTCCAAAAACTAAAGCAACATTTAATTTTTTAGGTACAATATTGGATAACAAATTATGAATTTTATTAATGTTTCCTGCTCCTAAAGAAATTACTACATCATGAACGTACAAAATTTTTCTTAAAAATTCTTCGATTTCAAAAAAAGGAACATAAAAAACATTTTGATTCGTTTTTTCTTTAATATCCTTAACTAAATCATTAGGAGATATGCAGTTTATCCACTGATCTTTTTCTTTAGGAGAATAAATATCTGTAATGAGAATTATATCAGCATATACAAAAGCATGAGCATATTCTTTTTGACATATTTTTACTCGAGAATATCTATGAGGTTGACAAATAGCTATAACCCGACGATGACCTACAGCTCTCCTTAATCCTTGTAATGTTAGATAAATCTCCCTAGGATGATGAGCATAATCATCAATTGTTAACAAGGATTTATCATCTCTTTTTTTTTCTAATCTTCTCTTAACTCCTACAAATGTCTCTAAGCCAAATCTAATATCTTTTTCAGTTATACCTAAATTCAAGGCCATTCCAAAAACGCTTGCTGCATTTAAAATATTGTGTTTCCCTGTCAAAGAAAGAACAATATTTGAAAATATTTTTTCTTTAAACCTAATAGAAAAAATAGATTTCCATTTTTTTTGAGAGAAAGATAATATTTGCAAATCACAAATTTCTGAAAAACCAAAAGAAATTCCTTTTTTTAGAGCAGGTATTTTTATTAACAAGTCTTCATCGCCATTATAAAATAATAATTTCTCTTCTTTTACCTGATCAACATATATATTAAATGCTTTATATAAATTTTCTATCGAATCATAATAATCTAAATGTTCGTTATCAACATTGGTAATTATAGATCCTGTGGGAAAATAATTTGTTAAAGAGCCGTCACTTTCATCAGCCTCTGCTACAAAAGTCTCACTAAAAGGAACATGTTGACCATTCAATTCGCTAATTAAACCACCAACAGCAAATGTCAAAGGAAGTCTTGCTACCTTTAATACAGAAACAAGTAAAGCTGCTGAAGTTGTTTTCCCATGACTTCCTGCAATTAAAATGCTTTTATATCCCTTCAATAACTGCGATAGCAGCTCCGATCTGTGTTTAATTGGTAATTTCTGAAGACGACTAAAACGCAATTCTGGATTTTCACTTCCAATTCCTGAACTATAAATAACTGTACTCCCTTCCGGTATATTGGCATGATTATGTTCAGAAAAAACTTTAATACCTTTGTCTTTTAGTTTCTTTGTAATAAAAGAACTTTTTTCATCACTTCCCGAAACATTGTGCCCTTGATCCTTTAAAATATGAGCTAGAGCACTCATTCCTATTCCACCTATACCTATGAAATGATAATTATCCATAAATCTTTTTTCTAACAAAATTTCGCTAATGACATATCAATAAAATGCAAAAAATCCTTTTTTTCATAATTATTTTTATAACTAGATATCTTTTCTTTATAAACAAACAATTTTGATGTAGACAATAAGTCTACAACAATATTTGTTAGCTTCAAATAATCAACATCTTTCTCTTTAATAAAAAATCCTCCCCCAACATTCTCTTGAAAAAATAAAGCATTTTTTTCTTGGTGATTATAAGCATGTGGATAAGGAATCATAACAGCTGGTAACTCATAATATATTAGTTCTTCTACCGTTCCAGCTCCAGCTCTACAAATAGCCAAATTAGCTATACGAAAATAGAAACTCATATCTTCTTCAAATGCTTTTACTATTGCTGGTACTTTTAATTTAGAATAAATTTCTCTAACATCATCTGCATTTTCATTACCTCCTATAATATGAATAACAGAAAGATTTGAAATTTTTTTTATAATAAAAGGTAAAGAAGTTAAAAATATCTTATTAATAGTAATAGAACCTAAAGAACCTCCAAAAATTAATAATACATTTCTACCTTCATAAAAATCCTTAGAAATTTTGCTATTATGTTTTAGAAAAACTTTTGATCTATTTAAAGTGACTACTGATTTTTGTTTACATCTTAAAACATTATATATATCAGGAAAAGTTAATCCTACAGCCTTCGCAAATCGAGAAAATAAAGCATTCACCTTCCCTGGAACTACATTTTGTTCATGAATAATAATACTTTTTCTTAATAATACACCTGCAATTAATGTGGGTAAACTATAATAACTTCCAAACCCTATTATATAATCAGGCTTATGTTGGATAATCAGTTTAATACTAACTAAAGTACCTTTAATTATTTTAACAATACTAAGAAGAATACCTAAAGGTTTTTTTATGGAAAAAGTTGCTGAAGAAATATCATAAAAACAAAAAGATTTTTTTTTAAAAAACTTTGAAGAGCTTAAATCTTTTCCAAGAAAAACTACATCTAAACCTTCATCTTGAATTCTGTTTGCCAATTGTTGAGCAGGAAATAAATGTCCTCCTGTTCCTCCTACAGCTAAAAATATCTTTTTTTTCATAATTACATACTTTTAATAATAAAGTTAAACCACATACATTAGCAACTAAAGAAGAACCGCCTTGACTAAAAAAAGGTAAATTCACTCCTTTACTAGGTAGCAATCCTGAAACAACTCCTAAGTTTAAAAATACTTGAAAAGTAATTAAAAAAGTTATAGCTGATGCTAAATAAGAAACGTACAAAGAATTTGTTTTTATGCAAATAAAAAATCCTCCAAATAAAAATAACATATAAAATGTTATTAAAATCATCATGCCTATCCAACCAAATTCTTCAGCAAAAATAGCTGCTATATAATCATTTTGAGCCTCTGGTAAATAAGTAAGTTTTTGTAAACTTGCTCCTGGCCCTTTTCCAAATAATAAGCCAGATCCTGCAGCTATCTTAGCTTGATATGGTTGATGTCCTTTTCCTTTTAAATCTTTTTCTGGATGTAAATACACTTTAAGTCTATCTCTAACATATGTCAATTGATAAGCAACAAAACAACCTAAAAACGACAACAATAATAGAGGAATAAGCCAATATTTTAAAGGAAGTCTAGACACCCAAAACAAAGAAAATAAAGAAGCTAATATAACAAAAGCTGTTCCATTATCAGGTTCTATAATAATTAATACTATTGGAATAAGAAGAAAAAAAAACAATTTTAAGAAAGACAAAAAAGAATTAAAATACTTGGAATGCGATAAGATTTTTTCTATATATACTAAAGGAACTAAATATTTTACAAACTCCGAGGGTTGTATAGATAAAAAACTCATCCCCAACCATCTTCTTGCTCCATTTTTACAAATACCTAAACCTGGAATTAGAACAAAAACTAGAGACAACGTAGTCAAAGATAATAAAAAAGGGGATATTTTTAAAATATCCTTAATATCAATTTTCCAAATCAAAAAAGCTAAACATAAACTTATTCCTCCATACAATAGCTGCCGAACTAAAGCTTGATATAAACTACAAGTCAAAGCTCTATCTAAAACCTCAGCCGAGGAAGTATCAAAAATCATGATTAAGCCAAAAGAAAAAATGCTTAAAACAGAAACTAATATCAATAACCGCATTTTCTATCGAATTCTAAGTTGATCTCCTGGTTTCAATCTTCTAGCTTTGTACTCATCTAAATCATTCAATTGCAATAACTCTTCTAACTTCATTTTATGTCTAAGAGCTATTGTCCAAGGACTATCTCCTTCTTTGACTATATAAAATTCTTCTTGGTTATTGAGACTTCTTTTAGCTTCTATGTTAGTAGAAAGACTAGAAGAAGGAACTTTTAATACCTGACCTATTTTCAATTGAGTAGTTGTTAACTGATTAATTTTTATCAAATTAGCTACGGTAGTATTATTTGCTTTAGCAATTTTTTCTAAAAAATCACCTTTTTTTACAATAATAGTTACAAAATCTTCTGAAATACTCTGACAATGAGAACTAGTCTTGTCTTGCGATTTTTCTACAGAAACTTGATTAGACAAATTTTGATTAACTTTAATCTCTTCCACATTAGAATCTTTATCTTGGTAACTTACTTCAGGCAAAACAATAGGTGCTGTTTCTGCAAATTGTTGTAAAAGATTATTATGAGTTAATGGAATTTTTGGATCTAAATCAAAAACCTGAGAAGCATGCAAATCTTCTTGTGAACTTAATGAAGTCGAAAGACCTTCTATTAAATTTTTTTTACTTTTGGGTTTAGTTGCAGTTACAAACAACACTATTAATAAAGAAACATTAACTAAAATAGCAACAATAATTGTATCTTTACGTTTCACAAAACCTCTCTCTTTTTAATCTATAAACTAATTTTTTAAACATTTCCCCTCTATGTTCAAAATTTTTAAATTGATCAAAGCTAGAACAACCAGGAGAAAATAACACTGTATCTCCTTTCTTTGCATGTTTACAAGCTTCTTCTAAAGCTTCTTCTAAAGTTTCTCTTTTACTAACAAGATATTCAATAGAAAAAATATAATATAATAATTTTGCTGCTTTTCCGAAACATATAACTAATTTGACTTTATTTTCAAAAACTGATAATAAGGAAGAAAAATCTCCTCCTTTATCAATCCCTCCCATAATAATAATAACATTTTTTCTAATAGCCAATACTGCTGCCCTAACAGCTGCAACTGTTGTTGATTTGCTATCATTAACATATTTTATGCCATCGATCTCAATAATATTCTCCAATCGATGAGGTGGTTTTCTAAAGGAATGAATAGCCTTATAAAACATATGTTCAGAAATATCATACACACTAGAAGCTAATAAAAAAGCTATAGAAAAATTATATATATCATGAGGAAAAATATTTAAATCTTGTTTTATTAAACTATCATTTATGTAGTCTTCTATTTTAAATGAGTTAGAATATACATTGACCGCTTCTAAAAAAATTTCTTTCGGAATAAAAAAAGGCGCTTTTTTATCTAAATAAAATCTTAGATTAAATTTTGCTAATAAATATTCTTTCATGTTTTTATGAAAATCAAGATGATTAGCAGAAAAATTTAAAATAACACCTGCAGTCATCACAGAATACAAATTTGCTTTCTCTAACTGAAAAGAACTTAACTCTACGGAAAACGCCGCTATATCCGAATTTTCTACATGATCTAAAAATAATACACCTATATTTCCCACAGCAAGACTCTTAACTCCGCATATATTCAACAAGTGTGCTAGAAATAAAGCTGTAGTAGTTTTTCCATTAGATCCTGTTATTCCAAAACAAGGCTTTTTGTTCTTTGATAAAATTTCTAAAGCTAAATCAATCTCAGTTTTAATAGGTATTTTTCTTTGTTTAGCTAAAAGTACCCAAGGATGCGTTCTAGAAATAGCAGGTCCAACAATAAGTGTTGATATGTTTTTTGGCATTATCTCTGTCTCTAAAATTGTAGAAATATTTTGGAGACTTAATTCTTTTAAAGTTTTTTGATCCCTATCTACACATATAAAAGGAATTTTTTTCCTAAGAAAAAAATCTTTACAAGACCTTCCAGATAGTCCCATTCCTAAAATAGCAACTTTTTCCATATCCTCTATTGAAATTTTAACGACGTCAACCCAATTGCAGATAAAGCTAATGCTACAAGCCAAAACCTTAAAACAACTTTTGTTTCTGGAATTCCTTGATATTCAAAATGATGATGCAAAGGAGAACAAAGAAAAATTCTTTTTCCTCGTATTTTATAACTACATACTTGAATGATAACAGATAAAGCCTCTAAAACAAAAACTCCTCCAATAATTGCTAAAAGTAGTTCTCTTTTCAAAAAAATTGCCGCTCCTCCTAAAATACCACCTAACATCAAAGAACCTGTATCCCCCATAAATATTTGAGCAGGATAACCATTATACCATAAAAATCCCAAACAAGAACCTAAAACAGAACATAAAACTATAGCTATCTCTCCTCCTCCTTCTATATATACAACTCGTAAATATCGAGAAAGATAGAGATTACTAGAAATAAACGCAATAATAGCAAAACAAGTCATAGCCATTGCCATAGTTCCTGTTGCTAATCCATCTAAACCATCGGTTAAATTCACAGAATTTACAGAACTTACTAAAATAAACACCATAAAAATCATTAGTATTAGTTTAGAAAATATAGAAGAACAAACTATAGGATGTTTATAAAAAGGTACTGTTAAAGAAAAAAAAGCCTTTATTGATTTATTTACAAAAAAATACCTATCACTACAAAAAAAAGAAAAAGATATAACAATAAAGCAAGAAACTAAAATCTGAATTAAAAATTTTTTCTTTGTTGAAAGTCCTTTTGAATTCTTATATCTAATCTTAAGTAAATCATCATAAACTCCAATGCTCCCAAAAGTCACGATAATTAAAAAAAACTCCCAAACAAAAATGTTAGATAAATTATTCAATGTCAATATTGAAATAAGTAATACACTTATAATTAAAATTCCTCCCATAGTAGGAATATTATTTTTTTCCCTATGTATCTTCTCTAAAACTTCACAATGTTCTCTTCTAACAACATCACCTATTTTTAATTTCTTTAATAAAGCAATTGCTTTTTTTCCAAGAAAAACAGTAAGAAAAAAAGATTCAATTAAAGCTAGTCCCATTCTAGCTGAGCAATAATCAAAAACTAAAGGAATGTTCCACGAACAAAAATCACGCAAAAACCTAATTATTAATAATAACATAAAAACACTCTAATTTAGATAAATATGAGAAATTAATCTCTCCAACTTAAAAACCCTAGATCCTTTTAATAAAATGACATCTCCATCTTGAACTAGATTTCTTATTTCCGACATTATTTCTTCTGTCTTTTTATAAAAAAATAAAGATTTTTTATGAGAAAATTTTTCTTTGAAAGGAATCCAAAATTCTCCTATTAAAAATACAATGTTGGCAATATCTAATGCCGATTGAAGTACTTTTTCATGTCCTTCTGCTTTATATTTTCCCAACTCATTCATTTGTCCCAAAATAAAAAGCTTTCTTCCTTCAATTTTTTTCAATCCATCAAAAGCATATAGCATTCCCTTAGGAGTTGCATTAAAAGCATCATTTACTACAACTATTTTCTCTTTATTTATTATTTCAAATCTCATTGATGGTAATTCAACAAGCCTTTTTTTTCTTAAGGAACCCAATGAGAATCCTAAAGATATAAACGCAGCTACTGATATTAAATAATTAATGTAAGCAGGAAAATATGGTAAGGAAATTTGCTCCTCATAATCACCTAAAGGAGTTTTAATAACTATTTTCTTTTCATCTAGTACTTTATAAAAAAAATCAGCTTCTGTATCAAAAATAGAAAAAGAAATTTTCTTAGAATGAGAACCTACTGAAGACAAATAAGAAAAAAAAGAAGAATCTTTTGGTAATAAGTGGTGCGTTGTTTTTCTATGTAAAAGAATATTAGCTTTTTCACGACAAATTCCTTCTATTCCATCCTCATAAAATAAAGCATGTTGTTCATTAATATCTGTAATAATGGCGACATCTGGAATAACTATATCCAATAGAGCTTTCATATTCCCTGGCTCAGAAGATCCCATTTCTAAAAGCAAATAATCTTCATCTCCATTAGCTAATAAAATACTCAATGGAAGGGTTACTTGCGAATTATAACTTAAAGGAGAAGCAAACACTTTACAAACAGATTCAAGTAATTGATAAAGAAAATATTTTACTGTTGTTTTACCAACAGATCCTGTTATTCCAATAACTTTTCCTTTAAAGTGTTTTATAAAATTTTTAGCAGCTAACTTTAAGGCTATTTCCACATTCTCCACAAATATCAATTCTAAACCAAAATGAGATCCAACATAATTGTTAGAAACAACAGCGGCTACAGCTCCCTTCTTTGCAACTTCTCTAAGAAATAATTCCCCATGAGTCTTTTTTCCCGGAAGTGCAAAAAATATATCCCCTTTTTTAACTAAGCGACTATCAATAACAGGCCTTCTAACTTCCTTTTTCCCACAATAATCATCTATTGTTTGTTGTGACAATAAATTTAACCAGTCTCTTAACAAGCGTAATTTCATATATTTCTCTCAATATTCATGATGAAAATAAAGAAATAACTAAAAAAAAAAAACCTCTATTGAGCTTAATCATAAAAATACCGATAATATATATTTTTGGTGGCATAGCCAAGCGGTAAGGCCGGGGCCTGCAAAGCCTCTATCCCCAGTTCGATTCTGGGTGCCACCTTTTTTCTTCCCTAAAATTACTAGTCTAAAAATTCTATTTTGCTACACTACAAAAAAATAACGTGTTCTAAATAATTTTAGGTTTTGTTATGGCGTATGCAAAAAATCTTTCTTTTGGATTGGCAGCAAAACAACAATTAGCAAATGATATCTTTAACTTATCTACTCCTATTATCTCTTCTTTTGGAACAAAATCATGTAAAAACGTTTTTAAAAACAAACTAAACTACTCTAGTTCTTACAAAAATATTAATTCCAATAATCTCGGATCATTTTTCTATGAAAAATTAATTAAAGAACTTCAAAAAGAATCTGGCGATGGAATTTCCACTAGTATTCTAATATTTAATCAAATTCTAAAAAAAGGGTTAGTCGCTTTAAAAGAAGGAAAAAAAACACAAATTTTACAAAAAGAATTGCAAGAAGGAGCTTCTTTAATTTCTTCTTTCCTTCAAGCAATTTCTCAACCTATCGATAATATAGATAAACTAAAAAATATCTCTCACACAGCTTCTTTTCAAGATGATGAAATTACAGAAATAGTTTGTAATACTCTTGGACAAATGGGAAATGAAGATTTCATTTTCATAGAAAAAAGTAATGAACTATCTTCTTTCATAGAAATAAATTCAGGAATATGTTTACAACAAGGATATGCTCATTCCCTTTTTGTTTCTGATCCAATCAAACTAAGAACATTTTTAGAAAATCCTTATATCCTTATCTCAAATATAAACATTACTTCTATTCAAGATGTTCTTATGTTACTTAAGAAATTACCAGAAAAAAAATTATTAATTATTTGCGAAAACATGTCTTCTCAAATTCTTTCTATGCTAATAACTAATAGACTAAAAGGATTAATAAATGTTGTAGTAACAAAAACATTAAAAAATCCCTATTTTACTGAAGAAACATTACAAAAAATTTCTTTACTAACTGGTGGTCGTATTTTTTTCAAAGAAAATAATGATTCTATTAATAACTGCCTACTAAAAGATTTAGGAAGATGCTCCCGTATAGAAATATCTTCTACAACAACAACCATTATTAATAACAAAATCCTAGAAAATAACAATAATTTTACATTTTTCAATGAAAATAAACATCTCAATAATAAACCTTTCAATCTCATTGGAACTATATTCGTCGGAGCATCTAAAGAAACTGAGTTACTTAGCAAACAACTAAAAATATCTTCTAGTATTAAATCTACTCAAACAGCTCTAAAAAAAGGTTTTATTTTAGGGGGAGGAGTTGGCTTATACCACGCTGCAAATAAAATTCTTCAATCAAACACTCCTTCTAAAAATTCTGGAATAAATATTCTTTATCAATCCTGTCTTTTTCCTTTAAAAAAAATCTTAAGCAATAATGTAATGCACACTCATTATAAAAAACTACTAAATGAAATTTCAAATTGCAAAAAACAACAACTAGGATTTAATAGAAACACATTAACTTTAGATAATCTACTTGAAGCAGGAATTTTCGATTCCACACAAATAGTTATTAATAGTATTCTCAAAGCAACTGAAATCGCTTGCGAAATCTTCTCTTGCGATGTTTTAATTGAAGAATACAAAAAAACAACTTATGACAAGTAAATATTTACGTCTTGGACACTTTTCAGATTTACATTTTCATTCTTTTTCACTTAACCCACTAAGATATTTTAACAAACGATTTAAAGGAACTTTAAGACAAATTTTTTGTCTTCCTGAATTTAAACCAAATAATCTTTTATATAGATTGCCTAACTTAGCTACACAATTAAACTTAAAAAATATTTGTATTACAGGAGATTTCACTTTAACTAGTTTAGATAAGGAATTTTTCTTAGCTAAAAAATTTGTTAAACAACTACAAAATAATGATATAGAAGTAACTGTTCTTCCAGGAAATCATGACTGCTATACAAAGGAAGACTTCCTTAATCAAACATTTTATAAATATTTTCCTAATTCCAAATTGCAAACGAAGAAAATCTATGAAAAAAAACTTTCTAAAAACTGGAAACTAATCATTTTAGATTGCTCTTTCAAAAATTCTTTTTTTACAGCTAATGGTAAGATATACGCTGAACAACTTATACTTTTAGACAATATTCTAAAAAATTCCCAAAACTATAATATCGTTATCGCAAATCACTATCCACTACTTCCTTCCCATAATAAAACTCATGATTTATTAAATGCAGAAAAATTATTATCAACAATTTCTCAATACAAAAATGTACGAGCATATATTCATGGCCATACTCATTATGCCGAAATTATAAAAATTCAAGAGAACTCCCTTTTATTAATAAATAGTGGATCTACTTCTCTTATAAAAAATAGTTGTTTTCATTTTTTAGACCTCTATAACGAAAGAATAGAAATTTTTTTAGTACATTTAGAAAATATAAAAGAAGAAAAGCCCTTGAGGTATAAAATTATAAGAAAATCTGAGTTTATTTTTTAATAAGATCTTGAAAAATATTTCTAGCTACTTGATTTAAAATTTCTTGTGTTTCTTCATTTAAGTCTTTTCTATTTTTTTGCAAGACATTTTCTTCTTTCATTTCAAAAAAACTATCTTGTTGTAATTGTTTTACCCATTTACTAATCTTATTGTTTTCCTTATGAAAGGATTTTCTTTGTAACTTTTTCAATAACCTAACATCTTTTGAAAAAACTTTTTCTTCTTGCTTCACAAAACTATGACCTAATTTTATTACTTTTTTCTAATTTATAAGAATGAAACTTTATAATTTCATCAAAATTTAATTTCTCTGGAGAAGAATAAATTAAATCATAATAACCAAGAGAATCTTTACTTTGTGTTGTTTCTAAAGCTACAGTAGTACATCCTGCAAGAGAAGCTGCTTGTAGCCCTACTAAAGCATCTTCAAAAACAATGCAATTTTCCGGATCTAAATCTAGTTTTCCAGCAGCTATCTGAAATACTTCTGGATCAGGCTTTCCTCTCTTAACATCAGCAGCACAAACAAATTTATCAAAAAAAATACCTAATTTAGATTTTTCAAAAAACAACTCCAAATTCTCTTTAGAAGCAGAGGAAGCTATAATCATTGGAACAAAATGCTTTTTTGCTAGAAGCAAAAAATCCTCCATCCCAGGTAATAAGCTAATACCTTCTACCTGTACTAACTGATTAAAAATACTATTCTGTTTTCTATCCCAAGAACTTCGTTGCTCTATAGAAACATTAGGAAATTGATCTTTCAAAAAATCTTCTACTCTTCTTCCAAAGTTTAACAAAAACTCATCAAAAGTTATATAAAAATTAATATCTTCTTTCATGAGTAATTGCCAAGCTTTCCAGTGCAGTTCCCTACTGTCAATAAGGACCCCATCATTATCAAATAAAAACCCAAAATTCACATAAACCTTCTAGAATAATTGTTATGTAAATTCAAATAAATATTGTAATAGAAGAAAAAAAACAACTATTATGAATTACTTTGTTATCCTTGATTCATATTCTGAAGTTCTTGTATCGACTTTAATAACATCTCCTTCATTAATAAAAATAGGAACCATAACTTTTGCTCCAGTACTAACAATAGCAGGTTTTAAAACTCGACCAGATGCAGTATCTCCTCTTAACCCTGGAGCTGTCTCAGTAACAATCAACTCCATAAATACAGGAGGCTCCACACTAACAACTGTCCCATTATAGAATATTAAAGTATAAAGAACTTCTTCTAAAAGCCATTGTCTTATACTCTCCAATTGCTCCCAAGAAACAGTTTCTTGCTCAAATGACTCATCATTCATAAAAACAGCACCAGAAAAATCTTTATAAAGTAATCTCATAATTATTTCTGCTACATCTGCTGTTTCTACAGTTTCACCTGACTTAAATGTCTTTTCAATAACCCTACCAGAAAGCAAATTTTTTATTTTTATTCTATTGAAAGCTTGTCCTTTTCCTGGTTTGACAAATTCATTATTCAAAATAACATACGGTTGTTTATCGAGTTCTATTTTTAATCCTACTCTAAAATCACTTGTTGAAATTTTAACCATATAAACTCTTTATTACTTAAAATAATTAAAAAAGATCATTTTATATTTTTATATTGCTATTGTCTATATGAAATACTTTAAAAAATGATATATTTATTCATCTTTTTCTTGTAAAATACATAAAAAGCGAAAATTTTTATGGAAAATACTCAAAACGATCAATTAAATAAGATCAATGAAGAAATAATAGCTCAACAAACTTTAGAAAGATATTCAGGATCAGCTATTTCTGATTTTAATTCTTATTTGCTTTTTTCTAATTTTTCTTATTATATAAAAGTTTTTTCCGAATTATATTCTGTAAAAATGTATGAAGGATCAAGTTTTACTTGTGCTCATTCAAAAGAACTTGACATTAGCATCATTGATTTCAAATTAGGTTCTCCTGCAGCCGCTTTGATAATAGACCTTTGTTCTTTTCTTCCTCAATCAAAAGCTGGCTTAATGTTAGGGATGTGCGGAGGTTTACGCAAACATTACCGAGTGGGAGATTATTTTGTTCCTGTTGCCAGTATCCGAGGAGAAGGAACATCTAATGTCTATTTTCCTCCAGAAGTACCTGCTTTAGCAAATTTTGTAGTCCAAAAAGCAACTACAAATATCTTAGAAAATTCTTCAAGTACCTATCACATTGGTATTACTCACACTACAAATGTTCGTTTTTGGGAATTTAATAAGGAATTCAAGCATCTTCTTTACAAAACAAAAGCACAAGCCATAGAAATGGAATGCGCTACTTTATTTGCAGCTGGATACAAACGAAATCTTCCTATTGGAGCTTTACTACTTATTTCTGACTTGCCTTTTCGCCAAGAAGGAATAAAAACTAAAGAAAGTAGTGCTTTCGTCTTAAAAAACTATACAAAAGACCATATTATCAAAGGTGTTGAAGCAATAGAACAGTTAAAAACAATGAGAAAAAAACCTAGAAAAGGAAGAACTCCTGAAAAACAAAAAGGAGATCTTCCTCATATGGAAATAGGGGAAGTAGAAGATAAACTTTCTGAATAATTTAAACAGAAAGAATTCTTTCTAAAATACTGTGAACAGTAAATCCGAATTCTTCTGCTACGTCAGATGGAGCTCCAGATAATCCAAAAGAATCCATGCTTATTGCTAAACCTTCTGCTCCTATAAATTTATGCCAACCTAAAGCAGTTCCTGCTTCTATAGAAACTCTATATCCTAAATTTCCACCTATAATGCTATCTTGATAATCCTTACTCTGTTGAAAGAATAATTCCCAACAAGGAACAGAAATAACCCGAACACTTTTATCTAATTTTATTAACTCTTCAGCAACATCCAAAGCTAATTTAACTTCTGAACCAGTAGCAAAAATAGTATAATCTAATGGTTTTGATTCTGAGAGAATAATATAAGCTCCACAACCTAAACCTTTTTGATACTCGACATTAGTTCCTTTTAAAGATTCTAAGGTTTGTCGGGACAATATTAAAGCAGTAGGACCAGAATAATTTAAAGCTGCAAACCAAGCCATTTTTACTTCATTTCCATCAGCTGGTCTAATAACCTGTAATCCAGGAATTGCTCGCAAAGACATTAATTGTTCTACAGGTTGATGAGTTGGTCCATCTTCTCCTACAAAAATAGAATCATGAGTAAACTGATAAATAATAGGCAAAGCGGATAAAGCAGCTAAACGAACAGCACTTTTCATGTAATCAGAAAAAACTAAAAAAGTACCTCCAAAAGGTCGAAAACATCCCAAATAAGCTAACCCATTCATAATAGAAGCCATACCAAACTCTCTAACCCCATATTTGATATTTCTTCCCAAAAAATTAGCAGAAGACAGAAGTCCTTGATTTTTCATAAAAGAGCAATCAGAAGATGATAAATCTGATGAACCACCATATAAATTTACTATCTCATTTGATAAAAAATTAATAACAACTTGAGAAGAAGCTCGTCCTGACATATTTTTACCTAAATTTAAATCTTCCAAATTTTTTAAGAGATTTTCAGGCAATAAATTGTCTGTCATTTTAATAAGCTCTTTATGCAATTCAGGATATTTTTTAGACCATATTCTCAACTGATTTAACCAATCTTCTTCTTGTTTTTTATCTTCAATAAGCTTTTTTTTGAAAAAATTTAACACAGAAGGTGGAACAAAAAAAGGTTCTTCTGATAATTCCCAATATTCCTTTGTTTCTAAAACTCCTTCTGTTCCAAGCGGAGAACCATGGGCTTTATGAGATCCTTCTTTTGGAGAGCCATGGCCAATAATCGTTTTCGCTATAATTAAAACAGGCCTTTCTTGATAATGACGTTGCTTGTCTAGTATTTCTTGTAACGACTTAGTATCATAACCATCTACTTCAAATACATCCCAGTTGTAGGAAATGAAACGAGCTTTTGTATCTTCAGAACATACTTCTAATTTAGGTCCATCCAAAACAACATTATTTGAATCATAGATTAAAATAATATTATCTAGCTTATGATGTCCAGCTAAACTACAAACTTCATGGTTAATTCCTTCCATCATACAACCATCACCAAGAAGACAAAAAACTTTTGAATTAAACAACTCAAAACCATCTCTGTTAAATTTCGATGCTAATATCTTTAACCCTAAAGCCATACCTATTGCATTTCCTACGCCTTGACCAAGAGGTCCGGTAGTTGCTTCAACTCCCTTGGTAATTCTGAACTCTGGATGTCCCGGTGTTAAAGAATGTATCTTTCTAAAATCTTGAATGTCATCAAGAGTTATATCAAATCCAGACAAAAATAATGCAGAATATAACAACATCGAACCATGTCCAGCAGATAAAACAAATCTATCCCGATTTAGCCAATTAGGATTTTTAGGATTATGTCTTAATATAAAACCAAAAAGCAGAGCAGCTATTTCAGCACAACCCAAAGGCATTCCTGGATGTCCAGAAGAAGCTTTTTCAATAGCTTCTATGCTTAATTGCTTAATAACTCCAGCTATTTTTCCAACCATCTGAAGTTGCTCCATATCTAAATCTCTATTTTTATAAGGCATTCCTAAAGCTCCAATTATTGCTAAGAATAAATAATAAATTTCTTTTAAAGAAAGCCAATTAAACTAAAAATCTTAAAAAAATAAAACAAAAAATATATATTAAATAATCAAATAAAGATATCTTCCTTTATTTATTCTTGGATTCTAAAAAATTATTCAGTAAACTTATATTTCCAAAACAATAATTTTTAGTTCTTATGTTAAGCAATTCCATTAGAAAAAATTTTCTTCAATTTTTTAAAAATAAACAGCATACAATTTCTCCTTCTTCTCCCGTTTTTCCTCTCAATGATTCCTCTTTGCTCTTTACAAATGCTGGCATGAATCAATTTAAAGAAATTTTTTTAGGGAAAATACAGCCTCCATATCCTAAAATTTCCACTTCTCAAAAATGTATCCGTGCTGGAGGAAAACATAACGATTTAGAAAATGTTGGACATACTTCTCGCCATCTTACTTTCTTTGAAATGTTAGGAAATTTTTCTTTTGGAGATTATTTTAAAAAAGAAGCTATAAGTTTTGCATGGGAAGTTTCTACTTCTATTTTTAATTTTGATCCTAACAAAATATGGGCGTCCGTATACGAAGAAGATGAAGAATCTTTTACTTTTTGGGAAACTTTTCTTCCCGTTGAAAGAATTATCCGGCTAGGAAGCAAAGATAATTTTTGGTCCATGGGAGACATAGGCCCTTGCGGACCTTGTTCTGAATTACTATATGATAGAGGATCCAAATACTCTTCAGCATCCAATCCTGCCGAAGATCTTCATGGAGAAAGATTTTTAGAATATTGGAATTTAGTATTCATGCAATTTAATAGAACAGCAGAAGGAACTTTAGTACCTCTTCCCAAAAATAGTGTGGATACAGGAGCTGGTTTAGAAAGATTAGTATCTATAATAAATAGTTCTTCATCTGTTTTTAATACAGATATTCTTCGTCACATTATATCTAAAATAGAAATTATCTCTCATAAATCATATAACAATGGTAACTCCTATGAACAGCCTGCTTTTCGAGTAATCTCTGATCACATTAGATCTCTTGCTTTTGCAATTTCCGATGGCCTCACTCCAGGAAATACAGATAGAGGCTATGTACTAAGAAAAATTATTCGTAGAGCAGTTAACTACGGACGACGACTAGGACTTAATTGCCCTTTTCTCTCTGAAATTCTCCCTGCTCTCATTGAAGGCATGGGCGAGGCTTATCCGCAATTAAATTTATTTAAAGACCAAATAGCTTCCACACTATTTACTGAAGAAGAAAATTATTTTTCAACTTTAAAAAAAGGAGGCTTACTATGGAAAACAATAATCAATAATTCAGAAAACCTAGGCTCTATATCTGATCAAGATGCTTTTAAACTTAAAGACACATATGGCCTTCCTTTAGAAGAAATTCTTTTACTAGCCAAGGATCATCATATTTCCGTAGATATAGATGGATTTTACAAATTAGAGAAAGAAGCAAAAGATAAATCACGAAATGCAAATAAAACAAAACAGGATTCTTCTACGTTTGTTTTTGAGGAACTAGCTCAACAAGGACTTTCTTCATCTTTTATTGGTTACGAAGCAACAAATACCGAAGCTTCTATCCTTAGTTGCTTAAAAAATAACAAATTAGTCCCTCAACTTAACACAGGAGATACGGGTTGTATTATTTTAAATATAACTCCTTTTTTTGCAGAAAAAGGTGGTCAAATTGGAGATAAAGGAATCATAAAAAATCATCAAGGAACGTTTAAAGTCACAAATACTTACTCTCCTTACAGCAATATAATAGTACATCAAGGAACTATGCTCAAAGGGACCCTCCATCATAATTCTAATGTGTTGGCAGAAGTCGATATTCAAATAAGAAAACAAATAGCAAATAATCATACCGCAACTCACCTCTTACAATGGGCTATAAAAAAAGTTCTTTCTGATCAAAGTCATCAAGCAGGATCAGTCGTTGCAGACTCTTATCTTCGTTTTGATTTTAATTATCCTAAACCTTTAACAAAACAACAACTTCTAACAATAGAGTCTCTAGTTAATGAAAAAATAAGAGAGAACCATGTTATATCTATTTATGAATTAAGTTATGAAATTGCTAGCAAACGACCAGACATTATTCAATTTTTTGGCGACAAATACGGCAAAATTGTCCGTGTTGTTGACATTGATTTTTCTAAAGAACTCTGTGGTGGAATCCATGCCCACTCCACAGGAGATTTAGGCTTCTTTCTTATAACAAAAGAATTTAGCATTGCTACAGGAATTAGAAGAATTGAAGCAAAAACAGGCGTTTTTTCAGAACATGATATTAACTTTAATAGGAATCTCATTTCAAATATTGCTTTTAAACTAAATTGCCCTATTAATACCTTAGAAACAAAAATCACCTCTCTAATTGAAGAAAATAAATCATTAAAATCTCATTTAAATCAAATTTCTAACTTGTCTATTCAAAAAGAAATTCAACAATTATTAGATTCTGCAAAAAATTTTCTTACCATTCCTGTAGTTATTCATAATCTTTCTGAAATAACCAAAGAAAACTTACGTCTCTATTCAGAAGGATTAAATTCCATTAACTTAAATGCTTTAGTCTTTTTATACGGAGTCTCTCAAAATAAAAACATTTTATTAATACATTCTGCAAAAACCCTTCAAAAACAAGGATTCTTAGCTAATAAAATACTCCAAGATTTTTTGTGTACAAAACAAGGCAAAGGTGGGGGAAAAGCACATTTAGCTCAAGGAACTTCTTTAGAAACTTTTAATGACAATGAAATAATAAATTTTATACAAACATGGATTACAAATCATTTAAACTAAACTCTAATGCTTTCGCTAACTTAAATACATTATTATCTCAAGAAACTCCTTTTCTTCTAATTGAGAATATTTCTGGTTCAGCAAAAGCTCATATGTTAAGTAATATCTTTCAAAAACAACAGAAAAATGTCCTTATTATCACAGAAGAAAATAACATAGATTCTTGGTTAGATGATCTATCTTGTTTCCTATTAAAACAAGATATTAAAATTTTTCCTGCTTCTGAAAAAGATTCTTCTCTTAATATTATTAATTTAGATGCTATTGGAATTCGTAATACCCTTTTACAAGCTTTAATCAACCAACATAATAACCCAATATGTTGTATTACTTCCTTACCCGCTTTATTAGAAAAATTGCCACCTATTCAACATACTCAAAATTCATGCTTACATGTAACCTTAAAAGAACTAATCTCTTTAGAAGATTTTGTAGACTTATGCTTATCTTTAGGATACAAACAACAACATATCGTTACAGAAAAAGGAGCTTTAGCTATAAGAGGAGGAATTGTTGATATTTTCCCAATATCTGAAAAAGAACCAGTAAGAATAGAGTTCTGGGAAGACTCTATTTTATCCATGAGAAAATATAATCCCCAAAACCAACTATCTATTAAAAAGATTTCTGAATTAACTATTACTGATGCCAATACTTCTTTTACTTCCTCTATTCTTAAATCTCATTTCTTTAATTACATTTCCATGAACACTATTGTCATTTGGGACGATATTCAAGCTTTAGAAAATAAATATTCTCTAATGGCAGGAAACATTAGAACTTTCAAAGAACTTTTTTTTTCTATAAAAGAAATGATCGAATTTACGAAACCTATGCCCAATATTTTCTTTTCTGAAAAAGCTTTAAGCCAAGAATCTTGTACTACTTATGATAAAAATAAGTTAAATCTTAATCTTTTTTGTGAAGAATTTTATGTTCAAAGATACACATCACCTTACCTATCTCTTTCATCTTTACCTTATACTAATTTAGTAGATAATTTTTCTTTGGAAAATTTAATAACTACATTAAAACTAAGTAGCGAACACTCAGATACAATTCAAAAAAAAACACTCTTCTTCTTTTACGAAAAAGAAAATGAAAAACTTTTATTGGAAGAAATAATAAATAAAATAGGAAAAGAACACTTTTCTTTACATACTTATAAACATACTCTCTCTTCTGGCTTTTATTTATCTCAAGAAAAAGTTGCTTTTATCTCAGCTACTGAATTCTCCAAACATAAAAAACTAAGAAGAGAAGCTCAAAGAATATATTACAAATCAAATTCAAAATACGATGACCTTTATACACCGGTAGTTGGAGAAACTATTGTACATGCTAATAATGGAATTGGCCGTTTTCTTGGAATAACAAAAAAACCAAATCACTTAGGACATGAAAAAGAATATATGATTTTAGAGTATGCAGACAAAGCTCGCTTATATGTTCCCTTAGAGCAAGCTCATCTTATTTCCAAATATACCGGAGCAAAAACCAATCAAATAGATTTACATAACTTGCAAGGAACAAAATGGAATAAAATTACAGCCAATACTGAAAAATCTCTCTTAAAATATGCTGAAGATCTTTTAAAAGTACAAGCTGAACGTAGTCTTCAACAAGGAATTACTTATCCCGAAGATAGTGATTATGTTATTCAATTTTCTGAATCTTTTCCTTATCAAGAAACTCCAGATCAACTAGCCGCTATCCAAGATATTTATAATGATATGAAATCCAACAAAATTATGGATAGACTTATCTGCGGAGATGCTGGTTTTGGAAAAACAGAAATAGCTATGAGGGCCGCTATAAAAGCCGTTTGTGATGGAAAATTTCAAGTTGTTGTTATGGTTCCTACAACTGTACTAGCTTTACAACATTATGAAAGTTTTACCCAAAGAATGAATGGTTTACCTATTAATATCGTTTCTTTATCTCGATTAACTTCCAGTAAAGAAAAACGTACAATATTAAAAGATATTAGTGAAGGCAATATAAATATTGTTATTGGGACTCATAGAGTTATAGGAAAAGATGTTATTTTTAAAAATCTCGGATTACTAATTATTGATGAAGAACAACGATTTGGAGTTAAAATAAAAGAGCATTTCAAAAAAACTTTTCCAAAAATAGACTGCTTAACTCTTTCTGCTACACCCATTCCAAGAACTTTATATCTTTCTTTAGTTGGAGCTCGAGACCTTTCTGTGCTTACTACACCGCCTATGGATAGGCTACCTATACACACAACTATTCATCAACGTAATGATAATATTTTTACAAATGCTATACGACATGAATTACTAAGAGGTGGACAAGCTTATGTTATTCATAACCGAATAGAAACTCTTTTTGAATTAGCTGAAAAAATAAAAAATTTAGTTCCTGAAGCCAAAGTTGTAGTAGCTCATGGTCAAATGACTGAAGAATTACCTCTAATTCTACAATCATTTAAAACAGGAGAAGCTAATGTTTTAGTAGCTACTTCTCTTATAGAAAATGGCATAGATATCCCAAATGCTAATTCTATTTTAATAGATCAAGCAGATAAATTTGGTTTAGCAGATTTATATCAAATGAGAGGTCGCGTTGGCAGATGGAATAGAAAAGCTTATTGCTACTTATTAGTATCTCACTTACATTGTCTATCTAGTATTACTGGAAAACGACTTTCTGCACTTACTCAAAATAATTACGGAGAAGGAATGAAAATAGCATTACAAGACTTAGAAATTAGAGGAGCAGGGAACATATTGGGTACAGAACAATCTGGTCATGTTTCTTCTGTTGGATTTCAATTATATTGTCGTCTATTAAAAAAAGCTATTAAATCTATTCAAAATAAAGAACAGCCCATTTTATTCCAAAAAGAAGTTAAAATTGAATTTCCTTTTTTCTCAAAAATTCCTTCAACGTATATCGACGATGTAAACTTACGTATGGAAATGTATCAAAAAATCGGTCAGGCTGAAGATACTGGAGAACTCAAAGAAATTAAAGATGAAATTATAGATAGATTTGGATCTCTTCCTGAAGAAACAGAATGGTTATTTGTCTTTAGTGAATTAAGAATTTTTGCTATTCATAATTACTTCTCAATAATAAAAGGCTCTGATTCCCTTTTATATGCAGAACAAATACATAATAAGTCTGAAAAAATAGCAAAGAAAATTCCATGTTCTTTAAAACGTCATCCAAAAAATTTTGTTAATACAATAATTAAAATTCTTTCGGAATTTTTTCCTTTAAAATAATAGGAGAAACCTTTTGTCTTTATTTCTCTCTGCTTTACAACAAACAAATCATACTCAAAACATTCCAATATGGATAATGAGACAAGTCGGACGCTATTTACCAGAATATCATCAGCTAAAAAAAAACAGATCTCTATTTAATTTATTTCATGATGAAGAATTTATTATTGAAGCAACTCTACTTGCTCCTAAACTATTAAATGTAGATGCCGCTATTTTATTCTCAGATATTCTCATTATTTTAAATGCTTTAAATATACCTTATTGTTTTCATGAAAAATTAGGACCAATTGTAAATTTTGATCCATTAAAAAAAATAATAAAAACTTTAAATCCAAGCATATTTCTACCTCAATTAAATGCCATTAGGGAATTAAAAAAACAATTAACTATTCCTTTAATTGGATTTGCTGGATCACCCTTTACAATAGCTTCCTATTTATTAGAAAAAAAACCTAATAAAGACTTACTACATACCAGAAGATTTATGTATGCTGAAACAGATAAATTTGAAAATCTTTTAGATGAAATTGTAGAAGCAACTATTTATTATTTAGAAACTCAAATTCTCGCAGGAATAGATGCTATACAACTATTTGACTCAGCCACAAACACATTACCTGAATCACTATTTTTTAAGTATTGTATTAAAATAAATAAAAAAATTATTTCTCATTTAAAAAAATTTTCAATACCAATTATCTTATTTACTAGAAACTCTAGTTATAATATAAGATCTTTGATGACTACCGGAGCAAATTGTTTAAGTCTAGATTGGCTCAAAGATTTAAAAAAAATTATAAGATCTTTTCCTAAAAACCTCTCTATACAAGGAAACATGGATCCAATGATGTTATTTGCTAACGATCTTCAAATAAAAAAGTATCTAAATGATTTACTACCTCTAATGAAAGAACATCCAGGATATATTTTTAATCTAGGTCATGGGATTCATCCTCAAACACCCGTGGATAAAATAAAATTAGTTATAGATTATGTACGTTCCAAATCTTAAATTTCTAGAAGGATTAAACCATCCTGCTCCTAGGTATACTAGTTATCCTACTATAAAAAATTGGAATGAAAAAAGTTTTGATTTCGCTTTAATAGCTTTTAATAAGCTCAATAACTTACCAGAACATCCTTTATCATTATATTTTCATTTCCCCTTTTGCAAAAAAATGTGCCTTTATTGTGCTTGTTCTGTATTTTTAAACAGAAAAATTGAAAACGAACATAAATATATAGAATATCTTATTAAAGAAATAAAAATAGTTGCCAGTTTATTTTCAAGCAAAAGAAAAGTTACTCAAATTCATTTTGGAGGAGGATCCCCAAGTTTAATTTCTCCAAAATCAATGATTAAGTTATTTGATGTTATCTCTACTCATTTTGAAATAATGCCAAACAATGAAATTTGTATGGAAATAGATCCTCGATCTTTAGAAATTAATCCTCATATTCTAGAATGCTTATATCAGTTGAAATTCAATCGTATTAGTCTTGGAGTACAAGATACAAATCTAGAAGTACAAAAGGCCATACGTCGAAATCAATCTTTTGAGCAAACTTTATTTTGTTATAAATTACTTCAAAAAATTGGATTTCCAAGCATTAACATAGATCTAATATATGGGCTACCTAAACAAACTGTTCATACTTTTAAACAAACAATACAAAAAATTATAGAGTTACATCCTAATAGAATTGCTTTGTTTTCTTTTGCTCATGTTCCTTGGTTAAAGCCTCATCAAAAGTCCTTAAAAACAACAGATCTTCCATCGTTGGAAGAAAAATTCAAGATATATTCTAATTCTCGAAATATCTTGTTAAATCATCAATATTGCTGCATTGGAATGGATCACTTTGCCTTAGAAAATGATATTTTAACCCTCTGTTATCTTAATAAAACCTTAACTAGAAACTTCCAAGGATATTCTGTTCCTTATGCCGAAGATTTAATTGGATTCGGTGTTTCTGCTACAGGATTTATCCAAAATCATTACATACAAAATTATAAAGACCTAAATTCGTATTATAAAGCAATTGATAAAAATCAATTACCGATAGCTAAAGGAAAACATTTATCTAATGATGATATCATAAGAAAGTGGACTATTCATAAAATTATGTGTTCTTTTGAAGTAGATAAGACACTTTTTTATAATTTATTTAATATTACTTTTGATACATATTTCATTTCTGTAAAAGAAAAATTAATATCTTTAGAATCTTCTGGATTAATTATAAACTCTTCTAATTTACTAAAAGTAACTTCTCTTGGAGAATTATTTGTAAGAGTTATATCTACTGTTTTTGATAATTATTTATTTTCTGCCACTAATAATAATCCTCAATATTCTTTCTCCATATGAAAAAGATAGTCATCTTAGGAGCTGGTATCTCAGGATTAACTTTAGCATGGAAATTACATCAAAAATTTCAAAATTCTATAGATATCACTATTATAGAAGCTCAAGATAAAATTGGCGGATGGATTCAAACAAAACGCTTTCCAAATACAATACTAGATCTAGGACCAAAAGGATTTTCTCTACAAGGAAATGGATTTTATACCATGCAACTTTTAAAGGAATTACAATTAGACAAAGAAATTATTCCTGCAAGCAAAATATCTAAAAACAAATATATTTTTTCTGAAAACAAAGTCAAAAAACTAAGTAAAAAACATTTCTTTCTTTATGGATTAATTCCTTTTATATTAAAAGATTTACTTGCTAAACAGCATTTAAAATCTGACGATTCTGTATATAATTTTTTATCTAGGCATTTTCCAAAAAAATTCCTAATAAATACTTTAGACCCTATTATTACAAGTATAAAAGCAGGAAATATTAACTTATTATCCGCAAAAGAAACTTTTCCACATTTATGGAATTTGGAAAAAAACCATGGTTCTATTATAAAAGGAATTTTAAAAAATCAATCCTCTATTATACAACATTTATTTCAAAATAGAAAAATTAATCTTTTTTCCTTAAAAAACGGTTTAGAAACCCTTATTCATACATTACAAGAAAAGACTCCTGTAACTTTACTTCTTTCTTCACCCGTAACATCAATTGTTATAAATGACAATAAAAAAATTACGATACAAACAAAAAATAAACTAATTGAAGGAGATTTATGCTTTTATACCTTACCCCTAACTTTATTACCCTCTCTTTTATCTTCTAAATATAATTTTATTAATAATCATATTAAATATTGGGATGTTTCTTGTATGGCTTTTGGATGGGCCAATCCTTTTTTAAATCCTTATCAAGGATATGGTATGGTAATAAATAAAAATGCAGAATCACAAGTATTAGGTCTTGTATGGAATTCTAATATTTTTCCTCAACAACAAACAAAACCTCAAACACGTTTGTCTATTATTTTCTCAGGGGCTCCTTCTAAAAACGAAGCCTATAAAATTTGTTTCAACGCTATTCAAAAATACTTAGGCATTTTCCAAGAACCTGATTATTCAGGTTATCTTCAAGGAAAACAATCTATACCTCAACTATTACCTTACTTTCATATAACAAAATCTTTATTAAAACAATATCTTCCACATAACCTCAAAATTGTTGGCCAAAATATATCTGGACCAGGGATCAACAATTGTATTAAATCAGCATTCCAAGCAGTTTCTACTCTACAATAATGGATATAAAGGTAATATCTCTAGTCTATTATCTTTTTCTTTTAGATAATCATGTTCATTCAATTTTCTAATAAAACTAAATACAATATCTTTGCATGACTTACAAACATCTTCGTCTCCAGATCTAATAGCTAAATTTTTTTGCAAAGACCATAAAAAATATAAAAGCCTATTTACTAAAGGGTCATCAAAAAAAGGAGTATATTTTTTTAAAACAACAGCTAAATGTTGTTCTAACTCCTTATATTCTTCCAGTTTTAAAAAAGAATAAGTTAACAAATAATCTATATCTAACTCAAATTTCAAAGTATCATATTTTTCTTTAAAATCTTTAATTAAAGGATGCTGTAAACAAATAAAATCCTCTTTCATTTTTTCCAAAATTTCTATAGCTTTTATTAAACAATGCCTTTCACCTCTTTGTATTAACAATATACTCAACTCTAATTTTGTTTTATAAAAAAAATAAGTAAAAGGATTTTGATTATATCTATGAGGATTAATATCTACATAATCCTCTAAAGCCATTGTAAAATAATACATAGCTTTGTTTGAATCATCTTGATGTATGCCTAAAAAATAAAGTATCACTGGCATTAATTGAGAATTTGGAAATAAAGATATAAATTTATGCAAATGATCAATAGCTTCTTTATCTCCTTGAATATAGTTATACAATGGAAATATTTTAAAAAAAATTTCTTCAGAAAAATAACTATTCTCAATCCATGCAAATATTTCTTTTCTTTTCTTTGATAAAAATTTTTCAGAAGCATTATCTAAAAATAATAATTTTAGAAAGTCTTGTGCATAAGAATTATTGTGTGTTATGCATTCTTCTAAAAAAGTTAATAGTTTATGTTTTGATTGAGAAAAAGAGAGATTTAATGCATTAATGCATGCCAATATATCATGCTGCGTAGAAGAACAATTTTTCTCATATTCTTGTAATACTATTTCAGAAAACTGAAAATTCTTTGCATACAAATCTCTAAGTAAAGAAATATACCAAGAAATAGAAGTCTTTTCTGAATAATGTAAATATCTATCTAAAAAATTCTTCATACGTTCATTTAAAAAACGTTGAATAAAAGTTTCTATTCCAAATAAATTTTTATCTCCTTCATGCCTTAATAAAGCCACTATAATTTTCTCTAAAGAAAGAGAAGCCCCTTTTAAAAGATGCTTATAATTATGTTTTTCATCGAAAGATAGTTTAGAAACCAATGTCCATAAAAGATAAAAATTATTTGTTTGAACATCTTTTTCTATAACAAAATTAGGAAAAAATTGAGAAACTAAATTTAAATTAAATAACAACTGTTTTTGAAAAAGAGACAATTTACCCAAATTATCTGAGATTAATTTGAACCCAAAACTCCAATCTAAAGTAGATTCTTGTCTTACCTTCACATAAAAACAACCTAATAACCCTTCTACTTTGCTCCAATTATTAAAAAGTAATAAAAAAACATTGTAAGCTTCTTCCAGTAAAATTTCTTGTTTTAACCCTTTTTGGATATCTGCATAATCTAATAAAGCATATCCCAAGTACTGTAAAGCTAAGGGCATTTTCATTCCTAGTATTTCCGGATATTTTAAAGATAATTTAATATAAGCTTGAGCTTCATCAAACTTCTTTTGATAATAATAAAATATTCCCTGATATAAACAATATTCTGGATAACCTATTTCATTTTCTTGAAAAAATTCAATTCCTATATCTAATAATCTTTCTAACTGTATAAAATCCTTTTGTTCAAAAGAAATAGAAAGTAACTTTACAAAACTTAATCTAAATATTCTATTACAGTTTTCTATTTTCTGAACTAAAACACTTAATATTTCTTTAGCTTTATTCTGATCATTTTTAACTTCATAAAAAGTAGCAAGTTCTAATAAATTTCTTCCTAAATCCAAAGAACAAGTAAAATTTTCATAACTTTTTAAAGAATGTACAATAGACATCAATAAGTCTTCATGTCGTTTTTTTGCACAAAAATAATTAACAAAAGCTATTATCTGATCCTTAATTTGTAATTTAAGCTCAGATTGCTTAAAAATGGCTTGACAAGCAAAAACTTCTAATTCTGATAATACCAAAATTCTATCTTGCTCTGAGAGAGGGTATTCTTTTTGCTTAATTCCATCTATTAATTGTTTGTATAAATCTAAAGCTTGATCATAATTGCCCATAAATAGTGCTTTGTTAGCTCGTTGTCGAAGGGAATCAAAGTAATCTATAACAAAATATTTACAAGCATTAAAAAATAATAAATCTTGAGAATCTAAAAATAGATCTATATTTTTCTTTTGAATTTGTTCTAATCCTCGCAAAAAATTTCCTAAAGATAACTTATTAGGATTTAAACTTTCTTTTAAAACAAAAAGTTGTTGATAAAAAATCTCTGGAGGATTTTTTTGTAACAAACGATTAATTACTGAAAAAATTCTATCAACATACCCTTGTTTTATACAAATTTGAGCATAGGATTTAGTTAAATCTATCATAGTAGACCAACCTACATAACTTATAGAATTACCCTCTTCAAATGAAATTAATAGTTTTTCATATAAATTATCTACCAAGATAAAATTTTGTTCTTTCAAAGCAGTTTTCAGCTCTATGCATAAATTTCCATCACAAATTTCTTTTTGACCTTTTTGAGAAGCAATCAAAGAATCTGATAAAAAAACAAATATCGCTAAAAAAAAGCTCAACAAGAATCTCATAAATTTTCCAATTCTGATTAGTTTATAAATATATTTTATCCTTATAGCAACAGAAAAAAATATCTAATAAATCACTATAACTCATTAAGAAAAAATCAACTAAACTAAACTCTAATAAACAATCTTTTAATATATTATTTAAAAAATAAAAAAAAGTAGTTGCATAAATTTTAATAAAAAAACTAATTAAATAATTAAATGTTTATTCATTAAATTCTGGGGGATTATTAAATGGCTCTTAAAGACACTTGCAATATGATGCATATTTTGCTTAATGCGCTACAAGAAGATTTAACAAAAGCAGAAAATGGAAACAAAGCTGCAGCACAAAGAGTTCGCACATCATCTATTAAACTAGAAAAAATAGCAAAGCTATACAGAAAAGAATCTGTAAAAGCAGAAAAAACAGGTTCTTTAAAAAGAAAATCAACTAAAACGACTAGTAAAAAGCCAAAAGCTGCTCCTAAAAAACTACAAACTAGCAATAAAAAATCATCAATAGGAAAAAAAGCTACACCAAAAAAGGTTCTCATGAAACATAAATCAGTTTCTACAAAGATAGAAAAAAGAAAATCAGTTAAAAGATAAGTTATTTCTTTTAAAGAAAAATATTTGCCCATATTAGGGAAGAATAAAAAAAATCCAATATGATACAATTTTAGATTTAATATTATTCCTTCCTAATATGGTTCTTTTTACAAAAAATAGTTGTAAACATTTTCTCTCTTGTGGAGGATGCTTTTTTTCTCAGGATAATTATTCTAAACAATTAGAAATCAAACAATCATATATTACTAACCTTTTTGCTGATCTTATTGAAAATTTCTCAGAAATTTATCCCATCATTCCTAGTCCGCAAATCACCGAAACACGCAATAAAATGGAATTTTCTTTTTATGAAACCTTAACACAAAAAGGTTTAGGGCTTATGGCTAAAGGAAAACCTAGAAAAATTATCCCTTTAGAAGAATGTTTGCTAATTGACCAGGAAATGTTTTCTTACTTAAAAGCTACCCAAGATTGGTGGAATTTAACTCAAATAGAAGCTTTTTTCCCTCCAAAAAACATTGGTTTCCTTTGTTCTCTAACAATTAGAAAAAGTCAAAAAACACAAGAAACCATGATTATCCTTACAACTATGGCTCCAAATGAAAAATACAACAAAGAAACAGTTCTTAGCTTATGCGATTATCTAATCAACAACAAATTAATTCCCAATTCCTTTATATGGAATATAAAGTATGCTTCCAAAGGAAGCGTTACTCAGTTTGATCAGAAATGTCTATTAGGAAATAATTTTATAACTGAACAATTAAAATTATCTTCTAAACATATAGGTAACTTTACTATTTATCCTGATTCTTTTTTTCAACCAAATACCTTACAAGCTGAAAACATATTAAAAACTATTTTAAAATTCGGAAATCCAAATAAAACAGATACTTTATTAGATTTGTATTGTGGAGTAGGATCAATTGGAATCATGTTATCACAATTTTTTCAATATGTCTTAGGAGTAGAGATAATACCAAGTGCGGTAAAATCAGCTAAAGAAAATATTCTACGCAATCACATTAACAACATGCAAGTTATCTTAGATGATGTAAAAAACATTCATAAATATTTAAAAAGTTTTCCAAATACAGTTGTTGTTGATCCACCAAGATGTGGCCTACATCCAAAAGTTAAAGAAATATTAATAAAATTTTTACCAAAAAAAATAATATATATTTCCTGTAATCCCAAAACGCAATATTTAGATATAACTTTTTTATTAAAAAATTATTTTATAAAAAAAATACAACCTATAGACCAATTTCCTCATTCTAACCATTTAGAAAATGTTGTTCTCTTGGAGCAGAGAACTTCTTGATCATGGTTATACTTTTTGCTATGTTATTATTGTAATTATTACAAATCACTGAGGTTCACATGTTAAAATCCTTATTATTTAGTATGATCGCTTTCTTTTCCATCTTAAGTCAAAAAGCTTTTGCTGAAGAAGAAGTTCTTACTAATAAAAATTCTTTCCTTCAACCCGTGCTTATGATTGGACTTGCTTTAGTCTTTTTCTATTTTATTCTATGGAGACCAGAGCAAAAACGTAGAAAAAACATGGAAAATAAAAGAAATTCTATTGCTGAAGGAGATAAAGTTACAGCAATGGGAATTATTGGTTATGTCGAAAAAGTTAATGAACAAAGTGTTATCTTAAAAATGGTTGAAGGAGCAAAAATCGAAGTTCTAAAAGCAGCTATTACAGACATTATAAAACCTGAAAATGCCTCTTGTCAAGATACAAGCAATCAAAAATCTTGCTGTAAAAAAGATTAAAAAAGGGAGTTTACTCCCTTTTTTAAAGATTCATACTAGTTAATTTTTCTAAAATCATTGTTGTTCTATCCAAGAATTCATTAAAATTGCTTTCTTTCATTTCTTTTTGAGATAAACAAGCTAAATCATAAATTTCTTGAACTATTAACTTTGCTAATTCAGGATCTTTTTCTCTTAAATTATAAGCTACTTTTGCCAAATGATTACGAGCATTAACTACAAGAGTAGGTTTTAGTACATCATCCACATTCTCTTTTCCTTGTCCATGAAACAACATAAAATCTCTTAAACGCAATTCTTCTTCTTTTATCAATAAGACTGCAGGAAGCTTATTGGATTGCAATTGTTTAACTTCAACAGGAATATTAGATAATTTATTAGAAAAGAATAAAGCCATTTTTTCCGACATACTTTTTCCTTCACTATCTAAAACAGAAACCCCTTCCGGTGAAATTAAATTATTAATGTCTGCATCCAAACGACGAAAAGAAACTTTTTCTTCTTTTTCTAAAAAAGAAAATAAAGCTTTATCAATGACATTATTAGAACATATTAAAATCTCTATATTTTTATCTTCATAGAGCTGCTTAATGCTCGAGGAAATATGGTTTTCTGGCATATAATAAATAGTATTTCCATTACGTTCTTTATAATCTAATAAAGAAGTCATTTCGTCTTTATTATTTTTCCAAACAATTGCAGATTTAATTTTATTATAAAATTTATCATCTTGCAATGATCCTAATTTAACAAAAAATTCTATACTTTTCCATAAAGAAAGAAATTCATCCTTATTGTGAGTAAATATGCTGATTAGCCTATCAGCTATTTTTTTTGAAATATAAGAGCCTAATTGTCTAACCGTTTTATCTGCTTGGAAGTGATTTCTAGATACATTTAAAGGAAGATCAGGGCAATCAATAGCTCCTTGAAGGATCATTAAATAATCGGGAAGAATATGTTTACAATCAGAGGAAACAAACACTCTATTACAAAATAATTTAATTAATCCTTCTTCATTAGAAGTCCTTTTATCGATCTCTGGAAAATATAAAATGCCTCTTAAATTAAATGGATAATCCGCATGCAGATGAATCCAAAACAATGGTTTTTTTTCTAAAGGGAAAAGAAGATTATGAAAATTTTCGTAATCTTCCTTAGACGGTTCCGAACTAGATTTTAACCACAAAGGAGGAGTTTTATTAACTAAAGATCCATTTAAATAAATAGGAACAGGAAGAAATAAACAATATTTTTCTAAAAGTGTTCTAATTTTCGCAGCATCTAAATATTCATTTTCTGTCTCTGAAATAGAAAGAATGATATCCGTTCCTCTTTTTTTTCTTTTTCCTTCCTTCATAAAATATTTAGAAGATCCATCACATTGCCAATAAGCTGCCTTAGAGTTTTCTTTATAAGATAAAGAATCTATTTCAACAAGATCTGCAGCCATATAAGCAGAATAAAAACCTAACCCAAAATGACCTATTATTTGATCATCTTCTGACTTTGTTTGATAATTATTTAAAAATTCAGCTGCTCCAGAAAAAGCAATTTGAGCAATATATTTTTCTATTTCTTCCTCTGTTAAACCTATACCATTATCAGAAAAAATTAGTTTTTTTTCTTCTTTATTAATACTTACATCAATTCTATAACCTTCATTATTTGTAGCTTTTCCATTATTTTCTAAATACTTCATTTTAGATATGGCATCGGTAGCATTTGAAATTAATTCTCTAATAAAAATATCCTTATCTGAATACAACCATTTTTTAATGATAGGCAAAATATTATCAATATCTACCTTTAATGAACCTTCCATACTCATAATCCTCTCTTTTCAACATAAAAATTGAAATACACAAATACATTAAACTAATAATTATGGTCTTTTTTTAAGAAAAAATTCAATTTTTTATTTTTCCAATTTTATTAAAAAATAAAAGAAATAAATTTAATTCTACTAAAACAAGACATTAACTTTAAAAATAAAATTATTTACTTTTTTCTTTCAAAAAAGATATAAGTAAAATTAAAATTGTATTTATCAAAAAAATTTATGTTTCTAAATTGGTCTCAAAACCTACCCATGATCATTACAGCTACGATAGAATTTTGTCTGATTGGACTTATTTTAACATCAATGATTTTATGGGCAAAAAAATACCTTGTTAAAACTACTCCTTGCAAAATTAAAATAAATAATAATCCTGATCTTTCAAAAACAGTATCAGGAGGAGTTTCCCTTCTCACAGCTTTAACTAATTCTAGTATTCCTATTCCTTCTCCTTGTGGAGGGAAAGCAACATGTAAGCAATGCAAAGTAAAAATTATAGAAGGAGCTGATGAACCGTTAGAAACAGATAAATCTACATTTTCCAATAAACAAATAAAAGAAGGTTTTCGACTAGCTTGTCAAAGTAGATTAATTCACGATCTTTCTTTAGAAATAGATCCTAAATACCTTAATGTACAAGACTGGACAGGAACTGTTATTTCCAATAATAATGTCGCCACATTTATTAAGGAACTAGTAATACAAGTTAATGATAACCAAAAAATTCCTTATAAAGCAGGAGGATATCTTCAAATTTCTGTTCCACCTTTTAAAACTAATACTTCTGATTGGAAAAAAACAATGGATCAAAAATTCTTTGAAGATTGGGAACATTTTCAATTATTTGACAAAATAATTGACTATTCTAATATAAAACCAAATTCTTTTTTAAGAGCTTATTCTCTAGCTTCTTATCCTGATGAAAGTCCTATTATTAAATTTAACATTAGAATAGCCACTCCTCCAATAATAGATAACAAAGTAAACTCTAAAATACCCTGGGGATTATGTTCTTCTTATATTTTTTCTTTACAACCTGGTGATATTGTTAAAATGACTGGTCCTTATGGAGAATCCTTTATGAAAGAAGGAAACAAACCAATCATTTTTCTCATTGGAGGAGCTGGATCCTCTTTTGGAAGAAGTCATATTTTAGATTTACTAAAAGGAAAAAATAGTTCTCGTTCCATAGATTTATGGTATGGAGCAAGATCACTCAAAGAAAACATTTATCAAGAGGAATACTTACAACTAGAAAAAGATTATCCTAATTTCAAGTATCATTTAGTTCTCTCAAATCCTCAACAAAACGATATTAACGAAGGATGGGACATTAATGACCCTATTCAAACAAACTATCTTTTCAAAGCTTTCGAATTAGGCCAATTAAGTAATTTAGAAGAACCTGATGATTTTCTTTATTATCTATGTGGTCCTCCTTTACACAATACAAGCGTCTTAAATCTTTTAGAAAATTACGGAGTAGATAAAAACCACATCATTTTAGATGATTTTGGAAACTAATTTTCTTTTTTACAAAAAAAAAAAGACAAAAAAAAAGCTTGGCAATAACCTACTCTTCCATACTCTTGTGCATAGTACCATCGGCGCATAAGGACTTAACTTCTGAGTTCGGAATGGGATCAGGTGTACCCCCTTATCTATAATCACCAAGCAAAATTTGACAAGCAAAAGATAACATAATAAAAAGTATCTTTACTTACATTAATTGACGCTTAAAAACCACGTTTACAAAAATAATCCTATTTACATATAGAGACTTCATCATATCTTCAAAAAAACTGCCTATTAAGCAATTTATTATGATAAAAAAGCCAAGTCAATGGACTTATTAGTATTGGTTAGCTGAATATATTACTATACTTACACTTCCAACCTATCAACCATGTGGTCTACATGGAGTCTCATAGGGATACCTTATCTTGAGGGAGGCTTGGCATTTAGATGCTTTCAATGCTTATCCTTTCCGGACGTAGCTACTCGGCTATGCTTTTGGCAAAACAACCGACACACCATTGGTCCGTCCATTCCGGTCCTCTCGTACTAGGAACAGCTCCTCTCAAGTATCCTGCGCCCACAAAGGATAGAGACCAAACTGTCTCACGACGTTTTGAACCCAGCTCGCGTACCGCTTTAATTGGCGAACAGCCAAACCCTTGGGACCTTCTCCAGCCCCAGGATGCGATGAGCCGACATCGAGGTGCCAAACCGCCACGTCGATATGAACTCTTGGTGGCGATAAGCCTGTTATCCCCGGAGTACCTTTTATCCGTTAAGCGACGGCGATTCCACTTTCCACCGCCGGATCACTAAGCCCGACTTTCGTCTCTGTTTGACTTGTAGGTCTTACAGTCAGCCTGTTTTATACCTTTACGCTCTCCTCGTGATTGCCAACCACGATGAAACAAGCATTGGGCTCCTCCGTTACTTTTTAGGAGGATACCGCCCCAGTAAAACTGCCCGTCTGGCATTGTCCGTCTTCCGGATTCACGGAATGACGTTAGATTCTCAATTCGCTAAGACTGGTATTTCAACGTTGACTCCCCCTCTCCTGACGAAGAGAGTTCATAGTCTCCCAGCTATCCTACACATAAAAAATCAAAAACCAATACCAAAGTACAGTAAAGGTTCACGGGGTCTTTTCGTCCTTTTGCGGGTAAACAGCATCTTCACTGCTACTACAATTTCACCGAGTCTTTCGTTGAGACAGTACCCAGATCGTTACACCATTCGTGCAGGTCGGAACTTACCCGACAAGGAATTTCGCTACCTTAGCACCGTTATAGTTACGGCGGCCATTCACCAGGGCTTGGGTTCAATGCTTTGTCCGAAGACTAACAAATCCCTTTAACCTTTTGGCATTGGGCAGGCGTCACACCATATACTTCCTCTTTACAAGTTTGCATAGTGCTGTGTTTTTGCTAAACAGTCGCCTGGGTCATTTCTCTGCGGCCTCCCTAAGCTTCTAACGAAAAGTTAGTCACCAAAAAAGGCTCCCCTTATTCCGAAGTTACGGGGATAATTTGCCGAGTTCCTTAACGAAAGTTATCTCGCGCGCCTTAGAATACTCATCACGCCCACCTGTGTCGGTTTTGGTACGGTCACCATCAACAGCTAGAGATTATTTCTTGAAAGCCTCGCGCTACACCATCAGTTCCTTCGAAAATTCCCTTTGATCACAACCTGATTTTCCGTTAGCGGATTTGCCTACTAACCCATCTCATTGTGCTACGGACACTTCCAATCGTCCGCGTGCTTAACTTACTCTGTCATCCCATTGCTATAGTTTTAGGTGGTATAGGAATATTTAACCTATTTTCCATCGTCTACGCGTTTCCGCCTCAACTTAGGGGCCGACTAACCCAGGGAAGACGAGCTTAACCCTGGAAACCTTGGGCTTACGGCGAGGAAGATTTTCACTTCCTTTATCGTTTACTTATGCCATGGATCTTCACTAGTATACGCTCCAATGCTTCTTTCGATACATCTTCAATGCTGAATACTACGCTCTCCTACCGCGTATGATTAAACTCATACACCCGCGATGTCGGTTTTATACTTAGTCCCGGATATTATCGGCGCAATGATTCTCGATTGGTGAGCTGTTACGCACTCTTTAAATGGTTGCTGCCTCTAAGCCAACATTCCAACTGTCTTAGAATCATTACTTCCTTACACACTTAGCATAAAATTAGGGACCTTAATCGGCGGTCTGGGCTGTTCCCCTCTCGACAATGAAGCTTAGCCCCCACTGTCTATCTCCTGGACTCACTTTTGGTATTCGGAGTTTGATTTCCGTTGGTAGGTCGGTAGACCCCCGCTAAAATTCAGTGCTCTACCCCCAAAAGCTTAATATCCAAGGCTAACCCTAAAGTTATTTCGGAGAGAACAAGATATCTCCAAGTTTGATTGGCCTTTCACCCCTATCCACAACTCATCCAAACCTTTTTCAACAGGTACTGGTTCGGTCCTCCACAAAGTTTTACCCCTGCTTCAACCTGGTCATAGATAGATCACTTGGTTTCGTGTCTACGTCATAAGACTAGTAGCCCTTTTAAGACTCGCTTTCGCTTCGGCTCCGGAACGTAATCCCTTAACCTCGCCCTATAACGTAACTCCCTGGCTCATCATGCAAAAGGCACGCCGTCAACCATTTTTTCTAAAAGAAAAACATAGGTCTTCGACCGCTTGTAAGCTATTGGTTTCAGATTCTATTTCACTCCCCTAACAGGGGTTCTTTTCACCTTTCCTTCGCAGTACTGGTTCACTATAGGTCATTGACTAGTATTTAGCCTTAGAGAGTGGTCTCCCCAGATTCAAACCAGGTTTCCCGTGTCTGGTTCTACTCAGGTATCGACTTATTTTAGGATTTCTTTTCGCATACGGGACTATCACCCTGTATCGTTTAACTTTCCAGATATATTCTGCTAAGAAATACCTAATAATTATTATTGTCGACCCTACAACCCTATAACCTAAAGATTATAGTTTAGGCTCTTCCCCTTTCGCTCGCCGCTACATAGGGAATCTCGTTGATTTCTTTTCCTCTGCTTACTAAGATGTTTCAGTTCAGCAGGTATAACTTTATATGTCTATGTATTCAACATATAATAACGAGAGATTAATCTCGTTGGGTTTCCCCATTCGGAAATCTCCGGATCATAGCTTTTTACCAGCTCCCCGAAGCTTATCGCAGGTATTCACGTCCTTCATCGCCTGTCAATGCCAAGGCATCCACCAATAGCCCTTAATAACTTGGCTCGTAGATTTCTTGATCTAACATAAATAGTAAACTTATTTTTCACCGTAAACGTGCAATATTCTTAAACGTCAATTATTGTACGTGAAAATACTTAATACTATTACCTTATTTTTTACTTATCACATTATACTTTAATAATAAAAATTGAAAAAACTTACTTGATAACATAAAAAAGATGAAATACTAACCCAAATAAATACTCGCTCAATCTAGTCCAGCTAAATTAATAGCTTTCCTTGTCCTTAAAAGGAGGTGATCCAGCCCCACCTTCCGGTAGGGCTACCTTGTTACGACTTCATCCCAGTCATCAGCCTCACCTTGGGCGCTTCTCTCCTTGCGGTTGAGTCAACGACTTAAGGTGAAACCAACTCCCATGATGTGACGGGCGGTGTGTACAAGGCCCGGGAACGTATTCACGGCGCTGTTGCTGACGCGCCATTACTAGCAATTCCGACTTCATGTAGCCGAGTTGCAGACTACAATCTGAACTGGGGCCGGCTTTTGGGATTTGCTCCATCTCACGATATCGCTGCCTTCTGTACCGGCCATTGTAGCACGTGTGTAGCCCTGGACATAAGGGCCATGCTGACTTGACGTCATCCTCACCTTCCTCCTGGTTAACCCAGGCAGTCTCACTAGAGTTCCCACCCTAAGTGCTGGCAACTAGTGATAAGGGTTGCGCTCGTTGCGGGACTTAACCCAACACCTCACGGCACGAGCTGACGACAGCCATGCAGCACCTGTGTATCTGTCCTTGCGGAAGATGACATTTCTGCCACTGTCAAATACATGTCAAGTCCAGGTAAGGTTCTTCGCGTTGCATCGAATTAAACCACATGCTCCACTGCTTGTGCGGGCCCCCGTCAATTCTTTTGAGTTTCACCCTTGCGAGTGTACTCCTCAGGCGGCATACTTAACGCGTTAGCTACGACACGAGTTGGATTGAGACCACTCACATCAAGTATGCATCGTTTACAGCAAGGACTACCAGGGTATCTAATCCTGTTTGCTCCCCTTGCTTTCGCGCCTCAGCGTCAGGAATAAACTAGAAAAGCGCCTTCGCCACCGGTGTTCTTCCACATATCTACGCATTTCACCGCTACACGTGGAATTCCCTTTTCTCCGTCTATCCTCTAGATAGATAGTATTAGCTGCTTTTTCGAAGTTGAGCTTCGAGATTTAACAACTAACTTACCTTTCCGCCTACACGCCCTTTACGCCCAATAAATCCGATTAACGCTAGCACCCTCCGTATTACCGCGGCTGCTGGCACGGAGTTAGCCGGTGCTTCTTTACCTGGTACGCTCAAATCAAATGGATATTAGCCATTTTTTCTTGTTCCCAAGCGAAAGTGCTTTACAACCCTAGAGCCTTCATCACACACGCGGCGTCGCTTCGTCAGGCTTTCGCCCATTGCGAAAGATTCTCGACTGCAGCCTCCCGTAGGAGTCTGGGCAGTGTCTCAGTCCCAGTGTTGGCGATCAATCTCTCAATTCGCCTAGACGTCATAGCCTTGGTGAGCCATTACCTCACCAACAAGCTGATATCGCATAAACTCTTCTTTAACCGCAAGGCCTAATGGTCCCCTACTTTAATGTCATTTAGATGCCTAAACACACCACATTCGGTATTAGCGATCGTTTCCAATCGTTATTCCCAAGTTAAAGGCAGATTATTTATGTATTACTAACCCTTCCGCCACTAAATAAAACCGAAGTTTTATTTCGTTCGACTTGCATGCCTCATCCACGCCGCCAGCGTTCAATCTGAACCAAGATCAAATTCTCAGAAAAAATTATTATATTTTAAATTAACGGATTTTCATCCGACAAGCATTTATTGTTCTGGCTTTGTATTTCATCTTATTTATGTTATCAAGATGCAAACTACCTTGTTAGTAGCTTACTCTGTGCTTTTTCCCAAGAAAAGCTATTCTTGCTTTCAGTGATTAACTTAATTCACAAGAAGCCAAGATACTAATAAAAAGTACATTTTTTATACAATACATTTTACATAAAAAAATGAAAAAAGCTAATTTTAGGAGAGAAAAAAATAAAATTTCCATCCTCCTTAAGATTCTTATAATTATCAATCTTCTAAAAGAATAGTCCCTAAAAACAACCTCTATTTGGTAATGGAAAATTAATTTTTACTAAAAAACTTCACAATATAAAACTGTGAGAAGTAAAGATTTTCCTAAACCATTATATTCTTATAAAATAATCTAATCTTTAAGATATCAAAGAATGTTGTTTTGCTTTGTTACTTTTTCCTCATCCCTTTCTATACACCTATTGACTTTTATTCTTTCTAAACGCAAAATTTACTTTTTTTGTATCAAATGGCGAACGTAGTTCAGTGGTTAGAGCGTTGGATTGTGGTTCCAAAAGTCGCGGGTTCAAATCCCGTCGTTCGCCCTTTTTTAAAAGATCTTTTTCTTTTTTAAGTATTGTTATAAGTTAAAGAACTAACTTATGTTTATATTTTGCAATATATGAAAAAAGAAATTAAATCACAAAAATTCAATGCTTTATCTATTCTTTCTCAGTTAACTAAGGGAACGTTTGTTTTATTATTGGGTATTTTTTCCTTTTTAAGTCTAATTAGTTTTCAACAAGGACAATCATCTCATTCTAATTGGATAGGTTTATTTGGCTGGACAATAAGTTATAGTCTATTTTTCTCACTAGGAATAGTAGCTTTTTTTGTTCCTCTATATCTTTTCTGGTTAAGCATTCAATTTTATTTCAACAAACCTCAAAAACAAATAAGAAAAAAAAGTTATTATTTTCTCATTTTCTTTGTATCAACTTCTCTTTTTTTTGCAATGAAAATGCCTAATAACCTTTCTCTATATCCTTTTATTCAAAATAAGTTATTTTTTAAGCAATCAGGTTTTTTATTAACCACTTATTATATAGGAGGAATTCCAGCTCAATTTATATATTCTAATAATATTTTTTCTCTTAGTACTTTTTTAGGAGTAATAGGTTCATTTTTACTCATTTCTTGTATTTCTATTACATCGCTTGCTTATATAATAAATATATCTCGTCTTTATAAATTCTTCTCTAAAAAAACAAAAAAACTTTATAACCCTTTAAAAAAACTCTTATTTTCTTTCTTTTGCTTTTTTAAAAATTTTCTTAAAATGTCTTTTTCAAAAAGAAAATATTTTCCTGAAAATTATACTCTTCCAAAAAAACAAAAAGCTATTATTCCTTTAAACAAATCAAACATACACTCTTCTAATATCCCAATAAACTCCATTCCTGAAGAAACAAATATCAAAAAACAGCTAACAACCAATATTGTTAATAAATTATCTTCTTTTTCTCCTCCTATAAACTCTAAATATTCTTTACCTAATCAAGATTTGTTATCAAAAATACCAAAAAAAGAATTACCTGCATTAAAAGAAACTTTGCAACAACAAGCTCTTGTACTAAAAGAAACTTTATCTAGTTTTGGATTAGATGTTAACATCAGTGGTATCTGTTCTGGCCCTACACTCACTTCATTTGAAGTTCTTCCTCCTATAGGAGTCAAAGTACAAAAAATAAAAGCTTTAGAAAATGATCTCGCTTTAAATATGCAAGCTAAAAGTATTCGCATTATTGCTCCTATTCCCGGAAAAGCTGCTGTAGGAATAGAGATTCCTAATCCTTTTCCTCAACAAGTATGTTTTAGAGAAATTTTAGAATATTACAATCAACAACAAAATAAATTAGATATCCCTCTCTTATTAGGGAAAAAATCAAATGGAGAACCTCTTTATGCTGATTTAACAAAAATGCCTCATCTTATTATAGCTGGAGCCACAGGATCTGGAAAGTCTGTGTGTATTAACACAATAGTTATGTCAATTATTATGACAAATTCCCCTGATCAAGTAAAATTAGTAATGGTAGATCCTAAAAAAGTAGAATTATCAGCATATTCTCAATTACCACACATGCTCACCCCTGTAATTACTGAAGCTACCACCACATATACTGCTTTAAGTTGGTTAGTAAAAGAAATGGAATTAAGATATGAAATTCTACGTTTTTTAGGAATTCGCAATATCAAATCTTTTAATTCTAGAAAAATTGATACTGAATATGAAAATTCTTGTAATTTAAATATTCCTCAAAAAATGCCTTTTATTATTTGTATAATTGATGAACTATCTGACTTAATTTTATCTTCTTCTCAAGATATAGAAACACCTATTATCCGCATTGCTCAAATGGCAAGAGCTGTTGGAATTCACATGATTTTAGCAACTCAAAGACCTTCTAGAGAAGTAATTACTGGATTAATCAAAGCTAATTTCCCTTCTAGAATATCTTTCAAAGTAGCTAGTCGTGTCAATAGTCAAATTATTATCGATGATTCTGGAGCAGAATCTCTTATAGGTAATGGAGATATGCTATTTTTATCACCAGGCACATCCAGTTTAATTCGAGGACAAGGAGCTTTTATTAAAGATGAAGATATTAATAACGTTATTCAAAATATTTGTAAAAAATATCCAACAAACTACGTTATTCCTTCTTTTGATAAGTTATCTTTGCAAAATAAAATTAGCTCAGAAAGATCTGATCCTCTATTTAGTAAAGCAAAAACAATTGTTTTAGAAACAAATAATGCCTCTACTACTTTTTTACAAAGAAAATTAAAAATAGGCTATGCTAGAGCTGCTAGTTTAATAGATGACTTAGAAACAGAGGGCATTATAGGTCCCGCAGAGGGAGCAAAACCAAGACGAATCTTAAAAAAACTAGAAAATTTTGACTGATTTATAATGAATATGTTTTGTCCATTAGCTTCTGGATCGAAAGGCAATTGTGCTTTATTATCTATAGATTCTACAAAAATCTTAATTGATCTAGGGATTAGTAAGACAATGTTAATTAGTAGACTAGAATCTCTTGCTATCACATTAGATGAAATTCAAGGTATTTTTATTTCTCATGAACATATTGATCATATTGGAGGACTCAAATCAACACTTAAAGAATATAATATTCCTATTATTTGCAATTTTGAAACAGCAAAAAAAATTTTAAGTTTTTTATCTTTTATACCTAACTTCAAAATTATTAGAAATCATGAGCCTTTCCTTTTTCACAATTTACTAGTAAATTCTTTTAATATTTTTCACGATGCTGTAGATCCTATTGGATTTACTTTTGAAGCCAATAATATTAAATTTGGCTTCTGTTCAGATATAGGTCGAATATCTTCTTTGGTAGAACATTCTCTATCTGGTGCTAATTACCTTTATATAGAAGCCAATTATGATCCTTTTTTACTCGATCAATCTAATAGAGCTACTATTTATAAACAACGAACCCAAAGTAAATTTGGGCATTTATCTAACCAAGAATGCGCAAAATTTATAAAAACCTTAGCAGAACAAAATCTCGAATCTGTATACTTAGGGCATTTATCACAAGAATGCAATACCCCAGAATTAGCTAAACAAACTGTATTAAATGAATTAACTGCCTTTCCTCACATAACAGTACAGATTGCTTTGCAAAATAAAATTTCTACTCCCATGATTTTTGAACAACTTATAACCTATTAAGGAATAATATGAATTCTTTTAATAAAAAGAACTCCTTAGCCATTTCTCTTCATGGAGATATTCAGAATATTAAATATTATTCCATAAAAGAAGTAGAACAACTATTAGATTTTAAATATTTATCTTATTTAGTTTATTCTAACTGGAAAATAGAACAATATGTTTCCAAAGTCTATTCTAAAGCTAAAAAACAATACCGCATCTTACCCAATTCCCTTTGGTTAGGAAAACTACATGAAAAAGACATTGAAAATATGACTATTCCAAAAATAGCTATTTGTTGGGTCAATTCTCAAATAGGCTATGGAATCTTTGCTACTCAAAATATTCCTGCCTGGAGCTTTATTGGAGAATACACAGGAGTTTTAAGAAAAAGGCGATCTATTTGGTTAGATGAAAATGACTATTGTTTTCGCTATCCTACTCCAAAATGGACTTGGAAATACTTAACGATAGATAGCGGACAACAAGGAAATTTTACTCGATTTATCAATCATAGTGACCTTCCAAACGCAGAAGCTATTAGCATCTTTTACAACAATTCAATAAGAATAATTATTCGTTCCATTAAATTAATAGAAAAACACCAACAAATTACTTATGATTATGGTCCTTTATATTGGAAACATAGAAAAAAACAAGAAGAATTTATTCCAATAGAAAACTAATTTTTCTCATATAAACCTATCAATTCGAAATAATCAATGACATGCTTATCAACTTTTACTAAAAATTCATCTTTAGACAAGCCTATTTCAAAATCAGTTTCAATATCTAAAGCATAAAGTTTGAAAAAATATCTATGCTCTCTATCAGGAGGACAAGGCCCCATATAACCTTTTTCTCCGGATGTATTTATACCCGAAGTTCCTATTTTTGTCCCTTCAAGTAAAACAGTCGTAGTTGAAGGCAAATTATACAATACCCAGTGAACCCATATTCCATCTTTTCTAATAGTCAAAGGAACATCAGGATCATCTACAATTAAAGCTAAACTTCGAGTTTGTTTTTGAACATTATGAATTTCTAATTCTGGGTTAATATCAAGTCCTTGACAAGTAAACCTTCTAGGAATTCTTGTTAAATGGGAAAAATCTTTAGAAATTAATTCCATATTTTTTCTTTTTTTGTGTTAAATTAAAAAATTTTTCTTGCACAGAATAGCAAAATTTTATCTTAAATCTATAGAAATTTATTTATTTTATCAAATTAAGAAAACTTTCTTGTTTTAAACAAATTTCTTTAGCAAGCCCTGTAATTCCAATTAAATTTATTATGACCATACCTATAAAAGCTAAATCAGATAAAACCCAAATAAATCTCACATCTACAAAAGCAGCCAAAGGCAATAATAATAAATAAACATATTTTAACAAAATCTTCCATTTAGTTTGATTAGACAAAAAAAGTAAAGCTTTATCTGCACAAGCAAACCAAGACAAAATTGTTGTATAACCAAATAAAGCTGTAGCTAAAAATACTATACAAAAACCTAATTTTTCACCTAAAACACTACTAAAAACATATAAAACCATTTGAGAACCTACCAAACCTGAATGCAAACCTCCAGAAACAATTAAACTAAGAGCAGTTAGAGAACATAATGTCATTACTATTAAAGATGGAAACAATGTAACTAATCCATCTATTACAGGATTATTTGTTTTAGAGTCTGATTGCAAAATAGAAACCATTCCATTTCCACTATCTGCAGCCATTATAGCTCTACTAGCTCCTGTCGAAAGTACATGAAAAAAAGAAAAACCTCCTATACCTCCAACAGCAGCCTTTATACCAAAAGCTGCCTTAAAAATAAGTTTCAAAGAAGGAATTATTTCATGATAATTGAAAAATAATATGTATAAAAGAGCTAAACAATAACATATTCCAACAATAGTAATTAGTTTTGCAGAAAACCTAACTATCCTTCGATATCCACCTGAAATTACTAGACTTACTGGTAAAATTAAAAAGAAACCACATAACCAACCAGGAAGCATGTTTTTAGAACATAAATGTACCAGTGTATTTACTTGAAGTACATTACCAGCAAAACAAGCAGTTAAAATAGTAAAAAAACAAAAAGCTATGGATAAGAATTTTAAATTCAATCCTCTTAATAAATAACACATAGGTCCTGAAATAAATTCTCCTGTCTCCACTCGAGTTCTATACTTTAAACCTAAAAAAGAACTAGAAAACTGAACTATAGATCCAACAAAAGTAACTCCCCACATCCATATCAAAGAACCAGGTCCGCCTGTTGTTAAAGCAACCGCCATACCTGTAATTGTTCCTGTCCCTAAATTGCCTGATAATACAGAAGCCATTAAAGTCAATCGAGAAATAGGTTTAGTTTGTTTATCTACACTAGAAGATGTTTGTTTTAGCAGATGAATTAAACTCATTTTCAAGCCACGAACTTGCAAAGCTTTTAATCGAAATGTCAAAAACAATCCTAATAAAAATATAAAAGGAACAATTATATAAAAATTAATAAAACTCGTAGTAAACATACATAAATCAAACATGATTCAAAACAATATCCTTAATAAAAAATTAATCTAAACAAATATATTACTTTTTGGAAACAGAAGGAGAATAACTCTCCGTAAGTCCAGATAAATCTAGATAAGCAGAATGCATCACTTCCTTTATTCCTCCTATGATGACGATAAGATTAATTAAAATCATACCAATGTAGGCAAAATCAGAAAGCAACCAAATAAAATTAGAATTTATCACCGCTCCCAAAGGAAGAGTCAATAAAAAGAAAAACTTTAGAAGTAAATTGAAAAATTTCTTTTCAGTAAAGAAAAAAATAATTGATTCTGCACAGGCAAACCAAGCTAAAATTGTTGTGTAAGCAAAAAGTAAAATGGAAGAAAAAATAAGAATAAAACCAATCTTATTTCCTAAAGAAGAAGTAAAAGCATATAAAATCATACTAGTACTAAAAAGATTTTCCTTGTAAGCACTAGAAGCTAATAAAGTTAATCCTGTTAAAGAACAAACAATCATAACAATAAAAGGAGGTAATAAAGTTACTATTCCATCTATAACTGGATTAGAACTTTTTGAATTAGATTGTAAAATAGAAACAAATCCTGTTCCACCATCCGTTGCCATTATAGCTCGACTTATACCAGTAGAAATAACTTGAGCTAATGAAAAACCACAAATCCCACCAAAAGTTGATCGTATTTTAAAAGCAGAACTAAAAACTAACTTACAAGAAGGCCAAATAGCTTCATAATTGATAAAAAGAACAAAACAACACGCAATCAAATAGAAAATAGAAATAAAAGGAACTACCTTTACTGAAAAATTTGCTATCTTTTTAGCTCCTTTAACAATAACCAAAGAAACAGGTAAAATTAAAGATAAACCAAGAATAATCTTTGAAAAAGGAAAAGAAGGAAAAGCTAGAGCAATAGCATTAACTTGTAAAATATTTCCTGTTGTAAAAGCTGAAGCTAAAGTAAAAATACAAAAAATAAAAGATAGTCCTGTTTTTCCTTGTTTTTGAAGATAAACCATAGGTCCACCTACAAAACCGCCAAAAGATAAAGCCCTACGATGTTTAACGGCTAAAAAAGATCCTGCATATTGAACTATAGCACAAAAGAAGGAAGCCACCCACATCCATACTAATGAACCAGGACCTCCCATAACTAAAGAAACAGCAACCCCTGAAATTGTTCCTGTACCAAAGTTTCCTGCCAAAACAGAAGCTATAGAAGCTAGACGGGACACAGTACCTTCATAAGAATTTTTTTGGACATTTTTAGAAGGAATATTCAGTAAAAAAGATAAACTTTTCTTTAGACCACGAATTTGCAAAAACCTCAATTTCCATGTTAAAAACAATCCTATTAGTAAAATAGAAGGGAATAAACAATAAAAAATAACGGATTCATTAAGAAGTTTAAAAAACTGAATAACCATTTTATTAAAAATTTGAGTAATTCATACTTTATTACTTTAAAACTCTAACAATTGTCGTAGTTTATATTATTAAAACACTTTGGTCTATTCTTTAATCAAGATATTTAAAAAATCATCCCACATTTTATTTTCTAATAAAGAAATTATAGCTTCTTCTTCTAAATTTAAATTTTTAGAAAAAGTCACAACAATATCTTTAGATAATAAACCTTTATCTGCAACCAAAGCTAAAGCTTCTTTAAGTTTAGCATTAAGCGTATTCCAAATCCATCCTCTTGATTTAATCTTTATAAAATCCTTAGTTAAAAGAGAATTCTTAAAAATTTCTTCTAAAAGAGTTAAAGGATGAATTTCTTGTATTCTAAATAAGGCAGCTTTAATTTCAGACTGAGCCATTGCTAAAGAAAAAGTTGACATATTAGCACAAGAAGAAAGGACATACCTGATATCTTCTTTTTCTGCATCAGTCACTGATTCCTGAAAACTTCTTACTGTAGTTAACGTATTTGGCATTGCTTTATTTCGTTTTCTTTTTACAGAAAAAAAAGTTTTTTTTTCTTTCTTTTGATTTTCTGCAATTGTAACAGAATTATTGTTTAAAGATCTTGTTTTTTTTGCAAAAATTCTTGCCTGAGCAGGCACAGAAGAACCAATAATTAAAAAGATTAATAACAAACTAAAATAATGTTTATTTACTTTTTTCATTTTTATTCTTTAATAAATTAAAATTTGAATTACTATTATAATACCATAAATAAATATGTTTCAATAAAAACAATAATTTTTATTTTAAAGAATAATTAAAGAAAATCTCTATATTAGTATATTTTAACCTGTTGATTTGTTACGATTCTTCTGATATTAATTAAAATTTATAAATTAATGGCCTACTAATGAAGGTTTTCATGTCTAAAATATTTTGTTTACTATTACAAAGTTTTGTAGTTCTATCTTCCTTAGGAATTTCTAGTACTAGCTTTGCTAATTCTCCTATTCAGAAAAAAAAATGTTCCCTGGGATCTGATGATTGGATTGAAACCAAATTTCGTCAATATCCTGAGTTACTTTGGCTAATTGAAAATAATAACAAAGATGTTAAAACTTCTTTAAATTCTCTTGATATTAATAAAAATAATGCTTCTTTACTTAAAGAAACATTAACTAGTTTAATTTATTTCCATGCCTTTCTAAACGGATCTCATTCTTCATACCTTTTATTAAAAAAACAAAATCCTAAATTAGGAGACTATACTTTCAAAGAATTTTTATCCATGCATAAAAAATTTAAATATTTTTTTAAAAGTTTTAATCCAGAAATTTCTCAAAATGAATTTATTCGTATCGTCGAAACATCTATTGTATTAAAAAATATTTATAGTTCAGAAAAAGCTAAAAAACTATTTGAAAATTACTTCATATCTCCTACAAATTGTAGAGAAGAATTTTATTCAAAATCCTTTCAAGTACTCAATTCTTTTCCTGAATTATCACCTTCATTTCGTCATTTAACAAAACAGGGGCAAAGTTTAGTTTCTCAAGCACGAACCTTTATTAATTATAAAAATCTACTTTCTCTTTTTTTAGATAAAAAAACTTCTCCAAAAATTATCTCTTCATCTTATTTAAACTTTGATCTTTTAATTTTTCTAATAGACTTGTGTGGTGAAGAGAACTATAGTGCTAGCATTCAAAATGATTTCTTTGCTCTAGTTAAAAATATCCAACAAAATTTTGATTTCAATACAAAATCACTAGTTCCAATCTATCAAGCACAACTTCAATACGAAGCAGAAAAATACGGAGAACAATTGGATAGTTTAGTAAATATCCCTTACATTCGCTTAGCCAAATCTTTTAACTTAACAACACCTGAAGAATTTTTTACATTTAAACAAATTATTACTAGTCTAGATGAAGAAACTCAAGAAAGTCTTATTAACTACTTATCTCATTTTGAGAATAACCCACCCTTAGTAGGCCTTTACGAGTTAAAAGAAAAAATTTTCCATACTTTAACTGCAGCAGGACATAAAGATTTATTAAAAAAATCTTTAAATGCTTCTTTGGCTATAGTCATACAAGGAATTTCTTCTTATAAGGAACAAAAAAATGTAAAATCTTTTCCTTTAAAAGAATTAAATTTTTCTAATATTAAAATAGACTCTCTTTTTCTAGATAATCTTGATAAACTTCTTATAAAAATTAATAAAAATGGAGAAATGTCTTTTTCAATGTCTAGTAAATAATTACTAAAATTAATTATCCTAACGTTAAAATAATGCAAACAACAAAAAATCTATGTTAGATATCAAACTACTACGTAAAAATACTTCTCTATGCGAAGCTCTTTTAAAAAGAAAAGATCCCAACATAACATTATCTCCAATAATAACTTTGGATAAGGATATTCGATCTTGTAAAACTCTAATCGAATCTTGGATTTCAGAAAAAAAGAAACTTTCTCAAGAGCTCTATCTTAATAAAAAAATTCCTACTAGTCAACAACAAGAATTAGAAAAGAAAATTGTTAAACTGTCTGAAAAAATAGAAGAAAAAAATCTATTATTAAAAAACTTGTCTAGCAATTTGCAAGAACTTATGAGTCAACTTCCTAATTTTCCAGAAGAAGATGTTCCCATTTCTTTAAATAAAAGTGATAACGTTGTCATTAAAACTTTTGGTAGTAAGCCCAATTTTAATTTCCTTCCTAAAAACCATTTAGAATTAAATCAAATCCATCATTTATTTGATTTTGTAGCTACAGCAAAAACAACTGGCTCAGGTTGGCCTATTTATACAGGAATTGGAGCACAATTAGAATGGGCTCTATTATCATTTATGATTGAAAAACAAATTCAACACGGATTTAATTTCTGTTTGCCTCCTGTTTTGGTAAAAAAAGAAATTCTTTATGGTTCGGGACAAATACCAAAATTTAACGGTCAATTTTATGAAGTTTTAGATAATCCAGAAAATCTTTATTTAATTCCTACTGCAGAAGTCATATTAAATGGATTGCATCACAATCAAATTTTATATGAGAAAGATTTTCCTTTTCAATATGCAGCCTTTTCTCCCTGCTTCAGAAAAGAAGCTGGAGCTGCAGGAGCTCAAGAACGAGGTTTGGTTAGAATGCATCAATTTCATAAAATTGAAATGTTTGCTTTTACCACAACTTCTGAACAAGAAGAATTAATGTTTTCAAAAATGCTATTAGTAGCTCAAGATATTTTAACCTCTTTAGAATTACATCATCAATTATCCCTTTTAACTACTGGAGACATGTCTTTCTCTGCAACAAAAACAATTGATATAGAAGTATGGTTGCCTGGACAAAATCGTTATTACGAAGTTTCATCTATTTCTAAATGTTCTGACTTTCAATCTCGACGTTCTAACATTCGCTATAGAGATGAGAAAACAAAAGAGATACATTATGTAAAAACACTAAATGGATCCGGATTAGCAACTCCTAGATTAATGGTTGCTTTAATAGAAAATAATCAACAAGAAGATGGGACTATTACAATTCCAAAAGTTTTGCAAAAATATTTTCCTCACTCAAAACTAACTGTAAAATAACATGAACAAAATGGAATCAAAAAATTACTTCAAAGGAAAAAGTACTGAGGAACATTTAAGCAATATAAATTCACTAAAAAATGGAATATTAGAATCTCATTCATTTCCTAAAAATAACTTAATTATATTTTTTACCGCTTTTAAAAATCTTCTTTTTTATTTATTAGCGATAACTATTTTCTCTTCAATAGCTCTTCCTCATATAATATTATCTTGCTCTTTGTTATTTTCTTTAGGCCTAGCTTATTCATTATGGATATCCATGCAAAAAATCTGGCAAGAATGGTCTTATCTTGAATTATGTCATCGATGGATTAAAGAAGAACGTAAAGAAATAGATTCTAACTTAGATCAAGAAATACAAGAATTACGCTATATCTATAAGTATAAAGGTTTCCAAAACAAATTGTTAGATCAAATTGTTGACTATTTGGGTTCCGATTCAAACTTGCTTCTTCAAGCTATGATTGAAGACGAGTTTGGAATTAATCTAAAATCTTTTCCCCATCCTTTACAACAAGGGCTTACTTTATTTCTGGGAGGATTGACTTCAATACTAATTTTTTTGTGTATTTATTCCTTTACATCAACTGCTTGTGCAACAATTATAATTGGTTTATTTTTAACATTTCTTAATACACTATCTTCATACTTAATTAAAAATCAAAAAATTAAATCCGCTGTTTGGAGTCTTGCTATTTTTGTATTTTCAATTATGTTTTCACTTTTTACTTATAAAATACTAACTTTTTAAAAAATTTTAATTTCTTATGCAAAATAAATTTCATAATTTTTTTTCTGGAAATGTTCGATTTAATTCGGAAAACTTTAATGACTTTTTTTCTTCTGGAATGCAAGAAAGTTCTAGTCCTATTCTCTCTTCCAATGCTATAAATATTACAAAAAATTTATCTCTAAAAGTTGCTCTAATATCTCTGGGATGCTACTTACTAGCTCTTATTCTTAATTGGTTTCACTATACAAATATTTCTTATATCTTACTACTTATAACTTTTTTCCTATCAGGAACCCCAGCTTTAATACAGTCTTTAGAAGATATCAGTAACCGTATTATTAATATTGATATTTTAATGACTCTAGCAGCTTTTGGTTCTATTCTTATAAATCAAGCTCTTGAAGGAGCATTATTATTAGTGCTCTTTGCTATTTCTGAATCGCTAGAAGATATGGTTTCATATAAAGCTAAAAGTACATTATCTTCTCTAAAAAAATTAACTCCTTATACAACTCTTTTAGTCAATTCTGATGGTACTTTGAGCAAAAAACAAACAAAATCTATTAATGTTGGAGATATCATTAGAATTAAAAGCGGAGAGATTGTCCCTCTTGATGGAATTATTATAAAAGGTTCTTCTTCTCTTAATTTAACATTGATTACTGGTGAAAAACTCCCCAAATCTTGTTTTCCTGGAGATTTTGTTCCTTCTGGAGCACATAATTTAGAAGGTTCTTTGGATATACAAGTATCCCATAAAAGTGCTGATTCAACAGTTGAAAAAATTGTTCAGCTAGTCATAGAAGCTCAAAAATCTAAACCTCATTTAGAACAAAAACTACAATCATGGTCTAATATTTATGCTATTACGATTATTAGCCTTTCAATAGTAATGATATTTACCTTACCTTTTATATTTCACATTCCTTTTTTAGGGATCAATAGTTCCATTTATCGATCTTTAGCTTTTCTCATCGCCGCTTCTCCTTGTGCACTTATTTTAGCAATGCCTATAGCTTATCTCAGTGCTATCAATTCTTGCGCAAAAAAAGGAATTCTTCTAAAAGGAGGTATAGTTTTAGATAACCTATCTTCATGTACTAGCATTGCTTTAGATAAAACAGGAACTCTTACAACAGGTAATTTAACCTGTTCAGAAGCATATCATGTTAATGAAAATACTAATCCTATTTCCTCTCTTCTTTCTATTGTTTTAACAATAGAACAATCTGTTAATCACCCAATAGCTCAATCTATAGTAGATTTTATTCGTGAAAAAAATATATTACCCGAACTATCTATATCTCAAATAAAAACTATTCCTGGATATGGAGTCTCAGCATCTTATAAAGAAATGGATATTTTTATAGGAAAATCCGATTGGATTCTACCCAAATTACCTGAAGAATATAAAGTTTACGTAAAGAATTATATCGATGACAAAAGGCATAATGGAGAAACATGTTCTTTAGCATTAATTGGATCTGATATCCTTATTTTTACTTTAAAAGATTCTCTACGTCCTGGAGTAAAAAAAACTATTCAAGAACTAAAAAAACAAAAAATAGAATTAAATTTATTAACAGGAGATTCTCAACAAAGTGCTTTTACCGTTGCTAAGCAATTAGGAATTAACAATATCTTCTACAATTTAGATCCAAAACATAAACTGGAAAAGATAAAAGAAATGTCTCTCACACAAAATCTAATCATGATTGGAGATGGAATTAACGATGCTCCATCTTTAACCCAGGCACACGTAGGAATTGCTATGGGAGGTATAGGCTCTGCTACAGCTATAGAAGCAGCAGATGTGGTTTTTTTGCATGATAATATTTGTTCTTTATCCTTTTTGCTACAAAAAGCTAAAAAAACACAATCGATTGTCAAAGAAAACTTATTTTTAGCACTAGGAATCATCATTCTAATCTCAATTCCTGCATTATGTGGTCTAATTCCCTTATGGTTGGCTGTTGTTTTACATGAAGGAAGTACCGTAATTGTTGGATTAAATGCTCTACGTTTATTAAAAAATAAAGACTAATAATAACGACGGCTATAAACACTTTGCAATAATCCCAAAGCTGTCATTGTAGCAAGAATAGAAGATCCTCCATATGACAATAAGATTAAAGGAACTCCAGTTACTGGTAACAAAGAACACATCATACCTACGTTAATTAATACATGCATAATAATATAAACAGTGAGGCCCACAGATAATAGTTTTCCAAAATAATCTTTAGCCACTGCCGTTGCCCGACACCCAAAATAAATTAAATAATAAAACAAACCTAATATGCATAGTAATCCTACAAATCCAAATTCTTCTCCAATTGCAGAAAATATGGAATCAGTTTGTCCATATGGCAGCCATCCATGTCCACTAAAAGATCCCTCTCTCCATCCTTTTCCTAAAAATCCTCCTATACTAATAGCAGTTACAGACGCCCATTGATGGTGGTTAGTAGGATTTAATCTTTCATATTGATATTCTTTAATCACTTTAGTTGCTACAGGCTTTAATTTCTCATGAGAAATAAAACCTAGGAAAATACATAAAATAAATGCTAATAAAAAAACTCCTAGAATAGAAAAAATTTTTATAATCCACTTATTAATATTACCTAAATAAAATATCGTCAAAGAAATAGGACAAAGAACTAAAGCTGTTCCTAAATCTGGTTCTTTTAAAATTAAAACAAAAGGAAAAAAAACTATTAGCAATGCTATAATAGCAGTTTTAAAAGATGATATATGTGCTATGCTATTTTCCAAAAACCAACTAAGAACAATTACCAAAACAAGCTTTGCATATTCGGATGGTTGCAAGCTCATTCCTATCAAGGGAATTTTATACCATCGATGAACATTTTGAATGGCAGGAACAAAAAAAACTCCTAACAAGCTTAATATCATAAATATATATAAAAAAAAAGCCCAAGATTTCAATTGATTATAGTCAAAAAAAGCACATACAAAAAAAATAATCCATCCTAATATAAAATGTCTTAATTGAATGACTGCTTTACCTGTAAAAAAACCTTTAACAGTACTTCCAGGATCTGTTGAGGAAATAGATAACAAACTAACAATCATTAAAACGAAAATAATAAGAATAACTGTCCAATTAAATTTAGCTAAACTTCTATAATATTGCATATTAAATCTAAATACATTTATGCAAAGTAAACATTATATATTTCATTCACTGTATTCTACAAACGAAACAGGAAAAAGGCTTTTAACCATATTTAATCCATATGAGTTAAACATAATAACAACATTTAAACAACTATCTGGAAAAGGACGAAATAATCATAAATGGATTTCCTCTTCAGATTCTTTAACAGTTTCATTCTGTTTTATATTACCCCACCAGTTCTTTAATACAGAAAAATTATTTACTCTAGGCACTTTTTCTATTCAACAATTACTCTCTCAATATCTTCCTATTTCATCTATTTTTTTTAAATGGCCCAATGATATTTTAATAAACAAAAAAAAAATTTCAGGAATTTTATGTGAAACTCAATCAATTTCTAATGGCTTAGGTGTAGTTCTAGGAATTGGTTTAAACGTTAATAACGACATAAGTTTTTGTAATCAAATCAATCAACCTACCACATCACTTTTCTTAGAAACTAAAAATAAATATAATTTAGAAGAAATATTGAATTCATTGACTAATTCAATAAAACAAGAAATTTCCAAACTAAGCCTTTAAAATTTAATAAAATGAAGGAATTTTTGTAGGACAATTCGGATAAGATAATAAAATAAACAACCACAAACAAATTTTCTTTCTCTGAGTAAAAAGATATTTCTCAGAAGCAACATTATAATTCGATGAATGAAATTCAAATAAGTTTTTTGCTGCCCAAAAATTTTCTAAAGCGCTAATTGCATCCTTTTTTTCTTTCACTCCAAATTCCATAAGCTGCTCATCTTGCAAAATTCTTTGCGTTAGAACATTTAACTGCTCTTCTTTTTGAATAAAAAGACCTAATAACTCTTCTCCTGAAGAACAAAATTGTTTTCTAGTAATATTGGAAATTTCTTCTAACCAGTTTTGTTGTTGGATAACAATCTTATAATCTTCAGAAATTTGAGATAGTAAAACTAAAATAAAATTTCTTTCCTTAATGGCATACTTTATCAATAATTTCCAATAATAATAAACTTTTCCTAAGGAGTAATATATCTGGAAATAACAACTTAAAAAAGCTCCTAAAAAAAAAGTAAAAAAACCTAAAATGATTAACATAACTAACCTATAAAGCTATAGTAAAAAAAAATCATTTTAAATAAAATTATTAGTTATATCAAAAAAGAAGATTTTTCCAATTCTGTAAGTTCCCTATAAGATCCTAAAGGTAATCCTCCTAAAACAAGAGAACCAATACGAATTCTACAAAGAGATAACAAATCTAAACCAGCAGCACATGCTAATAACCTAACCTCATGTTTTTTTCCTTCTCGAACAACAATCTTAATAGTTCCCCGGCGAACTTTTTTAACAGAAACTGGTCTTATATGTTTATCTTCTATAACACAACCCGAAGCTAACAACTTAAGCTGTCTATCAGACACGTCTTGACGAACTTTTAAAAGATATTCTTTTGTAATACCAAAAGATGGATGAATAACCTTGTTAGCAAAATCTCCATCATTAGTAACTAAAATCAAACCTGTAGTATCTTTATCAAGTCTTCCCACTGTAAACAAACGATAAGGAAGATGAGAAAAAAAATCTAAAACAACTTTTGTTTCTGGAAATTTCTTATTAGTCGTACATACATATTTCTCTGGTTTATTTAATAAAAAATACACATTTTCTTCTTGTTTTAACTTCTTTCCTAAAAACTCTATTTTATCTTTCCCAGGAAACACATAAGTACCTAAAGAAGTTACAATAACTCCATTAACACTTATTTGACCTCTTCTAATAATTTCATCACATTTTCTTCTAGAAGCAACTCCTGATCCAGAAAGAAATTTATTTAATCGAATCTTCTTCATAAAAAATTAAAAAATTAAAATAGATCTCTATTTTGCCATTAAATACAATTAGTGTCTAATCAGCATTTCTTTTTTTCTCTTTGCTGTATAAAAATTTTTTATTATTTTTTATTAAGGAGGAACTTTTGTCTCAATTAATTTTATTAAGACATGGACAATCAACTTGGAATAAAAAAAATCTTTTTACAGGATGGGTTGACGTTTCTTTATCTCAAGAAGGAATACTGGAAGCTCACAAGGTTAAACAACAACTCAAAGACATTCAGATAGATGTTGTATTTACCTCAAAGTTAATACGAAGTATTCAAACAACCTTAATTGTATTAGAAAACAGAGAAAAAACACTTCTATTCATTCACAAAGAAAATCTACCATTATCTAAATGGAGTAGTTTTTATAATGAAAAAGAAAAAGAAAATATAATTCCTATTTTTTCTTCGGAAGCTCTTAATGAAAGAATGTATGGAGAATTACAAGGAAAAAACAAAACTCAAGTTGAACAAGAATTTGGAAAAGACCAACTACAACTTTGGAGAAGAAGTTATAAAACACAGCCACCAGGTGGAGAAAGTTTATTTGATACATCTCAAAGAACTCTTCCTTTTTTTAAAAATTTTGTTACACCTGAATGTAAAAAAGGAAATAATGTCTTAGTTGTCGCTCATGGAAATTCTCTTCGTTCTATTCTTATGGAAATAGAATCTCTAAATGAAGAAGAAATTGTTTCCTTAAATATTGCCACAGGAAGTCCTATTTTTTATAAATTCAATAATCAAAAATTTGTTAAACAAGAATTATGATCTGGCTAAACAATCAAACACATCAACTCTTAAAACCTAATGCTAAACAATTGTTTTACAAAAATTTTGATATTGAAAATTCTATTTCAACACAAAAATTATTTAACAATGCCGAAGTCATTTTTCGAGAAATTTTATTATGTACTAAACAAGAATTTGATTATGTCTCTTCATTTTATTGCAAAGAAAGTATATTTGTTAATTTCCTTTCGTTATTAACTCCCTTTTTCGAAGAAAACGGAAAAAATAGAATACTCTTACCTACGATAGCAGAAGAAAATTTCATAAATATTTTTCAATACCTACAATACCATAACTTTGCTTATGATTGGGTTGTTTGCAACAAAGAAGGCATTATAGAAAAAAATGACTTTATAGAAGCCATTTCTCCTAAAACTTTATTATTTTCTTTATCTTTAGCTGATGGTCTTCTTGGTACAATAATTCCATTAGAAGAAATCCTTCCAATCATTAAAGAACGCAAAATTCTCTTACATATAGACTTTTCTCATTATATAAAATATTTGAAAGTTAATAAAAACCTTATTGATCAAATAGACATAATTACATTTTCTGGTTCTTCTTTAGGCGGATTTCCAGGTAGTGGAGGAATGTTTATTCGTAAATCACTACTCAAATACAAAAACATTTTTTCCAACAGCTTCCAAAATAACTCTCCAAATTTATTAGCAAGTTTAAATATCAGTTTTGCCAAAGAATTATCCTTTTATTATAGTTCTTTAGAACAAAATAATGTGGAAATGACAAATTTAAGAAATTATTTTGAGAAAAAATTGCTCCAACTTATTCCCAATGTTCAAATTCTTTTTACAAAAAATTCCAGATTACCTAACGTTTCCACAATAATTTTCAATAAAATTCCTGCCGAATCGTTGGCCTTTTTGCTTTTTTCTGAAGAAGTAATCTGCAACTTAGGTTTTAATCAATTTCAACCACTTTCTCAATCTTTACAAAGTTGTGGATATTCTCCTTTAGAAGCTTATAGTGCTCTTAGTTTTGCTTTTGATATTTCCCACGATTTTGATACTGTTAATAGATTTATTTCAATTTTAGAAAAAAAAGTTAAAAATTTAATAAAACAAAATAAAATTATTTAAAAATATGTTTAATATATTTCCTTTTACTATTTGGTCTCAATTTAGTCCTATATTAACAAAACATATTACCTCCCCCCTTCATACTGGAATATTCACTTTAGATGATGCTAATGAAAAATCCTTCTACTTAGCTGAAGGTTCTCAAGGACATTATGCTATGGGAAATTATGTATATTTTTACTGGCTTATTGATCCAGAAAATGGACTTATTATAGATGCAAAATTTCAAGCTTTCGGAGCTCCCATATTAATAGGAATTGGAAATTTTCTTTGTGAAAAAATAATAGGGAAAATTTATATCGAAGGAAAAAAATTTAACTTTCAAACTATTAAAGACAATTTAAATATTTCTGAGGAAATTTTAAAAACAATACAGGTACGACCTTATCTTAATCTTTGTTTAGATGCCTTAGATGATATAATAACACAATGCGAAAATCTATTTTGTAATAATTCTTTATCAACCCCTTCTACCTATAATGACGGTTTTCTTACAGACATTGGAACTTCTCTTAAAGAAGAGGAATGGAATAACTTATCAAAAGAAGAACGTTTAAAATTACTTAGACAAGCTTTTTCAACTCATATCGAAAGTTTTTTACATCTAGATGGGGGTGGAGCTGTTATAGAAAGTATTGACGACAACCATACTGTATTAATTCATTACTCTGGAAATTGTTCTGGTTGTTTTTCAGCTATAGGTAGCACTTTAGCTTCTATAGAAAACATCTTCCAAACTTATGTTTTTCATAAAATAAAAATCAAAGTTAATGAAAATTCGCTAAATTTCGATCCATTTGATAAATAATTAAATTACTTTTTCTAAATATCAATATTTGATAAAGATCTTTAAAAATAGAAATTAATTAAATTTCTAGGAAATTTCTTATGTCTGTGTTGAAAATATGTATAGCAAAAGCTATTGAAATTATTAATAGAAAAAATTTTTTCTTCTTTGTAATTATTAGCTGTTTATTTTGCTTTTGTTATTTATTTAAAATACTTACTAAAAGTAAAAACTCCATACTAACAAATACAACTACTAATATATCTAACAATACCAAAAAAAAAGTATTTCGTCCTTTTTTTTCTCTACCTATTCATAATGAACACCAACTTATTGAAAAGATTGCTTTAAAAGAACAAATAGAAGAAGATTTGAAAATCTTTGATTTTATAGACAATGTTAAAGTTGGGTTTTATACAAATCAAGATACTCAAGTATTTTCTAAACTGTCTCTTATTATTTCACCAAATGTAAAATTTAATGAGCAAACCTATATTAAACTCAAATCAATTATCGATTATTTGTGCAGTACTGTAAATAACTTATCTCCTGATAAAATTTCCATATCAGATAAAGAAGGAAATTTTTATAACGTTGATGAAATTTTTTCCCTTTGCTCTTATGATATTCAAAATATTCTTTATAAAAAAGAACTCTCTCTTGAAATAGAGACATATATTCAAAAAATTTTACCTAAAAAACATTATTTTTTTCTCTTAAACATATCTGGAGAAGAACAAAAACAAGCATATATTGATTTCAATATTAATAATGAATATTTTAACCTATTGTCTCAATCTCAGCAAAATCAATTATTTTCAGATATTTCTACTTTAATCAAAGGGCTTTGTCTTAATAAAAACATTTCTACAAATATAACTTTCCATAAATCTCAATTCTTAATAAACCATCTTAAGCTATCTTTTAAGCAAAAAATTACTATAGCAACTGTTTACTTATTAGCTAGTTGTATACTTATGCTTTCATCTTACATTTACTTATTATCCCAAAATCTTCGAAAAAGCAATAAACAAACATACTTAAACCAATTAACTAATTTTATAAAAACAGAAAAACCTAATAAAATTGCAGAAATGTTAAAGTATCTAGATAAAGAAAAAGCCAACTTCATTTTAGAATCTCTAAATGAAAAAACAAAAAAAGAAATTAAAAACTTTATTAAGGAAGATAAATAATGATAATTCGAGGTTACGTTATAAAAAAAATCCTTAAATTGCCTAGTAACATTAATGATCCTATTTCTTATTCTTTTTTACAAAATTCCGAAAAAGCTTTTCAACAAGGAGAAGAAAAAGGTTATAATCTAGCCAAAAAAGAATTAAGCAGTGCTTTTTTTATTTTAAATAAACTTTCTCAAAATCTCATTTCCAGACTGCAAAAACTTTCCGATGAACTAAAACCAGAATTAATTAACTTATGTATACATATATGTGAAAAAATTATACTTCAAAAATTAACTAATTCTAATTCTATTAGATCTTTACTTGAAAATATTATCAATCAATCATTTCAAATTAATAACCAAGTTTTTCATATTACCTTATCTAAAAAAGATTTTGACATACTTTCGCCTTTAATCCAAAAACATCAAGCAATTATAGGTAAAAAAAATACTTGGGAAATAGATCTTTCTTTATCTCCTGGTTCATATAGAATCCATACAAAAAAAAAACTTATCTCTTATCATTTACATGAAGAATTATTTTTATTAAAACAATCCCTATTGCATAATGCATAAAACATTTTTTGAAAAAGAATTACACTATATAAAACATTGGTCTATTCCTCATAACTCTGGTCAGGTTATAAAAGTATATGATTTTTTTGTTGAAATTACTGGTTTAATAGGATCTCTAGGAGATTTTTGTTTTATTTTCCACAAAGAGAAAAAAATAATAGCAGAAGTCATTAAAATAGATAGAAATACTCTGACGCTTTCTTGTTTTGAAAAACCAATAGGAATTCCTTTTGGAGCTTCTGTTTATTTATATAAAGAACTTTTTTTCAAACATCCTTCTTCTTACTTAGGAAAAGTAATAAATGCTTTTGGAAAACCAATTAATAATGAACCTATTGTTGGAGAAAATGTATCTCTAAAAGAAACTTTTTTTAATACAGAAAAACAAAAAATATCTGATTTTTTTAATACAGGAATTAAAGCTATAGACGGACTTTGTCCAGTTGGGAAAGGACAAAAAATAGGTATTTTTTCTTCAGCTGGAGAAGGGAAAACCTGTTTATTAACAATGATTGCCAAAAATTCTTCGGCAGATATTAATATTATTTCTCTTATCGGAGAACGTGGTAGAGAAATTCAAGAGTTTACCTACTTAATAGAAAATTCTAAAATTTCAAATAAAACCATCATTATAGCATCTTCTTCAGAAGAAATGTTTTCCTTAAAAATATTGGCAGCACACTTATCTATAAAACTAGCTGAATTTTTTAAAAACGAAGGAAAATCAGTATTATTTATTATGGATTCTCTTTCAAGATTCGCTCAGGCTTTACAAGAACAATATTCTGTTATTAACAATAAAATGACCTTTAATAATCTCTCTTCTCAACTTGCTAGATTTATAGAGAAAGGAGGCAATTTTTTACAAGGATCAATTACAAGCTTTTATTCAATTTTAACTTCCAAAGAAACTTATTCAGATCCTTTAGAAAATATATTTTGCTCACTGTTAGATGGTCATATTTACTTAAATAAAGAATATGATAAAGGTTATTATCCCTCAATAAACATAGCCTCTAGTTTATCTCGAACAGCACAAAACCTTTTAGATTCAGAGAGTTTAAAAAACATTCAATTAATTAAATCTTGGATTTTAGAATATTTAGAATACAAAGATCTTATTAATGCTGGTGTTTATATTCCAAATTCCAATCCTAATTTAGACAAGGCAATTCACAAGAAAAAAGACATTATTAATTTTATTCAACAAGCAATTACTGAATGTTATTCAGTAAAAGAAACTATGAGTTTACTTAAAAAGGTTATATCTTAAAACATGAAAACTAAGTCTTTAGAATTGTTACTATTCTTAAAAAAACATCACGAATTTTCTATCAAAATATCTAAAGCTAAAATAGAAAAAGACATGCAAGAATTAAAAAACCAAATTGATAATCTTGAAAAAGACAAAACAGCTATTCAAAAAAAAATAAAAAAAATCTTCTTTAATAAAGAAGAAATTCATCATTATATATATTTTCTAAGAAAAGCCGAATTGTTTCTTCAAAAACTTAGTATTGAACTATGTAAAAACAAAGAAATACTAGAAGAATATAGGTCAAAATTAGAGAATATATTTAAAAACAGAAAAACTCTCGAAAAGATTATTCTAAAACACTATTCTAAAAATATGAGGTGTTTTAATTTTGAACAGGTCGATTGAAATGACTTCAATGTTAAATCCTAATACAAATCTAAATTATAAAACTGCTTTTAAAAAACTCAAAAAAATCAACCAAGAGCATTTATTGAGCTATTGGGAACATCTTTGCATTGCTGAGAAAAAATCTCTCTTACAACAAATTTATGAATTAAACATTAAATTAGTTAAACACCAGCAAAGCTTATTTTCCCAGCCCAAAATAAAAAAACACTATGCTCCTATTACATCTTTTACATCTGCAAATAATAATCCTCTTTACGAACAAACTGGATATCAATTATTACAAGAAAAAAAGGTGGGATGTATTGTCCTAGCAGGAGGACAGGGTTCTCGATTAAAATACGATGGACCTAAAGGATTATTTCCTGTATCTCCAATAAAAAAGAAAACCTTATTTCAACTTATTGCAGAAAAAGTTAAAGCAGCCAGTTCTCTTGTAAACCAAGAACTTCCAATTGCTTTCATGTTATCGCCTTTAAACCAAAAAACTACTATTACTTATTTCAAAGAACATAATTTTTTTGGACTTAATCCTAATCAAATAGATTTCTTTGTTCAACCTATGTGGCCTTTGTTAGATCCCAATTATAATTTATTTTTAGAAAGCCCTTCTAAAATAGCTTTTGGACCTAATGGTAATGGATGTATTTCTAATTGCTTATTAAATAGTTTGATTTGGGATAAATGGCACAAACAAGGAATTCAAATGGTTAGTATTATTCCTATAGATAATCCTTTAGCGTTACCATTTGATATTCAACTATTTGGATTCCATAGACAATCAAAAAATGATGTTTCCATTAAAACATCATTTCGATCAACTCCTGAAGAAAATGTAGGTATCTTAGCAAAGTCTCAAAAAACTAATAAAACCCTAGTTATAGAATACTCTGAAATTTCTGAACAAGATCGTTTTGCAAAAAATAAAGATAACTCATTAAAATATTCATTAGCTAATATTGGCTTATACTGTTTTTCCATGGATTTTATAAAAAAAACAGCTAATAAAATACTACCTATTCATTATGTAAGAAAATCTGTCTCTGCTTTACACTCTACTGATAATACTTTACATGCTTGGAAATTTGAACAATTTATTTTTGATTTATTCAACTATGCTAATAAAAGTGATATTTTAGTTTATCCTAGAGATGAATGTTTTGCTCCTTTAAAAAACTTAAATGGAGATCAAAGTATTCAAACAGTAAGAGAAGCTTTACTAACAAGAGAACGAAGATTATTTCAACAAGCAACAGGAATACAATTAGCTCCTAATACAAAATTTGAACTTGATGCTAATTTTTACTACTCATCTAATACATCTTCTTCTCATTGGCAAAAACATACCTTTTTCGAAGAATCTTTTATCGAGGCTTCATGAAAAAAATCTGTTATTTAGGTGCAGGAGTTTGGGGATTTTGTTTAGCTTCTCTTTTAGCAAACAAAGGTTTCCAGGTAATGGTTTGGTCTAGAAACCAATCTCTATTAAATCATATAAAAATGTTTGCTAATCATCCGAAAATACCAGGATCTTCTATTTCTCCCAATCTATCTTTTACTAAAAATATGAGAGAAGCATTGGAAGGAGCTGAATTAATTGTTGAAGGGGTATCTTCTGCAGGATTACGTCCTGTATGCGAACAGTTAAAACAAATAACTCCTTTAACAATTCCTTTTGTCCTAACTTCTAAAGGCATAGAGCAAAATACAGGATTGTTGATGAGTGAAGTTGTTTTAGAAGTATTTGGGAAAGAAATAAAAAAACATATAGGTTGCCTTTCCGGCCCTTCTATTGCTTTAGAAATTATTCAAGGATTGCCTTGTTCTGTTGTATGTTCATCTTACAGTACAGATACTATTAATATCATCCACGAAGCTTTTTCTTCTCCAAAATTTCGAGTATATCCCAATATTGATATAAAAGGTGTTGAACTAGGAGGAGCTTTAAAAAATATTATTGCTATTGCTTGTGGTATCTCAGACGGACTAAACTTTGGCGATAATGCTAAAGCAGCATTAATAACAAGAGGTCTTCATGAAATGAGAAGATTTGCTGCTATCGTAGGATGTAGACCTGACACACTAAATGGTTTAGCAGGTATGGGAGACTTGTGCGTCACATGTTTTTCAAACTTTAGCCGAAATCACCGTTTTGGAAAGTTAATTGCTCAAGGATTGTCTATAATTGAAGCAAAAGAACACATTGGTATGGTTATTGAAGGGGCTTATACTGCTGTCTCTGCTACACAAATAGCTCGTCAACATAAAATAGAATTACCTATAGCCGAAGGCATATATAAAGTTTTATATGAAAATTTATCTCCTTTAGAAGGCGTTCGCTTACTTATGCAAAGAGAAACAAAACAAGAATATTTATAAATTTTTGTTTTTTTTTGTTTTTTTTGTTTTTTTTAATTTTTTAAATTGATAAACCAAGATTTAATAAACATACTATGGAGCTTGTTTGCTTGTGCAAAATATTCTAAGAAAACCATTTGTTTTATCTTTTTTATTATTGTTCAGTGCTACATTTAAAGGAGAAGCCATACCTTGTGGGAATCCGTCTGATCCTGCTCTTCTCGCAAGAACAACCTGGTCAAATCTTACTACTTATCAAGTTTCCTGCAATCATGGATGCAAAACATTGGGAACAAAAATAGATGTCGGTTGTCGAATTGGTTTTTTTGGAGATTATATTTTTTCTGAAAATGCAGGAGTAAGAGACGTTTTAACAAATCGATTAGTTAATAATGAGCCAAAAGCAATTACTATCTCTAAAATTAGAACATGCTCTACTAGTGTTGCAAATACAGGGATTGATTTTGGAATCAATTTTAAAGATTCATCAAAAAACCTTTTTCCATTATGGGATATTGAAGTTTATGGAAAAATAGGTGGATTAAAATCTTATATTAGATTACCTATGGAAGCTTTTAGAAAACTCGTAGATGTTACTCAAGATCCAACTTACGGATTAATAGAAATGCAAACTAATTATGGATTTTCTTGGGACTTAGGGATTAAAAAAATTATTTGGAAATGCTTATCTAATGCTTTATCCGTGGGCTTCGAATATAAGCAAGGTTCTAGTCCTATGAATTATATTATCCTTCATCAATCTTCAGAGCCTGAAATTTATTTTGATTATAATTTAAACTTAGACAATTCATCTTGTAGTATTTCAAAATCTGTGAAAACTAAACACTCTATTCGTTATAAGGAATGGGCGGTACACTTGGGAGCTTCTTCAGAAATTTTACCTCATTTCATTCCATACGTAGCCGTATTTACTGGTTATACTACATGGAAAGCAGGAAATCCTTCTACTTTATTTTCAACTCTCACTGAGAGATATACAAATCTAGAATTTAATATGAGAAAAATCAAAAATTTTGATCGTATTGGAGGAGCTTTTGGAGCAAGTTATCTTTTAGGTCAAAATACTTTAATTAACGTTGAAGGACGCTGGGGTTACCAACGAGCTATTAGTTTGAATTTAAAAGTTCAAATATAAAATATTACTTAAGTTTTTAAGAATTCAGTTTTCTTATTATCTTTTAATTTGGGCAGCTAAGTTCATAAAAATTTTATTTAATATTCTTAAGGAACCAGAAATAATCGTCCACTCTTGCTGAATAGCAGTTAATTCTAACTGCAAAGTAAGTTGCTGACTTTGAGCCAAATCTCCATATGTAAGTTGTTGATTCATACAAGTATTAAAAAAGTTCAATAAACCGCTACTTGATTCATTTTGAACACCATTAATAACTGCTCCTTCTAAATTTACTAAAGAAGATTGCCAATTAGAAGGACCTATAACCTCAAAACCTCCAGAATTGTTTTCTACAATAGATAGAGAATTCAGTAGATTCATTAAACTTAATAAATCCTTTTTAGATTCTTCTAAACTAGAAATATATCCTGATAACATAGTTGACATATTAGTAATTTGCTCTGCTGTTAATTCTGTATTTGATTGAATATCATTTAACTGTTGATGGAGCATTGATAATACGTTATCTATAACTTCTACATCATTTCCAGCTTGTATTACTTCATTATTTAACTTATTTTTTGCAGTAGAAAATGTCGTAGAGAAATTGTTTGTTCCCATTGTCTGACTAATATAACCAGACAAATTATAGTGTACATTAGCAGCAGTAAAAGATTTTATATTATCTAAAATTTTACCCAAAAAGTTCTGTCCTAAAGAATTATAATTTAATTCTTTTCCTAATAACTCTAACAATCTATCTTGTGTAGGCATATAAATATCTAGCAATATATGAGAAAAAGTAGCTTGAACTAATAAAGAAATTTCTTCTTTCCAATCATTATCTATAATTTGCTTATTCACATCACTGGTAACATTTATATTATCTGTAGATATAAAATCTTCTTCATAAATTTGATTAGCAATTATACTAAGATCCTTTAAAATAAATTCTTTATTATACTGTTTTCTTTGCTCACGTTGTAGAAAATCTTGGGAAATTAGAGAATAAATAGACACAGCTTGAGTATTATCTATTAATTGTTTTTTATAAGATTGTATAAACGTTTTGTCGCAAGAAACAAATTCTAAATATTTCAAAAAATCTAACAATCTTCTGGAATTAAAATTATTTTCACAAAAATCTTTAACTAATTTAGTTTTATTTACAGATTCTTTTCGATCTGAAGATAAATACTGATCAAAAAAAGTTATTTTATTTTCATGTATCTGCATAAGATATTCCTATTAATTAGCACTAATTTTATTAACCAATCCAGAATAAATCTGATTAATAATATGCAATGAAGTAGTCACAATAGTCCATTGCTGTTGAACTGCAGCTAATTCCATTTGTAAAACTAGTTGCTGATCTTGGTTTTCATTAGAATATGTTTGTTGATTGGATTCCAATTGCGTTTGAATATCCTGTAGTCCCCCAGGATAAGTTAATTGCTGATCTCCATTAATTACTAAACTTTCTAAATGAGCTAAACTTTGAGACCAAGAAGGGGGTCCTTGTACTGTAAAAGCTTGAGAATTTGAATTAGTATCATTTGCAACAATAGTTAAAGATAACAATAAAGTTTTCAAATTCAATAAATTCTCAGCTGCTGAATCAAAATTATTAGAATAACTATTAAACATATTTAATAATGTAGCCTTATCTTTCTCTGACAATTTACTGTCTTCTTCTATTTGAGCTTGTATTGAAGTTAAAGAAGTTTTCATACTATCAATACGAGATAAATCATCAATACATCTACTAATTTCTTGACTTAAAGCATTTTTTGCATTCTCTGTAGCATTTGGAATACTAGATAAATTCATTTGATTTAAATACCTAGTCAAAGAATAATAAATATTTGAATTATAAAAACTAGTAGACTGTTGTATTAAAGAATTTAAATATTTACTTGCCTGATCCGTGTAATACAATTCATCACACAACATACGTAAATAATATTCCTGTTCAGGAAGAAAACCATCTAGCATTACAACACCAAAAGCAGTTTGTAAAGATAACGTTAAAATAAATTGCTCTTGAACATGTCTTAGCGTAGAGTAATAAAACTGATGAGGAAGACTTAAATTAGATAATTGAACATTTAAATCATTGCTTTTTTCTTGTAATTGCTTAATAGCTAACTGCAAATTGCTATTAACATTATTAATTTGTTGAGACAAACTAGATAACGAACTATTTAAAGAAGAAACCTGATAATTTAATCCTAACATTGTATCAATAGCAAAATTTTGGTTTAGAGAAATTACCCCATTTGAATTATCAGTCATAGAACCACCCCAAGAAGTAAAAGAACCAGACTGAGAAAAACTTGTAGCTATAGTCTGCAACTGTTGTTTTAAAACATCAAAAAACGTATTTTCATTTGAGCTAGGTAAGTTAGATAATAACTTAGAAAAAAAATTAGCTATATCTCCTGCTCCAACATGAGCATTTTCACTTAAAAAATTTGTAAGTTGACCATAAGCCCACTCTGTCATAATAAATTGACCATAGGTCATACTAAAATTTCCTTGAGTCAAAGGAGTATTTAATAAATCTATTAAAAACGAGTTAATAGCATCGTTTTCAGAAGATAATGAAGGCCATATTGTTTCAAAAGATAATAATAATTTTACTTCTTGCAAACAACTATTCAATAAAGATTGATACATAGAATTTGGTTCTGGTTTTTCTAATAAATTTCCTTTTCCTTGAATTGTTTGAATAAACTCTTGAAAACCATTAAAAATACCTTGTTCCAAAGTCTTCGCAGAACTAATGTTGCCTATTTGATTATTAAATTCATTTATTTGCTGTTGTATTGCTGTTGAAGATATTAACAAATTACTAGTCATGCTAGTATACATAGTTAACAAGCTAGACCAATAAAATTGTAATTCCTTCTTACTTACTTTTTCATTAGTTAACAGATCTCTCACCTTTTTAGGAAGACCTTTTAATAAATCAATTTGTTCTGAAGTTAAATTAGGAAGAGAAGAACTTAATTCATTTAAAATAACTACATACGGATCTAAAACTTCATTTAATTTATCATTTTGACTTTTTAACATTTTAAGAATAGTTAAAAAATCATTCACCATTATCTGAAAATTAGCTTCAAAAGGATTTATATCATTTTCTTTTTGATTTAAAACCAACTCTTCTTCTGGTTGATGAATTTCTGAGAATGTTTCATAAACTTGCTTTAATCCTTGCAATTGTTCAGTAAGATATTGAAAATCAAATATATTTTTTAAATCTAAAAACTGGGTCGAAGATAAACGAAAATCATAAATTCCTCCTAACAAAGAAGTAGTAATTCCTTTAGCATATTCAAGAGAATAATTTTGCATACAAATTTTCCATTTATTTTTTTTATTTTAAAAAATAAAAAATAAAAAATAACTAAAAATAAATAGAAATAAACATAAATTAAATAGAATTAAAACAATAAAAATAATTTATTTTAATTCTAATTCTATTCGATTTAATTCTTTTGATAAAGCAGGTGGAAAATGTTCTCCAAAGATTTCAAAATAATTTTTAATACTATGAATCTCATCTAACCATTCATTAGATTTAATTTCAAAAAGCGCTTTAAAATCAGAATTAGTTAATTGTAAACCAGATAAATTAAAAAAATCCCGAGAAGGAACAAATCCCACAGGAGTTCTAATTGCGCTTTTTTCAGAAAACTCCTCTGTTCTATTAAAAATCCATTCCAATACCCGTATATTATCTCCAAAGCCAGGCCATAAATATTTTCCTTGATTATCTTTTCTAAACCAATTTACCCCAAATATTTTAGGTAAGTTCACATCATTTCCTATATCTGGCAAAGCTAACCAATGACGAAAATAATCTGCCATATTATAACCACAAAAAGGTAACATAGCAAAAGGATCATGTCTAATAACAACATCTACATCTTCTACTGCAGAAGTTGTTTCTGAAGACATTCCTGCTCCCATAAAAACCCCATGTCTCCAACTCAAAGACTCTAAAACTAAAGGAATTGTATCTTTTCTTCTTCCTCCAAAAATAATTGCTGAAATTGGAACTCCCTCGGGAGAATCCCATAAAGGATCTAATACAGGACATTGAGATAAAGGTACTGTAAATCTTGAATTAGGATGAGCAGCTGGTAATCCCTTTTCCTTTATCCAAAGATTGCCTTGCCAATCAATTAAATTAGCTGGAGGACATTCTGTTAAGCCTTCCCACCAAACATCACCATCATTAGTTAAAGCTACGTTAGTAAAAATTGAATTTTTTTCACAAGCCTTTAAAGCATTAGGATTAGTCTTTGCAGAAGTCCCAGGAGCAACACCAAAAAAACCATACTCAGGATTTACAGCATAGAGTTTTCCATTGGAACCAAAACGCAACCAAGCAATATCATCCCCAATACATTCTACCTTCCATCCCGGTAATGTGGATTTCAACATAGCCAAATTAGTTTTGCCGCATGCACTGGGAAAAGCCGCTGCAAAATACTTTTTCTTTTTTTCAGGATTAGTAACACCAATAATTAACATATGTTCTGCTAACCAACCTTCATTTTTAGCTTTATAAGAAGCAATTCTTAAAGAAACACTTTTTTTACCTAATAAAGCATTTCCTCCATAACCACTTCCATAAGACCAAATACTTAAATCATCATGAAAATGAGCAATCACCAACTTTTCTGGATTACATGGCCATTGAACATCTTTTTGTCCATTTAAAAGAGGTTGACCTACACTATGATGACATTTAATAAAATTATTAGTTTCTCCCAATTCGTCTAAAACTTCTGACCCCATACGAGTCATAATTTTCATAGAACACACAACATATGGAGAATCTGTTAATTCAATACCAATTAAAGCAAAAGGAGATTTAAGATTAGCCATACAAAAAGGAACCACATATAAAGTCCTTCCTTTCATACATCCATTAAATAAATTACTCAATTTAAGACGCATAACTTCTGGATCTTCCCAATTATTTGTCGGCCCCACATCTTCTTTATTAACAGCACAAATAAATGTCTTTTTTTCAACTCTAGCAACATCTCTAGCATCAGAACGAGCCAAAAAACTATGAAATTTTTTTTCTGGATTTAAAGGTAATAAACTACCAGAAGCAACTAACTTAGACGCTATTTGATCATATTCTTCATTTGACCCAGAACAAACATAAACATTATCAGGTGTAGCCAAATTAATAAATTCTGTTATCCATGATTTAACATAAGGATTTACAATTTTAGAAGACCAACTTTCTTCCATAACTACACCATACTTCCTTTACGTTTTTTAAATTTCTCTAAATGCTCCAGAGCTTTTCCTGTCCCCAAACAAACAGCTAACAAAGGATGAGGAGCAATAATCACTGGTAATCCCGTGTTTTTAGTCAAAGCTTTATCTAATCCTTTAATTAAAGCTCCTCCTCCTGCTAAAACCATTCCTCTCTCTACAAGATCGGCTGATAATTCCGGAGGACATTTTTCCAATGTCAAACGAACACATTCTATAATTTGTTGAATAGGTTCAGCTAAACATTCTCTGATTTCTACAGAATTAATTCTCTTTGTAATAGGAAGCCCTGCTACTTGGTCTCTTCCTCTCACTTCCATTTCCAACTCTTTATCTCCCAAAGGATAAGAAGAACCTATCGTCATTTTAATTTCTTCAGCTGTTCTTGGACCTATCATCAAATTATATGTTCGACGCATATAATTAATAATACATTCATCAAATTCATCTCCAGCAATTCTTAAAGACCGAGACTCTACAATACCTCCTAAAGATATAATTGCAATTTCTGTTGTTCCTCCTCCTATATCAATAATCATACTAGCAGCCGGTTCATGAACTGGCAAATCTACTCCAATAGCAGCAGCCATTGGTTCTTCAATAAGAATAACCTCTTGTGCTCCTGCATGTAATGCAGAATCTTCCACAGCTCTTTTTTCTACTCCAGTAATCCCAGAAGGCACTGCTATCAATATCTTAGGTCGAAATAAACTTTTAGATGGAGTTACTCTCTTAATCAAAGCTTTTAGCATTCCTTCAGCAATTTCAAAATCCGCTATAACCCCATCTTTCATAGGTCTTACAGCTAATATTTTTCTTGGTGTCTTTCCCAACATAGCCTTGGCTTTATGTCCCACAGCAAGAACTTCATTAGTTTGTGCATCAACAGCAACTACTGAAGGCTCACTTAAAACAATTCCACGTCCTTTAACATAAACTAAGGTATTTGCCGTACCCAAATCTATTCCAATATTACCTGAAAAAAAATTAAAAAATTTATCAAGACGGCGAAAAGCAGTGTTATAAAGAGTATGACATAAAGACTTCATACTTTGATAATTTCTACGATACGGCATAAACAATTACTATGTTTGCAATAACTCTAAAACTTCTTCCCAAGTCAACTTAGAAATAACTTCATCATCAGAATTAATAACTTGTTTAACTAAACAATTTTTTCTACTTTGCAAATGCAAAATTTTCTCTTCTATTGTATTTAAAGTAACTAGCTTATAAGAAGATACTGATCTTTTTTGTCCTATTCTTCTTACTCTATCAGTTGCTTGATTTTCTACAGCAGGATTCCACCACATATCATAATGAATTACAGTATCAGCTCCTACCAAATTTAACCCCGTTCCACCAGCTTTTAAGGATACCAAAAAAATAGCAATTCTTTCATCTTCATTAAATTGATTAACAACATTTAACCTATTTTTTGTAGATCCATCCAAATAAGCAAAAGGAACTCCTCTTTGTTCTAAATCTTTTTTAATAATATTCAACATCTTAGTATATTGGCTAAAAACAACCGTTTTATGCCCTCCTCCGATTAAAGAAAAAAGTAATTCCATTAACATGTCATATTTTGCTGAATCTCCTATCTCCGGATTATCTTTAGCAAAAATAGCAGGATGGCAACAAATTTGTTTTAGTCTAGTCAATGTTGCTAAAACATGAATGTGAATTCTATCAAATCCTTCTTTTTTAACTAATTTTGATAATTCAACTTTAGCTGATGCGGCATAAGATTGATAAAGTTCTTTTTGATAATCTGTTAGATGGCAATGATATAAAATTTCCGATACAGGAGGTAAATCTTCCAACACATCTTCCTTCATTCTCCTTAAAATAAAAGGAGATACTTTCTTTTTTAAAATTTCTAAATTATCAGATTTACTACCTATAATGTTACATGCACGAATATATTTACCAACAAAACGATCATAACTACTTAATAATCCGGGCATTAAGAAATCAAATAAACTCCATAATTCTTCCAAAGAATTTTCTATGGGAGTTCCTGTTAAAATTAAACGATGTCCAGCTTGTAACATTTTTACAGATTTTGCATTCCTAGTTGCTCTATTTTTAATATGATGAGCTTCATCCAAAATAACATAATCAAAAAGAGCTTCCTTATAAATTTCTATATCTTTCTGCAAAAGATTATATGATGTAATAATTACATTATAATCTTTTAAATTCTTTAGTTGTTTTTTTCTTTGATTAGGAGCTCCATCAATAACTAACGTATTTAAATTAGGATTAAATTTTCTTATTTCCTCTTTCCAATTATAAACTAAAGAAGTAGGACAAATAACTAAAGATCCTCCTCCTGGATTTTCTTTTTGACTTTGCGTAATAGCTATAATTGCTTGCAAAGTCTTTCCTAATCCCATGTCATCAGCAAGAATTCCATTTAAATGCATTTTACGAAGTCTTTCTAACCAATGAACTCCTTCTATTTGATAATTACGTAAAGTAGCATTAATTTGTTCAGGAATTTCTTGAGCATTAAAAACAACTTCTCCTCGAATTTGTTTTTGTATTTCTAACAAACGATCTGTTATAGAAAAATTAACAGGTAGCTTATGAAATTGACTTTCTTCTATATTTGTTAAACTCCATAAAGGACTCTTATGTATCATATCATCTAAAATTTCTAATCCTAGTTCGCTAAAGATTTGAACTAAAGGAGAAATTTTATCTAAATCTAGAACCAAAATACGAGGTAATTTATTCCCGCTATATTTTTGGTTTCTCTTATTAACTCTTTTAGAAGATATATTAGAAGTTTTAGGCAATTCTAAAAAACGCTTTTTAGAACTAATACAATCCGTCAAAAGATCAATACTCACTCCCTTAAGAAGTCCATTTACTTTTAATTTAACTTCATAACAATTTACTTCATCACTCTCTTGGAAATGTAAATCAAAAGTAGTTTCATCATACACAAATTGTTCTAACAAATTTTCAGGACAATTAAAGACAATTCTATGCTGATTATTTGGAATAACTTCTGTCATAAATTCAACAATCTTTTTTTCACTTCTAATAAGAAATGTAGCATCACGATCGTCATACGTAAACTCAGAAAAAACTTCCTCTAAAATCTTTTTTTCTTCTACTAAATTTCTCGCTAAAATTCCATTATCACTAATAAAAAACTGAATATGCTGATAGTTTAACAAAGATGCAGCTGCAGGAATTTTTTCCTCGCCATATATAAAAAACAAACTAGCTCCTAGTTCCCCATCTAAATAACTCAAGTTACATTCTGCTTTCAACTCCTCAATATAAGGCAACGTAATAAAAGAACTTAATGCCGAAATATTATTCATAATTGAATAACTTTGTAAAACAGAGAGAGCATTTTCTCTAAAAGAACCAAACAATCCTTCTGGAATAGTAATATCTCTTAATTTTATTAAAGAACAAACATGCTTGCGCCTAATATTAGGTAAAAAACGATAATAAGTATGTCCATAAATTACTCCAGGAATGTCTGACTCTAAAAAAGCAACCTGTTCTAGAGATATGTCTTCTTCATCTAAAACAAGACTTGGGGTCATTAACAAAGCTCTATAAGGAGTCTCAAAATAATCTAAAGAAACTTTCATTTTTGCATAAGAAGAAGCCGCATATAAAGGTTCTTCTAAATTACCACAAAATATTCCTGGAAAAGGTTTCTTATCTCCGGGAGAACAAAATGTTTTATTTTCTAAATAAAAATCATATATTTGAGATAAAATAACTCCAAGATTAGAGGGATGTAAATAGGCAAATCTTAAAAACTTATCCTCATTATTTGAAGCCGTATTATATCGAGTATATCGAAGTAATAATTCTATCATTTTCTTATCTACTTCACTAAAAGAATCCATAGTAAAAAGAAAATTCTTCCCATTTAAAACTATAGATTCTTCATATAACACACCTTCTAAAAATACTTTTACATTAGGAATATAAAAAGGTTTTGAACGCACTGGTAATCGCAAAGCCAATTGAAATTCTATAGGCTGTCCAGAACAAAATATTTTTTCTGATTTTTCTTGCATTACTGAGGTAAAAATAATCGCTAACTCAGCTAAATCCTTTTCTATAGAAGATTGAGGTAAAAATAATGCATTCTCACTCAATGCTTTTGCTGCATAAATATATTCTCGTAAAATTTCTTTTTGATATTTCAAATCTTTACGAACTTCTTCTCTTATGGCTACTGATTGAAAAGTTTCTTTTAAATCTTTTTTAACTTCTTCATCTATCTGTTCATTTCTTTCTAAATCTGTTTCTTTAGAAAAAGTAAGAACTAATTCATTAAAATGATTTTCTAGATAAAACAAAAAAGCAACTATGTGCTGACAATCATATTCATATGCACAATCACAATTAGAATCAATCGGATCTGATTCACTACGATCTATTTCTATTTCACATTCATAGACATTATCATAAGAACCTTTTATACTAGCGTTAAAAGAAATAGTATTCTTATCCATACTTATAATCTTAGCGCTAATTACTGCCTTTTGATCAAATAATTCTTTTCCTTCTTGTAAAATATTACTAGAAAAATCTCGTCTCAATTTTCGGAAATTAAGCATTTTTCCTCTAAAATGGATGATCACTATAAAACGCTTACTTGTACATTGTTGTCTTCTGTAAATCAATGAAAAATTTTAATAAAAGCAATATTCTTCCCAAAATAAATGATATTGCCATAAAGTATTCAAAAAGATAAACTCGTTTCCATGACAGTTTACATAAGCGGGTGTAGCTCAGTGGTAGAGCATCACGTTGCCAACGTGAAAGTCGTGAGTTCGAACCTCATCACCCGCTATTTTTAATAACCAAAATATAATCTTCAGTAATTTATAAGACGTAATATAGGAATTTAATTAATGGCTATTTTTCAAAATGACTTTTATTCTATCGAAAAAGAGGAATTTCCAGAATGTTTAGTTTCTACAAAAGTTACTGTAAGTTCTATTGAGGTAAATAACACTTACAATGAAGTTTTAAAAAAATTAAAAAAAAGTATTTCAATTCCAGGTTTTAGAAAAGGAAAAGTCTCAGAAGACATTATTAAAGATCGTTATAACTCTGAATTAAATAGAAATTGGCATGATGCTTTGATCCGTAATGCTTTAAAAAATGTCATATCTCTTACAAAAATTTCTCCACTCAATCAACAGAGTATACGTAAAATTGATATTGTTTCATGTGAATTAGATAAAGATTCAACAATTCTAATTGAATTTGAACGTTATCCAGAAGTCCCTTCTATTGACTGGAATGATTTTTCTTGCAAACTAAATGGAGATTCAGAAATATCTGAAAAAGATATTTCCGAAGGTTTAGAGAATCTTAGCTATTATTTTGCTACTACACATTCTCTAAATAGAGAAGCAAAAAGAGATGATTTTATCATTCTTTCTTTAAAGATTTCCCAAAATGAAGAAAATGAGAGGTTTTTGTTTGAAAAAAAACGTTTCAAATTATCTGAAGAAGATATGAATGAAAAGTTTTTAAAAAAATTCTTAGGATTGACAAAAGGAACTATTCTAAAAGAAAAAATAAATCATCAAGAAATAGCTACTTATCTCCAAGGAAATACGCTGTCTTTTATTCTTGACGATGTAGTTTCTTTAGAATTACCCCAATTAGATGATGATAAGGCTAAACAATTAAAAGCAGATTCATTAGATGATTTAAAAATTAAATTAAAAGTGCAATTGGAAACCCAAGCTAAAAACAAAGTCTTTGAAGAAAATTTAATAAAACTAGAAGAAGCTCTTGCTAGCTTAGTTGATTTTCAACTGCCAAAATCTTTAATTACTGCTAAATTAGCTACATTAAAACAGAACAAGTTACTTTCTATGCGTTTAGTTGACTATCTTGATGATGAAGAAATTTTAGAAAAAGAAGAACTCATTAATCAAGAAATTCAAAAAGAAGCAAAAAAGCAATTAAAGATTACATTTTTGGTAAGAAAAATTTTTGATCAAGAAAAACTTTCTTATTCAAAAGAAGAGCTAAATTCAACTTTAGAAATTTGTTCTAAAGAAAGATTTTTATCTAATCCTTCTCAGCCACCAGAAATTACTCAAAATCTTTTAGATGAATTGGTTTCAACTGCAAAAGAAAGGCTTATTTATCAAAAAGCTTTAAATTTAGCTAAGCTCAAAGCTTGTGCAAAAGAATAAAAAGCTTGACCAGACAATCAAATAGTCATAAACTCGGCTATTTCTAAATATGAGATTATATAAGGGGTTATAATTATGACATTGGTGCCATATGTGATAGAAGATACGGGTCGAGGAGAAAGAGCCATGGATATCTATTCCAGGTTATTAAAAGATCGAATCGTAATTATTGGACAAGAAATCACCGAAGGATTAGCTAATACCGTTATTGCTCAGTTATTATTCTTAATGTCAGAAGACCCAAAAAAAGACATTCAAATTTTTATTAATTCTCCCGGAGGATATATTACTGCTGGGCTAGCTATTTATGATACTATGCGCTTTTTAGGCTGTGATGTAAATACTTATTGCATAGGACAAGCTGCTTCAATGGGAGCTTTATTACTTTCTGCAGGAACAAAAGGAAAACGTTTTGCTCTACCTCACAGCAGAATGATGATTCACCAGCCATCTGGTGGTATTATTGGAACTTCCGCAGATATCCAATTACAAGCAGCTGAAATTTTAACTTTAAAAAAGCATTTATCAACCATTTTATCCGAATGTACAGGGCAATCTGTAGAAAAAATCGTTGCTGACTCGGAAAGAGATTACTTCATGGGAGCCCAAGAAGCCATCGAATATGGTTTAATAGATAAAGTAGTAACTTCTGCTAGAGAGAAAGAATCAAATTAATTAATATTCATTATTATGAGTAAAAAAAATAAAGACTTTGCTATATGTTCCTTTTGTGGTCGTTCTGAACAAGATGTTGATAAACTTGTTTCAGGTCCTAATGTATATATTTGTGATAATTGTATTCAATTATGTGCAAGTATATTAAATAAACCTCAAACAACAGAACCTTCTTATTCTGTAAATAACTCTACCTGTAACATTCAAGACATGACTTTATTAAAGCCTAGAGAAATTAAAGAAAAAATAGATGAATTTGTCATAGGACAAGAAGAAGCAAAAAAAGCAATTTCTGTTGCAGTGTATAACCATTACAAACGTATTCGTGCTCTTTCTGAAAATAAACAAGTCCATTATAGCAAGTCTAATGTTTTGTTATTAGGTCCCACAGGATCAGGAAAAACTTTAATTGCTAAAACATTAGCAAAAATCTTAGATGTCCCTTTTACTATTGCAGATGCAACAACTCTTACAGAAGCAGGTTATGTAGGAGAAGATGTTGAAAATATTATATTAAGGCTTCTTCAAGCTGCAGACTATGATGTAGCTAAAGCTGAAAAAGGTATTATTTATATTGATGAAATAGACAAAATAGGAAGAACTACAGCAAATGTTTCAATTACTAGAGACGTTTCAGGAGAAGGTGTTCAACAAGCTTTGTTAAAAATAGTAGAAGGCACCATAGCTAATGTTCCTCCAAAAGGAGGAAGAAAGCATCCTCATCAAGAATATATTCGAGTAAATACTGAAAACATTTTATTTATTGTCGGCGGAGCTTTTGTTAATTTAGATAAAATTATTTCAAAAAGGATAGGAAAAAACTCCATTGGTTTTGTAGATGAAGTTATGTTGGATAATGTCGACCCTAGTGATAAAAATAAACTATTAGCTCAGGTTGAAACAGAAGATCTTATTGCTTTTGGTATGATTCCTGAATTTATAGGAAGATTTAATTGCATTGTTAATTGCAATGAACTTTCTTTAAATGATCTAGTAAGAATTTTAACCGAGCCAACCAATGCTATTGTCAAACAATATGTAGAGTTATTTGAAGAAGAGAAGGTTGAATTAATTTTGGATGACAAAGCCTTATATGCTATAGCTAGAAAAGCTAAAGAAGCTAAAACAGGAGCTAGAGCTTTAAAAATGATTTTAGAAAACTTATTGCGAGACCTCATGTTTGATATTCCTTCTATTCCAAATGTATCTCAAATCTTTATTACAGAAGAAAATATTTTGGGTTTTGAAAAACCAAAGTTGGTTTATAAACATATACAACAAGAATTAGCTTAAAAATAAAAATAATTCTATGATAATTGTTGAAGCTGGAATGAAAGTCTTGTCAAAGTTGCATGATGCTCAATTTCAAGCATTTTTTGTCGGTGGTTGTGTAAGAAACCTTCTTTTAGATCTTCCTATTGAAGAAATAGACATAGCAACTAATGCTTCTCCGGAAATGATTAAAGCATTATTTCCAAAAGCTATAAGTATAGGAATTGCTTTCGGAGTAATGCTTATTAAAGAAGACAAATATGCATTTGAAGTAGCTACTTTTAGAAAAGATATTTCTTATTCTGATGGAAGACATCCTGATCAAATTAAATTTTCTGATATGCATGAAGATGCCTTAAGAAGAGATTTTACTATTAATGGAATGTTTTACGATCCTTTTAATAAAAAGGTTTATGATTATGTCGGAGGAAAAATAGATTTAAGAAACAAAATCATAAGAGCTATTGGTTTTCCAAGAAAACGTTTTCATGAAGATAAATTAAGATTAATAAGGGCCATCCGTTTTGCGGCAAGATTTAATTTCACTTTAGATGCTAAAACAGAACTTGCCATTATTAAAGAAGCTCCTACTTTAATGCAATCAGTATCAAGAGAAAGAATATGGTCTGAATTAAAAAAAATCACTCAATATGATAACATTGCGTATGCATTTCAATTACTACATAAATGTGGATTATTATTTCAAATGTTTCCTGAACTAGGTAAACATTTATCAGATATGGACATTAAACAATGTCTCAAAATTATTTCTAAATTATCTAAAACTCTCCCTACAATTTTAATTATTGCTCCTTTTTTCTTGCAAATTACAGCTAAACAAATTGAAATTATTTTTAGAGATTTTAAAATTTCTAATTATGAAATAAATTTAATTCTTAAGTGGAAAGATATTTATCCAGCTCTTAAAAATTATAATTCTCATAAAATTAAATTAGTTCATTTTCTAGCATCTCCCGAATCTTCTTTATTTCTTCAACTTTTTGAATCTTTTTTAACAGAAGATGAACTAAAAATTTTTAAAGAAAAATTTTCCCAATTTCAAGCCAAATTACATCCACATGTATTAAGAATTATTCATAAAACTCCCATTATTTCTGCTTATGATTTAATTAAACTTAATGTCCCCCCAGGAAAATTATTAGGAGAAATTTTACAAGAAGCAGAAAATATAGCTATAGAAAAAAATATAAATAATAAAGAAGAAATTTTAAAAAAATTATTTAATCTCGGTTTATTAAAATAATAAACTCATTTTCATAGAATAAAAGATCTTTTTTTACTAAAATATTCCTTTTAATTACTTATATAATATTTGAAATATGTTTCGTATTGCTATTATAGGACGTCCTAATGTAGGAAAATCTTCTTTATTCAATCGTATTTGCAAAAAATCTATAGCTATTGTTAATGAAGAAGAAGGGACAACACGTGATAGATTAATTAGTGTAGCTAAATTCAATAATATTAATTTTGAAGTTGTAGACACTGGAGGTATAGATAAAAATTCCAATGACTTATTTCAAACAAGAATTAAAGAACAAGCAATAATCGCAGCACAAGAAGCTGATGTTATATTGCTTGTTGTAGATATTCGATGCGGCATTACTAAAGAAGATGAAATTCTAGGAAAAACTCTACTAACTATTCAAAAACCCATTATACTAGTAGCTAATAAAGCAGATACTCCTAAAACTAATCCATTAATTAATAGTTTTTATAGTTTAGGAATTTCAACAATTATTCCTACATCTACAGCTCACAATATAAATATTGATTGGCTTTTATCTGAAACTTTTAATTTATTCCCTTCTTCCATATTAAAAAGCTTTGAAAATTCTCCTATTAACTTAAAAAATAGTACAAAAATAGCCCTAATAGGCAGTCCTAATGTAGGAAAATCAACATTTATTAATACTTTATTACAAAAAAACCGTTGTTTAACAGATGCTCAAGCAGGAACTACAAGAGACAATATTGATGTAACTTACACCCACAATAATTGTCAGTATACCTTTATAGATACAGCAGGATTAAAAAAACAAAAATCATTAAAAACATCTGTTGAATGGATTTCTTCTTCCAGATCTGAAACAGCTATTAAAAGAGCTGATATGTGTTTATTGCTTATAGAAGCTACAAAAGGTTTCACTAATTTTGACCAAAGAATTTTAAATATTATAGAAAAAAACCAAAAACCTATAATTCTGCTAGTTAACAAATGGGATTTAATAAAGGAAATTCGTATGGAACATTATGTTAAAGATTTAAGATCTTTACATCAAATGCTCCGTGATATACCCATAATATGTATTTCAACACTAAATAATAGAAATATAGATAAAATTTTTCCCATTATAAATAAAATTCAAGAATCAAGTAAAAGAAAAGTTCCAACACATGCTTTTAATAAACTTATTATATCAGCTATGCAAGAACATTACCCCTCAATGATCAATGGAAAACGACTAAGAATTTACTACGGAACACAAAAAAGCATTCAACCACCTTGTTTTCTATTATTTGTAAATAACAAATCTCTATTAGAAAAAACTTACGAGCAGTATTTAAAAAATAAAATAAAATCAACATTTAATTTTAAAGGACTTCCAATTTTATTAGAAATAAAAGAAAAAATAAAAAGAAATAATAAATAATTGTAATTAAAACTTCATTATTGTTATTAAAAACAAATAAAAATAAATTGAATATTAAGTTTTATTTGGAGGTTTTATGACCAATTTAAATGCTAAAAATGAAGAAAATTATTCTGATGAATATGAATCATCTAATGAAAAAGAGCAAGCTGCTAACAACTCTTTAGATGCTTATATAAATACTGGAGTATATATTGAAGAAAATAAAGAACATGGAGATATTCTCATTGTATTTGGATCAGATGTTTTAGACGCATATTCAAGACAGTTTTATTTATCTGAAGAAAATAAACTATTCACACGGGTTTGTTTAAACAATGACTGGTCTTCTTGGTTTGTCATACAACCTAATCAAAATGAAGAAACTGTTATTAATTTTAATAACTTTAATGAACCCAATCTAATTACAATAAATAATCATGAAAATCACGAAAACGCACCCAAAGATTTTTCTATTATAAAACAAGATAATGTAAAAAGCATGCTCATATGCATGTCCGTAGAAGATGAACATCTTATACAATTTCTTATTGGTGCTGATAAAAGAAATTTTTGGATACGACATTCAAAAAATCAAATGTGGAATGAATGGGAAAGATTCATTTAATAATAAATCAATCTTAAAAATAACAAAACATCCTAACATAAGAAGACAGAAAACAATTCTGTCTTCTATTTTATGAAGAGAAAAAGATTTTAATTAATTATCTTTTTGTTCTACTAATTGTACTCTAAATAAATTACAAGCTATCTCTACCTTCAATTGCTGTACTAAAGTAGTAAATAACGAAAAAGCTTCATACTTAAATTCTATTAAAGGATCTTTTTGTCCAATAGTTCTTAAATTTACTTCTGAACGCAATAAATCCATTTCTAATAAATGTTCTTGCCATAACTTATCTAATTGAGAAACAATTAAAGAACATATCATTTCTTGAATAACATCATTTGTATTTAAACTATCATCTATTTGCAAAAGCTCTCTTTTAATTAACTGACACTTCTTATCAAAAGCTGCTATTACATGACCTGTTATGAACTCAACTAAATTATCTCCATCATGATGTTTTAGTTGTTCTATTGTTAAATTTACAGGAAAAGATTCACTAATCCATGTAGACAAACGATCTAAATCAATTTTATTTGCTACTGAACAAATTTCATATATTCCAATATCACAAGCATCTTCTAATAAACTTTTAATAAAAGTAAACATATCCGTAGATAATAAAACATCACTACGAAATCGATAAATCTCTTGACGTTGCTTATTCATAACATCATCATATTCTAACGTATGTTTACGTATTGAATAATTACGAGCTTCTACTCTTTTTTGAGCAGTTTCAATTAATCGATTAAGCATTTTGTCAGAAATAGATTCTCCTTCTGGTGGCCGAAAATGCTGAATAAGAGCATTAATTTTAGGAGAAGAAAATAACCTCATTAATTCATCTTCAAAAGATAAAAAAAACTTAGAAGATCCTGGATCACCCAAGCGAGCACAACGGCCTCTTAATTGTCTGTCAATACGACGAGAAGAATGTCTAGTAGTACTAATAACATGTAAGCCTCCTACATTCTCAGCTTCTTTATCTAATTTAATATCAGTTCCTCTTCCTGCCATATTAGTTGCTACAGTAACTGCTCCAAAAACACCCGCTTTAGCAATAATTTCAGCTTCTCTAACATGATTTTTTGCATTTAAAACATTATGACTAACGTGATTTTGTCTTAAAATTCTCGATAACTTTTCAGAAACTTCTACAGATTCTGTTCCAATAAGAATAGGCCTTCCTTGACGATGTATTTCAATAATTTCTCGAACTATAGCTGTGTATTTTTCTCTTTCTGTCATATAAAATTCATCATGAAAATCTATTCGATGACATGGTTTAAAAGTTGGAATTTGAAGAACATTTAAATTATAAATTTCTTTAAATTCTTGAGCTTCAGTAATAGCAGTCCCTGTCATTCCAGAACATTTTTCATAAAGTCTAAAATAATTTTGAAGAGTAATGGTAGCATGGGTTTGGGTTTCTTGGTTAATAACAACACCTTCTTTAGCTTCTATAGCTTGATGCAATCCATCAGAAAAACGACGTCCTGGCTGAGGTCTTCCTGTATGCTCATCAATAATTATAACTTTTCCATTTTCTATGATATAATCTTTATCTTTTTCCATTAAAAGATGAGCTCTCAACAACTGCCTTAATGCATGAACTCTAGATTTTTTATTGGAATCTAACTCACGAATAGCTATCTTTCTTTTTAATTTATCTTCTAAAGACAAAGTATTATCTTCATCTATAACGGCATATTCATACCCTAAATCTAACATTACAAAGTCATCAGTAGCTTTGGGTAAAAAATTATTCCATGTATGAATTCCTTTATCTGTTAATTCAAAATCATTACTTTTCTCATCTAAAACTAAAAACAACTGAGATAACTTTTCATGAGCTTCTTCTTTATTTTGATCAGCATGATAATAAATATCCCACTTATCAATAAGAGCTCTTAAATCAGGATGTTCCCGGACACGACGAAGAAATTTATTTAAAGGCATGCCTTTACTTACTAACCATAATTTATTACATAACAAAGAAATTTGCTCTTGTTGTTTTTTATCTTTTGGTAATTCATCTTGAGATAAATATTTATCAAGAGATTGCTTAACCTCCATAGAAATATGGTTACATAAATCTCTCTGCATTTTTACAAGATTAGTTACTGAATCTTTTAAATCTTGATAAGTAGGGTTACTACGTAATGCTGGGGCAGAAATTATTAAAGGAGTTCTTGCTTCATCAATCAAAATAGAATCAATTTCATCAATAATAGAAAAATAATGACCTCTTTGCACCAATTCTTCTTTAGATTTAGCAAGTGAATTGTCTCTTAAATAATCAAAACCAAATTCTGAAGCCGTTCCATAAACTACACCACAAGAATATACTTCTTTTCTCTTTGACAAAGGTGTTCCATTAGATAAAACTCCTGTAGAAATGCCTAACCAACGTAAAATTTCCCCTACCCAACTAGCATCTCTAGCTGCTAAATAATCATTTACTGTAACCAAATGGACAGGACGTCCTGTTAAAGCATGTAAATACAAAGGCATTGTTGCTGTAAGGGTTTTTCCTTCTCCTGTTTGCATTTCTGCTATAAAACCCATATGCATAGCTATAGCTCCTATGATCTGAACATCATAAGGTATCATATCCCATTCTTGAGTATAACCCGAAACAGCTATTTGTGTTCCGCATAAACGTCTACAAACACTTTTAACTACTCCATAAGCTTCTGGTAAAAGACTGTCTAAAGACTCCCCTGCCGCATAACGAGATTGAAATTCCTGCGTCTTACTTTTTAAAAGCTGGTCTGATAAATTTTGATAAGACAAATCATATTGATTAACAGTTTCTACTATTTTACTAATTTTTTTAATGATCCTTTCCTGAGAAGAACCAATTAATCGCTTAATCAAACCCAACATCTAAATATATTCACTTTTAAGATTAATAAATTACAGTTTATACTTACTAAAAGCATATTACCACAATAAACAAAAAAACTCGATAAACGATTAGATTTTCTTCTAACAATATTAAGCAGCTAAGTATACGTAAGCACGATTTAAATGTTCATTATCTAAAGGAAGATTTTGTCGTAAATTTCTTAAAACTTTTTGTCTTCTTTTCTGGTCTTCTTTACTTATATCATAAGACATTAACAAAGATTGAATTTCATATGCTCTTTTAAAATTTCCTGCTCTTGCTTCACAAGCACTAAGTATTTCTAATGATGTTTTATCTTTCTGTAGTTTAAAAAAATACCTAGCATAAAACAAACCCACTTGCAAAGTAATTTCTGTAGAAAGACCTACCCCATACATCCAAGACAAAGCTTTATATCCTTCTATGCAATATGGAAATTTCTTAGTTATGAAAGTATAAATCTCTTCTGCTTGTTTCCATTCTCTTAAAGCTTCTAAACAAAAAGCATATTTAACCCAAATAAAAGAATTTTGAGCTGCTAATTTATCTTGTTTTAATAATTGTAAAAAACATTTCTTAGCTAAAAAATAATTTTTCTCAAAAAAAGCACATTCTCCTCCATGCCTCATTAAAACAGGATGTTTCTTTTTCCAAAGATGACTTTTTTGATAAATTAATAATGCTTCTTTATAATTTTTTTGTTCTTCTTCACACAAGCCTAAAGTAAATAGTATTTCAAAATCATAAGGATCTTTTTCAAGTAAAACTTGAAAAATCTGTTTAGACTTTTCATACAATTTTAACTTTCTACAAGAATGACCTATTTTTTTACTTAAATCGATAGAAAAATTTGGACAAAGTTTTAAAGCTTCCTCTAGCCAAAATAAAGCAGCTTTATAATCTTTTAAAACAAAACATATATCTCCCATTAATAGTTTTTGATCAAAATAAACTAACCTTTCTTGCACACAACTTAAAACTTTTTTTGCTTCCTTAGGTTTAAATAACATTAATAAGCTTCTAGAAAAAGCCACATAATCCTTTGTATCTAAAAAAATGTCTTGCGTTTTATAAAATAAAGGTAAAGCTTTATCATACTGTTTTAAAGCTTCCAAACAATGAGCTTTTTCTAAGTAAAGTAAACTTTTTTCTTTTTTCGAATCAAGCAATCCTTCTTCTATAACAACCAAAGCTTCTTCTAAACGTTGTGTTTCTTTTAAAACACGAGCATAACTTAATAAGACTTGAGAACGATACTTTTTTTTTGATAATAAACTTAAAATTTTTTTTTCAGCTAATTCCCATTCTTCAAGAGAAATATGATATGTTATCTCTTTAAATAATCTATTTTTTTTTTTAGAAAACCAGTAAGAAGTCCAACATCCTCTGAAAAGAATGGCTCCTAAAAAAATTAAACTCAAAAAACAACTAACAAGGCTAAACATAGCTTATTTTTCATATAAAGAGAAATTTATCCAATAACAAATCATAATTTTAAATACTAGAAAAATAAGTATTTTTAAAATTTTTTTCCTATAGATTGTCCCATTAAACATAAAGTTTCTATCTTTTCTTTAGAATTTCGAATTAAATCAGAATCAAAAATGATTTGATTTTTACGAAATAGAATAACTATTGAAGAACCTCCAAAAGAAAAAAATCCTTTTTCATCACCTTTACAATATTCTTTACCTGGTTGAAAAGTTTGATGAATTGTTCCAACATTTAAAGCACCTATTTCTAAAAATAAAAACTCACCAAAAATAGGAGAATGAATAACTGTCAATTCTCTTTTATTTTCTCCTAAATGCCTAAAATACCTTTTTATTGCTAAAGGATGTACAGAATACAAAACTCCATTAATTTTTTTTGAATTTTCAGGAATACACCTACAAGGAAAATGAAATCTATGATAATCAACAAGAGCTAAACGAATTAATAACATACTTCCCTGAACAAAATCTTTAGCTAAAGAAGCCTCTCCTAAAAGTTTAGTTAAAGAAAATAAAGAATCCTTAATAGCAAATTCTTTAAACAAAGAAATATCCGGATAAACTAAATATCTTCCATCTGCCGGAGCTATAAAAACATTCTCTTCTGAATTAATAGGTCTTACTTCTTTTTTCAAACGCCTAATAAAAAAATCATTAAAAGATTTATATTCATTTAATGATTTACTACATTCATCTACATTAATTTCATAATTTTTAACAAAGGAAAAAATTTTCCTTCTTGTCCAAGGACATTTTTGCCAAATTCCATATAACCTTGATACAAAAGAACATTTAGAAGCTAATCTAACTAAAAAGGAACCTAAAGAATTATTGTAGAAGAAACACATTAGTCTTTCACAATAAACTTTTTCAAATTTTTTTTGACCTGTCTTCCGATCAATATAAGCTTTTTTTTTCACAAACTAATCTCTAAAAACTATAAAAAAATAACAAAAAGAATAAAATATTACTTCTTAATGTTTCAATTATATTAACTAAAGTCTCACTTAATTTAAATTTTTATGATTTCATATAATAATGATACCATTGCAGCCATTGCTACTGCTACAGGAGAATCCGGAATAGCTATAGTAAGAATGTCTGGATCATTAGCTATACCAATAGCAGATAGCTTATTTTCTGGAGCAGTGACTTCCTATTTATCTCACTCAGTACACTTAGGGCAAGTCTTTTCAACAAAAAAAGAAGTTATTGATTCTTGCTTACTCTTAGTTATGAAAAATCCTAAATCTTTTACAGGAGAAGATGTTGTTGAATTTCAATGTCATGGAGGATTTTTTGCTTCAAAGAAAATCCTAGAAGCTCTTATTGAAAAAGGAGCTAGACTTGCCCTTCCAGGAGAATTCTCCTTTAGAGCTTTTATTAATGGTAAAATAGACCTCTCTCAAGCAGAAGCAATCCAACATTTAATTTCAGCAAAAAATGAACAAGCTTTTCAAATAGCAAAAAATCAATTCTCTGGAGGTTTATCAAAAAAAATCAAAGAAATTCAAAATTCAATATTAAAAATCGCAGCTACAATTGAAGCTTTACATGATTTTCCCGATGAAGATCTTCAAATTAATCTATCTTCTAAAACAATAAATGATCTATGTCTTATAATAGAAAATATTGAAAATTTAACCTCAAGTTATGATGAAGGAAGAAGACTCATTTTAGGGTCAGAAGTATCAATTATAGGTTCTCCTAATTCTGGAAAATCTTCATTACTCAATGCCTTAACTAACCAAGAAAGAGCTATTGTTTCTTCTATACCGGGGACCACAAGAGATCTTATAAAAGAAGATTTTATGTTAGAAGGGAAACTAATAAAATTAGTTGATACAGCTGGAATTAGAGAGACAACTGATATTATTGAAAAAGAAGGTATAAAAAAAGCTCAACATGCTATTAATTATTCTTCTTTAATTCTCTACGTCATTGACTCTACAAATCCTTTGTATGTTCCAATTAACCTTGATTTAACCAAAACCATTATTGTATGGAATAAACAAGATCTTACCTCTAACAAATATTTCTTCCCTAAAGCTAAGTATGAAGTTCACATTTCTACTAAAACCGGAGAAGGACTATTTCAATTAAAAAAACTCATAAAAAAACTTCTAGATAATCTTACTAAGGATAAGTCTGATATCTTTCTCGTTTCAGAAAGACATTACACAATTTTACTCAAAACTCTTAATTTTTTAAAAGCCGCAAAACAAGGGTTACAACTACATATTTTTCCAGAAATTATATCCATTGAAATTAGGTCTGCTATAGAAACTCTTGGAGAAATACTAGGAACTCATGTCTCAGAACAAATCTTAGAACAAATTTTTAATACATTTTGTATTGGAAAATGATTATGAAAAATAAAATAAATTTTATTATATCCACACTAAATAAATTTTTTCCAAATCCAAAAATTTCTCTAGAAAACTGGCAAAATAATTTTCAACTATTAATAGCCGTATTACTTTCTGGTCATTCAACAGATAAAGCTACAAATTCAGTAACAAAAATTTTATTTCAACAAATAAAAACTCCTAAGGATTGCTTACTTCTCGGAGAGAATCAAATTAGTTCTCTAATTAAATCTGTAGGTCTATCCCAAAGAAAAGCTTACTTTATTTATCATCTTTCTCAAGATATCTTAACAAAATTTAATAACGAAGTACCTAATAATTTAATAGACTTAATTTCTCTACCTGGAGTAGGAAGAAAAACGGCTAATGTTGTGCTTTCTCAAGGATTTAATCAAAATACCTTTCCTGTTGACACACATATTATTCGTCTTGCTAATAGATGGAAACTTTCTAACACAAAAAATCCAATAAAAGTTGAAGCAGATTTAATAAAAATTTTTCCTCCAAATTTATTTTCTAAACTACATCTTCAATTCATTTTTTACGGAAGAAAATATTGTCCTGCAAGATTTCATAAAATAGATCATTGTCCTATTTGTTTACATTTAAAAAATCAAAATACAATTTGATATAAAATTACAAAGACTATAAAATTAGGAGTTATTTTTCATTTTTTGCTATGTTTAAGTCTAAAAATTCAAAATGTAAATCCTTAGAAAAAGGAGCTTCTTGGTGGTCTATTGGAGCTTCTATTTTTGCAATGTTCTTTGGTGCAGGAAATATTATTTTCCCTTTACAATTAGGATTGCAAAATTTTCTTCACCCTTCAATAGCTTCTTTAGGATTTATTGTGACTGCTGTTATTGTTCCTTGTTTAGGATTAATAGCTATTATTTTATATTCTGGCAGTTATAAAAATTTTTTTTTCACAATTGGAAAAATTCCTGGTTTTGTTCTAATAACTTTAATACTCGGTTTAATAGGTCCTTTTGCTGGAATTCCTAGAGCTATTATTGTTTCCTATGGAACTTTAATAGGGTTAAAAGTTCCAATGTGTTTTCTAGGAAAAAATCTAGCAATTTTTAGTTTGTTTTCTTGTTGTCTAATTTTTGTTTTCTCATCTCGTTTAGGAAAGTTATTACAATGGCTAGGACTTCTTTTTTCTCCTATAATGTTAATTACATTAGCTATTATTATAATTAAATCACTAGTACTTTCTTCAAATTCTCTAGTAACCACTATCCCTCAAAATCCTTGGATGAATTTTCAAAATGGATTTTTAGCAGGTTTTCGCACTATGGATCTTTTAGCTTCTTTTTTCTTTAGCGCAATCGTACTTTTATCTTTAAAAAAAATCGCTAATCCAAATAAAGATCCCTCTGAATTAGAAACTGAAGATTTTTGTATATCAAGAAAAACAACATTACTTCTTTTAAAAGGTAGTTTATTTGCAGCCTCTTTATTAGCTATCTCATATTTTTCTTTTGTTTTTGCTGCTGCTCGTCACTCAGCTAATCTTGCACATATAGATATTACAAATATATTAGGACATCTTTCTTCAATAACTTTAGGACAAAAAGTTAACTGGATTACAGGTTTGTGTGTTTTTTTCGCTTGTCTTTCAACAGAAATTGCTTTAGCTGGAATTTTTGCAGAGTTTCTACAAACTGTACTTTTCCCAAACCATTTAAAATATTCTTTATCTCTTCTAATTACTTTAATTATAACTTTTTTAGTTTCTATTATAAATTTTAATGGTTTATCTGCTATTTTAGTCCCTATTTTAGAAATATGTTATCCAGCACTAATTATGCTTACAATAGTTAATATCCTTAAAAAAACAATCAATTTTCGTCATGAAAAAATTTGTTTCTATGGAATGCTATTATTAACATTTATATTAAAATACATTATTTGATTTGAAACTTTTTTAAAAATTTAAATTCTTAAGAAAGCTAACTTATAACGAAAATCGAATCTTAAACAAAATTCATATGATTGAACTTCCTAAATATCTAAAAAAATTTAGTCCTGAAGCAAGAGAATTTTTAGCTTCAGAAGCTAAAAATGATATCTCAGTAGACTTTGTAGACGCTTTTTATGAAGTCTCTATTCCTGATCAAACTTCAAGTTTAACTTGGCGTTGTTGTTTTAAAATATCTTCAAATTCAGAACTTATAGATTCTTTTTGTAGCTGCCCAGAAGAAGAACTTGGTTGCGTTCATATTGCAATAGCATATCTTTATATTCATCAAAATTACAATCTTCCTTTACATACAATTTTTATAAATAGTTTTTGGTACATTTTATTTAACTCTCTTTACTTAAGATTTAAAAAAACTCTTCCTTTATATAAAGAAAAAATTTGGTTATTTCAATTAGATCAACTTAAAGTTTCTATAAAAACAACATCTTGTAAATTATCTCATAAAATTTCAGACTTACTCAATCTAAAAATAAAATCTTTTGAAGCTTCTATGAAGTATTCTAGCTTTACTTCTAATGAACTTCTCTGCTGGAAAGAAAATACATTTCTTCAAACAGATAATAAATTTTTTTTATTATCAATATGGTATGAACTAGGTAAATTTTGCTTTCTTCACTCTTTTATTAGTCCTTATAAAATGAATTTTCAAAAAAAAAGCAATAAAGATTTTCCAGATAGTTTAATAATTAACAGCAAAGATATCATTTTTTCTTTTCAACTGACAGAAGACATTATTTATAAATGTATCCCTTTTTTAGATACAATTAATACAAACTTAAAATTATGGCCACAAACAAAAAGTATTCTCTCTATAAATAGTAATCCTGTTAAACATTCCTTGGAAATTCAGGAAGAATTCTTACAAATTCCAGAAGAAATTCTAGAAGAACCTAGTTGTACCTATAAAAACATAAAATTCATTCCAGAAAAAGGATTTATAATAATAAATAAAAAACCTTCTTATTCTCTCAATTCAAACCAAATTCCTTTATGGTTGATAAACAAACAACATCTTTTAGATTCTTTTATTCATTCTGAAATAATTTCTATCTCTTACGAATTTACCTTCGATATTCATGCAAATCTACACTGTTTTCCTTTTTTATTTGAAAATAAGGATATCAAAACACATGGAATTATTATTAATTCCCATTTAGTATTTATTAATAATAAAGGATTTTATAAAATATCTGGATTATTTAATTCTGAATCTGAATTTATTATTTCTAATAAAAAAATAGAATATTATTTAGATAATTATCCAAATTTATTTACATTTCCTGGATTTCAAATTTTCCCCAATCCACCAGACACTCATTCTTTAACTTTCTCAGTAAATGATAATGATTCTCTTTTATTTTTCTATCCACATCAAAATTCTTCTACTAATAATCAAACTTTTCAATTTGGAAAATGGATTTACCATGCAAACATTGGATTTTTTTTAAACAAAGAACAACTCAATAATGTAATAAAAAGCGATACTATTATAAATAAAGAAGAAATTTCTCTTTTTATTGAAAAAAATCAAGAACTATTAAAACAAATTCCAAATTTTTTTTATAATCCTATTAATTTCAAAGATATTATAATTGAAGTTAGACAGACAAATAAAACAAAAATTAATTTAATTCCTTTTTTAAAAGAAGAAGGTCTATTAACTCCTTGTAAAATATTTCAACAATATATATTTATAGAAAATAAAGGTTTTGCCCCATTAATTTTTACAGAAACAGATTCTAATTTTCTTTCCACATATCCCAAAGAACTTTATGGTTCTTTAATTACCTTATTTTATAATCAAGAATTAAAAAAACTAAATAACTTAATAACATTTACTTCTAAAAAAATAACACCTTCAGAAAATCAAACATTATTTTTAACTTCTCTTATATATGATTCACAAAATCAATTATTAGCAGAATTTAAATTAGTTACAAATATAGGTGTTATATCTTTAAATGAGATTTTAACTGCTACTAAATCCAACAAAGAATTTCTATTTTCAGAAGCAGGCTACATAAATGTATCTGACTCTGCTTTTAAGCTTATATCATATCTTAAAGAAAAAGAAGCAATAACATGTCAAGGATTCTATCTCTCAATCATCGATATTCTTAAAATAGATGCTTTATTTCCCATTTCCGTTGAAGAAAAAGCCTCAGAAGAAACAAAATCTAATTTTGCAAAAATAAAAGAATACTGTATTCCTCATCCCCCAGAACTAACAACTCAACATAAACATTTACGTCCTTATCAAAAAAATGGTTTATTATGGCTATGGTTTTTATATCATAATGGTATATCTGGTCTTCTTTGCGATGAAATGGGTTTAGGCAAAACACATCAAGCTATGGCTCTGATAAACACTTGTGCTTTAACTGTTTCTAGCACCAAGCTCTTTTTAGTTGTTTGTCCTACTAGCGTACTAATGCACTGGGTTGTATTATTAAAAAATTATTTTTCTAATTTACCTTCTTTCCTTTTTCATACAAAGACAAAAAAATCCGTTTTACCAGATAACGGTGTGATTATTACTTCCTATGGCATGTTAAGACACCAATATAAAATCTTTTATGAAAAACAAATAGAAATAGCTATCTTTGATGAAATTCAATTAGCAAAAAATAAGAGTAGCCAAATTCATAAAATTCTTTGCCGATTAGATGCTAAAATGAAGCTTGGTTTGACAGGAACTCCCATTGAAAACAATGTGCAAGAATTAAAAGCTCTTTTTGATATAGTTCTACCAAATTATCTTCCCCCAGATCCCATTTTTAAAAATTTATTTTCTCAAACATCTAACAAAAATCAAATTACAGAAAAAAATAAAATTCTTAAAATCATTAAACCTTTTATTTTAAGAAGAACAAAAAATAACGTCCTTCCCGAACTTCCAAATAAAATTGAAAAAAACTTAACATGTCATTTATCAGAAGAACAAAAACAATTATACACGCAATTAATTAAACAAGAATCTTCTCTTGTAACAGAATTAATGTCCCCAAACCAAACAACCCCTTCCTATATACATATATTTGCATTACTAAACCATTTAAAACAAATTTGCGATCATCCTGCTGTATTCTTAAAAACTCCAGCTAATTACAAAAAACATGTCTCTGGAAAATGGAATATTTTTACTAATTTGTTAGATACAAATTTAGCCAATGGAAATAAAATAGTTATCTTTTCTCAATATCTATCCATGATCGAAATTATGAGTGCTCATTTAAAACAAAAAAATATTGAATTTGCTTTAATTCATGGAAAATCCCAAAATCGCCAAAAAGAGGTAGATCGCTTTCAAAATGATCCTAATTGTAAAGTTTTCCTAGGTTCTTTACTTGCTTCTGGAGTAGGCATTAATTTAACAGCTGGCAATGTAGTTATCATGTATGATCGTTGGTGGAATCCAGCTAAAGAAAATCAAGCTTTAGATCGTGTACACAGAATAGGTCAAAAAAACACCGTCTTTATATATCGACTTATTACAACCAATACTATTGAAGAAAAAATTCATATTCTTATAGAAAAAAAATCACATTTATTTAACGAAGTTATTCCAAATAACGAAACAGGAACTCTAAAAATGCTTAATAAAGAAGATCTATTAGAAATCTTAAATTATAAAACAACTTACGAAGATGATGATATAGACCTATAACACCAATAAGTTAGAGGAAGACTACTTAACATAAATAAAAGGGCAGATCTTCTTCCCCAATGCAAAGTAAGTCCATCTTTCGATCCAAATAAAAATATGCTTAATCCAAAGATAAATATTCCGATACTCAAAAATAAAAAAATTTTTGATAAATTTTTAACAACACTACTAATTATTGGTTCTATTTCTTCATTTTCCTTTGTAGAAACTTCTTCCCAAGATCGTTTTTCATTAAAATGAAAATTATTTGGTTCTTCATGAGAAGAATCAAATAAATCAGAATTACTTTGAAAATTTTGAACATTATGATTACTTGATATAATGGGATCTTGCAAAAAAGATCGACAATAAGGACACTGAGTTAAATGAATAGATACATAACCTTCGCAATTCCAACACATACGTCTTTCAGTTTCTTTTTTCATATAAACCCTTGTACGTTTATAAAAAAGTTAATCTTATTTTTAAGATATTAAATAATAATTCATTATTTGCATTTTTACACATACCCACATCGAGACACAAGGAAAAACTCCATAAAATTATCTAATCTACTATAATTATGCATAGGTAATCTTGGTAATACCAAATGGTTCTTAACAATTAAAATAAGTAGGAATTATGTCAAATAACTTCGATTGTACAATTATAGGAAGTGGTCCAGGAGGATATGTTGCAGCTATAAGAGCTGCTCAACACAATTTAAAAGTAGCTTTGATAGAAAGCTCTAATATAGGAGGAACTTGTTTAAATCGTGGATGCATTCCTTCCAAAGCTTTAATCGCCAGTACTGATATCTTAAGAAAAATTAATAAAGCTCCTACTTACGGTATTAATATAGAAAATCTCTCATTTAATTATGCTAAAATGTTGCAAAGAAAAAACAATATTGTTTCAACCCTCAGACGAGGTGTAGAAGGATTAATAAAAAGTAATCAAATTACTTTTTTATCTGGTCATGGCAAACTTATCTCTGCCAACGAAGTAAAAGTCATTGGCCAAGACGATTGTATTCTAGAATCTAAGTCAATTATTTTAGCCACTGGAACAGAACCTCTACCTTTTCCTAATACTCCCTTTAATTCCAAAATACTAAACTCTACTTCTTTGTTAGATCTTTCCATATTACCAAAAAAACTAGGTATTATTGGAGGAGGTGTCATAGGTTGTGAATTTGCATCTTTATATCACACATTAGGTGTAGAAATTTCTATCATAGAAGCAGGATCTTCTCTATTACCTCAAGAAGCTACTGAATTGTCTTCTTTTCTTTCAAACTCATTTAAAAAACGTGGTATTTCTATTTTTACTAACTCATTTATTACAAAAATTAGTGAACAAGAAAAAGGAGTATCAGTTTCTCTTAAAGATGGAACTACCTTAGAATTTGAAAAAGTTCTTATATCTATTGGAAGAGCTATTAACACTCAAAATATCAACTTAGAAAAAATAGGTGTCTTAACAAATGATCGAGGATTTGTTCAAGTAAATGAAAAAATGCAAACAAATGTTCCTAATATTTATGCTATTGGTGATATTACAGGTCAATCTTTATTAGCTCATGTAGCCTCTCATCAAGGGTTAGTTGCTGCAGATGTAATTGCAGGAAAAAATGCTTATATGGATTATACAGCAATCCCAAGCGTTATATTTACCCATCCAGAAATTGCTTCTGTAGGTTTATCTCCAGAAAAAGCAAAAATCATCTTTCCTAATGTTCAAGTGTCTACTTTTCCTTTTCAAGCTTTGGGAAAAGCTGTTTCTCTTTCTGAAACTGAAGGTTTCGCTCAAATTGTTTACCTAAAAGATTCATTAAAAATAATCGGCGCACAAATAATTGGAGAACATGCTTCTTCTCTTATAGCAGAAATGACTCTTGCCATAAAAAACGAGCTGACTCTTCCTTGTATTTACGAAACCATACATGCTCATCCAACATTAGCTGAAATATGGTTAGAAAGTGCCCTTTTAGCAAAAGGTTTTCCCTTACATTTACCACCAAAAAAATAGAAAATTAACATGAAAAATAAAAAAATACCTTTGCGAAAATTTCCTAGTTGGTTAACTAAAAAACTCCCTCTAGGAAATATTATGTCTTCTACACAAGAAACTTTGGAACAAAATTACTTGTCTACTGTTTGTGAAGAAGCTTTATGTCCGAATAGAAATGAATGTTGGACAAAAAAAACAGCTACATATCTTGCTTTAGGTAAAGAATGCTCTCGCAAATGTGGGTTTTGTAATATTGCTTATAATAAACAACCTCCTCCACCAAATCCAGAAGAACCATTCTTAATAGCTCAATCAGTAATCACTCTCAATCTTAAACATGTAGTAATAACCATGGTTTCTAGAGATGATCTACCTGATGGAGGAGCTTCACATATAGCTAAAATTATCTCAACTATTAGACAAAAAAAACCAAAGACAACTATAGAAGTACTTACTTCTGATTTTTTAGGTAACAAAGAAGCTCTTTACACAGTTTTAAAATGCCAACCAGAAATTTTTAATTATAATATTGAAACAGTAAGATCTTTAACTCCTTTAGTTCGACATAAAGCTACTTATGAAAGATCCTTACAAATATTAAAAATGGCATCAGAATATAGTCCTAATATACTTATTAAATCAGGTTTAATGGTAGGATTAGGAGAGAGAGAAATAGAAGTGAGACAAACCTTAAACGATCTATCTGCTCATAATGTAAATATAGTAACTATTGGACAGTATTTGCAACCAAATAGATTAAAAATACCTGTAAAAAAATTTATTTCTCCAGAAGAATTTGCTGCTTATCAAGAATATGGTATAAAGTTAGGTTTATTTATGCATGTTGGTCCTTTTATTAGATCAAGTTATAATGCAGAAGAAACTTTAACAAACATTAAACATCAATTATCATAAATTTCCTATGTTAAATTCTGATTCTAATCTTTTCTTTAACTTAACAAATGAATCTCATCATATGATTTTAATGTTAAGAGATGCTCATTTCAGAGGACACTTTGATTTAATGTTACAAAGTTTTTATAATGAAAATTTTATTGGAAATAATTTAAATATTGATATTTCAGAAATTGAATACTTAGAAAAAATCGAAAAAAAAATCCAACAAAATTTAGCTCCTCTTATACTCTCTGCAAATGAAGCTGAACGTATTTATAAATCACGTTTAATGTATGAAAATCTAAAAAAAGTCTACTTTTTAAAAAATAAAAACAATAATGAAAAAAGTAAAATATTAGCAGATCTTTTACTTATAGAATTTTTTCCTTTTGATAAAGAAGTCAATGCTGTAATCCAATTAAAAGATGATATCATTCCAGATCTATTAAATATAATTAATAATCCTAATTTTTATGATCCTGTTTTTCCTGGATTTGGAGAAATACCCAAAATTGCAATTGAATGCTTAAGCAAAATTAATAATCCAAAAGTAATTCCTCATATTTTCTCTTTATTAGGAAAAGAAAATCTTTCAGATGATGACTTATCTTTTTTTCTTTCTCAATTTAATGAGAATGCAAAAAAATTTTTTTTTAAAATTCTTATTTCTTTGCCTATTACTAAAGATCATTCTATAGCTGCATTTTGTTTAACTCGTTTTAATGACTTAGAAACTATAAAATTTTGTGAAGGGCTCTTATATATCCCTGAATACCATAAAGATCCTCTTTTATTATATTACTTAATCAACATCGTAATTCAAAATCCAAATTCCAATTTAATACAATATATTCAAGAAAAAATTTATAAAAAATTACCAAAAAATTTGCAGAAAGAAATAGATCTGATTGTTCGAGATTGGCACTAATCCATGCTTTTGCTATGTTGAGTAAAAAACTAAACAGTGCTTATGTTCCGTCATTTTATTTCATGTTTATTATTGTTAACAGGAATAACTTTTTCCTGTACTAGTTGTGCCAGTCGTTCAATGATAGCACATGGATTAGCTGCTAGAGAAGCTAATGAAGTAGTTGTTCTTTTAGTAAGTAAAGGCATTTCTGCAGAAAAAATCCCAGTTACAGCTTCTAATGTAGGTGGTTCTTCCTCTGAACAACTCTGGGATATTGCTGTTCCTAGCAATCAAATTACAGATGCTTTATCCATATTAAATCAAGCAGGATTACCTAGACCTAAAGGGACTAGTTTATTAGATCTATTTTCTAAACAAGGATTAGTTCCTTCTGAATTACAAGAAAAAATCCGTTATCAAGAAGGTCTTTCAGAACAAATAGCTACAACAATTCGAAAAATGGATGGAATTATTGACGCTAACGTACAAATTTCTTTTTCGCAAGATTGTGATGAAGAACATATTCCAATAACAGCCTCTGTATATGTTAAACATAGAGGAGTGTTAGATAATCCTAACAGCATTGTTGTTTCAAAAATCAAACGACTAGTAGCTAGTGCTGTTCCTGGATTATTAGTTGAAAATGTTTCTGTTGTTGGAGATAGAGCTATTTATAGTGAAATTAGTTTAACAAATCCTTGGGGTGATGAATCTTCATTAGTTTCAATTTGGGGAATGACTCTATCTCAAGCATCTGTATTTAAATTTCGCTCCATTTTTTATATCTTTATGATACTGCTCTTTCTTACTTTATCTGCCATTGTATGGTTAATTTGGAAAACACATTTACTAATAAGTCATTTTGGAGGATTTAAATCTATTATCCAAGTAGCTCCATATCAATATCAAAAAGAAAATAAAGATATAGAGAAAAAACCAGATTCTCAAAATAACAATTCTAATAATTCAGAAAAACAGCCAGTTACAAGCGAAAATGCTACTGAACAAAAAGACGAATCTCAATTACAAAAAGGAACAGATAATCAGAATGAATAACGCTACTGCTACTTTACAAATCTTGCTAGCTCAATCAAAATTTAAGAATGCTTTATGGTCTTTTTTACCTTCTTCTTTATCTAGAGATGAAAAAAATTTTGAAAAAATTCCAATAAGAACTTTAAGTTTTAATATGATGTGGTTAATGGTTATGCATTACTCTTGGTTTATACCAATTTTAAAAAAATACTCATTAGAAATGCAAAATGCCATTCTATCTCTATTACCTATTCATTTGTCAAGAAAAATTAGTGCTATTCTTTCAGAAACCTCTATATCTCCTTCAAAACTGTCAAATTTTGCTGCTTTTTTTCTTCTCAGTGATTTAGAAAGAAAATTGCGTCCAAGAACTTTATTAGATGAAGCTTTTCTTCCCTCATCATCTCTAAATGTTCTTTTATATCTCCCTTCTTCTCAAATAAAGGCTTTAATTGATATTTTAGGATTATATGATCTAGCAAATGAAATTAAAACTATTGTAGATAAAAACCTTATTTTAAAAATTGAAAACATGTTATCTCAAAAACAACTTTTATTTTTAAATCACTGTATAAAAAATCCTCTTAAATATGTTTCAACTACTCATCAAGAGTTAAAAGAATGGAATGGAACAAAAAAAATTTTTCAATACATTATGCATAGGAAAGGTCTTAGTTTATTAGCTAGATCAATAGCAAACGAAAATACTTCTTTTATCTGGTATCTTTTAAGAAGGATGGACACTGGAAGAGCTAGTTATATTGAAAAAGACCTAAAAAAAGAAAATATAAAAGAAAATAGTACTTATTTTAAAAATCAATTAATTTATTGTATTAAGGTTTTAACAAAATGAAATTTTTCAATTTAATAAACGAAGATATTATTGTTACTCCTAATAAAAAAATAATTCCAAGAGATGAATTTACTCAACTGGTAAATGGTAAAGAACTATTAGATAAAGTACATCAAGATACTCTTCTATATAAACAATCTGTTGTTGAAGAATGTGAGCAACTTAAAGAAAAAACAAAAAGAGAAGGTTTTGAAGAAGGTTTATCCAAATGGACAAAACAACTAGCTTTTTTAATAAAAGAAACTCAAAATCTTAAACAACAAATGCTTAGTTCTATTATTCCTCTAGCTATTTCTAGTGTAAAAAAAATTATAGGTAAAGAATTAGAAACTAACCCAGACACAATTGCTTCTATTGTACTAAACAACCTAAAAACCATAACGCAATATAAAAACTTTTCTATTTTTGTAAATCCTGAAGACTTAAATACCATAGAAAAAATTAAACCAGATATACGCAAGATTTTGGAATATGCTTCCTTCATTTCAATCGTAGCAAAAGAAGATATAGAAAAAGGAGGTTGTGTCATAGAAACAGAAGCCGGCATTGTAAATGCTCGTCTTGACACACAACTACAAGTTTTAGAACATGCATTTAAAGAAGTATTACAACCTGACAATCAAGCTAAAAAAATAAATACTTCTTCTAAGACAGAAGGAATACAAAACTAATGAAAAAAATTCGTTATCTTTTATTACTAATAACTTGTTTTGCTTTCTTATCATCTCCCCTTTTTGCTCATACAGAACCTAATGTAATTATTAATGATTCTATTCAAGATATTAGTTCAACAGGAAATCTCGTGGATTATTATCCCGACTTAACAACCCAAGCAGTTGTTTTATTTCTTCTAGCATTATCTCCTTTTCTTATTATGCTTCTTTCTTCCTATCTAAAAATAATCATTACTCTTGTTCTATTAAGAAATGCTCTAGGAGTTCAACAGACCCCTCCTAGTCAAGTGCTTAATGGAATTGCTTTAATTTTAACTTTTTATGTTATGTTTCCTACTGGAATAGCAATGTACGATGCAGCAAAAACTAGTTTAAAAACCCATCAACAATCCTCAGCCAACTTATTTTCCGTAGAAGGAGCTTCCGTTGCCATTCAAGTGGTAAAAGCAGCTAGAGAACCTCTAAAACAATTTTTGCTTCGCAACACTCCTAAAAATCAATTACAAAGTTTTTATAAAGTATCCCAAAAAACTTTTCCTGAAAGTCTTCGCAATAAAATATCCGCTAAAGATTTTGTAATAGTCGTTCCTGCTTTTATTATAGGACAACTAAAAAATGCTTTTGAAATCGGTGTTCTAATCTATTTACCATTTTTTGTAATTGACTTAGTTACGGCCAACGTTTTAGTAGCTATGCAAATGATGATGCTTTCTCCTTTATCTATTTCATTACCTTTAAAATTATTATTAATAGTTATGATGGATGGATGGACATTATTATTACAAGGTCTAATGATTAGTTTTAAATAAAAGGAGTTATCAATGAGTACTTTTCGTGCTATTCTTTTTGAATATTCTTACCAATCTCTTTTACTTATTTTAATAGTATCAGCTCCTCCTATTTTACTTGCATCCATCATAGGTATTTTAGTAGCTATCTTTCAAGCTGCAACTCAAATTCAAGAACAAACTTTTGCTTTTGCTATAAAATTAACAGTAATTTTTGGAACGTTAATGATCTCAGGAGGGTGGATTAGCAGTTTAATTTATAGATTTGCTCTACAAATTTTTGATAGCTTTTATAAATTAAAAACATAGCTGAATGTTATGCATAATAGCTTTGATTTAGCTTCGGATTATTTATCTTTTTTACTTACTAAACCTCCTCAAATTTTATGGATAACCTGTTTGTTATCCCTAGGCAGAATTTTACCTTTATTCTGCATTGTTCCTTTTTTAGGAAGTAAACTATTACCTACTCCAATTAAAATCTGTCTTGCTACTGCTTTCTTATTTCTTTGCCTTCCAATAGTAATTTATAATATTTCCGATAGCAAAGTAACTATGGACTGGATTTTTATGCTTCTTCTCATAAAAGAAGTTTTAATTGGTAGTTTTTTCGCTTTCGTTGTAGCTTTTCCATTCTATGCTGCGCAATCTTCAGGAGCTTTTATTTCTAATCAAAAAGGAATTCAAGGATTGGAAGGAGCTGCTTCTCCTTTATCTATGGAAACAACATCTCCTACAGCTATTTTATTTCATAATATTGCTACAATAGCTTTTTGGACATGTGGAGGCCCCATTATATTAATTAAAATCTTAACTATTTCTTTTTCAACTATTCCAATTACATCTTTTGTTCCTAAAGCTTTTATGAATATGCAGCAACCTTTTTGGATTACTATTATCAGCTTATGTCAAACTTGTTTATTAGCTACTATTCAATTAGGAGCTCCTTCTATATTAGCAATGCTTCTTTCAGATTTATTTCTAGGAATTGTCAATAGAACAGCGCCTCAAGTGCAGGTTATCTATCTACTATCTGCACTTAAAGCTTTTATGGGATTATTATTCTTATGGTTAGCTTGGTGGCTTATTTTCCAACAAATAGACGATTATATTTTTAATTGGTTAGATAAATTAGAAACATTTTTTATTAGTATTCATTAGTCAAATATTAATTAAAATAAATTTAATTATTATTTTTTGAATTTTGTTCAGAAAAAAAAGCTAATACAACTAAAATAACAAACATACTTAATATAAATGTAGTTATATGAAATAACCCAAATAACAATAAACCACACCACATCAAGTTTTTAAAAACTCCGTTTTTAAAAAAATATTCTCTAGAAAGAGAAATCCAGTTTTTTAATTCTCCGCAAAATGACAAAGAAAAACCACAAGCCACTAAAACACTTCCCCAACGAAATGAATATATTGATGTGACTAAGCCTATTAACATCAAAGAAGCACTTACTATTTCTCGTGTATATTGCCAAAAGAAATTTGCTGCATGTCTTACATTATCTTTAGACTTCCATTCATCTAGTTTACTAGTCCATTTCGAAGAATTTCTACTCTCTTTTCTAGTGTTATGGTTTTCTACATTCTGAGAAGATTTTAAAGGTTGAGTTTCCTCTCCTTGAAACGATTTATTCTCATTAAGAGGATTTTCATTAGCCATATTAACTCTCCTGAAGTTGAAAAGATCAAAAACATAGAAATAACTTTCTATCTAAATAAGAATTAACAAAAATGATAGAAAAAATAAATAAAAATTAATTTAGCAACCAATTCTTTCTATCCATCTATTTTCAGGATAAAAATATCTAAACCTAGAAATACAATGGCTTTGCGATTTTTTTATTAAAAAATAACTCCCTTTTTTTCCTAAAGAAAAATCAAAAATATTTTTATCAATAAAAACATTACATTGATGGTTCAATAATACTGATAATACAGCTTCTTTTAATTCTAATTTAAACTCAGTTCTAGTCTTAAGTAATTGATTAGAAGAGGATTTTTGAAAATTTTCTTCTCTTTCCAAAATCTCTCTAAAAAAGTTTTGCTGAATTTCTTGTAAAGAATCTACAATCGAAGAATTTGGAAAAATAGCTTTTAAAATACAATTATCCAAAAATAAAAAGTTTAATTTACAAAAACCTAGATTTTTTTTAGGAGTACAATCTAAAAAACAAAGTATTGAGGAAAAATTTTCTCCTCCTACTAGCAAATGATTTAGTAACTTTGACAAAAATGCATCTTTTAAAGAAATCTGTGACAAAAGATCCGGAGAAGAATTATCTAAAGACAAGTTTAATAATAATTGCTTATTATCTATAATGGCAAGCAATAATCTATTAACATCTTCTGGAGTATACTCACTCAAAACATCTTTAGTTAAATATTCTTGAACAATCAAACGAGATAATATAGAAAACCAAGAAAAATAATCACCTCTTAAGGATTCAGGTTCTAAAAGAATTGCATGCAAATTAATTCTAGAATTATCAGGGGGTCTTAATACATCTATATTTAACGATTTATTTCTTTTTTGATAATGTGAAATTTTAGAAGAAGTAGTTTCTTTTTCAATTTTTTTAAAAGAAGAAAGGTTTTCTACATTATCTAATTTTTGTTTAACATTAATAAAATCAAAATAATTTGATTGAGCTGTTAAAGACTTTATATAATAACGTAATTGATCTTCATCTTTTTTAATTTGAGTTAATGATTCCAATTTATTAAAATATTTAGCTTCTCCCGAAGATAATATACAAATACCTAAAATGTACATAAATGTAAGCAAGTAAGGAAACATGAAATTTACCTAAAATACATATGTTAATTTTCTATTTGGAAAACCATCTATAGAAGTTCTTTCTAGGTTCATTTTCAATCCTAAAAAATTACCACCTGTAATTTTAAATGGATCCTCTACAAATTCCCACTCAAATTTATTAACACCATCTAATAAAATAATTCTTTCTTTTATCTCTTTTTCATCATTTAAAATTTTTGAAATAACTAAATATATAGTTTTGTCTATTATAGAATATTCAAAAGAAGCTTGTATCATACCCGACAATTCGCTACAAAAAGTTAAACCACGATTAAAAAATAAAGAACAAGAATTCTTATCAAATAATATTGGTGTATTTACTCTATCTCGTTGATCAAAAATTAAATTCATTTTTCTATAAGCAATATCTTCTTCTAAAAAAAAATTTATAATTCTCTTATTATTAAAAAATTGATGTGATAGGTTAATTTTCCAAAAACTCAAAAAAGCAATTAGTATGCTAAATAACATAAGTGTTACTAAAACTTCTATCATAGAAAACGAATTTTTTTTAATTTGTTTCATAACTAAAAAACAAACTCCTCTCAATTACCATTTGCTTTTTTTTAGGTAAAAATAAAGTCACGTTAATGCGAAATAATGTTCCTATCTTTTGATTTTCATTTTTTTTATATTGATGAAAATCCATTATCTTATATTTATAAAAAATATCTAATAAAGACTTTTGGGAAGTCATAACCTTTTGAGGACACAGTTTCAACTCTGATTGAAAATCTTTAAGTTTTAAAGGATCTGACGTTAAAATACTTTTAATATCTTGTTCTATCAAAAATAAACTTTCTTCTTTAATCCTCTCTATTTGTAAATTAGTAATTTTTTCTTCTAATCGTAATCTTTGTTGAGAAAACTGTCTAAAAATAAAAGGCAAAATAGAAAGAAACAGAACCATAGCAAATAAAACTTCTAATAATAAAAAACTACGTTTCTTTTTAATCATTTATCTCCCGTATAGGAAATTTTCCTATTTCTATTTGTTGCACGTATCCTTTAAATTCCAACAACAAAATTCCTTTCTCTGTTTCTCCTAAAAAACTATCAAAAGAAAATCTAACATCTTCATTCAAATTATCTTGAAACTTTATTGAATCAAGATATTGTATACGATATTTTTTCTTTAAATATAGCTGTGATTTTTGAGGAATTGGTTGAGAAAAATGTGTTTGAAAAATAAAACCAGGCTGTTCATCTCTTTTCACTTCTACAAAAGAATCTATTCCCAAATAGACCGTTGCAACATATACTTGATTTAAATAACTTATCAATTCATCTTTAGATAGTGTTAATTTATCTCGAGAAAAAGATCTTTTAATACCCCACCAACTTCCAATAACAACTATAGAAAAAAGAAGACTTATGACTAACAATACTTCTAATAAAGAATAATTTCTTATTATTTTAAGACTCTTTTTTCTTTTTTTGATATTTCGAAACCTTTTCAGAAAAAACAATAATATCATCCTTATCTTTATTTAATTTCACAATCAATTTATCTCCCCAAGCATCAAATAAAAAATTTTTATCATTTTTCATTAAAGGAGATTTTTTAACTATTTCTTCATAAGATTCAACTATATCCTCTAAATCCATATTACTTTGAGCATACTCCATCATTAAAATGTCATAAATACGAGCACTTTTCTGTTCACTTTGAAAAATCTTTCCTTGGTCAACACTCCCTCTCATGTTAAAAGCTAAAGCACTACTAATAATCCCTATGAGAAAAATAACTATCATAATCTCTATCAAAGTAATGCTGTGTTTTCGTTTCTTTTTCACTTCACTCTCCTCAATTAAAAACTTACCAAACTATAATCTGTGAAAGGTATAAGTACAGCTAACATAATAAAACCTATAAATCCTCCCAAAATAATAAGGATCATAGGCTGAGCCCAAGTAACAAGATTATTTAAAAATCTTCTTGTATCTTCTTCATAAATATCTGCAACTTGAGAAAAAACTAAATCTAAATGGCCAGCCTCTTCTCCAAAACTTACCATCTCTACCAGTAATTTTGGAAAAATTGAATGTTTTTTTAGTTCTTTACTTAGAGAACTCCCTGTTATAACTTCAGCTTCTACTTCATCTATCCAAGTTTGAAAAATTTTTGGATAAATTCCTTTTTTTGATATTTTAAGAGCTTCAACAATAGGAACTTCTCCTTTCAAAAGAATTCCTAAAAGTCTAGAAAATTTTCCAACAGCCAATTTAATAAGAAATCCTCTTAGAATAGGAATTGATAGAAAAATTTTTTCACAATAAATTCTAACTTTATCTTGTTTAAACAACAAAACACATCCACCTATAAAAAAAATACTACTTACTAAAAAAATATGAATATAAGAACAAACAACATCACTAATAGAAAAAACTAATTTTGTTACCCAATTTACAGAAAAATCTTGAAAAACTGTTTTTAATGAGGGAATTACAAATAATAAAAAAGAACCAATTACAAGTAAGGAAAAACAAAATAAAATACAAGGATACGTCAAAGAAGAAAGTAATTGTTTTTTAAATTTTTCCTCCTTTTCTAAAAAATAAATATTATTTTCAAATGCTTCTTCTATTTTTCCTATCGTTTCTCCAGAAATAATCATAGCTCTATAAAAATCAGCAAAAATTTCTGGGAATTTTGCTAATCCTTCAGATAAAGACAACCCCTGTCTAATTTTTTCAGATAAAAAAGAAATTATAGGTTCCCAAAAGGTTGACTTATATTGTTCCAATATTAACAATAAGCTCTCATAAAGAGGCATTCCTGATCTTAGTAATAAACAAACTTGCCTAGAAAATTTTATTAGAGAAGCACTGTTAATCTTATTTCTTACAAAAATTTTTCTTGTTTTCTTAGGGATAACCTTTAAAACACAAATTTGTTGTTCCCATAATCTTTCTTTAGCTTCTTTTAAAGAACCAGCTTCTATAGATCCCTTTCTTTTTTTTTTTAAGTCAGTCAAAAAATAATATTCAAATAAAGGCATTTTAATTCTTGTCCTAATCAATTTTACTAATGACACGCAACACTTCTGACAATGTTGTTGTTCCTTGAGCAACTAATTCTAATCCATGTTGTAGTAAATTTTTAAAATTCCTTTTTTCTGCTGTTTTTTGTAATAACTTAATATCCTTACTAGAAGAGATAACAGTCTTTAAATCTGAATCTACTATTAACAACTCATAAATCCCATGACGATACTTATATCCAGAAAATAAACAATCAGGACATCCACTTCCTTCATATAAAAAAGATAACTGGTTATTACACTTATCTAAAAAATCTTTCTCTTCAACCGTTGGGATAACCTTTTTTTTACAGTTAGGGCATATTTTTCTTACTAAGCGTTGAGCTAACACACCAATTATCGTAGAAGATAATAAATACGGTTCTATTCCCATATCAATTAAACGGAGAATAGTAGAAGGAGCATCATTAGTATGCAACGTACTTAAAACCAAATGCCCTGTTAAAGCAGCTTGTATAGCTATTTCAGCTGTTTCTTTATCTCTAATCTCTCCAACCATTAATATATCAGGATCTTGTCTTAAAAGATGCCTTAATCCTGTAGAAAAAGTTAATCCTATTTTTGGATGAACAGCCATTTGAGCTACTCCATTTACTTTATATTCTACAGGATCTTCTATAGTCATAATATTTAAAGAATCAGATACAATATCACATAAACTACTATACAATGTTGTAGTCTTTCCACTTCCCGTAGGGCCTGTAACTAAAATAATTCCTTCTGAGCATTTTAATAATTTTTTAAATTGTTTTAATACACCTATGTCCATGCCCAATTGATCTAAACCAAGAATAATATTCTCTTTATCTAATATCCTAAGAACAATTCTTTCTCCAGAAACATTAGGAACAATACTAACTCTAAAATCAATATCTCTTCCGCCCATTTTTAACTTAATTCTTCCATCTTGAGGAAGGCGATGTTCTGCTACATTCAACTTAGCCATTACTTTAATTCTAGTTAATAAAGCTGCTTGATAATCCAAAGACGGAGCATGTCTATTATGCAAAACTCCATCAATTCTATAACGAACTCTCAGTGCATCTCCTGTGGACTCAAAATGAATATCTGACGCTCTTTCTATGATAGCTTCTTTCAAAATTAAATTAAGAAGACGAACTGTTGGAGAAACATCCTGAATATCTAACAAATCTCCTTCTCTAGAAAATGCTTCTCCTTGTAGATTTTCTTCCTCTTGTAGATCTGCTATAAATTGGGAAGCTTCTCCTTGATTCTTATTATAAAAATTACTGATAAGTTCAAAAATTCTTTCTGCTGAAGCAGCTTTTATTTTAACTTCTTTATCAAGAATTAATTTAACTTCATCAAAAGCAGAAAAATTTAAAGGATCTTTACTTAAAAAAGTAATCGTCATTTTATCTTCTTCTACAGGAAAAATACAGTGTTGTTTTAAAAAAAAATAAGGTAGTAATTTTAAAGCTGCTACTGGTTTGATTTCTTTCATATCCATATCTTCTAAAGATATAGGTAATTGATTAAAAATCATTGATGTATTATCTTCCATCATATTCATTATTTTGATTACTTAATTGTTTACAAAAAGGAAACATATTACTTGCTTTATTAAATGATTCTTCTTTAACCCTTTGCAATAAATTTGTTTTCCCTTCTTCAAAAGCTTGTACAACTTCTGAACTTTCTCCTGGTCTTCTTGTTAGCAAAGCTATCTTTTTTTGCTGTTCAAGAAACATTGGATCTTCAATGATTTTTGGAGTAATAAATATAAACATTTCTGTACTACTTTCTGATGTGCTTGTCATACTGAACAATTTTCCAACTCCTGGAATCTCACCTAAAAAAGGTAATCCTTCTTTATTATCTGAGGAATTTTTTCTTCTTAATCCTCCTAAAATAACAGTTTCTCCATCTGCTATACATACATGATTAGTAATATGCCTACGAGTTACTTCAGGTCTGTCATTAGGATTTTTATGTGTAGTATCAAACGAAATATTGGTATCTAAAGTAATATAATTTTTTACATTATCCTGATTTTTTGTCATATTCACTGTAGGTAATATTTCAATAGTAATTCCATACTGAGCTCTATTATAACTAGTCTTATTATCTTTTTCTGAAGACACTAAAATAGACATCTCTTCTACAATAGCAATCTTAGCCGGAGTTTGATTCATTGTGACAATAGAAGGACTAGCATTAATTTGAACATCTTCTTGTCCTAATAAAAATTGATAGGCTAAATCATATCCTGGAACATTACTAGAACCTTCTCCACTTAATAAAAATTCTAAAATACCAACTCCTGAAGACCATTGTAAAGCTACTCTCCCTGGCTTAGTTAACTCTTCTCCTAATCTTAATAAATTTAATCCTGATTTTCTTTGATTTGAAATTTTTCTCTCAAATAACAACACTTCAAGATGAATAATTTTTTTTGGTATATCTATTCTTTTGATTAGAGATTTAAGATGAGGCAAAACTTCTCTTTCCACAACCATAATCAATGTACTTGTCTTAGAATCTACTATAAAATTAGAAGAAATAGATGTATTTGAAACTGCACTATTCGAAGCACTTTTATTTAAAATCTTTTCATCCGTAAAAATGGATACACCTTTTTGAGAAAAAGTGTCATATACCTTTGACAGCAGCATAGCCAATTCATCTGGACTAGAATACTTAACATCATATAAAAAAACTATTTTATCTGAAGGAGAATCTACTTTGTCTTCTATATTTTCAATTAATCTAAGAGCTTTTTGAACAAGTACTTTACTTCCTACCAAACATAAAGTTTGTGGTCTACTTTCTAAAGGAATAATTTTTAATGAAGTCAAATTACTATCATCTTCTAAACTAAACTCTTTTTGAAAAGCCGCTTTTAAAACTGAAATCATTTCAAACGCATCTAACTTAGATAATGTAATCAACTGAAAATCTTGTTTTAAAGCATCTTTTTTAACAGAATTATATAAATTCAACAAACTTGCAATGTCTCTTACAGTTCCATAAATAAAAATCTGTCCCGCTACAATATCCAATTGAATAGCTTCGGTATTTACAAACTTCTGTAATACTTGATAATCCAAATGAATATCAGGATTAAAAGGAGAAAGGATATAACAAATATAATCTTTTTCTGATAATAGCTGTAAATCAACTTCATTAAAAACAACTCCAGAAATTTCTGCAGAAGAACTTCCTACAATCGATAATTCTTTCAACCAAGGAGTTACAGATTTAATTACAACACCATATCTTGCCAATAAAGCAACTAAACAATCATCCCAACTCTCTCTTGGTATAGGTAAATTAGAAAATATGGAGATTTGTTTTTTTCCTATTTCAGAAGGAATAATATAAACACAATTTTGATCTCCATAATCAGTTACTAAATTATAGATAGAATTTTCTTTTTGATGCCAAAGAGCATAAGATTCTTCATTTTTTTCATTTTGAAATTTTTTTTCCCATATTTTTTGTAAGTTTAACAATTGCATTTTTAAAAATTTAATTTTCTCTATCCAAGGGGAAAAATCTTCTACTGTTTCTTTTCCTGAATTCCTTAATTGAAAAATTTCTTGATAACTCTTTTGCAATTCCTCATTAAGATTTGCTATTTCTAAATTAATATTTTCCAAAGAAACATAAGTTGCTTTTTCTTCATCATACAAAGCTACTTGCTCTCTTTTTTCTGAAATAGTCAAACCTTCTATAGAAAATAAGTTTAAAAGAATAGTTGCTATAACTAATGCTTGAAATATAAAATTAAATTTTTTATTACTATAAATTTTCATTATATCGATTATATTCTCCTTCAATCTGCTTTCTTTTTCTTTAACTGAATAACGTCTATAGAAGAAGGACTTATAGAGTCCTGATATAAACTTAACTCTACATCTTCAAAATAAGTCCTAGAAGAATTAAACAAAGTTCCTTTTAATAAATAACTGCCACCTTTTCTTTGAATCTTTTGAAAAACAAACATTGGAGCAGAAATAACTCCAGAAATATAATCATCAATATCTTTCAATGAATTAAGAATCTTCCAATTATTAGAAGAACGATATAACCAATCTCCTTCAGATAAAATAAGTCTTTCTCCATTACTAGTTTGTAAAATCGCTTCTCCCCAATTTTTTAACCCAGTATAAGAAAGTTCTTTATAGAAAACAGAGCATTCCTCACTAAAAATAGGATATTTAATCAGATTCAAATTAAAACTAGCCAATCCAAAAGGACTACTTATTTCCAGAACAATAAATTTATTATCTATTCTCTTTATAGAAAGTAAAGGAAGTGATTGAGTAGTTTCTTCACACTTAGGTTCTACCCACCTTCCTTTTTTCCAAACAACATATTCTCCTAATCCTAAGTAACAATTATAAGAAATTCCTTCATCGTCTATAAAAGAAATTTTTTCCTTATCGGATAAATGAACAAATTCCTCCCCTCCATACAATTTTAAAAAAAGATCTTTTCCATGCCATACAGCTTGCTGCTTTGTTAACAGAGAAGCATCTACTTTAAAACTATCTATAAACCACTCACTAGGAGGTTTAACTTTAGCAGTTAAATTAAAACTTTCGGAGTAAAGAATTAAATTATCTGATGTCTGCAAACATGTTCTTAATTTAATACTTTTTTTATCAGATGTAATACTTTCTATTTCCAACCATAAAGATGTTGGAGTATTGTTGGGACTGAATGAATAAAAAACTTTTGAAAAATCCTCTTTTTGAAAGTCAATAGGCTCAAATTCATCTATAACTACTTTTGATAAATTTGGATTCAAAGGTAAATCTAAAACCTTATGCTGCAAAAAAATTTTTGAATTCTGTGTTACAATTGAAAATTCTTCTGTTTGTATAAATTTCAAATATAAGGTTCCTTCAGATAAATCTGGTCTTTGTTGAGGAATAATTAGATTTATTTGATCTCTTAAATCAGGTGGTTCTATTTTTAAAGACTGTTGTTTTAGGCTAAAAGCTCCATTATTATGCAAATTTGAAAATTGATATGGTGTTTCTTTCAAAAAATCAATCGCTTGATTTGTGCAATTCTTAATAACTTCGTTAAAAGAATGTTTTATAAGAAAATAATCTTTTTTTGACTTATATAAAAAAGAAATGGATATAACAAAAGAATGAATAAAAAAAAAAGCTCTTAAACAAAGCAGTTTATACATAAAAATAAAAACCAACCGCTTATTATGATTTAATAAAAGCATATAAGATAAAATAATGAGAAAAAAAAATCAATTATTTTAACTAAATAAAAACAAATTTACAAAAGATAATAATTGTTGTGATTATTCTTAAATAAAATAAGAATCTAAATGACAGGTATTGTTTGTGAAAGACTCACATTTGTTAAATTAAAATATCCATTTTCAGTAATTACAATGCTATCTTCTAAACGAATACCTCCTTTTTGAGGATAATAAAGACCAGGTTCTATAGTAACAACCATACCCTCCATTAAAATAACCTCTTTAGCATTTGCAGAAATATAAGGAGCTTCATGTACTTGAATTCCAAGCCCGTGTCCTGTTCCATGAATAAAATATTCTTCTTGTTTCTGTTTTGAAAATACACTTTTTGTAACTTCATGAACTTCTCTATTTGTTTTGCCTGAAACACAATAGTCCAATCCTTTCTGTTGAGCCTCCTTTACCAAAAGATAGCAAGAATCCCAAAATTCATTATACTTTTCAAATAAAACAACTCGAGTCATGTCGGAACAATATCCCTTCCAAGAAACACCTAAATCAATCAAAACTAAATCTCCAGATCTTAAAGGCCTATCTGAAGCTCTCCAATGTGGACATGCCGAATTTTCTCCAAAAGCAATAATTGGTGCAAAAGCCACTCCATCAGCTCCATTTTTTGCCCAAAAAACTTTTAAAGAAGATACTATTTCCTTTTCAGATATCCCCAAAACAAGTTGAGATAAGACATGAAAATATCCTTTTGTTCCCAAACTAGCAGCTTCTTTTAACAAAATAATCTCACGATCATCTTTTATGATTCTAAGATCAGCTAATAGGTTAGGAATACAACATAAATTAGGAATTAAACAATTTAAACTTTTACTAAGTTCATGACTTGTTAAAGAAGAATCTATACCAACAACACAATCATCATTGTTTTGTAAAAAAAATTTATGAAAAAGACTATTAGATAAAAATGAATCTACATTTATTACCTGAATATCCTTCAAATGACTATACATAACATAATCTATAGCAGAAACGAATAAAACAATTCTTTGAGAAGAAACAAAAAGCCTTCCTGAAAAAATGGTATTATAACTCAAAAAACGCAAATTTTCTTCATCAATGACTAATATTGCATCCAAATTATAATCTTGAATTAAAGACCTTAGACGTTGGAAACGATCAATAATCATAAATTCAACTATTTAACCACTTATTCAAATCCGATAAAGAAATAGATTTACATAAAATTGTTCCATCTAAAGAACAATTAGGTCTACCTATAGCCCAAAAACAATCTAGCAATAAAGAAACTTTAGGACAATCTTTTTTAAAAAAATGAACTTTTTTTAAAATTTTACGTAAAACTATAGGAAAATCCTGAGCAAGCAATCCATTTTTTGTTGAAATAACCAATTCATCTACTAGTTCAGACAAACAATCTACTACTTCCTCTTCAAGTAAAATGGAAGGAATAGCATTAATAGAAAAAGAGTTTTGTCCAAAGTGATCTATCTCAAAACATAACATACGAAAATAATTTAGATACTGCAATAAAACAGAAGCTTCGATAAAAGAAAAATCTAAAATTAAAGGACTAAGTAAAAACTGTTTTTCAAAAAGAATTTTTGAATTATCATTATCCACAGATAAAACAAATAAATGTTTTCTTACATTAATTGTATGTATTAAAAGCAGTTCTTCTCCTTCTTCCACTAACAAAAAAGGAGGTATGTTTTTTAACAAATTATATTTATTTTTAAAAAATAACAGCTGTTGTTCATTTGAAAAATTTTCCCTTTGAAAATAACAAGGCTTTATTTCTTTTATTTTATCAAATGAATTAAAATTATTTTCTTTTTGAAAATTCCTTTGTTCTTCAATTTTTATATCAGAAAAATCAAATATTTTATTTTCAAATTCTTTTTGGTCTTGAATCTGATCTTCTTTATTCAAAAAAAAGACAGGATTTAAACTATTTGGTCGAACGTAACCAAATAATTCTATAAAACAATCTTCTAAAGTCTTTAAAATCAATTCTTCTTGCAAAAATCTTACTTCTTTTTTTTGAGGATGAACATTAACATCACTCCAGGAAGGAGGAATTTGAATATTTAATACAAAAGAAGGAAATTTATCTTTAGGTAACATAGAACCATAACATTCCATAATTTTTTTTGATAACAAAGGACTTTCAATTATTCTATTATTCAAAAAGATTTTTTGATGTAATCTAGTTGATTTGTGTTGTTCAAAATTGCCTGCTCTTCCAAATAAAGAGATCTCTCCTTGCGTAAAATTAACTTCTAATGAATTTTTAAAAAAATCCTCACCAAAAACATATTTAACCCTTTCTTCATAAGAGGCTGTTTCATTTAAAACTATTTCAACTTTACCATCATTATACCACTCCCAGCCAATTCCATTTTTTGTTAACAACATATTCTCTAATAGACGCCGAATACGGATGAAATCAGAACGAGGTTTTTTTTGAAATTTTTTTCTTGCAGGTACATTAAAAAACAATGTTGAAACTTCCACACAAGTCCCTCTATTTCTAGAATAGGATCCTTCTTGTAACAAAACTCCACCTTCCAAAAATAATGCGTAACCTAATTGCTTTGCATCCGAAGAAATTAACTTTAATTTTGATATGGAAGCAATTGAAGGCAAAGCTTCTCCTCGAAATCCTAAAGATTTTAAAGAATATAAATCATTAAAATTCTTAATTTTAGATGTTGCATGTCTTTCTAAAGAAAGATGCATGTCCCTTATAGACATTCCAATTCCATTATCTCTTACTGCAACAAATCCTTGTCCTGAAGAGATTGTTTCTATTTTTATATGTGAGGCTTTTGCATCTAAAGCATTTTCTACTAATTCTTTAACTACAGAAGAAGCATTTTCTACAACTTCGCCTGCAGCAATTTGATTAATTGTATTAGAATCTAAACAGGTTATTGTTTCCATAAAAATAATATTAACTAACAACTAACAATTTGTCTATTTTATAAAAAATAGCCAAATATCTAAGTTTTAATTAAAAACTGTAACTTTTAATTTATGAAATTAAAATAAAATATTGTCTATATCTTTTAATAAAAGATATAATTAAAATAAAAATTATTAAATATATTCTTCAGGAGAAAAAAAATGAACGAGCCTCAACCAAAAAAAGCTCAGTCTCTCAGAAAAAAACAACGAAGTAAATTAGCAGAAATAGCTTCATACCAAAAGCAAAAAGATGAACTAGAACAAAACCACCGTCTTCCAACTGAAGAAGAAACAAAAAAAGCATTAACGCATGTTATTAAAGAATTACAAAAAGGAAGAAATCTTCAAGATATTCTAGGTCTTTCTAACTATCTTTTAGAAGAAATTTATACCATGGCTTATTCATTTTACTCTCAAGGAAAATACAAAGAAGCAATTAGTTTATTTCAATTGTTAGTAACATCTAAACCAGATAATTACAAATATAATTTAGGTCTTAGTTCTTGTTATCACGAATTAAATATGTTCCAAGAAGCAGCTTTCGGATTCTTTCTAACTTTTAATCTAGAACCAAATAATCCTATTCCTCCTTATTATATAGCAGACAGTTTTATGAAAGCCAATATGCCCGAAGAATCAAGTGAATTTATAGATGTTACATTAGCTCTTTGTGATAAAAAACCTGAATATAACATGTTAAAAGAACGCTGTAACTTTATGAAAAAATCTATCAACAAAATGTTACTCTCTTCTGAAAAAAAATCTACAAAAACAAAAGAAAAAAAAGCTCCTACAGCTAAAAACTTAACTAAATCCACTATCAAAAAAACAACTAAAAAATAAATTATTTTATAAGATACACAAGGATGTTGTATGTCTATATCTACTCCAGGAAGCAACGAAAATGCAAATTTAATTCAACAACAAGTAGCTATTTCTACTCCTATTCCAAATCCAGAAGATAGAAATGGCGCAGAAAACAAACAAGTTACTAATATTAAGCATGGTAATCACACAGAAATAGAAGCAGATTCTGCTCAAGCTTCAAAAATCAAAGAAACTGCTTCTAGCAGCAATACCAATAGCACTGAAAAAATAAAAAATACAGAAAAAGCTAATCAAAAATCTAAAACTAGCAAAACTGCGGGAGCTGCTGCTGCTGCCGCTGCCGCTCAAGCTAATGCAACTCAACAAGCAACTCAAATAGCACAAATTCAATCAACAAAAACAGATTCGATAGAAAAAGCTCCTTCAACCTCTAATATAGCTATACAACAATTAGTTGCAACTGCAGTTAGACATGGGTTTCCTTCTGCCTCGCTTGATACTCCAACATTAACTAAACCAAAAGTAGAATCTAGGCCCATCGTTCAAGAAATTGCTACTGCTTTTGCTAATTCTCTAAATGCTTTAAATACTAGCACTATCGAAAGTTTAAAAAATTTTCAAGCTATACAAGCACAAGCCTCTATATCTAATTTAGCAACATTGCAAAAACAAAATGACGCTACAGCTATACAAAGAAAAGAATTAGCTGAAAAATCAGACATAAGTAAAACTAAAGAAACTAAAAATAAAATGGGTGCAGGCGAAATTGCCGCTATAGCTATTGGTGTTACTCTAGCTGTAGTAGCAGTTGTTGTTGCTATTTTTACTTGTGGCGCTGGTTTAGCTATAGAGGGTGCTGCCGCTGCTGTTACCGCTAGTGCTGCTGTTGGGGAAGGTGTAGCTGATGCTACCGCTGCAGGTGCTGTGGCAGGAGCAGCAGCCGAAGGAGCGGCAGAAGGAGCGGCAGAAGGAGCTGCTGTTGGAGCGGCAGAAGGAGCGGCAGAAGGAGCGGCAGAAGGAGCGGCGGAAGGAGCCTCTGAAGCTGCTGCAGAAGGAGCGGCGGAAGGAGCCTCTGAAGCTGCTACAGAAGGGGCAGAAACTGCTATTGAAGTATCTTCTGACATAGCAGAAAATGCTTCTGAAGAAGGAACCGAAATCGCAGAAGAAACTTCTCAAGTATCCCAACAAGCAGCAAGACAAGCTACTACATCTGCATCAAAAACAACTCACTTAATAGAAGAAGGTGCTTCTGAAACAGCTGAATCTACTTCCCAAGCATCCCAATCAGTCAGTCAAACAGCAACCACAACAACTACAACTTCTTCAGAAAATATCTCTAGTTCAGCTCAAGAAGCTGTAACATCAGGTATAGAAGAGTCTTCAGAAGAATCTACCTCTGTATCAGAAGAAGCTGGATCTCAGGTAGAATCAGCTTCTTCAAGAACAACTAATAATGCTATTAAAAACGGATTACAAAATATTAGAAATATTCGAGAGAGATGGGCTAATACTTATAAAACAGGAAAAGAATTTATGGAATCCAAAGCTCCAAATCTAATGAAAACATTAGATGTTTTATCAAATAAATGGATGGGAATGACCATGTCTCTTGTTCTATCAATACCAGAGCTAGCTTCCGGTATTGAAGGTATTAAACTTTCTAAAGAACAACAAAAATTAGCTGATTTGCAAAAACAGGAAGGAAAAGTCTCAGCAGAAGCAGAACAAGATACTATGTTTACCTCTTTTTGGCAACAAGCTAGCAGAATTGCAGCTGGACAAGTTGGAAATTCTTCACAAATGGAACAAGATGCTACAAAAACTTTTTCAAAACTAGCAAAAGCATATCGTTCAATATCTCAAGGCTTGTCTAATAGCGTCTAAAAAAATAAATAAACAAAAGGAGATCAGAAAATGGGAACAGGAATGAATAATATTAATTTTGATAATTCTCAATTTCAACAAATGATCCAGCAACAAACACAAAAAGATCTCGAATCCTTGCAAACTTCTCAACAAAATGTTAAAGGAGCTCTAAATACTGGGAAAAATACTCAAGCAACTGAACGTGCTAATGCAGGAAATGTAGATGAAACGAGAGCTAAAAATAAAGCACAAAAAACTTCTTCTTCTTCACAAGCTCAAAAAACTAAAAAATCTTCCAAATCAAGCAGTTCTAGCGCTGCATCTGGAGTTGCAGGAATGCAAAAAGATGCTATTAGCAAAGCTGAGTTACCAAGTATTGCAGCAGTTTCACAATCTCCTAACCATATAAAAGATGATTACTCATCTCCCTCATTAGAAGCTCCTACAACTAATGTAGATGGGAATAGCTTAAAAAGTAACATGGGAACATTAGCTTTATTAGGATTAGTACTTACTATGTTAGCTGAAGCTAATGGCAAAACATGGAGTTCAGATTTTTTAGAACAAAATCAAGCTATCCAAAACCAAGTAAAATTAGCTCCAGAAATTGGTGCTGCTATAAGAGCTCAAGCTAATGAACAAGCTGCTGCAACCGAAGCTCAAGCTAAACAATCATTAGTTAGCGGAATAGTAAATCTAACAAGTTTTGCTGCTGCTGGAATTTTAGGAGGTATTGGAGCTGCTAGCGAGTTAGGTGGAAAATTAGGATCAGCAGTATTTAAAGAAGAAGAGACCGCTACTGAAGGAGAAGAAGCAGGAGTTAACGCTGCCTCTATGGCAACAAAAAATTTAGAAGAAACTGCTACTTCAGAAGGAGAAGAGCTCGAAAATATTGAACAAAACGTATCTAAAGAAGCAGCCTCTCCAAATCAAATTGAAAAAGAAACATCTTTAAATACAATGAAAAACCAAGAAAAAGTAGAACAAGATTTAAGTGAAGACATAGAAAACTCTTCAAGTCAAGAAGCTATTGATGAAGCCATTAACTCTCCCGGTTGGCAAGAAAAATTCTTCAGAGGATTAAATGTATTAAAAACTCAAGCTGGACGTGGAACAGAAGCTATGATGAAATTTCTAGACCACTCAATGAAAGTATCTAATTTACTAAATATGCTTAACCAAGGAGTTGATGGAATTGCTGGATCTATATATCAAACCCAAGCTGCCGTTCATCAAAAACAAGCAGGAGTATATGAAGCTCAAGCTGCAGAATTACAACAAATGGCTAGTGTTGATGATAAGTTAGCAGGACAAGCTGCCTCTTTGCAAGAACAAGCTCAATCTAGTTTTTCTAATGCCATGCAAATTTTACAAAATGCCGCAGATTCTATGACTCAAACATCTGCTTCTATTTTTGGATAAATTATATCAAAAATCTTATAAAATAATTTTTATAAGAATTATAAATAGATCTCGGCGCACACAAAGATGTATAAATTTTTTTAAAATGAGAGCCATTCTTTTTAAGGATTGCTCTCTTCTTCAAGATTTTATTAGAAATAATTAATTTAAATCTTTTAATTTTTACTACGTATAATATATATCTTATTTAGATAAAAATGTTTTTCAAAGTTTTTATTAAAAAGAGTTTATATTTTTAGATAATAAAAAAGGATTTAATAACATATGTGTAATAAATTACCTACTAATAACTATTTGGAAGTTGTTAAGTCTTGTTCTCCTTGTAAAATTATCTTTAATGGAGCAATACAAAAAATTACCTTTATAGCTATAACTATTATTTCCTTCTCGATTGGCTTAGCTCTTCTTACTAGCGCTATAATACTTAATATGCCTCTATTATGTATTGGTTGGTTTTTTATTGTTTCAATTATTTTAATTTCCCTTTTCTTTCTTTCTAATCTTTCAAAAATAAAAAAAACTCCTTCGTCTCAAATAGAAGAAAAAATAAATAATATAACCAACATATTTAATCCAAAAATAGATATCAAAAGTCTAAGTTCTCAAATCAATGAAAAAACATCTCAAGAAAAAATTGAGGAGATTTTAAAAAAGCTTCAACAAAGAACAGAAGAAAAACTTTTATTACAAAAAAAAGAGAAAAGAGAAAAACTTTTAAAACAATTAGAACAAGAAATTTCTTCAAAAACAGAAGAAATCTTAATAGAATGTCAAAATAAAGGAGAGCAAGAAGATTTAGTGAAAACTAGAAAAACTCTCAAAGAATTGCGAAAACAAGGTATGCAAAAAATAGAAGCATCTCTTGATTTTTTTGTAATTATGGATATAATAGGATCTCCTATATTTCCCGTAACAGCAAGAAAAAATTCTACAGCTATTGTTTCTTATACAGACACAGAAAATAATGATTTATTATCCAAATGTGTAAGCAGCCAATCTTGGAACAGTTCTATAAATCCATTCCTACAAGAAGGGGCAATCTCTTCTGGATTTTTTGAATATGAATCTCCTCTTCATCAACAGAAATTTCCTTTTGTCAAACTATTAATACAAGCTAAAGGAATTAAACAATGTAAGTTGTTTTCCCAAACAACAATTCCACTCTTAAAAGCTACATATTTAAATATCTTTTCAATTTGCGAAAAAGAAGGCATTAAAGTTGTTCAAATACCTTCAGATGGACTTAAGTTAACTTTAGCGCAAATGAATTTAAATGAAGAACAACTTTCAACTCATATACAATTAGCTAAATTATACGAAAAAGTTGCTCTTTTGGAAGCCATCAATGAATTTTGTTTCGAATCCGTAAAAGCTGTTTTACTAGTTAAATAAAATTATTTTTATCTATTTTAATAAATGTATATCTACAAGAAATATATAATATTAGAAAATAATAGTTAAAAAATAATAATTTTTAAAATATAATTAATTTTTTATTTAAATAAAATTTATTAATATGACGATTTCTGAGATTGTTGTTAACAAATTTCATCTCAGTTGTGATTTTCTAAAAAAAAATAAAGTATTTACACTAATTACTGCTTTAACAAACTCAATTTTGTTCTTATTGGGTGTAATTTCAATTTATTTTGGAATTCAATCAGGTTTTATGCTAATTACAGCTATTAGTAGCATTTCTCTTATTATCATTTTAACTTCAAATATTTTACTTTTATCATGGGTCATTAAAAATAAATTATTTAAAAAGAATTTTTCATACAAAATTCCTGAAAAAAAAGAACAAGGAAGCCAAACTGACCCTTTACCTAAAAAACAATCTTTAAAAGGAAGTATTCTTTTTCCACTGAACAAAGCAAAATCTAAAGTAATAGATATCAAAGAAAAGCAAATACTCTTATCTTCCAAACCTAAATTAGACAATAAAAATATAATACAAAACAATATAGACACTTTAATTAATAAAAAATGGAGAATAGGATTAGATCAAAAACAACTTCTTCGTTATTTATACATAGCTTACCCAATAGGGCTTTTTCTTTCTATTCGTCATGGTTCTTTACTTTCTTCCCACTCTGGTTCACCTAATCGCCATTTCTCAATAGTTATTGACATAAACAATTCTAATTATCAAGAACAAAATAAATTACTATCTTTAATTCCTCCTAGTTATTCTCAAGATCTGATCCAAACTTCTCACGACAGTTTTATTAGTATCCCATATTCAAATAAAAGTTATCCTTTCTTATCCAACTTAATTTGTGTAAAAGAAAATTATAATATTCCTTCAATAGAAAATATACCAGAAGAAAGAAAAGCTATTTTACAAGAAGCTCTATTGAACCGACTTAAAATGTCTTACATAAAAATACTTAGTATTGCTATTAATCTTCGCATTCAAACTCTCCAATTAATTCCTTTAGAAATTCCTTTTAAAATGAATGAAAAAACAAAAGAAAATCTCAATAAACTAGCTCTTTTACAAGCTATTGATAAAATTACTTCTGAAAATAGATCCATGGACATATTGCAAGAAATTATAATTATCTTAAATACAAAAACTAATTACTAATAAACTAAAAATGAATCTTTATTTATCAAAACTAAAAAACTTAGAAATTAATGATCTACTAAATTTAAATAACTATTCTCTCAACCATCATGTTAAAGTAAAAAATATTTTCTTTTCATTTCTAACCCTAACTTCTGTAGCTTTTATTGCTAGTGTGGGATGTATAATTTGTTCTTTAATTTTATCTCAGCCATTATTTTTAATCTGTTTATTAATAACAACCGCATTATTTTCAATCACTTTAGGAATAACTCTTCACTTATTACACAAGTATCTTGTACCTAAAGTTCCTTTAGATGCTGTTAAAAATTTTTTAATTAAAGAAAAAACTCCCAATTCTTTTACTATAGAGGTTTTTCCTAATAATAATTCATCCAAAACAATAACTTTTATTTCAAAATCCCCAGAGTACATGTTAAAAAGCAAATCATTCTATAAAAAAACAGACCCTTTCGAGTCTCGTACAGGATATATTTGTACAACAAATAAAGAAGGAACGTCTAATTTTTCTCCTGAAGGAACAGCTATTAATAAAAAATTTAATTTAGCCTGGAGGAATGCTAAAAAAAATGATTCTTTCTCTATAAGCGAAGTTAAAACATCTCCTATATTTTTAAGTCAAAAACACTCTTCTTATCATATAAACGAAAAAAACATACCTACAGATATTTACTCTAATCACTTACATATATTTTTATGTTTTTCTCACACTATAAGATCTTCATTAAATTCTTTTTATAAAGATTTGAAAACAAGTTACAAAAATATATTTGCTATAGTTAATAAAAAAAATATAAAAACTTTATATCTACCAATTTTAGGTATTAACACATTAATATTAGAATCTAAAACTTTAGCTCATTACAAAGCTACTCTTGCATCCAAAACTCTTCTAGAATGTCTATTTAAAGAAATCTCTAATCAAACATCTGTCGATCAGTGGATCATTTTCACAGATAAAAATTCAATTATAGAAGAAATAATTTGGGAAAAACACTTAAACATATAAAATATCAGATTTTCTTAATATAATGTCTAAAGTAAATATAATTTCTCTAAAAAATATATCAGTAATGCAATTTTCTGTATTACAACAATATCCTCTCATCCATGGAACTTTTTTAAGATATGGAGGTATTAGTAACAAACCTTTTGATTCTTTGAATTTTGGTTTGTCTACTGGGGATGATATAAAAAATGTGTTACAAAACCATGACTTAGCTCTAAAAAATTTTTTAAAAAATCCTGATAAACATGTTTATTTAAAACACATACATAGCAATATCATTCTAAAAGTAAATATGAGCAATTATATGTCCTTAAAATATCAACCTGGAGATGGTTTAATAACTAATGAAAAAAACCTAACTCTTATGAGCTTTCATGCTGATTGCCAGACAGCTATTATTTATGACTCAGCTCAACATATAGTAGCTAACATACATGCTGGATGGCGAGGTCAAATTGAAAAAAATATTTATATAAAAGCTATTACTACTTTTATTCGTCAATATAATTCTAAACCTAAAAATTTGATCGTTTGCATTTCTCCAAGCTTAGGTCCAAATCACTCAGAGATGCGTAATATCTCAAGCATATTATATAAAAAATTTTCTAAACATATAACTAATTCTTATTACTTTAACTTCTGGTCAATAGCTAAAGAACAATTTTGTTCCCTAGGTCTTTCCAAAAACAATATTCACATTGCTGAAATATGTACTTTTAGTTATCCAGAATATTTTTATTCTTACAGAAGAGAAAAAATTACAGGTAGACATGCAACTTTAGTTACTTTACTTGAAAGATAAATAATAAGAAATTTTTTATTTTTTATTTAAAAAATTATAAATCAACGATTAATATATCCTAATCGCAATTCTTCTTTGTAGACCATCCAAAAGCCAAAGATCATTACAAATACTGAGATAACCAAAGACATCGAAAAAGTTTCTTTTAACAATATCCAACCAAAAAAAGCAGAAAAAAAAGGCATGGTTAAGCCACAAAATGATAAAAAAGTTGAAGAAAAATGTTTTAGAAGCCAACCATATAAATTATAACATATCAAATTAGAAATGATAATAAATAATAATAAAGCCCGCCAAAAAGAATAAGCATTTACAATAAGAGATGTATTCCAATCTTCTAATAAATAAGAGTGAAAAAAAGCTATACATCCAGAAAAAAACATGGCTGTGCCATTTAGGGATAATACAGAAATATCAAATTCTCTTTCGATTTTTCTCATTAAAGTCCACCCAAAACTAGCTAATAGCGTAGCTATAATCAAACTAATTTCTGGCCAACCAATAGAAAATAAACTTTTTCTATATGTACTCTGATAAACTAAATATGGAAAATAACCTAGAAAACCAATCATTAAACCTATAATTTTTCTCCAAGAAATAATTTCTTTTAACTGAAGATAAGAAAAAAGAGCTGTCATAAAAGGAGACAGGCCATAAATAAAACAAGCATTTGCTGAAGTCAGATACTGCAGACTATAAAATTCTAAAATATTTGTTAAATAAAAACCTGTTAAAGATAAACAAAATAAATAAAATAAAAATTTTTTTTTAAAAAGAAATAACTTTTGCTTTTTAAAAAAAACTATTCCTATTAAAACTCCTCCTGCTAACAACATTCTAAACGCCGTTACCAAAATAGGAGCTGAAGCCGAATTTAAAGCAATTTTCCCTAAAGAAAATGAAGAAGACCACGCAAATAAAACACTAAAAATTAAAACAATATTCATCAAACTAACTTCTTACTAGGGAATATTTTAAAGAAAGCTATGATTATTTTAAATAATTTTGATAGCTATTTATTAATGGTAAATAAATTTTAGAAATTTATTTATCCATATATTTGAACTTCTTTCATATATATTCGATTCAAAGAAACAATTAAATTATTTTTAAAATTATTATTAATAACAATTTTTTCTTGTCTTTCTAAAATCTTATAAACCCCTCCCAATAATAAATTAGTTTCTTGCAAAAGGTTCTCGCTATCTCTTATTACAGCATTTCCTTGTAAAACAACTATAATAACAATTTCATCATCAGTTGTAATAATTTTGTGAGACTCTCTAAAAGATAATGTGATTGTCACAGAAATTCCTTTATTATCTTGCAGAGAAGGTTTCTCCTTCATTAAATGGTTTTTTAATTGAGAAACATGATGTAAGGAAGAAATTAAAACTTTATTATTTGCTTCTACAAAAACAAAATCTTTCAATCCTAAAGCAACAACAGATCTTGTAGTAGACATAATTAAAGAGTTTGAGGAATTAGAAGACACTATATTTCCTGATAATACGCAACCATTACTATCTTTCTCAAGTACAGAAAATAATCGATCCCAAGAACCAATATCAACCCAACTTCCGAAAAACTCCACCATTTGTATATTAGAATTAAATTGCAACAAAGAATACTCTATAGAAAAATCAATCAAATTTTTATAATTCTTCTTTATTTCAATTATATCTTTTTTAAAACATTGATAAAAATCATTTTGATGCAGAGACAATTGATTCCAAAACGTCTTTTCTTTAAAGATAGTTATTCCAATATTCCAAAATAAATTTTGCTTTCTAAATAAAGTTTCAGCCTCATTTAAAGAAGGTTTTTCTATAAATCTTCTAACTTTTCCTTTTCCTTCTATTTCTATATAACCATAAGCTGTTTCAGAATATTGAGGTTTTTTTCCTAAAACCACATAATCAGCTCTTTCTAGCTTTTTAATTCCTAAAAGTAAAGTCTCTAAAAATAATTCTCTATCTTTTGTAAATAAATCAGTAGGAAAAACAATGATAGGTTCATCTTCATCAAATTTATTTTTACTAGCTACTTCTTTTAAAGCTAAAGCTAAAGCAGCTGTTGTACTTTTGGAAAAGGGTTCCAAAATAATATTTTCTTTTGTAAAATCTCCATTTATTTCACGAATTTGAAATAAAGTTAAGTTTAAAAATTCTTCTAAAGTAATAATAAAAATATTATTTATTTCCGTAAGAAATAAGCAATATTTCAACATCATTTGTAAAAGGGAATAAGATCCTTGTAACTTTAAAAATTGCTTAGGGTTACTTTTTAAAGACAATGGCCACAACCTTTCTCCTTTTCCCCCAGCTAAAATAAAACATTTCATAAAAACATAAATTCGTTAACATTTTGAATTATTTTTTCTTCAAAAACTTTTTCAGAAAATCTTTCAGCATTTTGTCTACACGTTAGTGGGTTAAAAATTAATCGATGATCTTCAAAATTCAAAATAGCTTCTTTTAAATCACTAATTTCTAAATTTTTAAAGAATAATCCCGTTGGACATGAAGAAGAAATTCCTTGAATTGTTTCCGGAGCTGCTCCTCTTTCTATAGCAATAACAGGAGTTCCACATGCTTGAGCTTCTAATGAAGATATGCCAAAATCTTCTATAGCAAGAAATAAAAAACATTTAGCTCTTTGCATATATCGTTTTACTAAAGTTGACTTAAGATATCCTAAAAATCTAATATTATCAGATGCCATTTTTTCTAATCGTTGCCTATCTGGTCCCTCTCCAATGATAATAAGTCTTTTATCTGGCATTTGTTTGAAAGTTCTAATTGCTAATTCTATTCCCTTGTAGGGCACAAGTCTACTCACAATCAAATAATAATCTTCTTTATTAAAACAACATTGAAAAGAAGAAGTTGAAATAAAAGGATAAACAACATCAGAAGAACGACGATAAATTTTCATAATTCGTCTTTTAACAAAATGAGAAATAGCTAAGTACTTATCAGGTCGAGAAGCTGAAATAACATCCCATTTGCGTAATCTATATAAAAGTAATCGCAAAGAAACATTTCTAAAAAAATTATTTGTAAAATAATGCTTTTGCAAATCCCAAGCATATCTCATGGGAGAAAAACAATAACATAAATGCTTTTGATCTGGATGTGTAATGACTCCTTTTGCAACACAATGACTTAAAGAAATAATCAAATCATAATGTTCCAAATCCAACTGTTCTATAGCCAAAGGCATCAAAAAACTATAATATCGATAAAATTTCTTAAGAAAAGGAAAATATTGCAAAAAAGTTGTTTTTACTTTTTTATTAAAAATCAAATAACGATTTTCTTGAGAAAATACATCTAAAACAGCAAATAAATCTGCTTGAGGAAATATTTCTAACATTTTTGTTAAGATTCTTTCCGCTCCTCCATAGACTGTTAACCAATCATGAACAATTGCTATTCTCATAAATAACTCTTAGAATGTTTTCTCTCATTTTTAATAAACTATACTTTCTTACATGAATAAGACCTTTTTTTTGAAGAAACTGTTGTAACTTTAAGTCTTTTAATACTTTATACAGTATCTGAGCTATATTTTTCTCATCATAAGGATTAAAAAATAAAGCAGCTTCTCCACAAATTTCTTTTAGACAAGGAATATTAGACGTAATAACAGGAGTTCCATTCTGCATAGCTTCTAAAGGAGGATACCCAAATCCTTCGTAAAGAGAAGGGAAAACAAACACTTTTGCCAAAGAATAATATCGAATTAACTCTGTCTCTGATACAGGATTCATAAGAATGACATTATTCTTTAAAAATGTATCTTTTTCTATTAAATTAAAAATCCTTGTATCCGTTGATTTTTCTCTTTTAGGCCCTATTATAAATAATTTTTCTTTAGGCCGTAATAAACTATAGGCCTTTATTAAACGAAAAATGTTTTTACGTTTTTGTAAACTACCTACATAAAGAATAATATCTTGCTTTAATTCTATTGAAATAACAGTTTTCGTCTTACAGGTTATTGCATAATATATTACAAAAATATCTTTTGCTTTACTATCTCCCAAAAAAGACAAATATTGATGATAAGTAAACCATGAGCATGTTGTAATAAACTTGGCTTTTTTATTTAATAAAAAAAACATTAATCTAGCATAAATTCTCTGATAAAAAGGAGCCAAATTAGTTAGATGAAAAACATCATGAATGGTTGTAACTAAAGTTTTTGCTTTTATTGGCAATATAGGGATATTAAAATGAGGAGCCCAAAAAATATCACACTTAGGAATTGCTCTCATCAATTCCCATTGTTCTTTTAAAGAATATATGGAAGATTTGCATAAAATTTTTTTTGATTTATTTCTTTTATCTAAAATCTTTATAAAAGATATATCTTGTGGATAACATAAAAATGATAACTTTAGCATATCTTCTTCTAGAAAAAAAAGAACCAATGTCTTTAAAAATCTTCCTATTCCAGGAGCCTTAATTAATCTAAGGTCTAAGCAAAGATGCAAGTTCTGTTTCATTAAATTTTTGACTATATGATTCTTTCATAGCTAATTTTAAATCTGACTCTACCATATCTTTAACTAAAGCTTCAAAAGAGTATCGAGGATTCCATTGTAATTTCTCTATTGCTTTCTTAGGATCTCCTAACAAAAAATCTACTTCTGTTGGTCTAAACAATGAAGCATCTACTTCTACTATCTTCTTTCCTACATATAAAAATTTAGAAAAATTCTTTAAACTTTTAATAAAACCTTTTTCTTTAATGCCTTCTCCTTGCCAGTGTATTTCTATTCCCAAAATATTTGCTGCTGAAATAATAAACTCTTTTATAGAATGAGTTTCTCCTGAAGCTATCACATAGTCATCTGGTATATCCTGTTGCAAAATTTTCCATTGCATTTCTACTACATCTTCAGCATGACTCCAATCCCTTTTAGCAGACAAATTACCTACATATAAACAATCTTGAATTCCTACAAATATTCTCCCTAATGCTCTAGTAATCTTTCTTGTAACAAAATTTTCTCCTCTTAGAGGAGATTCATGATTAAATAAAATTCCATTACATGCAAAACAACCAAAAGCTTCTCTATAATTAATAACACTCCAATAAGCAAACAGTTTGGAAACAGCATAAGGAGATCTTGGATAAAAAGCTGTTTTTTCATTTTGAGGAATTTTTTCAGTTTTTCCAAATAATTCAGAAGTAGATGCTTGGTACAATTTAGTATGTTCTGTTAATTTTAAAATCCTAATGACCTCTAATAAATTCAAGGTTCCTAATGCATTAACTTCCGCTGTAGCCTTAGGCGAGGAAAAAGATACAGCCACGTCACTTTGAGCAGCTAAGTTGTATATTTCATGTGGTTTAATTTTCTTTATCAAGTTTAATAAAGATCCAAAATCCACCAAATCACCATTATGCAAAAATAATTGTTCTCCTAAATAAGGATCTAAAGATTTCAAACGTAAAAAATTAGGAAGAGAAGTTCTACGACAAAGTCCGTGCACCTGATAGTCTTTTTGTAATAACAATTTACTTAGGTAAAAGCCATCTTGTCCCGTAATTCCAGTAATAAAAGCTACTTTAACCATAAAAATATTTTTATAAAAAAGACTCAAGTACTCATGAGTCTAGTTTTTTATTCTTTTCTTTTCAAATCCTATTCAGCTAAAATGTTGCTTTTAGCAAGGATATTCTTATGACAAACATATCTGTAAAATATTTAGATAAAATTATTGAACTCCCTGAAAAATCTTCCGTTATAGATTTACTAAAAATTCTTAAAGAAAATGTCAATTCATGTGTAAGAATCCTAATCAATCAAGAAGCTGCACAACTATCTACATTATTAAAAGATAATGATGAAATTACAATTATTCATTTTGATGATCCTAAAGGAAAACATCTATTCTGGCATTCATCTGCTCATATTCTAGCCCAAGCTGTGTTAAGGCTATGGCCTCAAGCTATTCCTACAATTGGTCCTGCTATAGAAAATGGATTTTATTATGATTTTGATAATTTAACTCTCTCTTTAGAAGATCTAACGAAAATAGAAAAAGAAGCAAAAAAAATAATAAAAGAACGTTTACCAATAAAAAAACACGTATTTCAATCAAAAAAAGAAGCTCTGTTATACTTCAAAAACAATTCTTACAAAACAGAAATTATCAAAGAACTTCCTGAAACAGCTGTAATTACCGCATATGAACAAGGAGACTTTTTTGATCTTTGCCGAGGTCCACATGTCGAAAATACTGGTTATATCAAAGCTTTTAAAATACTCAAAACTTCTGGATCTTATTGGAAAGGTAATGCTGCTAATAAAGCTTTAACTCGAATTTATGGGATTTCTTTTCCTTCAGAGCAACAACTCAAAGATTACCTAATTATGCTTGAAGAAGCAAAAAAAAGAGATCATAAAATTTTAGGAACTCAACTAAATTTATTTTCCTTCCACGAAGAAGCTCCTGGAATTCCTTTTTTTCACCCAAAAGGCATGATCATTTGGAATACTCTTACTGAATTTTGTAGAAAGCTTCACACAAATCATGGATATCAAGAAATTAAAACACCTTTGCTCTTAAATAAAGATCTTTGGATTCGTTCTGGACATTGGGATCACTACAAAAAAAATATGTATACTCTTAAAATTGATGAAAAAGAATTTGCTATTAAACCTATGAATTGTCCAGGATGCATGTTATACTATAAAACAGCATTACGTAGTTATAAAGAACTACCTCTAAAAATCTCTGAAATTGGACACGTTCATCGCTATGAAGCTTCAGGAGCTCTCTCTGGACTTATGCGAGTCAGAGGATTTCATCAAGATGATGCTCATATTTTTATTTCTCCTTCTCAAATAGAAGAAGAAACAACTAATGTTCTTTCTTTAATTTCTAAGTTATATGGAACCTTTGGACTAAGTTACCATTTAGAATTATCAACTAGACCAAAAGAAGGTTCAATAGGGTCTGATGAATTATGGGAATTAGCAACCAATTCTTTAAAAAAAGCTTTAATAACTCATAATGTTTCCTTTAAAATTAACGAAGGAGATGGCGCTTTTTATGGACCTAAAATAGATATCCACATTAAAGATGCTATTAATAGAACTTGGCAATGTGGAACAATCCAATTGGACATGTTTTTACCACAATTATTCAATTTAGAATACAATGATTCCCAAGGATTAAAACAAGTGCCTTTAGTAATTCATCGCGCATTGTTTGGTTCAATTGAAAGATTTTTAGGAATTCTTATAGAACATTTCAAAGGTCGTTTTCCTCTATGGATCAGTCCAGAACAAATTCGTATTTTAAATGTAGCAGACAGACATTGTAATTATGCAAAAACAATAAAAAACAGCTTAGAAAAGCATTTCATTACACAATTAGATTTAACTAATGAATCCATTAGTAAAAAGGTAAGAAAAGCACAATTATCCCAAGTCAATTATATTTTAATTATCGGAGATAATGAGCAAAATAATAACTCTATTTCCATTAGAACAAGAGAAAATCGAATTATTTCTTCTATTTCCTTAGAAGAATTTACTAAAAAAGCCCTCGAAGAAAAAGACTCTTTTAGTTTAAAAACATTACTATAATAACAGAGATTTTTATATGAAAATAATTGCTATAAGTAGCTTCAAAGGGGGTACAGCAAAAACTTCCACAACATTACATATAGGCTCTGCGCTTGCTCGCTATTACAATTCACGTGTTTTATTAATCGATTTTGATGCTCAAGCAAATTTAACAGCAGGTCTTGGATTAAATCCAGATGACTATGATAGTCTAGCTTCAGTCCTTCAAGGAACTAAAGATTTATTCTCGGTTATTCGTCCTATAGAAGGAGAGAAGTTAGATCTCATTCCTGCTGATACTTGGTTAGAAAGAGTAGAAGTCTCTGGATCTCTTGCTGCAGACCGTTATTCTCATGAAAGACTTAAAAATATTCTATCTACTTTAGAAAAGAAATATGAGTTCATTTTAATTGACACTCCTCCTTCTCTATGTTGGCTTACGGAGTCAGCTTTAATAGCAGCTCAATATACATTAATATGCGCTACTCCTGAGTTTTATAGTATTAAAGGACTAGAACGACTTTCAACTTTTATAGAAAGTATTGGAAATCGACATCCTTTAACAATTTTAGGCGTAGCATTGTCTTTTTGGAATCAAAGAGGAAAAAACAATGAAGCTTTTGTAGATCTTATTCAAAGAACATTTCCAAATAAATTATTAAAAACTAAAATTAGAAGAGACATCAACGTTTCAGAAACAGCTATTCATGGAAAACCTATTTTTTCCACAGCACCGACTAGTCGCGCTGCTCAAGATTACCTAACTTTAACACGAGAACTACTAACCCAGTTGTAAAAGAGTTTTACATATGAAAAAAACATCTTCTCTCTTAGAAAAAAGGTTTGAAAAAAGTAATACTGAAAAAATAAAAGCTTTAGTTCAAGAACGATCTCAAGGAAATTTATCTTTTCTAGCCAAATTTGAAAAAAAACTATCTCTTCCAAAACAAGAATCTGAACAATTATTTCAATTATTAAAAAGATACACACCTAATGAAACAAATCCTTTAAAAGCAGATTTATTAATATTATCTGATATAACAGCAGAAATTAAAACAATTAATCATCAAGCTATCCTTTTGCATGGAGAACGTATAAAAAAAGCCCAATCTATTCTTAAAAATTATAAAGATGGCGCTTTTTCTTCTTGGCTTATAATTTCTTATGGAAATAGACAAACACCTTATAATTTTCTTTCTTACTATGAACTTTATCTAAAATTATCACCTGTTTTTAAAAATCTATTAGAACAAATGCCCAAACATTTAGCATACACTCTAGCTCTCAAACAAGGTCCTATAGAAAAAAAAGAAAAGATACTTGAAAGTTATAATACAAACAATAAATCCAATATCTTATCTCTCATTCGTTCTTCTTTTCCTCTAAATAAAAATGATGCAAGACAATATAGTTCCGGAGAAGCAATAAATAAATTTCTCTTAAAAGCATTAGAACTCTTAAAAGACCCTAAAACACAATTAAAAGAAAAAGAAATGATTAAATTACATGAATTGCTAAAAAAAATAGAAATAGCTAAAAATAAGCTTGTCTAATTAACATGTACTTAGAGCATTTATTATAAAGGAGCTATTATGTCAGAACAGACACCTATTTCCGTCTCTTTAAAAGACAGTGTATTTTTGTTATTAGAAGGAAATTTAAAAAGAGTATTTGCCACAAAAATTGGATATACAACCTTTAGAGAGGTACAAAATGTTATTTTTAGTTGTACCGAAAATGACCAAAATTTAGCTAATTTTGTATTTGAAATGTTAATTAACGGAAAACTCCCTTCTGAATTATCTAACTCTCAAGTAAAAAATGCTCATGCTTTAATTGCTGCATTTATGATTCCTATACGTGTTGCTAAAGAAATACATGAAAAAGGAGAATTCATTAATTTTATTACTTCAGATATGTTAATCCAGCAAGAAAAATGTACTTTTTTAAATAGGTTAGCAAGAATTGATGGAGAAGAATTTCTTTTGATGGCAGATATTCAAAACACTACACATTTAATCCGACATTTTACCTCTCGTTTACTAGAAGCTCAAAAACATGTTGTAGGACAAAAAAATCTCGCAGAAATCAAAGACGATCTTAACTCTTTACGTAACTATTTAGATGAATTAATTAAATCTTTAGAAGGAAAATGATGAATTTAAAAAAAAGGTTATTAACAGGAGATAGACCAACAGGGAAATTACATCTTGGTCATTTTGTTGGATCTATAAAAAATAGAATTGCCTTACAGAATATTCACGAATGTTTTTTATTAATAGCTGATGTTCATACTTTAACTACTAAACATACAAAAAAAGAAATCTTACAAATAGAAAATAATATTTTTGAAGTAGTTCTTGATTGGCTTTCTTGTGGAATAGATCCAAATCTCACAACTATATATTTGCAATCTGCTCTTCCTCAAGTTTATGAATTACATGTTTTATTATCTATGCTCGTTTCTTTAAACAAACTAACAGGTATGCCTAGTTTAAAAGAAATGGCTCGCAATGCTCATATTGATGATAACAGTGTTTCAATTGGTTTAGTCAGTTATCCAGTTTTACAAAGTGCAGATATTTTGTTATTACAAGCAGATATTGTTCCCGTAGGAAAAGATAATGAAGCTCATATAGAACTTACTCGAGATATAGCAAAAAAATTTAACCATTTATATGGAAAAGTATTTTCTTATCCTTCAACTTTGCTAAGCGAATTTCCTTCTCTAGTCGGTATCGATGGTAATGGGAAAATGAGTAAATCTGCTGATAATGCCATTTTTCTCTCTGATTCATCTGAAGAAGTTACTAGAAAAGTTTATCGCATGTTTACAGATCCTAATCGGATTCATGCAACAACCCCAGGAAGAATAGAAAATAATCCCCTGTTTATTTATCATGACATTTTTAATCCTAACTTAGATGAAGTAGAAGATTTTAAAAAACGTTATCAAGAAGGTAAAATTAAAGATATTGATATAAAAAAGAGACTAGCTGAGGAACTAAATATTCTTTTAACTCCTATTCGAGAAAGAAGAAAAGAACTTGCAAATAATCCTAACTACATAAAAACAATTATAAAAAATGGATCTGAAAAAGCTTTCTTACTTGCTCAAAAAGTAATCAAAGAAGTAAAAGAAGCTATGGGTTTAAGTTATAAATTGCTTAAATAAAAGATATAAATATGATATGACATTTAATTTACAAGCTCCCTTCGTTCCCTGCGGCGACCAAGTAAATGCTATTGATTTTCTATCAAAAAACATAAAAAAACAAATACCCGCTCAAGTATTACTTGGAGTAACAGGTTCTGGAAAAACTTTCACCATAGCCAATGTTATTCAAAACATCAATAAACCTACTCTTATTTTGGCCCATAACAAAACTTTAGCAGCACAATTATATCAGGAATTTTTAACATTTTTTCCTGAAAATGCCGTAGAATATTTCGTTTCCTATTACGATTACTATCAACCTGAAGCTTATATAGCAAGAAATGATACTTACATAGAAAAATCTCTTTTAATCAATGATGAAATAGATAAACTACGTCTATCAGCTACTAAATCTCTATTAGAAAGAAAAGATGTTATTGTTATATCTTCCGTATCTTGTATCTATGGAATAGGAGCACCCGAAAATTATTCTGCTATGATTCTAGATCTAACAGTGGGTGCTAGAAAATCTCTTGATAAAGTTCTATTGCATTTGATCAATATGCATTATACAAGAGCTGAAACAGAACTAGAAAGAGGATCTTTTCGAATTAGAGGTGAAACTCTTGATATTCTTCCTGCATATGAAAATAAATTTGCTTATAGAATTATTTTTGAAGAAAATTTTATTATAAAAATAATTAAAATAGATCCTTTAATTGGATCTATTATCGAAACTCTTTCAAATATTAATATTTATCCCGGTTCCCATTATGTAACTCCAGAAGCGATCAGAGAAATAGCCATTTCTTCAATTAAGGAAGAATTAAAAGAAAGAATGATTTTTTTTGAAAATCGCCCTATAGAAAAGGAACGTATTTATCAAAGAACATCTTATGATTTAGAGATGATTAAAGAAATCGGCTTTTGTAAAGGAATTGAAAATTATTCTCGCCACTTTACTCAGTTACCAGCTGGTTCTCCTCCTTCAACTCTATTAGATTATTTTCCAAAAGATTTTCTTTTAGTTATAGATGAATCTCATCAAACATTACCTCAATTAAGAGCTATGTATCATGGGGATCATTCTAGAAAGACTTCTTTAATTAACTTTGGATTCAGATTACCTTCTGCCTACGATAATCGACCTTTAAAATTTGAAGAAGTTTACAAATACTTTCATCAAGTTATTTATGTTTCTGCAACTCCAAGCCAATGGGAACTAGAACAATCTAAAAATTATGTTGTAGAACAAATTTTACGTCCTACAGGTATTCCTGATCCAGAAATAGAAATTAAACCCGCATCGGGACAAATAGATGATCTACTTGCTCAAATTCAAGTTTATGTAAAAGAAAAAAAACAAAGAGTTTTAGTTATTTCTCTTACAAAAAAACTTTCCGAAGAAATAACAAGTTTTCTTTCAGAAATTAATATAAAAGCAGCTTATCTTCACTCAGACATTGATACTCTAGACAGAGTAAGAATACTTAACGATTTAAGAGAAGGTTCAATTGACGTACTCATAGGTGTAAATCTACTAAGAGAAGGTTTAGATCTTCCTGAAGTAGCTTTAGTAGCTATTTTAGATGCAGATAAAGAAGGTTTTCTAAGAAGCTATTCTTCTTTAATTCAAATTTGTGGAAGAGCTGCAAGAAATGTTTTTGGCAAAGTAATTATGTATGCTAATAATATTACTCCATCTATGAACAAAACAATTACTGAAACACAAAGGAGACGAAACATACAAATAGCTTACAATCAAACGCATAAAATTTGCCCAACTCCTATTGTAAAAAAAATAGATCGATCATTAGCTATTAAATCTAAAAATCAAAAAAATCTATCTCCTTTTAATAAAGAAAAGATCAACTTAACTTCCTTGTCAAAAACGGAAGTAAATAAAAAAATTAAATATTTTTCAAAACTTATGAAACAAGCAGTAAAAGAATATCAATTTGAAAAAGCTGCTTATTATCGTGATCAAATAAATTTATATAAAGAAACTATGTTACTAATTAGTTAAATTAGATATGGGACAGTCAAATTATGTTAACAAATAATATATCAAATATCATAGCTAGAGAAATCCTTGACTCTAGAGGTAATCCAACTATTCAAGTCTCAGTTACTACAACTTCAGGCCATACGGGTACAGCTAACGTTCCCTCTGGAGCATCTACTGGAATTAAAGAAGCTCTAGAATTAAGAGATAACGATCCACATAGATACAATGGAAAGGGAGTGTTAAAAGCAGTGAAAAATGTTTCTTCAAAAATAGCTCCTCTTCTTGTAGGGAAAAATGTTTTTGATCAAGAGAAGTTAGATGAACTAATGATTAAAGAAGATGGAACATCTAATAAATCACGTTTAGGAGCAAATGCCATTTTGGGAGTTTCTTTAGCTATAGCTCAAGCTGCAGCCCATTCAAAACAAATTCCCCTATACAAATATATTGGAGGAGAAGAAGCTCATATATTGCCTTGTCCCATGATGAATTTAATTAATGGAGGAATGCATGCTGATAATGGTTTGCGTTTCCAAGAATTTATGATTCGTCCAATAGGAGCAAATAGTTTTAAAGAAGCTTTACAATGGGGAGCCGAAATTTTTCATGTGCTTAAAAAACTTCTACAAAAACAAAATCTCGTAACTTCTGTTGGGGATGAAGGTGGTTTTGCTCCTCATTTAACATCAAATGAACAAGCTATAGAATTATTAATAACAGCAATAGAAAAAGCTCACTTTCTCCCAGGAACACAAATCTCTTTAGCTTTAGATTGTGCAGCTTCTTCTTATTACAATGTTAGCACTCAATTATATCAAAATAACCCTTATAAAGAAGAAATCAAAAATTTAGAATACCTTTCTCAAAAATTCCCCATAGATTCCATTGAAGATGGCTTAGCTGAAGATGATTGGCTAGGATGGAAAGATTTAACTAAAACATTAGGAAAAAAAATTCAACTTGTTGGAGATGATATTTTTGCAACTAATCCAAAAATTATTCAAGAAGGAATCAATAAGAAAATAGCTAACGCAGTCTTAATTAAACCCAATCAAATAGGAACTCTTACAGAAACTATCCAAGCTGTTAAATTAGCTCAGAAACACGGTTATACAACTATCTTTTCTCATCGTTCTGGAGAAACTGAAGATTCTATTATCGCAGACCTTGCTGTTGGTTTAAATTGTGGCCAAATTAAAACAGGGTCCTTATCTCGATCAGAAAGAATAGCTAAATATAATAGACTATTAGTTATAGAAGAAGAATTAAAAAATCACGGTACTTTTAAAGATTCTAATCCTTTTTCTTCTGCCGTGAAATAAAAATGCGTTCTTTACGCTTGGTCTTGGCTTTTATTTCTTCTAATAAAATGTAGTAAGATTCCAAGCGTTTTTTAGAAATTCTTCCTTCCTGCACAGCTAATTTAACGGCACATTCAGGCTCATGGTTATGAGAACATGAAGAATACCTACAAAATTCAGCTTCATTTGCTATTTCTACAAAGAATTCTTGGAGTTCTATAGGTCTAATAGCATACAAACTAAAAAATCTAATTCCAGGTGAATCAACAAACCATCCATCTTGAGTAGAAATAAGAGTCGAACGAGTAGTTGTATGTAATCCTTTTCCTGTTTTTTTATTAGTCGTTTGAACAGAATAATTTTTTCCCGTAAGTTGATTAAATAAAGATGTCTTTCCTACCCCAGATTGTCCTAAAAACATATTGATTTTATTCTTAGTAAATGTTTTTAATTCAGAAATGCCCACTAAACTTAAACAACTTGTCTTAAAAACCTGCATCCCTAAAGATTCATAATATCTAATAGTTTTTTCTACTTCTTCTTTTTCCTCTTCAAGAACATCTAAATCCCATTTATTAACTATGATTACAGGCAAAATATTTCCTTTTAAACTCATAACAATATAACGATCAATAAGATTTTGGGAAAAATTATCCAAAGTTACTACAATTAATATTAAATCAACATTAGCAACCATTACATGATATTTATTTTGAGAAATCCCACGAGAAAGAAAATTAAATCTTTGTTCTATTTCTTCTATAACTCCTGTATAAGAACTATTTCTAGAAATTTTAACATTATCTCCCACAACAACTAAATTATCCGTGTTCAAGCGCGTTTTCTTCAAACTACCTTTAATTGTACAGGAATAAACTTCTTTCTGAATTTCTACCCAAATATCCGAAGAACAAATAGAAATAACTTTTCCAGAAAACAAAGACTTACTTTTCTCTATCATAAATAACTTTTTTATTTTTCTAACCTTTTTATCGTCTTTTTTCTATCATGAAAATATGATCTCTTTTACAAAAACTATCGTTTTCAGGCTGTGGCTAATCTGCATAATAATGCTCGTTCTTCCATTATGTGGTAATATCTTTTTCCTCGGAATTCAAAATTATAGAAATGCTTATGATCAAGCTTCAAAAGTCCTCTTAGAAAATTCCTATATAAAAACCCAGTTAATTTTACATTTACTAGATTTAAATAAAACTTTTATACAGCTCTTAATTCCTAGTCTTAACCTTGAAAAAATTAAAACAAATGATGAAAAAAAAGATCTAAGCTTAAAATTAAAAGAACTTTTTTCCAATCAATTTCATGAAATATCTATTATACTCACTAATAAAGATGGAAAGCAATCAATTATTATTTCAACCGAAATAAATCAAATAAATGAATTTAATAATTTAAAAACTATTCCTCCTCCTTATTGTACTCAAAAAATTATTATAGACTTTGTGGAAGATTCTCCTAAACTGTCAATAGAAACTTGTACAAAATTTATACAAAAAGATGAAAGTATTATATCAGTTTTCACTATTTACAAACCGACAACAATTTTGCCATTAATTTTACATAATCAAATAAACAATCTAGCAAATACAGCTTTAATAACTCCAAATAACGAAATCATCAAAATTAATAATGATAACACTTTCACAAATAAGGAAAAGTTCCAAGGAAAAAATTTCGCCCAAATAAAATCAAAACTTTTTCTTAATAAGATTGATCTATTAAAAAATAATTTAGATCAATCACTTAATATTCAAGCTATATCTTTTACACAAAACTACAAAAAAATCTTAGGATATAAAATTCTTATACCAGGAACAGATATCTTTCTTTTTTCATATGCAAGCAAATCTCAAATTCTCAAACCTTTTAATGAAAAAATATTATCATATAGTATTTATATTACCTTTATTATCTTGAGTGCATTTATATCTTTGCTAATTTCACGAAAATTTTCTAAACCTATCCAGCAATTAGATGCTGTCATGACAAAGCTACAAAATAAACAATTAAATACTCGCTATCAACCAGATCCTTATGGATTTGAAATTAATCACTTAGGACTTATTTTTAACCATATGGTTGACCAATTACTAAAACAGCAACATAAAATAGAAGATGAAATTATTAAAAAAGAACTTCTTTCTAAAGAACTTTTTCTTGGAGAACAAGCTCAAGACATACTACTTTCTACTGTCACTCCTTACTATCCTAATATAAAAATATCCAAAATATATATACCTGCAACAATTGTAAGTGGAGATTTCTACGATATCTTTATTAAAAATATTTCAAAAAACCAAGAAGAATTATTTTTAATTGTTGCTGATGCTTCAGGAAAAGGAGTCAGTGGATGCTGTTATTCTTTAATCCTTAAGAACTTCTTAGCTACTTACTTAAAAGAATGCAATTCAATGGAAGAAGCAATTTTTCTTACTAATCAAATGTTCCAACAAGATACCAAAGAATCTGGTATGTTTGTCACTGCAGCTATTATAAAATATAATCACAATAACAAATCTTTGTCTTATTATTCTTGTGGACATCCTCCAATTTGTTATATTAAAAAAGATGGTTCTTCTGATTTTATTTATCATCCAGGAATAGCTTTTGGAATCAAATCTGTAGATAAAAGCATCAAACCAATAGAAATTCCAATCTGTTCAGGTGATGTAATTGTCATGTATTCCGATGGAATTACAGAAGCACATAATGAAAACAATGTTCTTTTTGGAACAAATAGACTCCAACAAATTCTTTCTTCAGTTCATCATCTATCTACTTTCGACATAAGTCATTTCATTATACATAAAATTAATCATTTTGTAAAAACTCAAGAACAATATGATGACATTACAATCTTAGTAATCAAAATAGAAGAAAATGAATAAAAAATTATCTCTCACAAAAAGAACTATTTACCTTACTCTCATCTTACTTCCTATTCCTTTATTAATTAATCTAGTAATTATTACTTTAGTTTCATTCTCTTCTATTAAAAAAGATATTAGTAAATCTCTTCAATTAGAAGCTAATAATTATATTTTATCTTTTGAAGAAATCTTAAAATTAAATGAACTATATCTAAATCAACTAGAAAATATTCTACTCTTAAAAGAATTTGATCCTGATTTTCAAATATGGTTATCCTCTACTTTTAAAGATATATTAAAACAACAAGCCTTTGACTATCATCTCGTAGATTCAAATAATGTCATTATTAGCTCAAAAGAAAGTTTTGTTCAACAATTCCTTATTTCTTATCCAAATTTCCTAAAACAACTTGATTTAAAAGAAAATAAAAATTCTCTTATTCTGGTTCTCGATAACCTTGAAATCCATGAAAAACAATCATTTCTTCTTGTTATAAAAAAAATTTTTCTAAATCAAAAAACTTATTATTTAATTAAATCAGAAAATATCATCAATATTTGGAATTGGATTCATAAATTCAAATTAGGAGATAAAAACATTAATGTCATTTTGGCTTCAAAACAAGGAGAAATTCTAGCTTCATCTCCTACAATTTCATTCTCTTGTCTAACTCTACCGAAAACAAAGCCTTCTTACAATTGTATAGAAATGTTAACAACTAAAATGAAATTTTCTCCTAATCTATCAATTTTTTCATTACATAATAAAAAATACTTTTCTTATGTTTTAGAAGATAAAAAAATAAAGGATTTGATAGTTATCACTTTTTCTCCTTTTCAAGAAATTATATGGAAAAGTTTAAAATCTCCTTTAGAAATTTGTTTGCTTTTCTTACTGACTCTTACAATAGGAGTAATTTTAATTTGGATAATTTCTAATAAAATGGATAAACCCCTTTACAATCTTTCTTTATGCATGGAAGAAGTTAAAAAAGGCAACTATCATGTTAGATTTTCTCCTTTACCCCTTGGAGGAGAATTTAATTATTTAGGAAAAAAATTTAATCATACTTTAACTTTATTACTTAATTCGATTGAAAAAACAGAAAAAGAAAAAATAAAAAGAAAAAAATTAGAACATGAACTTTCTATTATTAAAGAAATCCAAAAACAAATTCTATTTTCATTACCTTTAAAATTACCCTATATATCAAACAAAATCGTACATATACCAGGAGTACTAATAAAAGGAGTTTTTCAAGAATGGCAAGAAATTACCATTCAGAATAATACAATATTAAGGTATGGAATTGGAATTTCTGAAGACTTTGGTTTAACTTCTTGTCTATATTCTATAACAATTCGTAGTCTCTTTTTAGCCTATTCAAAAACTTCTAATGACCTAGAAAAAGTAATCGAACTCACAAAACATGACTTTCTTCAAGGTCATTCAAATTTACTTAATACATTTAATATGTTTGCTTTTGACTATGATCCAATAAAACATAATATGACTTACTGTCTTATTGGACAAAGATTTACTATTATCAAAAAATGCAAAAAAAATGTCTTACTTCTCTCTTCTATACAAAATCTACAAAAAAACCTCGAAAAAAAAACAGTATCTATTTCTCCTAAAGAAGAATTACTAATTATAACTAATAGTACTTCCAAAGAATTAAAATACTCATGTCTTTCTGAAAAACTTGTCTTCAATCTTATAGAAAAAGATCAAGAAAAAACAATAGATTCTCTTGTATCAGAAATCAAAGAAATATATACGCTAAATAAAATGAACTCACAAGAAGTGGTCATTACTATTTTAAATTTTAAATAATATTTTATGTCTAAAATTACGGCATACTTTCAGAAAAAAATAGAAGACTCGTTAAAACAAACAACTTTTAAAACAAATATAGAAAAGATATTTTCTTATGAAAATTCTTCTTTCATTCAATTCGCTTCAAAAACTATTTTTCACAATGCCCTGTTATTCAAAAATACACAAACAAGTAGAGATCTTGCTAATATTCTTATTCTTGACAATGGGGATTTAGATAAAAAAACTCTTGAGAATTGCATCACCTTTCTAGAAAAGAATCTCTTCTCTATCCAAGAAAACTGTGAATATGAAAACCTTTATCGCCAACATATCCTATTCGTTTTAAAAAAATTATTTGAAGATAAAAATTTTTCACGACAACTAAATAAAATTTTCGTTCCTATTCAAACTCATATTCAAAAGTTAATTCTAAATACATTACTTCTTTCAAAAAATACTATTCTTTCTTTGGCTCATGTTAAAAAAGCTGTTTTATCTGCTCTTTTTACCTATCTACGCCAAGATATAGGCTCTTGTTTTGCCACGGCTCCTGCAATATTAATACAACAAAAATATCCAGAAAAAATGCTAAAAGATTTAGATGATCTCATCTCTTCTGGGAGTCTTTCAAGAATAGTCAATAAGAAAGTTCTAACTATCCCAATAAATCTATTAAACAGTTTAGGCTCACTAAACACACCTATTCTTATAAAAAACCTAGGTAATAATCCAATTTACTCATTAGCTAATGATCCAAGTCTTCAAATAGTTTTTTTTAAAATTAATTTTATTAATCAACAAACAGCTGATCCTTTAAAAGAATGCTTAAAATTATTAGATATATCTTCTATTCAAAATATTTGTAAAAACCCAGATAATTACATAACAGCTCATGAAATTATTACTTTATCTCTAGCTGAATATTATAATTTTCCTATCAAAAAAATTAATAACTTCAAACTTGATGATTTAAATAAAAAAGAAAAAAATGAATATTTTTCTAATCTTTTCTTAGCCAAAGAAACTTTCATTCATATAAATCATAATGCTTTATTAAAAAGTTGGGAGTTATCTCTAGCTTCTCTTGCTGAAGCAGAAGCTAATTTTTCCAAACAACATTTAGCCATTGCTTTAGGAATAAATGACTTCCAAGATCCTTTCAGTATTGCAAATACTTTAAATCAAGTTATAGAAAAAGAAATCCTTACTACAAATCAAGATATTGAAGAAGCCGAATCTAAATATAACAATTTAAAAGGGCAAATTAACTATATTGATACCCGATTAAAACATCCAATAAATAAACAAGACTCTGAAAATCTTATTGCTGAATTTAGACTAAGAAGACAAGAACTAAATCGTATCCTTTCTGAATGGAATGAATATCAAGATAAACAAAAATGCTTACAAACCCTCAGTAAATTTATAATTAATTATTATTTCGATATTTTTACAAATTATTTTCAAGCTCTCTATGATCCCGAAATAGTTATAATTAATAAAAATTTTTATGAAGATAAATTAGCCGGATTTCGTATTTTTTATACGCACGGAAGAAAAAATGTTGGGACATGGACTCCTTTATATTCAGAAGATGAATTTATTTCAGCTTTATCAAATTTTTTCTCCATTACAGAAATAGATTTAAAAGAAAAAAATTTTTCTAAAAAACTTGATAAAGAAATAGAACATTGTGTTAGAGAAATTCTTTCAAGCATTCGCAAACATGACTTTCTTTTGGGTGCTTTTCAAAGAATAGCCTCTTTTTATAATGAACCTCTTCCTAAAAATCCTATAGATAATTCCTTTATGATTAAATATAAACCTTGGGTATATGCATCTGGAGGCTCTCCAAACTCATTTTTAAAAGCTTACTTCCAACTAGAAGAAAATCCTACAACTTCATTAAAACAAGCAGAATCACCTCAAGAACTACTTGCTTTTTTTGCAGACTCTATTAAAGATCTTCCTTCAATAACAAAAAATAACTATCTCAATCAAAATAAAGCTTTTTTTCTAACTAGTTCTCCTACACATTTATTTCTAACTGATCCTTCTAACAAGATGTTTAGAAAATGTTGGGATAACGACTGGTACAGTTATACTTGGATCCGAGATATTTGGGAAACTCAACAAAAAAATTTTCTTTCCAAAACATTGCTAAGCCAAGGAGCTATATCTAGACTTCTTGAAGAAGTACAGCAAGAACTTATTGGAAATTTTCATTATAAACAAATATTCAATGAATTTTTTCAAGACTTTAATTTAAATATTCCAGAATTTTATAAAAAAACATTAAAATGTTTTCATGAAAATAAAATATCTACATCAAAAAGAATCGAACAAGACTTAGCTTCTCTTTTATTTAATCTTGTTCCATTAACAAGAGAGCAACAATTAAAAGACAATATTAATAATATTTCTCAAATACTTAGTTATACTTCAAAAATTTCTTATGAAAAGTTTCAAAACTTTATAGAACAATTAATTCCCAAATTTAGTTTTATTACTTCTAAAGAATTATTAACCTTATATAAAGTTTTAACTATAAAAGCCTCTAATTCTATATATTTTGATGAAGACTTTCATTATAGAATTATAAATGCTATGAGAGAACTTTCCCTTTTATTTCCTGCTCCTTTAATCCTTGGTGATTCCAATTGGGAAATAGAATATGCCTACTTAGGCTTTATAGTTCATCCAGGAACACAAGAAATTGATTTTTGGCGATTCAGTCCAGAAGGTTCTTCTGGACGTCCCATGCCAAATTGGAAAAAATTTTTTAATGAAAAATTCCATTGGACATTTTTTTATGATCCAAAATACTATGGATTTGATCCAGAAATAGAAGATAAGCTAACTTTTGACTTTATTTAATCTTTCTTCTTTTTTTTAAAAAAACTTAACAAGTTTTTCAACCCTTGCATTGTTGCTTGTTTTCCTAAGGCAGCTATACTTTCTGTTAAAGGCAATTTTTTAGGACAAACTTTCACACAGTTTTGAGCATGACCACAATCTCCTACACCTCCTTTTTCCATTAATTTTTTCACTCTATCCTCTTTTTGAATATCTTTAGGATACATGTTAAAAAATCTTACTTGAGATATAGCTGCAGGACCAATAAAATCAGATTTTTCATTAATCTGTGGACAAGCTTCTGAACAACATCCGCAAGTCATACACATTGATAAAGAATACATTAAAATTTGATCTTTCTGAGAAATCTTTGGTCCAAAACCCTTTTTTTCACCTTCTTCTTGGATCCATCCTTGTATTTTTTGTAAGTTATCAAACATGATAGATCTATCCACTATAAGATCTCTAATTAAAGGAAATTTTGTTAATGGCGCTATGTGAATTATTCCATCGATCAAATGGTTTTTTATAATGGTCGAACAAGCTTGTCTGGGCCTACGATTAACAAGAATAGCACAAGAACCACAAACTTCCTCCAAACAACCTTGCTCCCAAGCAATAGGATCAACTGTTTCTCCTAATATGTTTATTGGATTTTTTTGAATTTCTATTAATGCACTAATAACATTATCACCCGGAAATAATTTTAACTCAAAGCTTTCCCAATACTGCTTTCCAGGAACTCCTCTAAATACTTTTATAATATACTTATCTATCAAAATAATAACCTTGTTTAAATAGGCAATTCAAATTTTTCTGGAATATTTTTTAATTCTATAGAGCCTTGTTTTATTTTTGTATAATCTCTCAATTCCACATCACAATGACGAGTGTCTACGGGTTTATAACTAAATTGATAATTTCCCGAATTATAAGAAACTATTGTTGTCTTCAACCAATTTTCATCATCTCTTTGAGGAAATTCTGGTTTAAAATGAGATCCTCTAAATTCATCTCTTAGTAAAGCTCCATGAGTAATTATTGATGCTAATTCTAACATTGGTTCAAATTGACGAGCAAACTGAAAAGTCTGATTAGCAAATTGTGAAGAATCATGAATTTTAATATTTTTAAATCTTTCTTTTATTTCTTCAATCTTCTCTAACGTATTTTTTAAATCTTTATTATTGCGTCTTACAGAAACATTCGTCACCATAATATTAGATAATTCATCATGCAAAACAAAAATGTTCTCTTTTCCTGAAGAATTAACTAACTTTTGAGATTTCTCTTTTTCTATTTTTAATTCTTGTTGTAATAATGCTGTAGAAGGAGAAATTTCTCCATAAACGTCCAAAAATTTCGGAATCTCATTTCCAACAACTAATCCTCCATAAATACTAGAAAGCAAAGAATTAGCTCCTAAACGATTAGCTCCATGATAAAGAAAGTCAGATTCACCACAATTAAAACAACCTACTAAATTAGTCATATGACGAAAACGATTATTTCTATCCTCATCATTTACTGCTGGCCAATCTACCCAAGCTCCACCCATTGAATAATGCACAGCAGGAAAAACCCTCATAGGAACAAAATTAGGATCTTCTCCAGTAAATTTTTTATAAATATCTAATACAGCTTCTAATTTTTCTCTTGTTTTTAAAGGAAGATGAGTTACATCTAAAAAAACTTCCATTTTACCATCAATTCCTAAACCTAAACTACAAACTTCTAAAATAGTTCTAGCTCCAACATCGCGACTGACTAAATTACCATAAGCAGGATACAAATCTTCTAAAAAATACCAAGGTTTTCCTGTCTCTCCACAAATGCTCATTGTACCATCAGGACGTTTAATACTTTTTGTAGAATCTCCCCAAGTCCAGATACGACCCCCTTCTCCTCTCACAGATTCTGAAATTAATCTCAATTTATCCCTACCAGGAATAGCTGTAGGGTGAATTTGAATAAATTCTGGATTAGCATATAACATACCTTGCATAAACAAGCGTCCATTAGCTGCTCCTGTACAAAAAGTAGAATTTGTTGATTTGCGATAAATAACACCCAATCCCCCTGTCGCAATAACGACAGCATCTCCTTGAATAACTTCTATTTTATTATTAAATAGATTCATAAAGACAATTCCACATGCTCTTCCCTGATCATTCAAAACCAATCTTAAAAACTCATGATTTTCGTATTTAGTAATTTTTCCTTGGTTTTCTCGTCTCCTAACTTGTTCATCCAAAGTATACATTAACTGTTGGCCTGTGGAGGCTCCACAAAATAATGTTCTATTATATAAAGTCCCTCCAAAACGTCTAGAATCTAATCCACCAGAAGATTTACGATTAAAAGGACATCCACAACGATCCAAAAATTGAATAATATGAGGAGCTGTTAGACACATTTCCAATACTGGAGGTTGATCTGCTAAAAAATCTCCTCCTTTAATAGTGTCATAAGCATGAATATATGGATTGTCTTTTTCTTCTGTTTTTATATTAAGTGCTGCATTAATTCCTCCTTGAGCACATACAGAATGCGAACGCTTAACTTTAGTTAATGAAAATATACTCACTTGACAATTATGATCAGCCAAACGTAAAGCTGCTGCTAGACCAGCTAAACCTCCTCCTACCACAATAACCTTTCTAGCCATTATAATATATCACACTCCAAAACATACCCCAAACAGCAAATAACCCTAATAGAGAAAGTAATCCCATCATAATAAAAACTAATTTTAAAACTAATTTTTGAGTTTCCTCTTTTTTAATAAAACCCCATCTCATCATAAATAACCACACACCATTACATCCATGATATACAGAAACTAAGACAAGTATCGAATACAAAAAACACATCATATAAGAAGAAAAAGTATTCCAAAGTACTAATAAAAAAACTTTTCCTGGTTCTTTTTGGACGGCAATAACCTTATTTTTAGTCGACTGTTTTTTTATCAAATCTGATATCAAAGAAATTTTTAAAAATTCAGAAACATTTTTAATTGATCGAGTTGATGAAAAATCTAAAAAAGAATTATTTTTTTCATTTGGATAAATTAAAATAAATTGATTTTTTTTTGCAAACTCTTGCAAATGAGAAGAATTTTTTATAACAGTAATATAATACTGATTATTATCATACACAATATGTCTTGGATATTCCATAAACCGCATATGAATAACATGTATTAAAACACCGATTAAAAGTATCCAAGCAGAACTTCTCTGTAAAAAGAATGCATGATTTCTTTCATAGTTTAAATAAGGCTGCTCATTTCCTTTAGGAAATGAGCAAAATTTAGCAGATAATACATATTTTATTCCCAGAAGAGCATGAAAAATAAAAGGACAAGCTAATAAAAATACTTCTATAAAACCTAAACAAGGTATTTGATGAAATTTATTAACTATTCTAACAAAGAAATTTCCTTCTTTTACAAAAAGAGGAGATAGAGAATTAGTTAACAAATGCTCGCACAAAAATAATGTAAAAGCTACTCCAGATAATGATTGCAATCTTCTAAAAATAAAATCTTTTGGTACAATTCGATCTTTATAAGCAGTTGAAAAACAATTTGTATTCATGTTTTAAACTTATGAAAAAATAAGTTTCAAAACAATAAAATACCTTCTTATTTAAAAAATTTCTGAAGATTCGTTCTTACTTTTAAAGATAATTCATCTAAAGAAAGATTTTTTAACGCTCCAACAACATTAAATGTGTAAATTAAAAATGAAGGTTCGTTTATTTTTCCTCTCATTGGAACTGGAGCTAACCATGGAGCATCTGTTTCTATAACAAGATTTTCCAATGGAAGTTTAATCACAACGTCTCTTAAATTCTGAGAATTTTTAAAAGAAACTATCCCACTAATAGAAATTAACCACCCATATTCTATTAATTGCCGTGCTTCTTCCTCATTACCAGTAAAACAATGCAGCATACCTCTACGAGACTTATCATAAGGATTATAATATCTTTCTAAAATAGAAAAAAAATCTTTAAAAGCATTTCGACAATGTACAATTATAGGTAAGTTCATAGATAAAGCTAAATGAATATAAGATATTAATAACTCTTTTTGCTTTTCCTTCTCTTCACATGTAATATTTTTATGATAATCTAAACCAATTTCACCTATAGCTGATAAAACTCCTTTTTCAGCATACTCTGTAAAAAAGGTTAATTCTGCCTCAGATGCCTGATATACATCTTGCGGAGGCTTTCCAGCTATATGTTTAAAATCAATAAACGAAAATCTTTGAGCATAATCTAAAGATTTCAATAGCTCCTTAGGATTAGTCACAACATTACAGACAGAACGTACACCCACTTCATAGGCTCTTTGCAAAACTTCTTCTATAGTATTATCAAAAACATCTGAAGATAAATGAATGTGAGCATCTATATACATGACTTAAACTATACTAATTTTAATCATTTTGATCAAAAAAGAAAGCTCCTATTTCTTTTGCTATTATTTTAAAACTAAGTGTCTGAGGCAATAAAATAGGATCTCCATTACCTCCAGGATAGAAAACATATGCAGGAACACTAGCTCTTCCTATTTTTGAAAGTTCTAAAGATATTTCTGGATCTTTTCTTGTCCAATCTGCAACCATTTTAACGATGCCATGAGTATTAAAAAATTCTTCTAATTCTTGATTATGTAAAATAGATTTATTAACTTGACAAGTCAAACACCACTTTGCAGTAAAATCAACAAATACGCCCTTACCCTCTTCTCTTAATTTAGCTAACCGTTCTGATGAAAAAACTTCCCAAGAAGAATTATCCGTTACATATAAAGAAGGATTTTCCACCATCCTACTAGCATAAGTTCCAATTACTAAAGATCCTAAAATTAAAAAACTAGCAAAACCACTAATTATTCTTCTTTTAATTTTTGCTACAATAGGAGTTCCCCATTTACCTAATAACCACGCAGCAAAACCAGCTAATAATAAAGAAAATAATAAATAAAACAATCCTTCTAAACTAGTCTCAGAAGCAAAAATCCAAGTTAGCCACAAGACAGTAAACATCATTATGAAACCCATAACCTGTTTAAATACAACCATCCAATTTCCAGGTTTAGGTAAAAAAGAAATTAGTTTAGGAAAAATAGAAAAAAGTAAATAAGGAAAAGACATACCTAAACCCATAGAAGTAAAAATAAGAAATTGTTTAAACAAAGAAAAAGACATAACTAAACCTAAAACCGAACCTAAAAAAGGTCCAGTGCAAGGAGTAGTAACTAGAGTTGCTAATAAACCATTAAAAAAAGAACCTAAAAGTAAAGTAATCTGTGATTTACTAGTTATTTCTTTAGTTGGTACTTTATTTCCTAAATTAAGAAAAATAGATCCCAACTGAAATACTTCTAAAGAACTCAAAGCAAAAAGGAAAAAAACAATAGTTAATATCGAAACAAAAATAGGCTCTTGTAACTGAAATCCCCAACCCACATTATGTCCAAAAAATTTCATACAAAAAGCAATAATGGCCAATAACCAAAAACAACTAATTACACCAAAAGCAAAACAAAAACCATGTTTAAAAAGCATAGATTTTTTTTCATTTGCTGTTTTTATAAGCCCATAAATTTTTAAAGTTATTAGAGGAAGAACACAAGGCATAATATTTAAAGCTAAACCACCAACAAAAGCACAACCCAATATCACTAAAAATGTATAAGAAAACATAGTCTTTTGAATTTCAAGGGAATTTTCAACAAAAGAATCTGTATTTACTTTTAAAATTGGCTCATTAATAAGAAAACTCGAAACCGTTTTACCTTCTTTATTTTGAAATAAAAGTATTCCTTTAATAGTATTAAGATTTAATAAAGAATTTTCCTTAGGACGTACAGTTAACAAAGTTTCTTCTGAAGTCCTATTAACCTTTTGAGAAGATGAAAAATCAATAAGTTCTATGTTTCCTATATCAGGAATAAATAATATTTTATCAAAGTCAAAAGATATTTTATTTGAAATTTGAAAAACAAGTTCTTGTTTTTCTTTTAAAGAAATCTTAACATGTCCTTCATTATTCTTTGGAAAATCAAATAAGGAGCTTTCTTTAGTTTCCTTAAAAAAAGTATTATTTTTTCCGCCTTCTAAGTTAACAGGTAGCTTTATTTCTTCTAAAGAAACTCCTGAAATACAATCCGTAGAACAAGCTAACCAATCAATTTCCACTTTTATAGGAATTTCTTGACCTATTTTAACTTCTTTTGAAGGCATAACTGTGGCTATGATCATTGCTTCTTTTTCATAACCAAAAATAGTTAATTGCTCATTATAAACATGTGGATTCGTCCATTCTGTATCAATAACCAAAAAACCCTCTGGTAATTTCCAATTAATGTTAAAGGGTAATCCGAATTCTCCAGGATGTTTCCAATAAACATGATAACCTGATTGAATATCCAACAAAATAGCTAATTTAAAACTTCTCCCTGGAACAATGTTTTCTTGTTCAGAAACTAATTTAATATTTAAAGGTTGCGTTATGGCCGCAGAAATTACAGAAGTTTCTTCAGCTATTGCTTGAAATAAACAAGGAGCAAATATAAAACTAAAACAAAACAAAAAACTAATTAATTTTTTTAAATTCAAAGAAATTTCCTTTTTTACAAATAAAAGTTAAATAATTATAACATAAAAAATAAATAATAAAAACTTGGAATCTTACTTGGATCTATTAGAAAAAATTGCTATTCTCAAGAAAAAGTCAAATATTTATTAAAACTTTATGTTTTTGTTAACAAATCCCCTAATTCAAGCTTATAAAGATTCTGATTGTTTTGGTAAAATAATTTTTTTAATACTAATTCTATTATCAATAATAACTTGGACTATTTTTTGGCAAAAAACTTCTGTTCAAAAAAAATTTTTTAAAACTGGCATTGAATTAAAAAATACTTTTTTAGGGCAAAAATCCCTACCTTTGTCTTTAGATAACCTACCTCCTCATAATCCATTTACAGATCTATATAAATCTATAAAAAGAATTTCTTTAGAATTATTAAACAAAAACAAAGATCTTTTAGAACCTTCTGAAGAACATTTAGTAATACTATCTAATTCTGATATTGATGTTATAGAAAATCAAATTCTCTCTCTTCTTCCAAAATATAAACATCTTTTAGAAAAAAACAACTTTATTTTATCTACAATAGTTTCTTTAGCACCTTTCTTAGGTCTACTAGGAACTGTATGGGGACTTCTCTTAGCTTTTTCTGCTTTAGGAACAACACAAAATTCTTCAACAATTATGTCTGGTTTATCAACATCTCTTGCTACAACTGTTTTAGGACTTCTTGTCGCTATTCCTGCTCTTATTGCATACAATTATTTAAAAACATTAACAACATCTCTTCTTATAGAATTAGAATTTTTTGGTTTCCTTACATTAAATGCAATTGAATTAAAATACAAAAAACAAGAGAAGTTATGAAAAAAAGAAGTTTACTCTATGAAAATTCTGAAGAAACTCCTTTAATTAACTTAACTCCTTTAATAGATGTTGTATTTGTTTTACTTATAGGATGTATTATTGCTGCCCCTTTTATTAACATTCAAAACATTTCGCTTGCAGAAGGTCATGGAAGTACTATGGAATGTTCTGTTAAAGACATCATTATTTCCGTATATAAAGATCATAGCATTCTTCTAAATCAAAAATTAGTATCTTTTCTAGAACTAGAAATACAGCTAAAGGAACTCAAAAAAATTTCTCCTAATAGTATTCCTCTGCTTATTCAAGACGGAGAAACTTCTTTTCGTTTATATCAAAAAATTAAAAGTACAATAGAAAATGTAGGATTTAATGAATTCGATGTTGCACTGCTCCCAGAATAATAATTGCTTTAAAAAAATTTCCTGCATTATTTTAGCCCATATTCTATGTTTATTTTATTTTCATATTTATTCTCCAAAAACAAAAATTATATTAAAAAAAAACTACATCGCTAAAGAACGATCTACTGTTTTAAATAAAAACTTTCCAAATAATCAAATCAATTCTTCAAAAAAAGAAACAAAAAACACATTTATAAATGATAATTTATCTCAAAATTCAAGTAATTCTACCAAGAAAACTATCCCATCTAAAACAAATAACTCGAATAAAACAGACACCAATACTTTAAATATAAAAAAAAATACAAAAAATATAACAGAATTAAAAAATAAATTTAAAGAATTAGCTTCCCAAATAAATACTTTTGAAACCTCTTCAAAACAAACTTTTTCATTATATGAAACAAGCGATTGCAACAACGATAAAAAATTGCAAATATTTTCTTCTAATCAATTTACTGAACAAAATAATCTTTTAGACTCAGATATTATTAATATATTAAAAGATTTCTTATTTCTTCCTGATCCTGAAGAGGATGTTATTTTTTTTCTTTCCCTATCTCCAAAAGGAAATTTTCTCTCTTTAAAAATAGAAAAATCTAATTCTAAAAAAAATTCAGAATATTGCATAAAAGAAATACCTAAACTTCCATTTCAAGATGTATTACAAAAACACAATTTAAAACAAAATATTTTATTTCGAATAAAATTAACAACTTAATAAGCTATGAAAATTTTTAGTAAATTCTTAATAAGTTTTCTTTTACTTTGCTTTACAGTTACAGCTTTTGGCTCTACTAGAGAATTAGAAGTTCATCTTAATCCTTCTTATCCTTCTATTAATTTTTGCATTATTCCACAAACAATTTTTACAACAGAAGAACAGAAAATTTATTGTAATAAATTATATCAAACATTACAGGAAAGTCTTTCACTAGGAGATATTTTTATTCCTATAAGTAAAAAAATACCAACATTCTTAAAAGATCCTTTAAATCCAGAAACAATTGCATTTTGTAAAAAAGAAAAAGTTGATATTATTATTTTATTTAAAATTGCATATCCAGAAATCACCATTTCTGTACATAGTGTTCACTTCAATTCTACTTATTCAATACCTTCTTTTGCTATCTCTAATAAAATCAACAAAGATTTAGAATATATTTATCAAGCAGCTAATCTTATTCACAAAAAAACTACAGGTATTTCTGGAATTGCGGGAACTAAAATTCTTTTTTCATGTTCTCAAACAGCAACGTCTTTAACTAATAATTTTGAAGAAAGCGCCATTTGTATTGTAGATTTAAATAATAAGAAACCCCAAACCATTATAAACGATCATAAAGTTTCTTTATGCCCTAAATTTATACCTTCAATTTCTCACCCTAAATATTATCTTTTTGTTTCCTATTCTACTGGTATCCCAAAAATTTTTTTACATAATTTAAAAACTAACACTAGTCAAAAACTCATCTCACTAAAAGGAAATCAACTAATGCCTACTATGTCTTATCAAAAAGATAAAATTGCTTTCATCTCAGATGTTAGAGGAAATCCTGATTTATACATTCAAAACTTTTCTTTTGAAAAAGGATCTATAAGTAATCCTATTCAACTGCTTTCATCAGATTTTGGTGCACAAGGAAATCCTTGTTTTAGTCCTGATGGTAATAAAATAGCTTTCGTCTCAAATAAAGAAGGATTACCAAAAATATATATCATTTCCTTATTTCCTTCTCTGACAGTCCCTTCGCTACTATCTAAAAAACATAGAGATAGTAATTGTCCTTCCTGGTCACCAGATGGAAAGAAAATTGTTTTTTGTTCTTTAACTAATGGAATAAGGCAACTTTGGCTTATTGATTTATTTTCTTTAGAAGAAACTCAATTAACATTTTGTCCACATCATAAAGAAGATCCTTCCTGGGCTCCAAATAACACACATATTGTTTTTAGTATGAAAAAACAAGATACATCTGATCTATATGTTTTGAGTTTAATTACCAAAAAAGTTAAAAAACTTACCGAAGGACCTGGAGAAAAAAAATTTCCTTCTTGGGAAATGCACATGCCTCAAAAAATGTGGAGAACTTTATGAAAAAAAAGAACTTAATAATAATAAGTCTATTACTATGCAGTTTAACTTCTTGTTATTATGGAAGTAACGATTTAGATCCTAATTCTAAAAACTTTTGTCAACGATATTCTAAAAACAAATCTAAAAGTAATTTTGGTTTTGTTCCTTTATATGACGATGATGATTATATAACTCTTTCACCTTCCACTGTTTTTGACTATGAAACTAAGGAAGAAAATATTTCTATCAGTCACTTAAAAACATTTAACGAACAACAAACCTCTTTATTTAAAAATATACATTTTGATTTTGATAGCTTTGCAATAAGAGGAGAACAAAATTTAAAAATTATAAAAGAAATTGCTACTTATCTTCAAAAAAACCCCAAAATAAAAATTTTTATAGAAGGTCACACAGATTGTAGAGGTCCTTCTAGTTATAATCTTGCTCTTGGATCAAAAAGAGCTAATAAAGTTCGTTCTACTTTAATAGAAAAAGGAGTTTCTCCTGAACAACTTATAACAGTTTCTTATGGAAAAGAAAAACCATTATCATTAGAACAAACAGAACAAGCTTGGCAAAAAAATAGAAGGGCTGAATTTAAATTGTATGAAAGATAAATATTTTCTCGTTTTCTTATTGTTAACTTTATTTCTAAAAAATCAAACAGAAGCTGTTAATCAATCCTTAAATGAACAATTTTTATCTGTTCAAACAGATATTCAAGAAGCTTATTCTAAAATGAAATATTTTGAATCGGATCTCTCTTTAATTTTTGATAGAATTATAGAAATAGAAAAAAATATAAAAAAAATAGAAATTAATAACAAAAATCTATTACTCCAAAAAGATAAAGAAGATTTATATAAAGAGTTTTCCAATCTAAAAAATTACGTTCAAGAAATACAAAAAAATATTAATAATAAACTAACTTCAGCACAACAAGCTAATAAAAAGCTTTTAGAAGAAATTACTTCTGTTAAGAAGTCTTTAACGGCTATGCTAAATTATTTAGAACTAAATGAAAATCTTATCCTAGAAAATGAAAAAAAAGTCTATGTCGTAGAAATGGGAGAAACACTAAGTACTATTTCCAAAAAACTAAAAATTCCTATAGCAGATTTAAAAACAGCAAATAAGCTAAACAATGATAAAATTTATGCAGGACAAAAATTAATCTTACCACAAAAATAATAAATTAGTTTTTAGAAATCATTAAAAATCAATAGCTATTTTTATTTTATTATAAAAAATAGATAATAAACATTTTGTTTAGTAATATTCAAAATATAACAAAATGTTTATTTCCTATTATTACTATGAAATCTACAATTGTATTATTTGGTGAATCTGAAAAAGGACAGTACCAAGCTGGTTATCTATGTCATTCTCTTATGGATCTATGCTCTTCTTTAGGTCATCCTATTGCAAATCAAGGAAACGGAATTTTCTTAGCAATACAATTAATAATGCTCAATTACAGTGTTTTATTTTTTAGAGTGCAAGAAGAAGGTTTTAATTCAGAACATTACTTGTTTGGAGCAAAATTTCTTAATGAACAACAATTAATAAACAGTTTTACTGCTATTGCTATTCCAGGAGTAGGGGATAATCAAATTATAGAAGCTTTCATACCTATTTGTCACAAATACGAAAGCCTCTTAGTTATTAACGAACAAGACCTTTATGATCTATTAACGTTCTAATAAACACATTTTACTTAAAAAAGTTTTTTAACCCATTTTCATTAGGAATCATTCCTTTTTTTCCTTTTGACCAATTAGCTGGACAAACTTCCCCTTCTTTTTCAAAGAAAATTAATGCATCCAATAAACGAAGAGCTTCTTGTGTAGAGCGTCCTAAAGGTAAATCATTAATCAATTGATGCCTAATAATTCCTTGTCTATCTATTAAAAATAATCCTCTATAAGCAACTCCCTCTTCTTCTTTTAAAACACCATAGCTACGAGAAATATCCTTAGTAAGATCTGCAACAAGAGGATATTCAATACCTTGAATACCACCTTGATTTTTAGGAGTTTTTAACCAAGCCAAATGTGTATAACAACTATCTACCGAACAACCAACTACAACAGCATTTCTAGTTTTAAATTCTTCCAAAACTTCCTGAAAGGCATGTAATTCTGTAGGACAAACAAAAGTAAAATCCAACGGATAGAAAAAGAAAATAATATATTTACCAAAATATGAATCTAAAGAAAAATCATTCTTTATTACCTCTTTTTCAACAGCAGACACAGAAAATAAGGGAGCCTTTTTACCAATTAAACTATGCATAAAAACCTTTTTTTAATATCCAAGACGCATCGAAGAGGACTTGAACCTCTGACCCCCTGGTTCGTAGCCAGGTACTCTATCCAACTGAGCTATCGATGCAAGATAATCAGTATAAAATACATCTTAGAATCAATCAAGAAATCTAAAAAAAGCCGAGAAAATCTCGGCTAATTTTATAACAATGAAAAAATTTATTACATGCCCATCATGCCTGGAGGCATCATTCCTGGCATCTGTCTTGTAGAAGTAGAAACTTTTGATTTCTCTTCTGGTTTTTTTGCTATAACTACATTAGAAGTTAATAACAAACCAGCAACAGATGCTGCATTTCTAAGAGCACTTTTTGTTACTAATACAGGATCTAAAACCCCTGCTTTTACTAAATTAGTAAAACTGTCTGTTAAACCATTATAACCCCAAGCTAAATCAGTATTTTTAGCTATTTCTTCTATAACTACACAACCATCTTGACCACAATTATCAGCAATACTTATTAAAGGAGCCTTACAAGCCTTTTTCACAATGCCTATACCAAAAAGTTCTTCTTCAGACAAATTCTCAGAAAAATCTTTTAATGATTCACTAGCTCTCATAAGAGCAACGCCTCCCCCAGGAACTATGCCTTCTACAACAGCAGCTCTAGTTGCATGTAGAGCATCTTCTACTCTATCTTTTTTTTCTTTCAATTCACTTTCTGTAAAAGCTCCAATTTTGATAACAGCAACTCCTCCAATTAATTTAGCTAATCTTTCTTCTAGCTTCTCTTTCTCAAAATCAGAAGTAGCTTTACTAATCTCATAACGAAGACCTTCTTCTCTTTCTTTAAGACGCTTTTTGTCGCTATAACCATCAACAATTGTAGTTTTATCTTTAAATACTTTAACTTGCTTTGCCTTACCTAACCAAGATAATTGAAAATTCTCTAAAGATAAACCAACATCTTCCGAAATAACTGTAGCTCCAGTAATACAAGCTATATCTTCTAATAAAGCTTTTCTTCTATCGCCAAATTCAGGAGCTTTAACCGCACAAATATTCAATCCTCCTTTAATTTTATTAAAAACTAAAGTAGTTAAAGCTTCACCATCTATATCTTCTGCTATAATTAATAAAGGCAATTTAGAACCCTTGACAATTTCTTCTAAAAAGAAAATAAAATCTTTGCCTGCTGAAGATAATTTTTTTTCTAAAATCAAAATAGAAGCATTATCCATAATTACAGACATTTGTTCTGCATTAGTAACAAAATAAGGAGACACAAATCCCTGTTTGAATTCTACTCCTTCAACTACTTCTAATTCTGTTGCCAAACCTTGAGCTTCCCCAACACTAATTATGCCATCTCGTCCTACTTTGCTCATTGCTTCAGCAACAATACTTCCTATAGCTCTATCATTGTTTGCTGAAATAGTAGCAATATTTTCAATTTCTTCTTGAGAAGATACTGGTTCACTTTGTTTATCTAAAGCTTCTTCAATCTTACTAACAGCTAAATCAATTCCTTTCTTTACTCTCATAGGATCTAAACCAGCTGTAACGCCTTTAATACCTTCAGAAAAAATAGCATCAGCTAAAACAATAGCTGTTGTTGTTCCATCACCTGCAACTAGAGCTGTTTTAGTAGAAGCTTCTTTTATTAACTGTGCTCCAATATTTTCAAAAGGATCCTGTAAAACAACTTCTTTAGCAACGGAAACACCATCTTTTGTAGAAACAGGTGGACCAAATTCCTTTTTTAAAACCACATGTCTTCCTTTAGGTCCCAAAGTAGCTTTAACTGCTCTAGCTAATTTTTTTACACCTTTTCCTACAGATTCTAGAGCTTCTAAATCATGCTTTAAAATTTTTACCATTTATCCACTCCACACTTTAAACTAAAATACCAAGAATTTCTTCTTCTGACACAATTAGATATTCTTCATCAGAACTATCCACTTTTACTTCTGAACCAGCATAAGAAGAAAATATAACTCTATCTCCTTTCTTAACAGTCATAGGAATAACTTTACCATTTTCATCTAATTTTCCTGGACCAACAGCTACAACCTCTCCCTCTTTTGGCTTTTCTTGAACAGTTTCAGGCAATAAAATGCCTCCTTTTGAAACAGCCATTTTCAATCTTTTAATCAGAACTTTATTTCCAAGAGGTTTTATATGTACATCCATTTTATGCTCCTTTATATAACTAATTTATTAAAAACTATTTTTTCATTCTTTTTATCTAAAATCAGTATATTAAAACTCAGATAGATTCCTGTCAACAAAAGTAACTCAAAATTTAGCAAACAATCAAACCAAGTGCTAATAATAATTCAATCTTCATAATCTTTAATAAGATATGGCTGCCTAACAATTTTAAATTTTTCTCTAGCCTCTCTACAAATAGTAAGTAAAGGCCAAGTTATAAACTGTTTTTTTGTAATGATTTCTAAAACTTCAGGTCCCCCCATAATTTGATTAAATAATCTTGTCTTTGGTTTCATTTTCAACATTAGGTTTATTGCTTCTTCAAATTGTTTAGGATACATTGCTTTTAAAACTCCCATAATAACAAACTGAGTTTCCACAGGACAAAAGTATTTATGATCATTAATAATTAAATAAACTCCTTTACAACTTTCATTTTTAAATTTACCAAAAAAAGGTGTATAACGAAAAGGGATGAAAGTAACCCCAGAAAGTTTAAATTCATTTAGTTTTCTTACAAAAGTTAATTCATCAATCCAAGGAGCTGCAACAACTTTAAAAGGTAACGTATAACCTATTCCTATATTTGCTAAAGAACAATGTCCAATAAGACCTGTTACAGGATAAAAAATGGCTGTACTCGCTTCCGGAATTTGCGGACTAGTTGGAACCCAAGTTCTCAAAGTATGTTCAAAAGACATAGATCTCTTCCAACCTCGCATAGACACTATATGCAAATTACAATTAATAGATCTTTCTTTCTGAAAAAACTTAGCTAACTCAGCTATTGTCATCCCATGACAAAGAGGAAGTCCTTCTGTTCCTACTAAAGATTCCCATCCTGGACTAACTATTGGCCCATCAATAACAAGCCCATTAATGGGATTAGGCCTATCCAAGACAATTACAGAAATATTATTTTTTTCACATTCCTGCATACATTTATATAGAATATTAACAAATGTATAACAACGTGTTCCTGTATCTTGAATATCCACAACAACAACATCTAAGTCTTTAAGTAAATCCTGATTTGGATTTTGAAAAAACTTCAAATAATCAAAAATAGGTACAGAGTTTAAAGAAAAACATTCTTGTACAGAATCAACATGAACGTCTCCATAAAAACCATGCTCTAAAGTAAAAACAACCTGAAGAGAACAAATATCTTTATTTTCTAAAAAAACTTCAAAAGAATGTTTTCCTTCTCTATTAATAGCTGCGCTATGAGATAATAATCCTATTTTTTTATTTTTCAGTAATTGAGAAAACTCTTTCTCAACAAATATCCTATCTAAGCCTACCTCAACAAAAGAGAAAGCTATTATAAACTTAGTAGTAAAAATAAAAGTAAATAAAATAAATAAAATCCTTTTCATATAATACCTTAAAACCAAAACTAATCTTCTCAACAAAAAAGTTTTTCTTTTAAAAATAGCATATTTTTTTTAAAATACGTGATGGCATTTTGGAGGCAAGCTTTATTTTATGAATATAATTGTTGCTACTTCAAATGGATATAAAATTAGAGAAACAAAAGCTTTGTTAAAAGCCTTTTCTTCTTTGGATGTTTTTTCTCTATTAGACTTTCCTAATTTTACTTCTCCCCAAGAAAAAGGAAAGTCTATAGAAGAAATTGCCGTTTTTAAAGCAAGTTATGCTGCTAAAAATTTAAACAGTTGGGTGCTAGCTGATCAATCCGCTTTAGTTGTCCCTAGTCTTTCTGGTCAACCAGGAATCAATTCTTCTCATTTTGCTGGAACAAGCGCTTCAGATAAAGAAAACAGAAAAAAATTGTTAACTCTTTTACAAAATTCCTCCCATCCTTCAGATCGATTTGCTTATTTTGAATGCGTTGCAGTTTTAGCCTCTCCTTCAGGAATAATTAAAACTACATATGGAGCTTGTGAAGGATTTTTAGCAGAAGAAGAAAAAGGGTCTGGGGGATTTGGTTATGACTGCTTGTTTTTAAAACACGATTACAAATTAACTTTTGCACAATTATCCGAAGACATAAAAAATAGAATTTCCCATAGAGCTAAAGCACTAAAAAAAATTTTACCTCAAATAGAAAAATATTTAATAAAAAATTAATCATAAATAGCAAATAAATCCTGCAAACAATCTTGTAGAACCTGCCTAATTTCAACCATTTCGGCCAATAAAACTTCAACTGTTTGTACTTCTGTATCTAAATATTCAATCATATTTACTTGTCCTAAAGAAGTCTCTAAAGGAGCTTCTAATTCTAAACTTACTATCGACTGAGAGCTTAAATGTTTTAAAGATGAAATTGCTGCAGTTGGATTCAAGTCGTTCATAAGATCTCCCAATTAATTTGTTGTTTATTTTGCTTTTTAAGGAGATTATTAATTTTTGAAAAGTGGCAACAACCAAAAAAACCTTTATGTGCAGAAAAAGGAGAAGGATGAGCTGCAGACAAAATATAATGATGTGTATTTTTATTGAACAATACACTGTGGCATTTATCTTGCGCAGATTTCCCCCATAACACAAAAATTACAGGATCCTTTCTTTCCACTAACACATGAATTATAGCATCTGTAAATTTTTCCCATCCCTGGTTATTATGAGATCCAGGTTGACCTTGTCTTACTGTTAACACTGAATTTAAAAGTAAAACACCTTGTTCCGCCCAAGAATTTAACCAACCACTTTTAAAAATACACAATCCTAAGTCATTTTTTATCTCTAAAAAAATATTTTTCAAAGAAGGAGGTAAAGGTACTCCAGGAAGAACACTAAAACTTAATCCATGAGCTTGACCTGGTCCATGATAAGGATCTTGACCTAAAATAACTACTTTTACATCACAAAAACGAACTTTATTTAAAGCTGTAAACACATCTTGAGCTTTAGGATAAATGGGTATTTTCTTTTTTCTTTCTTCCGATAAAAAATTTTTCAACCTTTCTAAATAAGGTTTTTCCCATTCTTCTCGTAACAAAGCTTGCCAATCAGGAGCCAATTGTTTCGGAGGGTGCATATATATATCTCCTCTCAAAAAGATATCAGAGAATTTAAAATTAATTCGACGTAAAAGTATAAATCACGTCATAGTAAATAGCAACTTACTCGCATATGATTTTTTCTTAGTAACTAAAGGATAATTATGTTTGAATGTTTAGATTCCTTAAATGAAAATCAAAAAAAAGCTGTTTTAGCTCCATTAAAACCTACTTTAATTTTAGCAGGAGCTGGATCAGGAAAAACTAGAGTTGTAACTCTTCGTATAAATTATTTATTATCTCAAGGGTTTGCTCCTAATGAAATTGTAGCAGTAACATTCACAAATAAAGCAGCTAAAGAAATTCAGGAACGAGTTTTTACCTTATCTAATCAAAAATTAATAAAAACAAATTCTCCTTTAATCTGTACTTTTCATAGTTTAGGAGTATATATCTTACGAAGATCTATTTCTTATTTAGGATTTAATCCTAATTTTTCTATTTATGATCAAAGTGATTCTTTAAAATTATTAAAAAATTGTGCTACTAGTTTAAATATTAAATCCAATATTGTTGATAGTTATTCTCATATAATCTCTAGTGCAAAAAGTCAACAATTAGAACCTTCAGACCTTTCTGAAAATGAAGAAAATCTAGAACTCATAGAACTATATAAACTCTATCAAACACGACTAAAAGAAGCAAATGCTGTTGACTTTGATGATTTACTATTTTTAACAGTAAAGTTATTTCAATTATTTCCTCAAATTGCATTAGACTATTCTAACAAGTGGAAATCTTTACTTATCGATGAGTATCAAGATACTAATCAAGCTCAATATCTAATTGCAAAAAGTATTGTTCAAAGTCACCAAAATATCTTTGTAGTAGGAGATCCTGATCAATCTATTTATTCCTGGAGAGGAGCAAATATTAAAAATATCTTAAATTTTGAAAAGGATTATCCAAATGCAATAACAATAAGGTTAGAAAAAAATTATAGAAGTCAAAGCAATATTTTAAATGCAGCCAATGCACTAATAGAAAATAATTCTTCTCGCCTCAAAAAAAATCTACAAAGCGTTAAAGATCCAGGAGAAAAAATAAAAGTATTTTTAGGAAGAAATGAAGCAGAAGAAGCTGACTTTGTTTCCAAACAAATAGAATACTTACACCACAAACAACACATTCCTTTAAAAAATATTTGCATTTTTTATAGAACCAATTCTCAATCACGAAAATTTGAAGATGCTTTGTTACGTTTACGCATCCCTTACGAAATAATTGGAGGAATTTCTTTTTATCAAAGAAAAGAAATTAAAGACATTTTAGCTTTCCTAAAAATGTTAATTCTCGAAAAAGATTTTATTGCTTTTGAAAGAACCATTAATCTTCCAAAAAGATCTTTAGGTCCTTCAACTGTCAATTTATTAATTAATTATGCAAGAAATTTTTCCGGAACTATTTTAGAAGCTTGTCAAGACTTGTTAAATTCTCCAGAAACCAAATTAGAAAAAAAATTAACTATTAAACAAAAAGAAGGATTAAAAGATTATTGTTCTATTATTTCTTTTTTAAAAGAATCTCTTTCTAAACTAGAATTACATGAATTAGTCATTAAAACAATTCAAGAAACAAAATATTTAGATTTTCTTAAAGAAGATAAAGATTCTTACGAAGATAGACGAAGTAATTTAGATGAATTAATTTTAAAAACTTATGAATGGGAAAAACAAAATATACAAGAAAATCAATTAGATAAATTTCTAGAAGAACTTGCTTTAAAAAGTTCTTCTGAAGAATCTAGTACATCTGAAGATAGATTAAGTCTTATGACTATTCACAATAGTAAGGGGTTAGAATTTCCAATAGCTTTTATTGTTGGATTAGAAGAAAACTTATTTCCTCATGCAAATTCTAAAGGAAATTTAGAAAATATCGAAGAAGAAAGACGTTTATGTTATGTAGGAATTACAAGGGCTAAGGATATACTTTATTTATCTGCAATTGAAACTCGATTTTTATGGGGATCTTTTAGAGCAATGAAACCAAGCAGATTCTTAAAAGAAATTCCAAGCCAATATTTGGAACGTGTAATGTTGTAAATTAGAAACATATGTTATATCAAGAACATAAACTAAAAACCAATGTAATTCTTTCAGAAAAAATTGTTCAAGGTTTAGAATTACTTAGTGCTTCTCTTGAAGAAATAATCCCATTAATCAGACAAGAAGTCATAGAAAATCCTATTTTCGACTTAGATCAATTTCAAAATGATAATATTTTAGAACAAACAATTCCAAATTCTCATCAATTCCATCCATCTAAAGAAACTTATAAACAAGTTTGGTGGGAAAATATCCCTGAAAACAATTCTATTTTATCTCAGTTAAAAAAAATTTCTAAACAATTTTTTCAAAATTCCCTTGAATTAAAAATAGCTGAATATATTATTGGAAGTTTAAATAAAAATGGCTGTCTCAGTTCTTCTTTAGAAGAAATTGCTATTCTAACAAATACAGACGTTATAAAAGTCAAAAATGTTCTAAATGCTATCCAAAAAATATTTCCTCCAGGAATAGCTACTTTAAACTTAAAACAATGCATTCTTGTTCAGCTCAAAGAACAAAAAAAGCATAGTTTTGCTTATCAAATATTTGAACAATACTTCGATGAAAATTTAAAATGCAACTTAGACAATTTAAGTAAAAAAACTCACTTAAAAATAGAAGAAATACAAGCACTTTTAAAATCTGCTTTATCTTGTGTCTCTTTTTATTCTATTGAAGAAAAAAATATATTTTACAATAAAACCACTCCTCCAGACGTTATAGCTACCTATAAAAATAAGCAATGGAATATTTTAGTTAATCAATCTTTAATTCCTCCTCTCTATACTAATGGAAAGTATCTAAACTATTTAAAAAATAATAATATTTACTTAGAAAAATTTATAAAAACAAAACTTACAAAAGCAAAAAATCTAATAGATAACATTGAAAAAAGAAAACAAACACTTAAAATGATATTTTCTTACATTGTTAACTTTCATACAGACTTTTTAATTGGATCTATAAAAAGTCCCCGTCCTTTAACAATGAAAGAAATCTCTTTTGATCTCTCTTTACATATATCAACTATATCTAGAGCTCTAAAAAATAAAATACTTATGTGCAATGGCTCTATTATTTCTATAAGACAATTAGTTTCTTCCTATACTTTTACTAATCGTAAAATTTTTTACTCTTCTAATTCAATTAAACAACTTATTAAAGAACTAATAGATAAAGAAGATCTTAATTATCCATTATCAGATAAGGAAATTTCTAAAAAAATTACTTTATCAAAAAATATCACATGTTCTCGAAGAACAATAGCTAAATACCGCATTTCCTTGGGTATTCCTCCAACATTTAAAAGAAAAAAATACTTTTATAGAAAAATTACACAAAATAAGAAAAATATAACTGCTTCCAACGTAAATTAATCATTCTTTGCTTAGTAATATATTGATTAAGTTCTAATTCAGTTTGAGTTCCAAACATCTTTATTTCTTTATCAGATAACCTAAGCAAAATCCACAAAGGAGGAAAACCAGTCATATTATAAATTTTCTTTTTTGCTTTATTAAAATAATAAAAAGCCTTTTTCAATCGAAAAAAATAATAAGATGGAAGTAAAAAAATTAAAATAATTCCAAAAAATAAAGAATAAAAACAACATATCAAACCTAATAAAAAAAACAATATCGTTAATAAAGTTTCTTTAGGCGACTGAAATAAAGGTCCTAAATATTTGCGAAAAGAAACATTCGATGTTTGATAAGCTAAAATCTCTTCAAATTCAGAATTCAAAAATTTCATACGACAAGCATGAACAGCTTCATGCATTAAAAGTTCTTCTTTAGAATAAAGAAAAAAAAACCTATTAAATTTTTTTAAACGTTTTCTCAACTGAACTTGCACTTCATCTTTCCAAATCCACGTACAAGCTCCTTCCCAAAAAGATAAACTTTCATTAGAATAAATCACATCAATCCAATTTGGATTTATGTCAAATTTAGCTAATAATTCAATTGGTAATTTTTCTTTTTGTTCAACAGATAAAGAAACTCTTAAAAAAAAATCTTTATCCTTTTCATTGGGACCAGGAAATAATCCTTTTTGATTTAAAAAGACTAATTCAGAATTAGTAAAATTATCTTTCATATTTCTTTCATAAAAATTGACAAAAAAATCATCAAATAATTTCTCATTTCACAAATAGTCCTATAGTTTTTCATACAAAATTTATTCAAATGTCTAATAAAAAAACGAAAAAATTATTTTTTATGATATTAACAATTGATAATAAAACCAAAAAGGCAAAAAACATTTTTCCTTTATAAATAATTGTAAATGAATTAAATTAAAAGTTAACATGAAAAAATCTTTAATTATTGTAGAATCTCCTGCAAAAATAAAAACTTTAAAGAAATTTTTAGGAAAAAATTTCATTTTTGCCTCATCTGTAGGACATATAAGAGATCTTCCTGTCAAAAATTTTGGAATAGATGTTGAAAATAACTTTGAGCCAAAATATGAAATCCTCCCAGAAAAAAAAGAAGTTATTCAAAATATTCAAAAATTAGCCAAAGATTGTGAAACCATTTATCTCGCACCAGATCCTGACAGAGAAGGAGAAGCTATTGCTTGGCATATAGCCTCTTTATTAACAGAGAAAAAAAATTTATTTAGAATTTCCTTCAACGCTATTACACAACAAGCTGTTTCTCAAGCCTTAAAAAAACCTAGAGAAATTAACTTTTGTCTAGTTAATGCCCAACAAGCAAGACGACTTTTAGATCGCATGGTTGGTTATAAAATCTCTCCTATTCTTAGTAGAAAACTCCAACAAAGATCAGGAATTTCTGCTGGACGAGTGCAATCTGTTGCTCTAAAATTAGTTGTTGATAGAGAAAAAGAAATAGAAAATTTTATTCCAAAAGAATATTGGGTAATCAAAGTCATTTTTTCTATTGATAACTCTTCAAATAAGTTTTATGCTTCTTTATACTCTGTTGATGGTAAAAAGGTAGAAAAAGAACCTACAAATAAACCACACATCATTATTGATTCTGAAGAAAAAGCAAAAGAAATCACAAATAGATTAGAAAATAGCTCTTTTAAAATAGATAAATTAGATTCTAAAGAAAAAAAACGTAATCCTCTACCCCCTTTTATTACTTCTACTCTTCAACAAGAAGCTAGCAGACATTTTCGCTTTAATGCTTCTAAAACTATGAATATAGCTCAAACTCTCTATGAAGGAGTTGATTTAGGAAATGAAGAAATAATTGGACTAATTACTTACATGCGAACAGACTCTGTACGCACAGAACCAGAAGCTATTAATTCTGCAAGACAATACATTTTAGAGAATTTCGGAGAAAATCATATACCAGAAAAACCTAACAATTATATAACAAAAAAACATGCTCAAGATGCTCATGAAGCTATACGACCTACTCATATTCATTTAACCCCTGATACTTTACAAGATCGTCTTTCAAAAGATCAATTCAATCTATATAGCATTATTTGGAAAAGGTTTATAGCCTCTCAAATGAGCTCTGCTATTTTTGATACATTATCTGTTACAATTTCTACTAATCAAAACATTATATTAAAAGCTTCTGGATCTGTTTTAAAATTTAAAGGATTTCTTTCAGTCTATGAAGAAAAAACTGATGAAGATCCCGAAGAAGAACAAAAATCTTTACCGCCTCTTTCCTATAATTCTAAACTACATAAAGAAGAAATTCTATCAGATCAAGCTTTCACCAAACCTGCTCCAAGATTTTCAGAAGCTTCTCTTGTAAAAGAACTAGAAAAATCTGGCATAGGCAGACCCTCTACCTATGCTGCGATTATGAATAAAATTCAACAAAGAGAATATACAACTAAAGAAAATCTTCGATTAAAACCTACAGAATTAGGAAAAATAATAGCTCAATTTTTAGAAACTAATTTTCCTAATATTATGAATATAAGTTTCACAGCTCACATGGAAGATGATTTAGAGCTTATTGAAGATAACAAAAAAAATTGGAAAGATGTACTCAATAATTTCTGGAAAGAATTTATTCCAACCATAGAAATAGCTGAAAAAGAAGCCATTATTCCTAAGCTAAGTACAAATTTACCTTGTCCCGAATGTAAAACAGGATTCTTGCAAAAAATTTGGGCAAAAAATAAATATTTTTATGGTTGTAATCGTTATCCTGAATGTGACTTTAAAACTTCAGAAGAAGAATTAACTTTCAATAAAGAAGACTATAGCTCTGAAACTAACTGGGATGAACGTTGTCCCATTTGCAAAGATCCTATGAAAATACGTCATGGTCGTTATGGATCTTTTTTAGGCTGTGTTAATTATCCTAAGTGTAAAGGCACAATTACTCTTACCAAAAAAGAAGAAGAACTAGATAATTACATTCCTGAAAAATGTCCTGCTATCGGATGTGATGGAAAAATTCTAAAAAAGAAATCTCGATTTAATAAAATTTTTTATTCTTGTTCAAATTTTCCTGAATGTAACATCATTGTCAATAACATTGATGAATTGTCTACAAAATATTCCAATCACATTAAAACAGCCTATAAAAAAGAAAAAACAAAAAGAAAAAAAACTGTTACAAAACCTAAAAAAAATACATTAAATCAAAAAAAATATATTCCTTCTAAAGAACTAGCTACTCTCATCGGCGCTCAACCTATTACTAGACCAGAAGCTACAAAGAAAATTTGGAAATATATTAAAGAAAAAAACCTTCAAGATCCTAAAGATAAAAGAAAAATTATTCCTGATAATGCTTTTGCAAAATTTTCTAAAACAAAAGAACCTATTAATATGTTCCATTTAGTAAAAATTTTATCTGAACATCTATTAGAACAAGAAAATTAAGAAATATTTTCTTGCTGATTGATTAACTCAAATATTTCTTTTTTAGTTTTTGCTTTAGCCAATTCTATTCTTAATTTTTTTACACCAATAGCCGAAACTAAATACCAACCACACAATTTTTTAGCTTCCATAAGCAATCTCTTTTCATCATTATTATAAAACTCATTAACATAATTTAAATGAGTTAAAAACATTTGTTTTCTTTCTAAAAAACTAGGTATGGTAAAAGATTCTTTTTTCAAAATTGCTTCTATTTGTTTTGCTATCCATGGCTGACCAATTGTTCCTCTAGCAACTAAAACTCCGTCACAATTCGTTTCATTCATAAGATCTATAGCAGAATGAGCAGCAAAAATATCTCCATTTCCAAAAATAGGAATTTTTTTTACAGACTTTTTAGCTAATGCTACATTTTCTCGATTACTTAAACCCGAATATCCTTGTTTAACAGTTCTTCCATGAACAAAAATAGCTGACGCTCCAGCCTCTTCTATAATTTTACAAATTTCATGAACATTTATAGAATTATTATCCCATCCAGAGCGAATTTTTACAGTAACAGGAATCTTTACATTATTACATAAACTTTCTATAACCTTTCCTAAAAGCACTGGGGTCCTTAATAAACCAGAACCACTACCATCTTTAGTTATTCTATCCGTAGGACAACCACAATTAACATCTATAATGTCAAAACCCATATCTTCAATAATTCTACCTGAAACTCCCATGTCTTCTGGGCAACTCCCACACAATTGAGCTCCTATAGGACGCATATCTTCAGAATATTGCAAAATTTGAAAAGTCTTAGGAATCTTTCTCAACAATGCTTCTACTTTTACCATTTCACAAAACATCAAGCTTGGGAAAAACATTGATGACATTTTTCTAAAAGGAAAATCTGAATATCCAGCAAGAGGAGCATACACAACCGGAATTTTTAACTTTAAAGATCCAATCGAAACAGACTTCATGTCTTAAAACCTTAATAAAAAATAATTTAATAACCATTCTATTATCTGCAAACAAAAAAAAGCTAACAGAGGACTTAAATCTAAACCACCAATAGGAGGTAAAAATTGTCTAAAGATATTTAAATAAGGATCTGTATAACGAGATAATAATAACATCCAAGACTGATTTTGCCAACTTGGAAACCAAGAAGAAAAAATTCTTACTATTAACATAAAACTATAAATACTAAATAAAACATTTAAAACATAACTAATCATTAAAACTACCTTTTAATAAAAATTAATTTTTTTCTTGAAAAAACCATTTATTTTCTTTAAAATTCCTTTTTTTTACGTTAAAAACACGTGTTTTAAATTATAATGTTTTTTAATTTTTATAATTATTTTTTAAGCATCAAATTTCTTTCTAATTCTAAAGTTAAAATAGTTATTTTACAAAAAAGGCTTTTATCTTGGCAGTTTAAAACTCATCTTGAAGGATCTACTCAAATAATTTCTAAAGAAATAAAAAAACTTCCTAAAACCACTAGTATCTTTCTTTCCTTAGAACTTAAAGATATTGTTTTAAAAAAAAGCCAAACTAAAATAAAAAATAACAAACATATCCGTTCCACTACAGCTTTCCAAATAGAACCCAAACTACCTTGTCCTCCAGAAGATAGCGCTATACAAATAATTATACGTCCTGGAGGGAAATATTTTAAAAATGTGCTTACTTTTATTACTAGAAAAGAAAAAATAGAAAATCTAATCACAAACACAAAACAATTATCTTGTCTTCCGGATAATCTTTCTGTTTCAACTATCGATAGTATTTATTTAGTAAATAAAATTCTACCAGATACAAAACATAAAACATTCTACATGATTCAATTAAATCAAAAAGAATGTTGTTGTTTTCTTATAAAAAATAATTTACCTTTATGTAATAGATCTTTTTCTTACAGTAACAATGAAGAAAGAAATTTCTTAGAAATTAAGCACACCTTTGTTCACTTTCAAGCAAAAAATTCGGAAGAAAATCCTGAATTCATTCTATCTTGGAATCTATCACTAAAATTAAAACAAAAGATAGAAAATGATTTAAAAATACCCATTCAATCTCTTTCCAAACCAATGTTTATTAAAAACCTCAATCAAAATGTTTGGGAAGAAGCTGGTGATATGATAGCTACTATTTTACAAGCAGCTGAAAAAAGAGAAATTAACTTTTTAAAAAATTCTAAAAATTTTTCTATTGTTATTAAAAATCAAATAAAAAAATTCCTCCCTTCATTTTTAAAAATTGGAATTCTATTTATTTGTCTTTACTCTACTATTAATATTTTCCAAATAACAAAACTTAAAAAAACTGCAAAAAATTCTCTTAAACTAACTGAAAAACAATTTCAATTACCTCAATTTAGTACAACTTATTCATTAAACGAAATTCTTAGCTCTCTAAAAAAGCATAAAGATTTCTTAAAACAAAATAATGAACTGCCTTTAATTCCAAACACAACTAAACTATCTGAATTAATTACTTGGTTATCATCAGATAAAAATTTCGATTCTACAAAATTTTCTATAGATTCTTTAAAATATAAAATAGAAAAATATCCAAACAAACAAAATAAAACAGAAAAATATCTTATAAAAGTTTCCTTAAAAGGAAATTTGAATAATCCTGATTTAGGAAAAAAATTATTAAAAATATTAAAACATGCTAACCCATACAAAATACCTGATAAGCCTTTAGAATGGGAACAAAAAGGAGAAAAATTTTCTGTTTCTTTTTATTTACAAGATAAAACTCTTTATTAAACTATGTTAAAAAAAATTTTTTTCAAACAACAAATTCGATTTTTTATCTATGTTTTTGGATTGTTATTAATATTATTTTTTAATCTTGAAATCAGAAATAAAATTAAAATTTGGAAATGCGTTAATAAAGATATCATTTCTTTTTATTCCGATGCAAACTTCTATTTTTTGAAAAAAAAATATAATGAACAATTTCTAAACCTAGAAGATTTTTCTTCTATCTTGAATACTTTAAATTCTATGAATTTCTTACAAGAAGAAAAAAACATGTTGAAAGAATATATTTCTAATCCTGATTTTATAGAAAATAAATTATTAAAAAAAAGATTAGATTTTATTTCTTCACCTATTTCAAATAAAATGAATTTTTCAAAAAAGAACGAAGAATTAGAAGGCATTGATTTCTTTGAATTAATCAATCCCATAGAACTGGATCTTAACGACCTATTTTCTCTTTTATCTATTATCGAAAATTCTTATCATCAAAAAATTCCTTATTTTATTTTTGACCTAGAAATGGAGAGAAATAACACTATCTCTAAACAAGAAGTTTGGAAATTAAATTATAAACTCTTAAAAAGATGCATCTAATATGAAAAAAATACTTTATTCATGTTTAGTTTTAGTTACTTATTTTACTTTAATATCAAGTACTAAAAAAAATTCATGTTTCTTATCTAACAAAAATCAACAACTTACAAGTATTAACATTATTGATCGTTCTGGACTTTCTGAAACCATATGTAATCAAGAAAAACTCAAAAAATTCAATAATATTAATTTTCTCGCACCACAACAATATCAAAAAGTTCTAAGAACTTATAAAACAAAAAAAGGTTTATCTTTTGCTATTCTTACAAGCTATCACCCTAATGGACAAGTCAAACAATATCTAGAAATTCAAAATAACAGAGCTTTTGGGCAATACTATGAATGGTTTGCTAATGGTAAACAAAAAATAAAAGCCTTTATTGTAGGAGGTCTAGCTGATCTAAACGCTTCTGCAGAAACTAGTTGGTTATTTCATGGAGAAAATTTTGCTTATAATTCTGATGGACAACTAATAGCTCAAATTAACTATAAGAAAGGTGTTCTTGAAGGAACTTCTACCTATTTTCATCCTAATGGTATGATATGGAAAAAGCAGTTTTTTAAAAATAATCTTCCCGAAGGAACTTTTTTCACTTATTTAGATAATGGCTCTGTTTTACTTCAAGAAGATTTTTCCGAAGGGAAAAAAAATGGATGGAGTTTTCGTTTTTGGAACCAAAAACAATTTGCTGCTAAAGAATTCTATATAAATGGAAATCTAACAAGTGGAGAATACTTTGATTCTGAAGGTAACTTAGTTAGCCAAATATGTGATGGTAATGGCTTTAAAATAATTTTTGGAAAAACAGGAATTAAAGAAAAACAATCTTTTTTAAATGGTATTCCTGAGGGGGAAATAATTGTTTTTAATGAAAAAGATCATTATATACAACGCTCTTTCTTCTTAAAACAAGGTCTTAAAGAAGGAGAAGAAAAAATATTCTATCCTAACGGCCAAATAAAAACTTCTCTACACTGGCATGAAGGAATTTTACAAGGGCCCATTACAACCTGGTATGAAAATGGAGAGAAAGAAAGTCAAAGAGAAATAAATGAAAATCAAAAAGAAGGTCTTTGTTCCATTTGGTATCCCAATGGACAGTTAATGTTGAGTGAAATTTATGAAAACAATCTCCTTATAAAAGGAGAATATTATAAATTAGGAAATAAATATATTTATTCAAAAGTTGAAAAAGGTATTGGAACAGCCTCTATATTTACTGAATCAGGCATTTTATTAAAAAAAATATTATATCAAGATGGATTACCAATTACAGATTAAAAAAGAAAAAAATCTTTTAAGAAAAAATTTTTCTTTTTTACTTAAACAACTTTCTTCTTCTAGAAGAGAATTTGCAAAAAATTCATTAGTAGGATTTTTTGAAAAGTTTTTAAATAAACCCACAACTATTCTTAGTTTTATTTCTTTATCTTCCGAAATAAATACCCAAAAGCTAAACAAATTTCTAGTTAAAACCCATTTTCTATTCCTTCCATCTTTTCAAAACAAGGCTCATGTATTTAAAGTAAATTCAGAAGATAATTTGTCAAATTTGTTAACTTATAAAGACTATCTTCCTGATCAAAAAATATTTTATCCTCAAGTTATTCTTGTCCCTGGTCTCGCTTTTTCTACAACAACAAAACATAGACTGGGATACGGCTCAGGATGGTACGATATCTATTTATCTTCTTTACCTTCTTCTTCTCTATCTATAGGTATTGGTTTTCAAGAACAAAAATATAATATGCTTCCATTTACACATCATGATATACCATTAAAAAAACTTTTCCTATTTTAAGAAAACCCCTTAGTACTCATAATTAAGTTTCTATATACATATAGAAAAACAGAAATACCCACAACTTGGAGAAATTAATGACTTCCTTAGACAAAAAAAAAGCTCTAGAAGCAGCTGTCGCATACATAGAAAAACAGTTTGGATCTGGATCCATTATGAGTTTAGGAAAACACTCAGCATCTCACGAAATCTCTGTAATTAAAACAGGAGCTCTTTCTCTAGATCTAGCTCTAGGAATACAAGGAGTTCCCAAAGGAAGAATTATAGAAATTTTTGGCCCAGAATCTTCTGGAAAAACAACATTAGCTACACACATAGTAGCTAATGCTCAAAAAAGTGGAGGTATAGCAGCCTATATTGATGCAGAACATGCTTTAGATCCTTCTTATGCTAGTCTTATTGGTGTAAATATCGACGAATTACTAATCTCTCAACCGGACTGTGGAGAAGAAGCTTTAAGCATAGCTGAATTACTAGCTCGCTCCAACGCAGTTGACGTGATTGTTATCGATTCTGTTGCTGCTTTAGTTCCTAAAAGTGAGTTAGAAGGAGAAATTGGCGATGTACATGTAGGCTTACAAGCTAGAATGATGTCTCAAGCTTTAAGAAAATTAACGGCAACAATATCTCGAAGTAATACATGCGCTATATTTATTAATCAAATCAGAGAAAAAATTGGTATTAGTTTTGGAAATCCAGAAACTACAACAGGAGGAAGAGCCCTAAAATTTTATTCATCAATTAGACTAGATATTCGAAGGATTGGATCTATTAAAGGATCCGATAATACTGAAATAGGAAATCGTATTAAAGTAAAGGTAGCTAAAAATAAATTAGCTCCTCCTTTTAAAGTAGCAGAATTTGATATTCTTTTTAATGAGGGTATTTCAGGAACAGGCTGCTTAATTGATTTAGCTGTAGAAAAAAACATTATTGAAAAAAAAGGATCTTGGTTCAGTTTTAATAATAAAAAACTAGGCCAAGGAAAAGAAAGTGTTAGAGAAGAACTTAAAAAAAATTCCTTCTTATATAAAGAAATTGAAACAGCTATTTTTCAAAATATAGAAAATAAAAAAACAAATCTTTCTCAATCTAATCCAGAAAAAATTATTTTAGAAAAAAACAAAGAAGTAGTAGAAATCTTCTAGAAACTTCTATTCATTAAAAAGTCTAAAATAATAAGAAGCTCTGAGGTATCTACTTGGAGCTTTTTTAATAAATAAAGTGTATTCTTAAATTTTTCTTGAATAAGAGCTTCTGCTTGTTCTTTTCCAAAAAGAACAGCATAGTTAATTTTTTTCTCTTTATTTTTTAAATCTTCTTCTAAATCTAATAAATCATCTTTTATTTGAAAAATAAGACCAAAATTTGCTGCTATTTGTTTCAAAATAGATAATGATTCAACATTTCCACCACCAAATAACCATCCAGAGACAAAAGCTAGCTCAAATAACGCTCCTGTTTTTTTATGTAGCATCTGAAGAACCTTTTCCATACTAAAATCATCCATAAATAAATCTTCATGCTGCCCACCTAAAACCCCAAAAACTCCTGTATTAAAAGCTAAATTTTCTAAAACTAAATTGTAAACTAAATCAGCTTTATCCGATCCTTCTTTATTACGAAATTCTTTAGCATTAAGCCTCAAACAATCATAAGATAAAGAAATAAGAGCATAAGAAGCTAATAAAGCTGTTGCTTCCCCAAAAACAACATGCAAAGAAGGTTTGTTTCTTCTTTCCCTATCGTCATCCATACACGGCAAATCATCAGCAATTAAAGTAGATGTATGTACTAATTCCAAAGCAACAGCTGCTTCTGAAACGTCATATTTTTTTCCAATACTGTTTGCAATAATAAAAATAATTAAAGGACGAATCCTTTTACCTCCTGACAATAAAGAATATTCTATGGGTTCTCTCAGGTTGTGTTTTTGTGGTCCTAACCTTTCTAAAACTCTATAAAGAGCTGTTTCAATACTTTGAGAATATTTTTCAAATATATTTTCTATTAATAACAAATTTTTCTCTCTTAACTTATTAAACCTTTTCTTACTTCTCCAGGAGGAATAAAAACTCCTTTCTTAATCAAAGATCCTGGATTAAGAACAACATTACAACCGACTTGAACATTATTCCCAAAACACGATCCCAATTTAACTCTATTAGAATCAATAAAATCTGAACCTATATCTATTTTTACTGTTTTTCTATCCAAACGCAGATTAGCACAACGAACTCCTGCTCCAAGATTAACATTTTTACCCAAAATAGAATCAGCAACATAAGCAAAATGAGCAGCTTTTGCAGAAGAAAGAAAAATACTATTTTTTACTTCTGTACAATGTCCTATAACAGTATTTTCTCCAGAAAAAACATGTCCTCTTATATAAGCTCCATGACGAACAATACATCCTTTTGATAAAATACAAGGACCACAAATATATGCCCCAGATTCAACAAAAACACTCGAATGCATTTCTATCTTTTCAATATTTTTCAAAGTTACATTATTTTCTAAAGTTCCCCTTATACCTTTAAAATCATAAGCATCCAAAAATCTAGAAAAAACACTCAACAAATCTGAAAACAATTCTTTTCCAGACAACATATGAAAAAAAGGAAAATCTTGAACATCAAAAAAATCAGGAAATAAAGACATGCTCTTTTATTTCAAATAACAGATGCTATTAAATATATAACTTCTTGCTCTTAGAAACAAGATTTTAAAGCAATAAAACATCTATTTTACCTATTAAATCTATAACCAATTCCCCTAACAGTAATTATCCAATGAAAATCAGGGCCTAATTTTCTTCTTAAAGCCGCTACGTGAACATCTATATTTCTTTCTAAAATATCTTCTTGACTAGGATCAATTTCTTTTAAAAGCTCTATTCTAGAAACAACTTCCCCATTAGCACTAATTAGCTTTTGCAAAATTTTAAATTCAGACAAAGTTAAAGAAAAAAATTTATTGTTTTTTTCAATTGTCAAACTTGAAAAATCAACTACAAATGGACCAAAAGTTACTTTTTTATTTTTTTTTGAATTATTACTTTTTTCTAACCAACTAAAAAAATTACATACTTTAGAAAAAATAATCTCAAAATCTTGTTCCTTAGAAAAACAATCAAAACAACCTAATTCAAAAGCAACTAAAATGTCTGTCTTATCTAAAGAAGAATAAAAACAAGCGAAAGGGACATCACTAAAATCTTTTATCAAACCTAGTTTATCAGAAAAAATTAGCTTTTCATTACTATAAATATCTACATCAATAAAAATTATATCAGGCAAAAACAATTCCATTTGTTCTCTAAAAGGAGAATCAAATGAAATGATTAAATAATTATAATTTTTCCTCTCGAAAAAATTTTTTATAGAATTAGAAAAACTAATATCATTTGAAATTACAGCTATTTTTTTATAACACAATTTCATATTTTGAAAAAAAGGAGCTATTTTCACTTAGGATTCTTTCCTGATAAAATTATAATAATTTTTTTATATAAAAAATTTTCCTTAAAAAACAAACAGTATATTTAAATAAATAACAATTATAAAATAATTGGCTTCTATTTTCTTACCAACTTTTGATAAACTATATTTTTCCTTTACAAATTGTAAAAGATTTATGAAAAAAATAATCTTCGTAGCCTTATTTTTTGTAATTTGCAGTTCCTTAAGTGGTTATCTCTTTCATGTTTTTTTTCAAAACTCATATAAAACTCAAAATTCTTTAGATAAAATTTTCTTATACTTCTCTCAAGGAAAATTAGATTTATCAAAAGATATAGTTAAAAATTATTCTCTTTCTTCAACAGGAAGAAAATTTCTCTCTGCTGTTTTTTTACAACAAAATCAACAGTTTGAAAAATCAAACTCTATATTAAAAAAAATTTTTGAAGAACATAAATTTAATGCTTCTTCTAAGAAATTGAATTTTTTAGAAGAAGCTCTAGCAATGAAAATACTAAATCATTTTCTTTTAAACCAAAAAAAAGAACTATCCCAAGAAATTAAACAATTCCAAAATTACTTTTCAGATTCTCCTCTTCTTCCTCTAGTTGAAGCTATTTCCAGTTACGACAACACAATAACTTCAGAAGCAATAAAAAAAATATCTTTTAGTCTTCATTCCTATAAACAAAATAATTTAAATAATTCTTGGTTTTTTTATAATTTAAAACAACTTATTCCATCTCGTGCACTTTTATTAAAAAAAGCTCATAACTTAATTTTAATTCAAAAATTTGACAAAGCTAGATCAATTATTAACAAAGAATTAGAACAATTATTTTTAAATCCTTCTCAATGGTCCAAAGAAGATTATCAAACTAGCATTATCTTATATGCTTTCTCTTATTTCTATGAACTAAAAAATCTCGAAATTCAAGAACTCTTAGATAACTCTTCAAGTTACTATGAAACCATTTCCTTCTATTTAGAGAAGTTAGACTCTAATTGTCATAACTTATACACTCAATATTTTTCTAATAATGACTTACTCCTATCTTGTTTAAAAGCAGTTGAAAATTTCTCCAAAGAAAAATTATTTGTGTTAGCAAAAATTCTTTTTTATCATAAAAAATACTCTAAAATGAATTCCTCACAATTCATGGAAAACTTTTTTTCCACAACAAAAGAAGCAAAAAATATTTTTAATTTTATTCATTTACTAAAAGTCTTAGATGATATATCTGAAGAACCTAATCACTACGTTTCTACTTTTAAAAAACAAATTTTAGAAACCTTTAAAACATATTTAATAAATGATTCTTTTGAAGAAGGCAAAAAACTTTTTACAATTTTTGGAAAAGAATTAACACAATTACATCCTAATTTAATAGATATAATACTTAATCAAATAATCCTCTTTAGAAAAAATACATATCAAATAGAGCAATGGCTTGATCTTTGTGAACCTTTATTTAATGAAAAACATCATTCTTTAATTGCAAAAGAATTATTTTCTCAATCAAAAATACTTTGGGAAAAAGGAGAACAGAAAATAGCTTTACAATTGATCGAATTAATTTTTCGCAAAAAAAAATTAGATTCTATTTTAAAAGATATTACTGATTTTTTAGAAAAAATATATTTAAAAGCCAAAGACAATAGAGATTTTAAATCTCTTATTCTTATAGAACATTTAAAAGAAACTTACAATTTAAAAATTGATTATCAAATAAGTCCTGAAGCCTTAGCCAATTTAATAGCTGATATTTCCTATCTTTATCAACAAGGAAATTATTTACAAGCCAAACAACTTTGTCAATGGTTACTATATCTTCATCCTAATTCAGATATAATTTTGGAATTACTAGCAAAATCCCTCTTTGAAGAAAAAAATTATCAAGAAGCTTTAAAATATTTTGCAAAAATTTCTAATAAAAAATTAGATACAGAACATTGCATTTTTGCTTGTAAAGAACTTATAAAACAACAATCCCAATAATATGGATATTTTCAAACTTAATTCAATCCCTTCTGAAATAAAAACATCTTGTATTTTTAAAGAACTTTTTGAAAAAAATATCTTAATAGAAATAGACATTTTTTTTTGTTCTCATTATTTAAAAACTTCTAAGAATATTCATTCCGACGTTTTTCTCTTCTTAGCTTTTGTTTCTTACTTAATAAGAAAAGGTCACCTATGTTTTTCTTTAGAAAAAAAACTTTTTCCTAAAGAATTGATAAAATTTTTTGATAATTTTATCAATGGATCTCAAAAAATCCCTAATATAACCAAAGACCTTTTATTTACTATTTATAATAATCTATGGTATCCCAAACGATATTTTGAAGAAGAAAAAACATTACTAAAAAATATCATCCGAATACATAAACAAAAACCTTATCTGGTTTTTAAAAAATTATTAAAAACCTCAAATTTTCTAACAAAAAAACAAATATCTATATTAAAAAAAATGTGCAACATGTCTTTGTGTCTAATTTGCGGAGGACCAGGAACAGGAAAGACTTTTCTAGCTATAGAATTTGTTAACTTATTTCTCAGTAAATTTCCTAATTCTATTGTTAAAATACTAGCTCCAACAGGAAAAGTAGTTTCTAATTTTAAAGAAAAAATAGATGAAAAAAAATTCTTAAATCTATCAATACAAACAATCCATTCATTTATCAATGAAATTAAAAACGAAGAAACTTGTCCTGAAGACTTAATATTAGTAGACGAAGGTTCGATGATCGACGCTAATATTTTCTCAAAACTCCTTTCTTACATAAAAAATCACTCTAGACTTATTATTTTAGGAGATCCAAATCAATTACCTCCAATAGGAGTAGGAAATATCTTTAGAGACCTAACTCAATCCTTATTATCTAATACTTTCTTCTTGTCCAAAACTCTAAGAACTAATGTAAAGAAAATTAAAAACACTGCCGAAAAAATTTTAGAACAAAAAGTTTTCTCTTATAAAAACTTATTGGATTTTGAAAATATGTATAAATACTTAGCTAACGAATATTCCTCTCTAATAGAAAAAAATGAAAAAAATCTAACCATGTGTGTTTTAACACCATTACGTCAAGGACTGTGGGGTAGCTTAAGTCTTAATAAGTACATACATGAAGAAATAAAAAAAATAAATCCCCAATTAAAAGTTCCTATCATTATAACAAAAAACATTCCTCATCTAAATATCTGGAATGGTGATACTGGATATTTCTTTGAAAAAAATAATTATATAATTTTAAATAAACAAAAAAAACAACTAATATTAACTCAAAAATATTTTTCTTATAACTACGTCATGTCAATTCATAAAAGCCAAGGAAGCGAATATGATTTTGTACACATATTGCTACCTTCTAACACAGAATTTATTTCTAAAGAAATTTTATATACAGCCGTAACAAGAGCAAAAAGAAACGTAGAAATTTGGGCTGAAGAAAACACCATAAAAAAAAGCCTAGATACTAACTTTTCTAGACTTTCTGGAATAAAAAACTTACTAAAAGAACTTTAATCGTCGAGAATAATATTAACAATACCAAGAACTGATCCAAGAAGAGATAAAGAACAACCAACAGTTAATCCTGTAACTCCAGCATTGACCATACCTGATTCTAAAGGTGTAGCTGCTAAGTCCAAAGCATCTCTAAGGATACTGCTAGTTAAAGATCTAACACAAGATCTACGCTCTCTAAGATCTCTTCTTCCTTCTCGAACAATGTCCCTTAATTGTACAGCAGAGCTAAGCAGACTGAAGGAAGTAGAAGCCATACTAGTAACATCTGAAGCCAAACCAATGGCTGATGCATGCTTTCCAAGTCTCCACAAACTCTTTTGATTTCCAAAACATGCAACACTTAAAGTTTTAGAAGCTAAACTAAAAACACTAGAAGCTACACTTAAAACAGGCTTTGTCTTAAGTTTTCCTTCTGAGTCTCTATCAAATGTACCATCATCTCGAAGACAAAATATCATTTCTCCAGAACATAACCTTACCCACTTACAAGCTGCTCTACCTACTGTTATAGTTCCAGAAATATCATTGCAAATAGATATTCCACTAGTCAAACCACCTTGATGTTCAGAACTTGGAGAAGAATGCATAGAAGCTAACTTTAAAGAATTCCTTACAACATTATTAATCTCTCCAAAACCCTCTAATACTTTATCTGCTTTAGATGCCGATTTTCCTATAAAACCAGTAGCTCTACAAACAAGAGCACCACAAGACCCGAATCTTCCTAAACAACTCGCCATAATTACCTAAATTTAATAGTTTTCAAATTAGCTCTCGATTTAACTCTAGATGCATAATTTAACTTAAAAATGCCTCTTTTTACACCTTTATCAGCCATACTATAAACTTCATTTAAAGCATTAAGGATAGCTGTCAGATCGCCTATTTTTAAACTATTTTGAAATTTTCTAAAAACAGTTTTAGCTTGAGATTTAAAAGACCTATTAATTAATCTTTTTTTTTCAGAAGTAATTACCCTCTTTTCAGAAGAAGCTTTTTTTTGCTTTCCTGCTTTATTAGCTTTTTTTTTAACCATATGAACTAAAATTTTTACAAAAAATGTACTGGTATTTTAATAAAATCCATACTTATAAGTAAACAAAAACAAAAGAAGGTTTTAAAATAACTTTTTTTCTGATACAAAAAAATAATTATAGAAGAATATTTTTTTGATTTGTTTCTGAAAAATTTTAGATATTTTAGTAATGAAATTTTTAAAATTTTATTTTTTTAATTATTTTTACTTTTTATAAAAAGTTCTATTATTGAAATGAAATTATATTTAAAAACCTTTTTTTCTTTTTTTAAAAAAAAAAGATGCAACTTGGAAAAAGAAATAGAATTTGCAAATTCTTTTCAAAAAAAAGACTCTAATGAAGAAAACTTAGAAACACAAATTACTGAAGCTCTACTAAAAAACCAAAAACTAAAACAAAAAATAAGCTTTCTATTTTCTGAGAACTCAAAACTTTTTGAAGAAAATAATCAACTTAAACTCGAATTAAAAAATTTTTTCGAACAACAAGACAAATATAAAAAAGAGTTACTTCACACAATAAACCAACAAAGATCTGTCATAGAAGACAAACAACTTTATATTTCTATATTAGAAAAAAAAATAAAAACTCTAATGAATGAAATTAAAAACATTTTAAAAATAGAAAAAAATTTCTTTATTAAAGAATCTTCTCAAATCCCTTCTGAAAACAAAAATCAAGAATTTTCTAATTCTTATAAAGAAATTCTAAAAAACAAAATAAATGCAATTACAAAAGAATTTATTTCTTGTTTTAAAAACCAAAATTTCAATTCTTCCCAAAAAGATTCCCTAGATTCTTCTATAAATACTTATTCTATCAATTATAGATGCTTTTTTGATAAGCTAAGAAAAGATGAAAAACATATCATCTTCTTTTATTCACAAAAACAATTTTTTTTTATAAATAATTTATTCATCTCTTGGATAGGAGAAAAACCTAATTGTTCTCATTTAAATAATAAAACAAAAGGTAACAACGAATGGTTCAATAATTTTCAAATTTTTTCACAAAAACCAGAAGGATTTATAGAAATGCAAACAAAAAAAAGAGGACTTGTTTCCTTTTATTATACAGTAAAAAATATTTTAATAAGTGACTTACATTCCTATTCTATAGGAATACTGCTTCCCTTGAATAACAAAAATTGTTAACTTTGTTACAATACATGTAATTTAAAAGTAGAAAAATAACCTTGTATTTTTTTACTTTTACACTTTGTCTTCAGCTTAAAAAAATAATTAACACATGAAAACAAAAATAGTAAACACAGATTCGAAAAAAATGGAAGAAGAGTTCCAAAAAAAAATGGAAGAGTTAGTTAATCTAGCTAAAGAACAAGGCTTCCTTACTTATGAAGAAATTAACGACATTCTTCCAATGAGCTTTGACTCTCCAGAACAAATAGATCAAGTTTTGATCTTCCTAACTGGAATGGATATTCAAATTCTTAACCAATCAGAAGTCGAAAGACAAAAAGAAAAAAAGAAAGAAGCTAAAGAATTAGAAGGATTAGCAAAAAGAACAGAAGGAACTCCCGATGATCCTGTTCGAATGTACCTTAAAGAAATGGGAGCTGTTCCTCTTTTAACAAGAGAAGAAGAAGTTGAAATATCAAAAAGAATAGAAAAAGCCCAAATTCAAATAGAAAGAATTATTCTGCGCTTTAGATATTCAACAAAAGAAGCCATTTCAATTGCTTATTACCTAATTTCTGGAAAAGAACGCTTTGACAAAATAATATCTGAAAAAGAAGTAGAAGACAAAACTCATTTTCTTAAACTACTTCCAAAACTTGTTTCCTTATTAAAAGAAGAAGACTCCATCTTAGAACAACTTTTACTCCAACTCAAAACCCAAATAACAAAAAAGGAACAAGAAAAAATTCATGAAGAATTAGAAAAATGCAGAATAAGAACTCAAGCTTATTTAAGATGTTTTCACTTCAGACACAATATCACAGAAGATTTTGGAGAAGTTGTTTTTAAAGCTTATGATTCTTTTTTAGCTTTAGAAAAAGAAATTAAAGATCTTAAAATAAGAGCAGAAAGAAATAAATTTGCTGCTGCTAAACTTGCTGCTGCCAAACGCAAATTATACAAAAGAGAAGTAGCTGCAGGAAGAACATTAGATGAATTTAAAAAAGATGTTAGAATGCTTCAAAGATGGATGGATAAAAGTCAAGAAGCTAAAAGAGAAATGGTTGAATCCAATCTCCGATTAGTTATTTCCATAGCCAAAAAATATACCAATAGAGGTTTATCTTTTTTAGATCTAATTCAAGAAGGAAATATGGGTCTTATGAAAGCTGTAGAAAAATTTGAATATCGCCGTGGATATAAATTTTCTACTTATGCAACTTGGTGGATTCGACAAGCCGTAACAAGAGCCATAGCTGATCAAGCAAGAACTATTCGGATTCCTGTTCACATGATAGAAACCATTAACAAAGTTCTTAGAGGAGCTAAAAAACTCATGATGGAAACAGGTAGAGAACCCTCTCCTGAAGAATTAGCAAAAGAACTAGGTTTAACTCCAGAAAGAGTTCGAGAAATTTACAAAATTTCTCAACATCCTATCTCTCTTCAAGCTGAGGTCGGAGAAAGTGGAGAAAGTGCTTTTGGAGATTTTCTAGAAGATACAGCGGTAGAATCTCCTGCAGAGGCTACAGGTTATTCTATGTTAAAAGATAAAATGAAAGAAGTTTTAAAGACATTAACAGAAAGAGAACGTTTTGTTTTAATTCACCGATTTGGTCTAATTGACGGTAAACCAAAAACTTTAGAAGAAGTAGGCTCTGCTTTTAATGTCACTAGAGAAAGAATTAGGCAAATAGAAGCTAAAGCCTTAAGAAAAATGCGTCATCCTATTAGATCTAAACAACTTAGAGCTTTCTTAGATCTTCTTGAAGAAGAAGAAAAAAAACAAAAAAATAAATAAATTTTTTACTAGAATTGCTTATGTTCAAATTTCCTAAATATCTTCTTATATTTCTTTTTCCTTTGCTTCTTTTTGCAAAAGAAATTGAAGACGCAAAAACATACCATGTTAATTCTGAATTGCAAAGAAATATAGCAACGGAAACTATTAAGTTAATTTCTTGGAAAAAATCAGAAAAAGTTCTTGATATTGGATGTAGAGATGGAAAAATCACAGCTCTCATTTCCAAAAAAGTACCCAAAGGATCTGTTCTTGGAATAGATATTTCTCAATATTACTGAAATAAGCTTTGAAAATCAGTTTGATAAAATTGTTTCTTTTTCAACGTTTCATTGGATATTAAACCAAGAAAAAGCTTTAAAAGCAATTTATCAAAAATTAAATGAAAATCTGGGTGAGAGGATTTGAACCTCCGCCCCCTTGCACCCCATGCAAGTGCGCTACCAAGCTGCGCTACACCCAGAATTATTCAAAGACTAGAAATTCCTTCAAAAAGGAATTCACATTTTTTAAATTCTTCTAATCCTACTTTAGCACAAGATTCAATAATCTTTTCCAGAGAATCACAAGAAGAAAGATCTGCTGCATCTAAATCAACCGCTATAGAAGCAGAAAAGCTTGCCCCTCCTTTAATTCCTTTAACTTTAAAATTGGCAAAAATACCATTTTTTTTCTTAGAAATATTTTTAAAACGAACAAGATTATTTTCTATTAAATCTCTCATACAACCTCTCAAATCCAAGGAAATCTAACAAAAAAAAATGTTCTTTTCAAGGTTTAAAAAGAAAGAAACTTCTAAATACAATGTTTCTTATTCGCTTTTTCTTCTTGTTCTAAACGTCCTAAAGACAAATCATCATAGTTCACAAATTTAAAAAAAGGTTCTAATAAAGGATGTTTTTCTATAACTAGCAAAGCCATTTTTTGAGCTATGCGACGATAATTAATATGCCCTTGAGGCTGAGATCTCAACTCAACTAACCATTGAAGAGCTCTGAGGTTAATATGAAAAAACCATCTAATGTTATAAGCCATTGGTACTACATATTGAGCTTCTTCAGGAAATTCTTTCTCTATCAAAGAATGAGCTTGTCTAGCTTCTTCTAAAGCAGATCTATAAATCTTTTCATATGGAGTATCTAAAAGCTCTTCAGACAAAGAATAACCATAATTAGTAGTTAATATCTGTCTTTCTTGAGTTAATGTCCTATGACGCTGTAAATCCCTATAAACCCCAAAATCAGCTAAAATATCAAAAAGAAAATCCATTGTTTCCAATCCTCTTGGAGATTTATGTCTTCTATTTTCTCTAGAAGAAGAAGCTGACTCAAAAATTCTGAGAATTTCTTCTTGAGAACATTTTTTACAATAATTAAATAAAAATTCATAGGAATGGTGGCTATAAGGATATAGCAAAGATGCTGCTATTTTATAAATATCTTCCGGATTACTATAAACTAATTTAACTTCTTCATTCGAAGATTCTATTTCTTTTGTAAAATGTTGCTTCCGATAAACATTTTTTAGTTGCTCTTTCATAGATCCCCAAAAAAGAGAAAAACTTTCTTGAGTCTTATGATGAGAATTAGCTCTAACTATAAAAGATGGGATAACTTTATTAAGCTCTTCTAAGCAATTATGACCCAAATCTTTTATTTCAGATAAATCATGACACTGCAATTTTTGAATCAAATTTTGCCAAAAACGACCATTTCCAAAAAAACCTAGATTAGTAAGAGTAGCTGCAGGTAATAATCCTCTCAAAGAATCTAAAGCTTTACATCTAATGGAAGCTTTATATGCAGATTGAGAAGAATTGGATTCCATAGGATATTTTTTTTCAAAAAGAGAGACTATTTCAGGAATTAAAGAAGAATAAACGTCAAACAAGTGATCACAAGTTTTTAAAAACAACTCTTTAAAAGCAGAAGTCATTAGTATTGGATCTCTGTAATACAAATATTGTCCTTTTATTTTTTGATCAAAATAAACATATCTAGTTGACTTTTCTAAAGGAGAACCACCTAATCTACTATCTTCTAAAATCTTAGCCGCTAACATAGAAACATATTCTACTCCTACATGAGCTCCTCCTAACTCTCCAATAGAATCATCTCCAAAATTATCCAAAACTCTTTGATAAAAATCTTGAGCTTTTTTTAAAGAGCAATCTTGTAAAGAAAAATCTTTTTCAAAAAAAGTATTAGTTAAATCAATGTTATCTAAAGATAAAAACTCTTTTAATAAAAGAGTTTTCAAACCAAATATAGACCTAGAATACCTAGAAAACAAAGCTCCCTTCACTACTTCTGGAAGATTCTTTAAAACAAAAACATTACCTTCAACATTAGATACAAAATGACTCAAAGTTTTCTTTTGTTCTTCAGAAAAGTTCTCTTTAAAAATAAACATTTATTCCCCGAGCATTATTTAAAAAAAAGAAGAAAATATAAAGCGTGCCACAAAGATAAAAGAATAATCAAGCTAAATATAACTATTTTCTCGTTTAAAACTACTATAAAAACTGTAAATAAAGAGTTTAATTCTTGTTAACAATTTTTCCTCTGTTAAAAAAAGCTTACTTATTAAATAGTTTTAAACATTTTTTAAGAAGTTTTAAACATTTTTTTCTAGATATATTAGGTTACTTTTATTAACATTTCCACAATACAAGAGGAAGAAGAATAAAGTAATATTAAAAATACATATTCCTCCACAAAACTAAATGTTGTTTTCATGTTTTCTTTAAATATTTCAGAAAGACCTAGGAGAAATAGGAAAAGTAGAGCTGTTAGATTATTGAACAAAGAAGTTTATTTATCTTCTTCTGACTTAATCTGCCCTTTTTTTATTACTGATGGTTTTTCTACAAAAAAAGAAATAGAAGGTCTTCCTGAAGTCTTTGTTTGGAGCTTAGATTTATTACTCAAAGAAATAGAAAAATTGTTAGAAAATAATGTTTTGTCCATCATGCTTTTCCCCACTATACCCTCTTCCTTAAAAGATCCCTATGGATCTTATGCTTGTAATCCCCAAAATATTATCTATAAAGCTATCTCTAAAATAAAAAGCTCTTTTCCTGAAATAAATTTAATAGTAGATTTGGCTTTAGACCCCTATACAGATCATGGTCATGATGGTCTTATTGATGATAATGGTTATGTTATAAATGATGAAACAGTTCGTCTTTTGGGAGAAATAGCTTGTTTATATGCTGAGTTGGGTGCTGATAGTATTGCTCCCAGTGATATGATGGATGGAAGGATCTCTTTCATTAGACAGAAATTGGATCAAAATGGTTTCTTTAATATATCTTTAATGTCTTATGCTATAAAACATAGTTCTAATTTCTATTCTCCTTTTCGTAATGTTTTAAGTTCTCATCTTTTAAAAGGAGATAAGAAAAGCTATCAATTACCTATTGAAAATTCTAGAGAGGCTATAAGAGAAGCTTTAATTGATGAAAAAGAGGGAGCTGATGTTTTAATAATAAAGCCCGCATTAACTAATTTGGATATTATTTCTAAAGTAAGGGAAAAAACTTTATTGCCTCTAGCTGCTTACCAAGTTAGTGGAGAATATTCAATGATTTTAGCTGCTTCTAATCAAGGTTGGTTGGATAGAGATAAATGTTTGTTAGAGATGTTACTATCTATAAAGAGATCAGGGGCAGATATGATTATTTCTTATGCTTCTCCTTTAGTCAGTCTTTTAATTAAAGATCATTATTTTTGTTAAGTATATCAAAAATTGTTTTCCCTGTTTGAGATTTATAACCAGCATCTCTTAACCATGCAGCAGTTGTGTATTCCCATGTTTCTCTACTTTCTTTTTTTAAAAAGAAATCGAGAGGAATCTCTAACATAATTCCTTTGTCATAGTATACTTTTCCATGAACTAAGTCTTTGGCATCAGTCAAACTATTCCAAGCAGATAATTTTAAACCGTTCTTAAAATATCTAGTTACTTCTAATCTTAAACCAAAGTCTCCTGCAAGAAATTTTCCTATACAAGGTTTTATTAAAAGAGACATTGGTTTTATATTGATATAAGCATTAAAAAAGTATTGTTTTAGGCAATTATAGTTATAATAGATATTTTGATTATTAATTATTTTTCTTAATTTTTTAGAAAAACCTAAACCAGTATATTTTCTTTTCCAAAGAATACTTCCTTCTATACCTAGAGATAAAGATGAATTATGTGGGCTCCAAAGGAATTCTGCTGTGCAACCCCCATAATTTATTTGGTAATAGCCTAAAGAGAATCGTGCGTAAATATTTTGTTTAGGAAAAATAGATAAGCTTTTTTGTAAGTAACAAGAATCTAAGGAAGGAATTAGTTTTTTTCTATAGTTGACATAATCTGTGGCAACATTAGGAAGTTCTGAAGGATTATAGAAATCTATATCAGTTATGTTTTTTAAGTCAGATATGATTGGAAAGTTGCCTAAAACATTGTAATATATTTTTTTATCTAAAAAACCAAAAAGATTTGCTCTAAATCCAGCTTGGTATTTTATTTTTCCTTTTCTATTTCCAAAAAAAGTACTTAAGGATGGAGAAACTTTTATGTTAATTAGTTTATTACAACTAAATATTCTTTTTTTTGCATAATAGTGATCTAGATTAAGCTTTTCTTTAGGATGAAGGAAAGAAAATTCAAAAGAGTTTATATTATTTTTTTTATAAGATTCTAAATCTTTAGTAAAATAAGAGTATTGGTGAGAGCTAATAGTATTGGTTTCTATTACAATAATATATTTATGAAAATTTTTAGAAAAATGTTCTTTTAGAATTTCTTCTATTTTTGTCTTACAGTCAACTTCTCTTTTATATTTTTCATTACTAATAATAAGAATTAAATTTCTTCCAAAACAATTATAAGCTTCGTAGGCTTGTGTGAGAATAAATCCATTGTTATAAAAAATAGATTTGAGAGATTTTATGTAGTTTTTTAAATTTTCATCAGAAATTTGTTTTTTAGTTACTAAATTAGGAGGTTTTGGTAATAAACCTTCTGTTTTGGAAAAATTGTAGTTTCCCAATATATATCCTCCAACATCTTTTATTCCTAAAGTATATAAGGACAGGCTTAAAAAATCTTTTATAGTTATAGAAGTTGAAGCATTTAAATTTTTTCTTTTTCTATTTATAAGAGGATGAGGAGATTTTTTAGGATTAGAGTAATCTATGGGATCATATTCAAGCGTTAAACCAAAACTTTTAAAAAAAGAAGATAATTTAAAAAAAGGAAACCATGATATAGCTCCAAAAAAACCTTTGCTTTTTCCTTTAAAACAACCTCCACCTAAACCGAGACTTGTTTCAATATTTAGGTTTAAGAAGATTTTAGTCATTACGATATAATAGGAGTAAAATAGTTTTGATCCTAAAAAATCTTCTAAACCTAAAGCTAAACCTGGAAAAGCATAATTGGAATCTTCCGGAGAAAATAAAGCCAATTTAAGATTAGCTCCGCGATCTAAAAAATTTCCAAAACCCAAATTACCCATATTAGGTTCCTTATATTTATGGAAAAGTCGATAAGTAATACTTGTTTCTAGATTTTTGAAAATTTGAGCTCGGAAACTTGTATTTATATAAGGATGAGAAAAAGATGTTCCAAAACCTAAAGTTCCAGAAGACATCATTCTAGCTGAAGGAGTAATTATATATCCTGTGGATAGAGTTGAGTTAAATGTGTAAGGAAAAATTTGTTTGTCTTGTTCTTCGAAGAACGAAGCAGATTCAATATCTTGAATAAAACAATTTAAATTACGAGAAAAAATTTGTTTACAAAACAATAAAGAAAGAAATATTTTAATGAAAAGGCAAAAAATCAGATTCTTGGACATATTTTTCTTGTCCTTGTTGTATTATCTCTAAAATGTTGTTTTTGGAAGGACAAATAAAAGTAGCTAAAGCACAATCTTCTTTGGAAATTTCTAGAAAACCAAGCTTTTTAGCTAAATCAAAATTTTCAGCTAAAATAGCTTTAGCCAAGTTTACTATATGAATGTTCATAGGTGCAAAAGAATTATATACAAAAGGATCTATAAAAGCTCTTAATTCACCGTGTTGATTTGTTGTAAAATCAAACTCTTTTTTCAGAAATCTAAGAAAACCAGATAAATAAGTTCTAGTTGCTGTGAATTTTTTTGAGCCAATTTTAAGAAAATGAAAAAATTCTCTTTTTTGGTTTTTAGGAATAACAGAAACAATATTATCAAACAAACCTAAGTGGTCTTCATCTATATTTTTTGATAAAATACCAGATAAAGGAGAGCCAAGTATGATAGAATGTTTTTCTTGATTAATTCTCTGTGGAACTATTTTTTTTAAAGAAGAACCTATTTCTATTTTAATATATCTTCTTTCTTTTTCGTTTAAAGAAGGGCCAGCTAAAGCCATTATTTTTTTATTATATAAATAGCCATTATTTGTAAGATATCCGATTGAAGCTGTTTCATTAAAAGATAAAGACCAAATAATATCTTTCTCTGAAATAATGGGAGACATTTTGTAAATGTGTAGAGAAGTGCATCCAGAAGGATAAGGACCTATTACTTCAGTACATTTGCAAAGTTGTTTTATTTTTTCAGAAAGTATTAAGCAAGGCGATCTATAGATTAGATGTATTTTTTTTGAAATTATTTTTGATAAGATTTCTATTCCTTTTTCAAAATAAAAAAGAGCTTGTTCTTGAGATTCAAAAGATAGGATTTGTATATTAATAGGAACTGAAAAAGGTTCGTTTCCAGCTAAATTAATAAAAATATCTTTAGGTAACATTTGAGGAATTGCAGGAAGACTAAAAGGATGCATTTTTATTAAAGAAAAAGCTCCATGAATAGATAAAAAGTTTAGAATATCTTGTTTGCTTGCTTCTTTTATATCTATTCTTGAAAAATAAGGGACTTCGCAGTTTCTTTGATTTTTTTCTATGATAATTTCTTCTAATATTCGTTTAGGTCCTCGATGAATACTTTTAATTAAACCATTACAAGGAGAAAGAAACTTAATATTTTCTGAGTTTTTAAAAAAACTAATAACTTGATTTTTAAGAACTTCCTCTCCTTCTTTAACTACGGTTTTTATTTTAAAACTTTTAAAAGGCTTAAAATCCATAGCTATAGAAGAAGAAGAAACTTCTACAATATCAGAATTAGAAGGATTACCTTTTATGGGTATATCTAGCCCTTTTCTTATTTTAAGTATCATAAGGGCATTATATATTATTTTTTACAACGGAATCCAATTCTTTTTCTTATTTTTTTTATTATGAGGCTTTAAAGGAGGAATGGAAGAGGTTTTTCCAGAACTTTTTTCTATTTTTTTTAGGAGATCTTGAGTTTCTTTTTGATAATTGTCACAAGCTATTTTTATTTGTTGAAGAGCAGACCATTCTTCATTTGAAAAATTGTCAGGATTAGAAGCATATTGCTCCATTTCTTTTTCATTCATTCCCGTTTTACTTAAGATATCTTGAGTTTTTTTATTAAGTTCTTCTATACGTTCTTGGGTTTTTTCAATAAGTAAAGGAAAATTAACTTCTTCTTCTTGAAAATTAGTATTAGATAAAACAGTATTAATATCTATTTTATAGAGATTTAAAATTTGTTTTATTGAATCTATTATTTGTTGTTCATTTTTATTTAACATAAAAGCACTTTTTTAAATATATTTTACAAATATTTTTATTATTTTGTAAGGTGTTATTGCTCTTTTTTTTTCATCAATGTATATTTCTTTTAAAATTCTTGGAATATTCATGGATTATATTGAAAAGTTTAAGTTGTTAATTGAAGAAAAACAATCGGCTTATTTTTTAAAGTTGTGGGAAGAATTTTGTAATAACGAAACTGTTTATGGAAAAGAAATTGTAGAAATTTTATCTAAAATAAAAAAATCTTCTTTAGAGGGGGTTTTTTCTTCTATTGCGGAAACAGCTCTAATTCTTTGGGAAAAACTTGAAGAAGGTGAGGAAAAAGATGAGGTTTTAAGGTTAATCTTTGATCTTCAAGATACTAACTCCTTATTATTAGAAAAAATTGCTATAACATTTCTTTCTCAAAGATATTCAAAAGATCCTTTTTATAATGAAAGCTTAAAAATAGTAGGACTTAAAGGTAGTAAAAACTTTAAAGGAGCTATTAGAAATTATGAACTATTATCTCATTTAAAAAAGAATAATTTTGTTTTTCATTCAGGCGGTTGGGGTGTTGGAGAAGTTGTAGAAGTATCTTTTCTTCAAAGACATGTAGTTATAGAATTTGAAGAAGTAGCTTTATCTAAGGGTTTATCTTTTGAAAATGCTTTTAAGAGTTTGACTCCAATGTCTTCAGATCATTTTCTTGCTAGACGTTTTGGAAATCCAGATCTTTTTGAAGTGTTTGCAAAAGAGCATCCTGTAGAATTTATAAAGTTATTATTAAAAGATTTAGGACCTAAAACAGCTCAAGAAATAAAAATGGAAGTTTGTGAGTTAGTTATTCCTGAGTCAGATTGGAATAAGTGGTGGCAAAGTACTAGAACTAAGATAAAAAAAGACATTAATATTATTGTCCCTACAAGTTCAGAAAAGAAATTTTCTTTAGCTGAAGACAATATAACTCATTTTGAGAAATTAGAATTAGCTTTAAAAGTAGCAGAAGGAGATTATGAAAAATCTCTCTTGTTAATATATAATTTTATTAGAGATTTTTTTTCTTTAGCTAAAGAAAGAAAAAATTCTTTACAAGGGTATTTACATAACTTCTTAAATATATTTTCTTTGGAAGAAAATAGGAGTTTACTTGTCACTACTCTTTTAATTTTATCGCAAATTTTTCCTAAAGAGTATGAAACGCAATTGAAAGAATTAATAATTAAAGAGAAAGAGATAGTTAGTTTACTTGATGAAATTTTTATTGTTTCTTTAAAAAAAGAATTTTTGTCTTTAGTTCACTCATTTAAAGATAATTGGATAGATATTTTTATTAATTTATTTTTAACTACCAATATTTCTTTTTTAAGAGAATTTTTATTTAAAGAGTTACAATCTAATGAGTTGGCTTTTAGTTTATTAAAGAAAAAGATTCAAGACGTTTGTAATAGAGTAACGGTTTATCCAGACTTATTTTTATGGTTATTTTTTAAGAGTTTTTCTAAAAATGAAAGTTTTTTTGATTTTTCTTCTATAGAAGAAAAACAAAAATGCATGGAATCTGTTTTAGCTTTATTATATTTTCTTTCCCAAGATGTAAATAGAAAAGAAACAAGTAAGAAGTTATACAATTTTTTAGTAGCGGATCGCTTTTTTGTTATAAGAAAAATGATAGAAGGAGGAAGTATTGATTTTCTGAGAGAATTTTTGCTTCTATCCAGTAAATGTCCTCAGTTCAGTAAAAGTGATTTAACAATTTTGCAGAATTTAGCAGAAGTTGTTCAACCAAAAATGAAAACAAATACAGAAAAAGAAGAAGAGATTTTTTGGGTTACACAAGAAAGTTTTAGAAAAGCTAAAGAACGTCTGCAAAAATTAACTGGTAGTGAAACTATAGAAAATGCAAGGGAAATAGAGGAAGCTAGAGCTTTAGGTGATTTAAGGGAAAATTCTGAATATAAATTTGCTTTAGAAAAAAGAAGTCAGATTCAAGCTGAAATAAAGAAAATATCAGAAGGATTAAATAAAAGTCGCATTTTGACTAAGCAAGATATTTTTACTGATAAAGTTGGTATAGGAAGTATTGTTTCTTTAAGAGGACAAGATGGACATTTGATTAAGTATACTTTATTAGGTCCTTGGGATACTAATCCAGAGAAAAATATTTTATCCATTTATTCAAAGATTGCTCAACAATTATTAAATTTACAATTAGGAAATAAAATTACAATTCAAAATATTGAATATACCATAGAAAATATTAGTAGCTTCTTAGATGAAGATGGAGTGTAACGGGATCGAACCGTTCACCTCAACAATGCCATTGTTGCGCTCTACCAACTGAGCTAACACCCCAAAAAGAAATATATTATCATTAGGTTCTTTTTGGAGCAATTTGTTATCGAAAACTTTTTATATTTTAGGAGAAATATGTCTTTATTAGAGTCTGTTCCTTTTTTTTCGCCGGATCCTATCTTGGGTTTACTTTCTCTTTTTTCTGCAGATACTAGAGAACATAAAGTTAATTTACTTATTGGAGAATATTTTGATGAGGAAAAAAAATTTAATGGACAACAGAGTGTAAAGTTAGCTGAAAAACTTCTTTTAGAACAAGAATTAGATAAAAAGTATTTAAATATAGATGGTTTTAAACAGTATTTAGAAGAGTATAAAAAATGTATTTTTGATGACGATGTAAAAACTGATTTAATTTATGGATGTCAGGCTTTAGGAGGAACAGGAGCCTTATCTTTAGCTGCTTTATTATTTTCAGCTTGTAAAACATCTAGGAAAGTTTTTATTTCTCAAGAAAATTGGGCTAATCATAGCAGAATTTTTTCTCAACAGGGTTTTGACGTTAGTTTTTTTCCTTATTTTAATCAACAAGCAAAAGGTTTTGATTTAGAAAATTGTTTGAAAGTTTTAAATAATGCGGAAAAACATTCTTTAGTTTTGTTACAAGGATGTTGTCATAATCCTACAGGAGTGGATCCAAGTAAAGAAGAATGGTTGAAGATTTTAAATCTAATTAAAGAAAGAGAGCTATATTGTTGTTTTGATTTGGCTTATCAAGGTTTTGGAGATTCTTTTGAAAAAGATGCTTGGGCTGTTAATTTATTTGTCAAAGAGTTGCCTTTTCTTTTAATTGCCACATGTAACAGTAAAAATTTTTCTTTGTATGGAGAAAGAATAGGAGCTTTATTTGTTTCTGTTTCTGAGAAAAATGATTTTGATAAGGTTGCTGCTTTTATAAAAGAGAAAGTTAGAGGCTTATATTCTTCTCCTCCAAGAAGAGGAGCTCTTATTGTACAAAAAATTTTATCAGATTTAAATTTAAAAGCTATGTGGAAAACAGAAATAGATGTTATTAGAAATAAAATACAATCTAAAAGAATTTTGTTAATTGAGGCTCTTAGGAAAGAAATCGGCAATGATTTTGATTTTTTATTAAAACAAAAAGGTTTTTTTAGTTATTTAGATTTTTCTTCAGAGCAGGTACTTTTTTTAAGAGAAGAGTTAGCTGTTTATGTTACAAAGGGTGGAAGATTGAATTTAGCTGGAATTAATGATAAGAATTTAAATTATATTGTAAAAGCTATAAAAATTGCTCATGCTTTATAGGAAGCATATAAAATTAAATAGAAAAACTTTTTGTTTTATTTTTTCTTTAGGATTTTTTTTGTTTATATTGAGTGCTCCGTCTTGTTTTAAGGAACATGTACGCTTTTTTTTTATAGATAAAATTCTTTCTTTGAGATTTTTCAACAAGAAGATTTCTTGTAATTCCATTTCTTTAGATACCTTGAAGTCTGAAAATTACTTTTTAAAGCAAGAAAATAATCATTTGCGTTCTTTATTGTCTATTTATGATTTTTTTTCTTTAGAATTAGAAAATACGAAACGACAAGATTTGTCTTATTGTAATAGATGTATACCAGCAAAGGTTATTTTTCGAGATCCTTTTTCTTGGGGTAGTTCTTTATGGATTGACGTAGGAAAACAAAATCTTTCTTCTTCTGTTTTGAAAAAAAATAGCCCTGTAATAATTGGTCAGTTTTTATTAGGTATTGTTGATTATGTTGGACAAAGACAATCGAGAGTTAAGTTGATTACTGATGTAGGTTTAACTCCGTCTGTTTGTGTAGCTACCGAAAACTTACAAGATATTATTTTAAGAAATAGTTTAAAAATTGTTTTGGAACAATTAAAAAGAAATTCTCAAGCAAGATTGTTCTCTCAAGAGATTTCTCAAATGACTTCTTTTTTATCAAATTTAGAAAAAACTTTTTTTTATAAAAATAAAAAGTATAACTTATTTAGAGGAATTCTTTGTGGAACAGGAAGTCCTTTATGGAAAAAGCATAAAAATTTGTTAAAAGGACAGGGTTTTTGTTATCAAGAAAATATTCAAGATGAAGATGTTTATATAATTAAAGAAAATGATATTTTGGTAACTACAGGAATGGATGGGATTTTTCCTCCAGGACTTCTAGTTGCAAAAGTAACTAATGTTTTGGAAAAAAAAGAGGGTTTTTATTCTTATAATTTAGAAGCCATGCCTTTAGTAGATAATTTTAATGATATTTCTAATGTTTTAGTTTTGCCTCCTATTGGATTTAATGAGGAAGATTTTCCTAGTATTTTTAGATTTTTGAATGTGGAGGAAGATTGAAAATTTTTTCTACTCGTCAGATTTTTGAAATAGAAGAAAAAACAAAAAAATTTTTACAAGTTGATCAAGAATTTCTGATGGAAAAAGCTAGTGAGGCTATAGTTAGTTATATTTTGAAAGTTATTAAAAATAAAAAGCTTTTTTCAAAAAAAATTTTAATTGTTTCAGGAAAAGGAAATAATGGCGGTGATGGATTTTTGTGTGCTTCTAAACTTTTTTCTCTTGGTTTTGAAGTAGATGTTTTAGCTTTACATTCTTTAGAAGAAAGCTCTTTTTTTAATAGAAAATACAGAAACTCTTTTTCTTTTCTTAATGGAAAATTGTGGAAATATTCTGATATAACACAAATTTCTTTTTCTTCTTATGGAATGATTATAGATGCAATTTTAGGTATAGGCTTTAAATTAGATAAAAAAGTTTATTTATATCAAAAAATAATAGGAAAAATTAATACAACTTCTTCTTTGGTTTTATCAATAGATACTCCTTCTGGTTTAGATTTGGACGAAGGACTATTTTATGAAGATGTTGTGGTAAAAGCTGATATTACCTTGGGATTAGGTTTTCCTAAATTGGGGTATTTTTTAGACAAAAGTAAGGATCTTATAGGTGAACTACATTTATTGTCTTTACCTTTTCCCAAAGAAGTAATAAGTTGTTTTAATACAAATTATTATTTGTTATCCGATGAGAATGTAGTTCAATATTTACCGAAATATTCTTTATCTGCTCATAAATATGAAAAAGGAATGGTTATGGGATTTGGGGGTAAACAAGGAATGAAAGGAGCTTTGTCTTTATCTTGTTTGGCTTCTTTATATACTGGTTCTGGAGTTGTTGTAGGAGTTTCGCCAAAAGGTTCGGGTTTTTCTTTTGATAGTCTTCCTTATGAAGTAATAAAAGTAGAATCATCTTTTAATGTAGATGATGACATAATTTTAAGAAATTTCTTAAAAAAATCAAAAAGTCTTTTTCTTGGTCCTGGATTGGGATCCATTTCTTGCTTTTCTAAATTCATGGAAAGGATAGTCAATTCTTCTAAATTACCTGTTGTTCTTGATGCGGATGCTTTAAATATGTATGCTGAGCAATCTTTTAGTTTACCTGATAAATGTATATTTACTCCTCATATTGGAGAAATGAAAAGGATTTTGAAAATAAAAGAAGTATCTTTAATAGAATTGATAAATTTAACATGGGCTTTTGCTAAGAATAAAAATATTATAATAGTTCTTAAGGGACCTACTACTTTTATTTTATCTAAAGATAGAATTTTTGTTTCTTCACAGGGAGATGCAAGTTTAGCTACGGCAGGTTCTGGAGATATTTTGACTGGCATTATAGCTTCTTTGTTATCTCAAGGGTTGGATTTAGAAGAAGCTGCTTGTTTAGGAGTGCATGTTCATAGCTTATTAGGAAAAAGTATTTTTAATGAATTAAAAAGTCGTTTTTTTAAAGCAGGAGATTTTCTTCCTTATATAGGTATTATTTTGCAAAAACTTCGAGGAATGAAATGATATTAAAAGATTCTTTTTTTAAAGAAAGAAAAGAAAGTTTTGGTTTAATTTTTCAAATATTATTGTTTATTTATTTTTTTTCTTTACATGCAGATCAATTGGGTTATTGTTTTCTCGGAGTTAGTATTAGATTTAATAATTTAGTTGCTTTTATTTTAGGGATTTACGTTTTTTATAAATTAAGAAATTTTTTTATTTTTCCTAAAAGAATGTTTTTTGCTTTAAATACTTTAGTGTTATCTGTAGCATTATCTTGTTTTATAAACTCCATTTCTTTTAGATCTGTTTTTTTTTATTTTGGTTTATTTTTTCTTTAATTTTTTATTTTATTATTCCATTTATTTTAGTTAGACATTTTTCTATAAAAAAAATTTTATTTTTATATTTTTTATCTTTTCTATTTACAGGATTATATGCTACGTTTCAATGGATTATGTCTTTTTTTGGGTTTATAGATCCGTTTGTTTCTCAATTTATAGACAGTGGTATTATTATTTCTAGGCCAAATGCTTTATCTTACGAGCCTTCTTTTTATGTTTTGAATATGGCTCCTTTTGTTTCACTGGTTTCTTTTTCTTTTATAGTATCTTTTAAGCAGACAAATATGATTAGTAGTTTTTTTCGAAAAAAAGGCTTGTTATTTTTTATAAGTAATTTTTTTCTTTTGATTTCTATGACAACGTCTTCTTTATTGTTTTATTTATTTTTTTTCTTTTGTATTTGTTTTTTTTCTTTTTTCTGTAATTTTTTCAATTTGAGAAGAATTATATTGAAGATAATAAGTTTTTTTTGTTTGCTAGCTCTTATTTTAAAATTATTACCTTATAAAATTAAGTTTTTCTTTTTGAAATTTTTTTTACAACCTATAGATTCTTTAGAGTCTTTTTCTGATAGATTCTCAGGAATAAAGATATGCTTAAAAATTTGGCTAGATAATCCCTTTTTAGGTATTGGGTTAGGAAATATTCCTTCTTACTGCTATAAAGAATTTATATTGGGTAATAAAGATATGTTATATCGATATGCAAGTATGATTAAAGAAAAAAATTTTTTAAAAGTTTTTGAACCATCTAATGTATTAACAGAATTATTAGCTAGTTTAGGACTATTTGGTTTGTTTTCTTTTTTTCTTTTTTTCTTGACTATTTTTGAAAGTTTTCTTGTTGCTTATAAAAAAAATCCTGTTTTTTCTATTAATTTATTGTGTTCTATTATTGTAATGATATCGCTTTTACAAATAAATCAAGGGTTACTTAGAACTTATATTTGGGTTCATTTAGGAATAGCTTTTGGTCTTTTAGAAAATGTTTGTCAAGATACTCCTGTAATTAAAGAGAGATATTTTGAAGGAGAGTTTTTTGAGCATAGTAGATATTTTTTTTCCTAATTATCATCCTTTTAAAAGGATTATTATTTATTAATAAAAAGTTGATTTTATAATATTTTTTTTAACTTAAATTAAATAGAAAAATAAAATGAATCTAAGTTCTTGATTATAAAACCTTATAAACAAGAACAAAGCTAATAGTAAAAAACTCAAGAAAAATATCATTTTTTCTAGACAGTTTTGTTATTTATTACGTTAAAAACCTAGAAAGTGAGTAAATTTTGAAATAAAACAAATACCCAATAAATTAGAGCCTGATTCAAAAATCGAATTTTTTTGGAAAAATTAAAGTAAAAGGTTGATATGGAATATAATTTGGTTTTTTCTCGTAAGGTCTGTTCTTTTATTCAAACCCTTCCTGAAAGTCATTCTCATGTAATGCTTTCTAAGCTTGTTTCTTTAGTTTATGATTCTTCTTTTTCTGCTCTTCCCCCCCCCCTCTCTCTTGCAAAAGAGCGACTAAAAAAAAGCTCTCCTCCTTTGTTTAAAATACGATGTGGAGATTATCGTGTTTTTTATCAAATTTATGCCATTCATTTCTGTGTAGCTGTTGTTGGTTTAAGTCATCGAAAAAAAGCGTATAAGAATATTAAAGATAGAACATGGAGTTTAGACGAATTAACTAATTCTAAGTGTTTTCTTACTTTAGAAGATCTGCAAAAAAGCCTTTAGTTGTTTTTTTTTATTATTGTGATATTGCTTTTATAAATAAAATTAAGAGATTACTTAAAACTTATATTTAGATTTATTTAGGAATAGTTTTTGGTTTCCTAAAAAATGTTTATCAAAACAAAAACCTAGATAAGAGTTGTGTAAAAGTGGTGGAGTATGGTCATAAAGTAAAACTTCTTTGAAAAAAGATTTTATATAAATTCATGTTTTTAAATCTTATTTTAAAAAAGAGACAAAAGAGCAATAAACGTATGATATTATATTTGCTAAATTGTACGTTGATTAGATTGTTGTACATTTTCACTTATTAAAAAACATAGTACTTTAGGATACTTTTTCAAATTCAGGACTAATTTGCTGAATCAAAGAGACGTAATCTACAAAAGTTAAAGAGTTATTCTAAAATTTAGCTCTTTGTTGTAGAGATAAAGAATTTAAAATATTTTCAATATTACAAAGAATATCTAGTCTATTAGAAGAATTTCTTTATACCAATAAGAAATAATATTATTACTTGGATAGATAGATTTTTGCATTAGGAAATACAAAAGATATTTATTAATTTGTGTAAGAATAAGTAAACAAATTCAGACCTTAGAAAATCTAATTTAAGTTTTATAGTTTTACTTTTCATTTTCTTCTATTAATAATCTTAGTAATATCTCTAAAAAAGGAATAAATTAAATAATAAAAAAAGATTAATAATATAAGTATCTTTTTTGTTGAAAGATGGAATTTCGATTAAATTCTTCTAAACCATGAATAAATCCAATCCAAAAGTTTTCCCATGTCTTGAGGCATTCGGGACATTCCTTAGGTTCCCAAGCAATTTGTATGTAAGCTAACTCTTTTAATTCTTGAGTGTTACATGTTAGTTCTATTGGAGGAAAATAATGCTTATTAAGATAATGTGATTTTTCGGGAGTAAAAATTTCTCGCTGAATAAGAAACCCTTGATGATCCCGTAAAAAGATAACTAAATTTCCATAACCTTTAAGAGGCTTATTAAGACATAAGTGGATTTTCACAGTAGAATTATATAGAGAAGAAATAACTTTTAGATGCAAGTGGTCGTTGTTATGAATCCAGAGTGTTGTATTTTTAGATTGAGATTCATAAAAAGAAAAAGTCTTCATCTCTTTGTATCTAGGAGTTTGTTTAGATACTCCCAAACAAAGGAAAGCTGATAAAAGAAAAGGAGTAATTAAGCTCATGATTTTATTTATATTAAGTGATTTTTAAAATATATCTTTTTTAATATAAAGAGAATGTTTTTAATAAAAAAGTTTAAAATATTTTCAATATGTTTTTGATATCGTTGGATAATAACCTAAAAAAAACACAAAATCTGATACTGATACGGTTGTTAAAGCGATATGATTTCTAAATTCATGACATGGACTGATCAATTTGGAATGGTTTTTATTAAATTTGCTTTCTTTGATTTTATTTCTGTAGATTTTTAAAAATCTAGTAGTAGATCATTCCAGTATTATTAGTTAAACCTCTTAAAAAAATGAGTGCTCCGTAACAAATTGAAGGCCTTTCTAAAAAATTCTTTAGATATTTTTTTGTGGCTTTTAAGTAGAAATGAATTTGTTTGTCATATTGCATATTTGAAGCAAATGTATGTAGTTTGTCTGGAGTATAATCAGAAGAATTATCTCCTAGAAAATTTGTTTTCCAATCAATAACATAGAATTTATTGTTATGTTCGAAAAATAAATCTATAAATCCCTTTACAAAAGTTTTTTGATCGTTATCAATAAATAAAAACTCGTTTTCTCTAAAAATTTTAAATTGATTTATATCTTTTAAATAAAAAGCATCTTCAGGAAAATTAAGTAAAGAATTAAAAAGATTAAATAATATAGAAGCTATATAGTCTAACCAAATTTGTTGTTTTGGAGAAAAAAAAGGTTCTATTAATTTTTGCATTTGTTCGAAATCGGATGTTTTTTGCAAAGAGGAAAAATTTATTTTTTCTAGTAAAAAATGACATAAAGAACCAAATTCTAGTCCAGAATTATTTCCTATATTGTTATTTGTTGGTTTTGAGTTTATTTCGTTTTTTATAAAAATTGTATCTTTTTTTATTTTTGAAAAAGATATTAATTTATTTTTTTCTAAGAAAGAAAATTTAGATATAGAGGGTTTATTTATAAAATGGATTTTCTTTTGATAAGTAATCGCGATTTTTTTTGTGTTTTGAGAATAAGAAAATAATTTTGGATAAGATTGACTCAGATCTTTTATATCTTTTTTTTGTAAAATTCTATTTAAAAATAAAGAAAGAGGTGAAAAGGGCTCTTCTTTTTTTAAGACTGGGATATATAAAAATGTTTTAGCCCTTGTAAAAGCAACGTAAGTTTGTCTAATTTTTTCTGCATAAATTTCTTCTTTATTGTCAATAGATGAAAGAGAATGACTTTTAATTAAACCTACTGGAAAAACGACTTCAAATTCCATTCCTTTTGCAGCATGTATAGTAAGCATTTGTAAAGCGTCTTCAGAAATTTCAGAGAAATTAGCCTTAAGTTTTTCATCTAAATCACTTAAGAAACACATTTTTTCTAAAAGATAAAGATAGTTATTAGGGTTTGTTGTCAAAGAATATAATTTATCTACAATATACTCCATTTCTTGATATAAAATTTGTCCTTGATGTTGTTGTAAAATGAATTCTCCTTGTTGTTTTGTCAAACAGTAAAATAATTCTAAAATACCGGAAGAAAACAGTATTTTTTGATAAGAAAAAAAGAGATTCATATAGGTATTTAGGTTATCAAAAATTTCATTTATTGTTTTTAGAAATAAAGGACCTAGAAGAACTGGTATTAATAAATGAATTAGATGAGGATTCATGCAAGCAGCAAGAAAGCTTTTAAAAATTTGAGTCGAACAGCTTTCTGCAAGATCTATAGATTTATTTGTATTTATAGGAAAAGGACAACTGTTAGAAAATCGTATTCCTTGATTTTGATCTTTAATTAAAATAGCTATTTTATTAATAGGAATTTTTATTTCATTAATTAAGTAAAAAATTTCTTTATTAATTGCATTAAAAAGATCTTTTTCTGTTTCTTCTATAAGAAAATGACAAGGAGTTTTTTCTATATATTTATACTGGTTTTTAGGATTATCTTTTAATTGATGATAGGAAATACTTTCTTTATTTTTAGGTAAATAGAATAAGTTTTCGTCTCTAGAAAATAAAAAATTAATAACAGAGACAAGTTGTGGAGTGGAACGATAGTTTGTTTTTAAAGAAAAAATATTAGAAGCAAGGAAATTATTTTGAGCATTTTTATAAGTATAGATATCGGCATTTCGGAAACCATAAATAGCTTGTTTAGGATCACCTATTAAAAATAAAGACGCAATAGGTTTTGTTTGATCTAAAAATAATAACTTAATTATATCCCATTGTATGGGATCTGTATCTTGGAATTCATCTACTAAAACGGCTGAATAAAAGTTTTTAATTTTTTCTGTAATTTTAGGAAATTGTTGTAAACATGAAAGGGTTAAAGAAAGAATATCATCTTCTTTAATAATGCTGTTTTGATTAATTTCTTTTTCTATAATTTCAGAAGAAATCCATTTAATCATAAATTTTGGATTAAAATAATTGGATAGTAGTTCTGATATTTTTAAATCTATGATAGTTTGACTTATGATATGTAGAGGAGATTGATTTTGTTTAATATTATCTTTAGATATATGAATTAGAGGAGAGTTAATCCAGCCTTCTTGGATGAAGAAATTTTCTTTATTTAAAAGATTTTCTATTGTTATAACAAGATTATTTTCTATTGATTTTTTTAATTGTTTTTGTCTGTTACATGTATTTTTAAATTTTTTCAATTCACTAATCATTATATTGTAAAGTTCAGAAGAAGAATAGGAACAGCAAAGGCTTTTTAGATTATCAAGACCTATATTGAGATTTTGTTTTATTTTTTTTAAAGAAGGGTATTCTTCTTTTAAAGATTTTTTAATTATTTGGGAGGTTATTTCTACATCAAGATTTTTGGGATATCTTGTAACTAACTTTTTTATTTGTTCTTTATTAAGTAAATCTAAGAATTGTTTGTTAGTTAGATAGTGTCTAGAAGCATCAAGAATATATTCTGGTTTAGAGAGTATTGTTTCTATATTTACTTTTCCTATAAAAAAGGTATTTAATAAGTAGTAGCAAAAACCATGAATGGTAAAAATAGAATTACTAGGAAATCTTAGATAAGCAGTTAGTATTTTGTTGTAAAATTGTTTTACATTTTTATTTTGGGGAATGTATTTGGGTAAATTTTCTAATGAGTTTTCTTTTAAATTAAGTAATGTTTTTTCTAAATTGTTTTTTATTCTCGAAATTAATTCAAAAGTTGCTTTTTTTGTGAACGTGATGACTAAAATTTGGTTTAAATTAAGATCTTGAGCTTCTAAAATAAGCCTAAGAAAAAGGTGTTCAATAGTAAAAGTCTTCCCAGTGCCAGCTGAAGCTTCTAAAAAAAAATTACCAAAAATTTTTTGATTAATTTGTAATACATCAAATTCGTTCATGCTTTATATTCTCCCAAATAGGAAATAAATTTTTTGCTTCATTACCCCAGTTTTCTAAAATGAAATTGGCTTGAGGGGGATTTCTATAAGTAAAAATTGCTGTAAGTAAAGGGTTAGAGTGGTTTTTTTTGATAGTTGAATCAATAGCTTGTTGTAGCTTTTTTTCTTCAAAATTTAAAATGTAAGGCAACCAATCTAAAAGAAAAGGAGCAGGTTTTTTTTGACTTAATAAATAATAGTTAAGAACTGTTAAAAGATAATCATTTTTGAAATTTTCTGTAGATACGGATTTTGAAAGAAATTGGATTTTTTCAATAGGCATTATTTCTTTAAATTCTTGAGCCGCTTTTTTTAAAAGTGCTATTGAAGGTAAGATCTTAATAATGGTAGCTAAATTTAATTCTTCTAAAATTAAAATAGTATTATTAATAATACCATAAATGGTTCCAGTTATAGATATTATTGATTTGTTTATTTCTAAACGTATAGGAGGTAAATAAATAGTATTTTGTTTAGTTTCTGGATAAATATAATTATTAGAAAAAGTTATTTTTTTTAGTTCTTGGTAATTTAGTAGTTCTTTAAAAGAAGTAAAGATTTTAATTTTTTCTTCTTCAGCTAAAGTAGAGAAGAAGGAAGAGAGAAATAACTCTTGTTTAACAGGAGATATAGTATTTGTTTGTTCTAATAGTTTATTTAAAAATATATTTTTTTCTTTTTCAGTAATAAAGAATCTTGGTTTAGAATATTTTAATTGTTGTTTTAAGGAAAAATAATTAAATTTATTAGATATAAAGTGATATAAAGGATTAGTTAAGCTTGTTGAGAGGTGTTTAATATTTATTGGTTTAATTAAATTTTCTTTGTTTTTGTCTTCTAAATCATCTTGATTTTCTTTTTTATAACAGTCATGTTGAAGAAAAAAATCTAAATTAAGTGATTTTTTTTCATAACTTTTTGAAGACAACATGTACAAGTGCGATAAATTTTCATTTAATGTGTCTAAATATAAATTTGAAGAATTTTTAGAAAAATATTTATAAGAATAATTTTTATTTGGATGATAATATATTTTTGTTTCGTCAATATATTTTTTTATTTCATCAATCCCAAATATAGGTGGGTTTTGTAATTGAGAATCTGAAATATAGCTAATAGTTAGTTGTTTTTGTGTAGAAACTAAAGCATTTAAGACTAACTGGTTTTCTATTTCTATTTCTGAAGGAATTTGAAATTGACTTACTTCTTCTATAAATAAAGATTCTTTATGAGATTGCAAATGCATTCCTATTATAAAAAAATATTTTTTTGGTAAAAGAGAAAGGTCTTTTAGATTTCCACAATGAATGGTATTTTTTATAAAAGGATGTTTAATTTCTTCTTTTTTTGATGTAATCTTATCTATTAAAAAATCAAAGAAAAAATCTAATTCAAATAGTAATGGCAATTCTTTTGAAAAATTTGTTAAATCAGAAAAAGTTTTTTCTAAGGATGTTAGAATGAGTTGTTCTTCCTCTGATATATAAAATAAGGAGGAGAGATGATTTATAATTTCGTAAAACCATGTTATTAGAGTTTGTTGGGAAGAGATTTTAATTTTTTCTAAAGCTTCTTGAAGATAATTCATCCATAAATTTATTTTTCCAATTAATTCAAAATAGTTAGTGTTATTTTTGTAATTAAAACTGGGATAGTCATCAAGTAAAATATCCAAAGATGTTTTCCAATCAGCTTGTTGTTCTTTATTATAAAAGAAAGGATGTGTTTCAAGCCAAGATATTAAGAAAGATGCATCATCTTCATCTAAGTTCATATGTATAAGAAAATCTTTGTATGAAAATAACGAGAGAATGGAGTTAAAGCAAAGATTATTTTTAAAAATATCTCTTATTAAAGAGATTTTTTCTAATAGAGAAAGACAATAAGAATTACTTTTTCCTATTATGTTTAAAGGTATATTATGAAAAATTGTAGATAAATAAGCTTCATATAAGGATAAATTAGATGCACCAATGAAAATCTCACTTAATAAAGGTTGTTCTTTTTGAAGTAATTTAGTGATATTATTAAATAATATTTCTATTTCTCTACGAGCATTTCCACAAATATGAATAGAAATACTTTCGTCTTTTAATGGTTTAGAAGGAAGAGAAAGATGAAGAATGTCTTTTTGTATTTTTGCTAAATTATGGTTATCTTTTGGTAAAACATATTCATTAATAAATATCGGATCTAGAGATTCTATTTGGTTAAAACATTTTTTTCCTAATTGACCTAAGTTAGCTAATAAAGGATTTCTGTCGGTGACCAAAGAAAACCATTCTTTTATTACTGTTTTATTTATTTTAAACTTACTAAATTTTGTTTGAATATAAGAAATTTGTTGGTCTGATATAATATCTCCCCAGAATTCAGCACAAGGAGAAAGATGATAAGTAAATATATTGTGAAAAGATGAAATTTTATCTATAAAATAAAGTAAATCGGGAAAAAAATATTCTGGACAAAAGAAAAAGATAGAGCAAGAAAAAAGTTTTTTTGATAAGAAATCAAAAATGAAAGAAAAAGTTTCTTTTATTGAATAGAAGTTTTTTCGTATTTTGTTCCATAGATCTATTTGCCAATTTAATTTATCATCCTCAACAAGATTATAAAAGTAGTATTTTTTAAATGCAGAAATTAAAGATGAGATGTTAGAATAAGTTAATGTTGCTGGATTTTTAGAAAAATCTTGATGCATTTGAAAGTCATTTTTTTCTAATAAATGGGGATATCTTAATTCTTTATAAATATAAGGAAGTAGGTTATCCGTTAAAAATAACTTTTTTGTTCTATCATTGAGAGGAAAAAGATGAAAAATTTCTTTAAAAAATTCTTCTAAGCTAATAATAGAAACCCCCATAGATAAAAATTGTTTATTAAGGGTTGTTAGTTTATTTTTTAGCCAATACTTCAAAGTAATGTTGGGAATTATGATCCATCTTCTATCAAAAGGTTGAGAACTAGCTGTAAAAAGGTGGCTATTTAATAAATAACTTAAATAATCAAGATTATTACTAAAAAAAGAATATAAATATTTTGTTTGTTTCATGAATACTTTTACAGATACTAAATCTTTTCGTTCAGTTGTATTAACTCATTTTTGTACAACTATGAATGATAATCTTTATAAGGTTTTATTAGTTCTTTTTCTTTTGAAAATTTCTGCGAGAACCTCTTCTTTTATATTAGGAGTGACGAGTCTTTTATTTGTATTGCCATTTCTTTTATTAGCATCATTTTCAGGCAGTTTATCAGATAAATATAGTAAAAGTAATATTATTTTTGTTACTCGAATAATAGAAATTATAGCTGTAATTCTTGGAGTTATTTGTTTTTATTATAAATATATTTTAGGTTGTTATTTAGTTCTTTTAATTTTAGGGATACACACGGCAATATTTTCTCCTGCTAAGTTTGGCATTTTACCTGAATTAGTGTCTGTAAATGTATTATCTAATGCTAATGGTATTATGACTAGTGTGACTTACATAGCTAGTATTTTAGGGACTTTTACAGCTTCTTTTTTTACCCAGATAACACAATATCGTTTTTTTGAAACTAGTTTAGTTTGTGTTTTTTTAGCATTATTTGGATTTTTTTGGTCTCTTAAAATAAAAAAGACACCAGCTCAATCTCCAAGTTCTGAAATTAAATGGGAGTTTTTAACTACAATTATTAGTACGATGCAAATAACTTATAAAAGACGTTTTTTATTATCTTCTATGTTATTAGGAGCTATTTTCTTTTTTCTAGCTACCTCAGTCCAGTTAAATATAGTAGCATTTGTATATGAAAGTTTAGGTTTACCTCCTTTTGTAGGAGGGTATCTCTTGGTAGCCACTTCTTTGGGAATAGGATTAGGTGCTTTTTTTGCTGGAAAAGTTTCTAAAAGTAATATAGAGCTAGCATTTACTCCTATTATGGGCTTGGGTTTAGGTTTATCTTTATGTTGTCTTTTTTTTGTTCAACATAATATTTATTTAATTATTTTTGTTTTATTTTTTTTAGGAATCTTTGGAGGAGCTTTCATAGTGCCTTTACATGCTTTTGTCCAATACGCTAGTCCAAATAGATCAAGAGGGAAAAATATTGCTGTAGCTAATTTTTTAGACTTTTCTGGAATGTTATTAGCTTCTTTGTCTGTTTTTATTTTTAGTGGTATTTTTCATTTTCAAATTGCTTCTATCTTTTTTGTTTTAGGCATTTTTTCTATAGTTTTATCTTTTCTTTTATTTTTTTTGTGGGGAGATCAGGTTTTAAGGTTTGTTTGTGGTTTTTTTATAAAAATGCCTCGAGATTTTTTTATTGCAGATTTACCCATTTCTTCAAATAATTTTTTCTTAGCAGATATAAAAAATAAATTTGAGGCTTTAATTTTTTTTGTTAGTTTACCTAAAAGAATTCGTATTATTTTATCTCCTTCTTTAAAAAAATATTCGTTATTTAGAATATTTTCTTGGCTGTGTTCAGGATTGTTTCTTAAAAGAAAACAAAAATTTTCTAGTCAAATAAATCTATTAGAAAATTTTTCAAAAAATATGGATGTTATTTGTTTAATTTATAATAGCAAACAAAGATTTGATTATGATTTTATAAATGAAATACAAAAAAAAGCTTCTTTTTGGACTTTCTTTTCTTTAAATTTAACTAATAAGAGAAAAGATAACTCCTTACAAATGAAAATTAATTTTACAACAACAGAAAAAGAAAAGAACTAATTAACCTTGATTAAAGATTTTTTCTAAATGTTTTTTTCTAAAAGGAGTATTTCCTTTTTTAATATCAAAGACGCGGCGCCTTGGAGCTTCTAAACATTCGCTACAACAACAACCCTGTTGTTGTACAATGCAAGAATCACAACAAATAAATAAGTTATTACAATCAGTATTAGCACAGTTAAAATAAGTATCGGAAGATTTTTGACAGAAAGTACAAGTTGTGATTGATTCAACTTCTGGATTTTTTTCATCAATAGGAATTGCTAAACGGTCATCAAACACAAATAATTTGCCTTTCCATAAGTCTTGACCTACTTGTTGTCCATAAGCAATGACTCCACCATCTAGTTGATAAACTTCTTTAAATCCTTTTTCTTTCATTAAAGCAGAATAGAGTTCACATCGAATTCCTCCTGTACAATACATCATAACTGGTGTAGTTGAGGGATTATATTGTTTTGCAAGGTCATCGGCAAATAAAGGAAATTCTTTAAAAGTTTCTAGATCAGGTAAAATGGCTCCTTCAAAATGTCCTATTTTGCTTTCATAATTATTTCTAACATCTATAAGTATGGCTTTTTTTTCTAAAAGCATTTTTTTCCATTCTAAAGGAGAAACGTGCTTACCAGTTTTAGAAATATCTACAGGATAGTGTAGAGCAACAAGTTGCTTTTTATATTTGATAGTTTTTCTGGGGAAAATATTATGTTTTATTGTATGGATTTTAAACTTTACATTAGCAAAATCAGGTCGTTGTTTTAACCAATGCATATAGGCTTCGGCGTCACTATTTAAGCCACTAAATTGACCATTAATACCTTCTTCTGAGATATAAATTCGACTACTTACATCTCTATCTTTGAAAAATTTTTTGTGAAGTTTAACCTCTAAAAAAGGATCATTGACCTTTGAAAAGAGGTAGTAAGCTAATGCATAATATATTTTTTGTTCCATAGGAAAGAAGTTTAACAAAATCGAAAAAATAATTCCATTGTAAAAAATTAGTGGAGGATAATAGAATCTTTGTCTTGAAGGAAATTTTATTTCTCTTATTGAGAATATTTTTAAGGAGAAACTCAGAAAGATGGCAAGATATCTTGGACCTAAAAATAGAATAGCTCGACGATTTGGAGCTAATATTTTTGGTCGTAGCAGAAACCCTTTAATGAGAAAACCTAATCCTCCAGGACAGCATGGAGCTCAAAGAAGGAAAAAATCGGATTATGGTTATCAGTTAGAAGAGAAGCAAAAATTAAAGGCTTGTTTTGGAATGCTAATGGAAAAGCAACTAGTTAAAGCTTATAAAAAAGTTGCTCATCATGGCGGCAATACCGCTCGTATGTTTTTGGAGCGTTTAGAGTGTAGATTGGATAATATAGTTTTTCGTTTGGGTTTTGCTAAAACAATTTTTGCTGCTCAACAACTTGTTGCTCATGGCCATATTTTAGTTGATGGTAAAAAGGTTGATAGAAGGTCTTTTTTTGTTAGACCTGGTATGCAAATTTCTTTAAAAGAAAGAGCAAGAAAGATAAAAGATGTTAAAGAGGCTATAGAAGCTAAAGAAAGTTCTTCTTTGCCAACTTATTTGGTTTTAGATAAAGATGGATTTTCAGGTTCTTTAATAAATTCTCCAGAAGAAGATCAAATAGAAAGTCAATTGCCTTTGCCTATCAATTTATCTGTTGTTTGTGAATTTCTAGCTCATGAAAATTAAAAGAGTTTTCTAAAAAAAGAAAAAAGAAAAATCTTTTTTCTTTTTTCTTTTTTGAAATGAAGAATTGCAATTCAAAGAAAATTTTTTGTAAGGCTGTTTATAATAAAAGTAAGGTTAAATTTTTGGGGTTATAGATAATAAATTTTCCGACTTTTTTACAAGTTTTTATTATTTATATGTGTTTATGTCTAATTTTGTGGACTAAAACCTTTTTTTACTATTTTTAAAGCCTCTTCATAGGATTCTTTATGAAGATCTTGAAAATCGTCTATTTTATAATCATAACTTGTGTAAAATAATAGGTTTCTACTTTTTATAAAAAACATGTGAGCAACATGTTCATTATCAGCTATTCTTTTCCCATTAGGATGGGAGAATCTAATAGTAAATTCTAAATTATTGATAGTAAAGGGATAATTATGAAGATAAGGACGCACCTCTTCATTGCAGTTGACTCTGTGTAAATACTCTTCTACGATATTTACATAAAGCTTTCTGGCTTCATCCACATTTAAAGCTTTGTAAGAGACAAAGCCTAAAGCCACAGCCTGTATATCTCCCATCATGGAGCCTCCTATACAAATACAATCGAGTCCTTGGGGGAGAATATATTCTTTCAGATACTTGTAGGTAATCCGATCAATTATTTTACAGTGTTCTGATTTTTGATAACTTTTACCAAAAGAATTTTTAGGGTAAAAGAAAAAAGGACATAAAAAGAAAAGAAAAAAAATAAAAACTTTATTCATGAAAATGCTCCTTTTGAAAGTCTTTACCTAATTTTTCAATAGCTTGAGAGTATGTTGGACCGAGAAGAGCGTGCTCTGTAAGGGGAGAATAGGAAGAGGGTTTTAAAAAAATGACCTCATAAAGATCTCCTCTGAGGGCATGGGCGTAGCCTATGGCATCTGCAAAGAGGGAGATAAAATCTCGTTGACTCACATAGTTTTTTGCAGACTTAAAGTAATGTTTAGGAATAAGTTTTGCGGGTCCGAAAGCGTGAACAAAGATGTGATCTCTTTGTTCTTGTGTAAGAAGAGTTCCGGATTTCATAATTTGAAGAGCACCTCGACTATGATTAAAGCTAGTAAAATAACAATGGGGAT
>CAUWIK010000001.1:0-356065 GCA_963558895.1 uncultured Chlamydiaceae bacterium | reverse complement strand
AAGATTCTTTAATTTGTAAATCTTTTTTGTTTTTTTAATGATTTTTGATAGCTTATGTCTAAGCATTTTATAGATTTTTTTTGGTTTAAAATCTTTTTACATTAAAAGTAATAGCAAGTTATTTCTCTTAATAAGATAACAAAATACTTATATATATTTTGTTATTTCTAAACACTATTTTTCTCAGACCATTAGTTTTTATTATTGTGCAAAAGACAGAATTTTTACTTTACATGTCGAAGAAGAAGAAATGATTTTTGCTGTTCCTCCTATGGGAAATGTAATTAATGGCATTGTATGACCAAAGTCTGCTCCTGCAATTATGGGAATGTTATTTAACTCTTTTTTAGAAAGAATAATTGCTTTTAAAGATTCTATAGATATTTTAGATTCTTTTTGGAATCTTCCAATTACTATTCCTTTAACAAAGTGGAAATCTTTTTGTAAAATTAATGAATGAAGATGGCGATCAAAAATTTCAGCTGTCATTGGATAATTATCTTCTAGAAATAAGATTTTATTTTTAAGAGAAGGCATGTAATCGGTTCCTTGTAGGATAGTCAATGAGTCTAAGTTCCCTCCAATAATAAAACCTTCAGCAACACCTGGTTGAATAACTGTTAGTCCTGGATTTTGAATAAAATTTCTATTTTTTTGATCAAGATACCATTCATCATCGCTCCAAGAGCTTGAGGGAGTAACTTCAAAAATTTGATTGGAAAATAAACATTTTTGAAAATATTGGGTCATATAATCAATTCCTTTTAAGCAACCAAATGTAGAAAAATGTGGTCCAGAAAAAGTTATTAAGCCTGTTTTTGCGAAAATGGCATTTTGTAAAGTAGTAATATCAGAATATCCACATAGAATTTTTGGATTTTTTTGAATGAGAGAGTAGTTAATATCTTTTAAAAGATGTATAGAATTATATCCTCCAATTGTTGTGAGAATTCCTTTAACTTTTGAATCAAAAAAGGCTTCATGCAAATCTTCTAAGCGTGATTTGATAGTAGAAGAGTCAAAAAGATCAACTTCTTCACAATGTTTTGAGAAACTTATTTTCAATCCAAGGCTTTGTAATCTTTTTATTGCTAAAGATTTAACTGAAGAAGGAATTATGTGCATACTTCTTGCAGGAGAAATTATTCTTATTTCATCACCCGGAAAGAGTTTTTTAGGAAAAATAATTTTTTGTTGCATAGAAAACCTTTATCATTTTCACAAAACTAAGTACTAGAAAACTTTTTATTTTTCGGAATTTTATTGATATTTGCATTTTTTTATGATTAAATTTTATCTCAAAGGTTTTTTAAAGGGAAACAGTATGAATATAATTACCATGAATTAGGTGATTTTTTGCTCGAAATTAGATTGTTTCGGGCTTTTTATTTTGGAACTTTTATGAGTAGATTTTTGTTAGCTCCTTATGTAAGGGTTGGTTTTTTAGATGGTGTTTTGCATTTTGGTTTTGGTTCTCTTCGTCAATTAATTGAAGATAAAAAATTGCAAAGTTGTCTTTTAGATTCGGCAAATTTTCTTTTAAAACCACAGTATCTAAATGATGTTAGTTTATTTTTGTTAGATCTAGGTTATGATCTTCAAACTATAGAATGTGCTTTTGAGATTCTTAAAAAGAATTTTATTCTCCCTGAAGGAATATATAGTTCTTTTGATCGTCATAGTAGATCGTTACTTTTTTATGCTTTATCTAGTGCAGAAATTCATTCAATACAAAAGTGTATAAGTAAGAAAAAAATAGCAATTGTAGGATGCGGAGGTATTGGTAATATAGTTGGAGTGTTGCTAGCTACTGCAGGAGTGGAAGAATTTTTGCTGATGGATGGAGATCTTATAGAGATATCTAATTTAAGTAGGCAAGTTATGTTTGAAGAGAAGGATTGTGGAAAATATAAAACTACAATTCTTGGAGAAGCTCTCAAATCAAGGTGTAGCACAGTTAAAATTATTGAGATAAAAGAGTTTATTACAAATAAAAATACTTTTATCTTAAAAGATTATGATTTTATTCTTATTTCTGGAGATCAAAATAATGTTCTTAGTGTAATTAACTCTTTTGCTGTTAAGAATAATGTTCCATTTATGAATGTTGGATATGTTGAAGATATAGCTGTTTATGGGCCATTAGTTATTCCTGGAAAGTCAGGTTGTTATGATTGTAAACAACATTTAGTTAATTTTGATAATTTAACACAAGATCAAATTGATAAGTGCAAAAAGATAAATGCAGCTTATCAAGCTCCTTCCATAGGTCCAATTAATATGATGGCCGCTTCTTTAGCTTCTTTGGATATTTTGCGTTTTCTGGGAGATTTTGGAGAAATTCAGTCTTTAAATACAAGAATTGGATTATGGTCGCATGATTTACATATTGAAAAACAAAATTATCAGCTTAATCCGGAGTGTAAAACATGTGGTTCTTTGCAAAAATTAGATCTATAAAGCTTCCTTTAGAGTGTAAGAAGTTAATAATATTAAATACTTTATTTCAAGGTGGTCGTTTTTTTGTTGGAGCTATTTGTTTTTTATATTTTCTTTCGTTTAATTTAGTTTCTAAAGATTATGCTTGGATTAAAATAACTCAAGCTATTGTTTTCATTGGATTAGATTTGCCTATTGGTTATTTTTTAAGTAAACTGGGAGAGTTCAAATCATTAATAGTTTCTATTTTTTTTGGAATATTAGGATCTTTAGGCTATTTGTTTTTTACAAATTTTTTTGGCTTTTTAGTTTCTGAAATATTTTTAGCTCTTTCTTTATCTACTTGGCCTGTTGCTTTGTCTGCATATTCTATGCAAGTTTTAGAAAAATATCCTATTACAGGTTTAACAGAAAAGTTTTTTCATTTAAGTGATGCTATATCAAATATTTTCATATTTGTTTGTGGTTTTTTTGGAGGAGTGTTTTATATTTATAATAAACGTCTTCCTTATGGAATTTTTCTTTCTTTTTATTTGTTAGCAATTTTGTTTATAAAATTTTTTCTAAAAGATTTTGGGTTAGAAGAAAAAAAAGATAAAGCAATAGTTAATATTTTTAATTTAAAAATTAAGGATGTAATGTTAGTTTTTCCTTTAGCATCCATTATTTTTTTAACACAATTTTTAATGCAGCCCTTATTTCATTATTGGCAATCGTTTTTTAGTGATGTTTTTGGCGTAGAATCAAAAAATATGTCTATAATATTTGTCTCATATTCGTTTTTGACTAGCTCTATTTCTTTTAGTTATTCTAAATTAACTCAAATTACATTTTTGCGTACACGTAGATTTGTTTTATTAAGTGCTTTATTTAGTTCTATTTTTTATTGTTTTTTTGCAAAAGTATCGAATTTATATGTTTCTCTTTTTTTCTTTTCTTTAGTATTTGGAATATTTAACTTAGTACAAGTTTCTTCAGGAGTTTTAATTCAACATAAATTAAAACAAGAAAATAGAATGATAATGATTAAGTTTATATCATTTTATTCTAGAATCGGTATGCTTCTCTCTTTAATTATTTTACATTGTTTATTTGCTAATCTTTGGAAATTGAAAGACATTTATCAATTATATGGTTTCTTTTCGATATCTGTGTTTGCTTTGTTTTTAATTTGGACAATTAGACAAAGTAAAGTAAAAATGATTAAAATATACGAATAATTAGATAACTTTTTATGAAATTAATAAAGTTTTTTTAATAATACTTTTAATTTTTAGAAATCTAAGTTTGTAATTAAAATTTAGAGAATGTCTCTTAATATTGAAAGCTATTAATTATTTATTATTTCATGAGTAGAAAAGTTTTGAGATGTTTCGATAATTTTTATGAGTTTAGGAATCCAATAGGAACTTAGATTTAAAGCAGGTAAACGAAAAGCTTTTTTATTCTGAGAATGTATAATAGGAAGGTAATACTCTTCTATTTCGAATAATGTTTCAATGTGGTCAGATAGAAAGCCAAAAGGAACAATGCCTATTTTTGTTTGAGCAGGCATGATTTGTTGTATTTTTTTGCATAGATTTTTTGTATATGGTTTTAGCCATGGGAATGGACCAATTTTTGATTGAAAAGAGAGTTTACAAGGAATAGGCGTAAGTTTTTTTTCTAGTTTTGAAAAAGAATTTAAACATTCCTCATAATAAGAATCTCCTTGATTAATATGTTTTTTGGGTAATCCGTGAGCTGAAAAAATAAGACCAAAATCTTTGTAATGAATATTATTTATTTTTATATATTTTTGAATTAATATACTCATTGCATCTATGAATTCAAAATGATTTCCAAACGATTTTATCCAAGAAATTTGAGATAATTCTTTTTTAGACAGATTTTGAGAGAAAAAAGTTGCCATACTTCCAGTTACAGAACGAGTGAAATGAGGAAACAAAGGAACAACTAAAATATTTCCTTCTAAGCATGCTTTTTTGATTAAGAGTAGTGTTTTACAGTGAGTGGAAGGGAGATATCTATGAAAGGTAATAACACGACATTTTATTAGTTGTGAAACGATTTGAGCTAATTCTTCTGTTAAAGCAAAAATGGGAGAAAATCCTCCTATCTTTTCATATTGTAAAGTTATTTTTTTAGTTCTTATTTTAGCAATAAAATTAAAAAAAAAACTGCGAAATCTTTTAGGGAGATAATTTCCTGTAATAAGAGGATCTGTTAATAAACAGGAAAGAAAGGTTTCTATTTCTTCTTTATTTCTTGGCCCTCCAAAATTAGCAAAGACAATAGATCTTGTATTCATTTTCAAAAAAATATAAGTTATTTTTTAAATAGTTTCAGGAAATTTATAATAAATTATATTATTTTAAAATAATATTAATAACTATTTTATAGACATATAAACGGCTAAGGTGGTAGCTACAATGTCAGCAGCACATTCAGAGAGCATTTCTTCTAGTCAAATTCATAGTTATTCAAATGGTAGATATCAAAGGATAGAACTTTTAGTTGCTTCTATGATACATAATTTAAAGAGGCGTTTAAGAAAGTACTTGTGGTTTGATATTTTTTTCATTAGTTTGTGTATTTTAGAAATATTAAGTTTTTTTTCTTGCATATTTGTTTTTGGTAAAACATATTGGCTAGCTTTATCTCTAGCCTGTTGTTTTTTTACAGTATTTTCATTTTTTGTTATTAGACTTTATATTCATTCGAGGAGATCTGAATTTTTAGATCAGTTGTGTCAGGATTATATTTTTCAATGTAAAGAAATTATTTTTTATCAGGAGAGAAAAATAGAAGATAACATTTCGCTTGCTAATTTTGCTCATAAACTGTCTACAAAGCTACAAGATTTAGAATATCATGTTCTTAATTTTAATTTTTTTAGTAAAAATGTAGCTTTGGTAATGAGTAAATTGAGTTGTTTATGTTTTTGGAGAGATATTTTTGATTTTAGAGAAAAATTATTTAATATAGCTATTGAAGAACATTTAAAAGTTATTCAAATGGAACCTACAGATTTAGGAGCGCATGCGGCTTTAGCTAATGCTTATGTTTTATTATCTAGTTTATATGCAGATCCAAGGAAATATCCTGATTATAGTGAAGAACAATGGATTCCAAAGGAACGCTATGGAGATGAAATTCAGGAAAAATTTAGATTTATTTCAGAAAGAGCCATAGAAGAATTTAAAATATTGAATGAATATGCTCCTGGTAATCCTTGGGTTCATCTTCAGTTAGCTTATAGTTATCATGATTTGCAAATGCCTCAGGAAGAAATTAGAGAATATGAAGCTGTGTTGCTTTTAAGAGCTAATGATGTTGAAACAATGTTTAAATTGGGAATGTTGTATTTTCAACAAGGTAATAACGCTAAAGGATTGTTTATTTATGAAAAAATTAAAAAAATTAGTTATAAGAAAGCAAAACAATTAATTTCTTTTTATGGATTTATGTAGTTATTATTATATAATTCTTTTATGAATTGTTTTAGTTTAACTTATTTTAAGTGTGATAAATTTTCAAATAGTCAATATTTTATAAATAAATTTCATGAAATTAGATATTCTGTTGGTGGGCGTCTTACAATAGTTTGTTTACTTATTATTGGATTAGTACTTGTGTTATGGGGCATTGTTGTTTTTACAGGATTGAATTTTATTTCTAATGGTATTTTAACTCCTAATTGGGTAATTATGATCACTCTTTTTACTCAGAAATTGGGTTTAGCTACTTGTTTTTCTATATTAAATTTAGCTATATTACTTGTTTCTATAGGTTGTATTATTTTTTTTACTATGTCTCTTTTACTTCCTAGAATTCAAAATATTCCTATTAATCAAAGAATTTTATTATAAACACTTTGCTTGCTTATTTGTTGTTTACTCAAATTATTATTTTTGGTTTTATATTGTAAACCGAAATTTATGGAGGTTAGAAATGAATAAAAAACTATTAAGATTAGTGTTGTCTTTATTTGCTGTTTCAGCATTATGTTCAACAGGTTTTGCAGCTGAAAATAGCAAAGAAGAAGGTGATAGTAAAGAAGAAGTAACAAAAGAAAAAGAAGAAAGTTCTAAAGAAAAATGTACGCTTTCAAATTGTCAATCTCTTAGTTTTTCTTTTAGTGCAGCAGCAGATTTAGAAGGACCTTCTGAAGAAGATGCTCCAGAAGCACCTAAAACTGATGTTACTGTAGAGTAAAAATTTAGTTAATTATAATTATTTATATCTTTAGAGGTAATTAATTAATTATCTCTAAAGTTTTCTTATTAAAAGAATTTCTCTCTTTTATTTTTTTTCTTTTTCAAGTACTCTTTTTTTTATTTAATTACTAGATTGCTAGTTTTATTACACGATTGATCATAAAAAAAAAATATTTATAATGATTAAATTGAGCAAATCTTGGTTGTTTTTACCGAGCTTATAAAGAAGTATGGTTGTTTTTTAGCATGAAGCAATATAATGTTTTAGGTAAAGTTTTTAACATTTCAGTTGTTATTGTTTTAATTCTATTATATTGGTCTTCAGATCTTCTTGAAAGAGATGTTAAAACATTAAAAAATGGAATTGTTGTAATTCAAAATGATGTAAAGGAATTATTAAAACAAACTAAGTTACTAGAAGTACAATTTAAAAAAAGTTATGAAGATAAGCAACAGCAAATAGATTCTGCTAATTTATTTCAAAAAAATTTAAAATCATTTTCTTCAGAAGAATTTCTTGTGGGAGATCCTAATCTTCCAAATTTGCTTTCGGAAGATGTGTTTGTTTCTCAAACAATACCTTGTTATTTATTGAAAGAAGATTTTTCTCCTTCAGGAACTTTACATATTGGTCTGATAGGACGTCCAGATAACTTGCATCCATTTAGTGGTTTTGTGAATGTGGTTCGTATGTATGAAATGGCCACAGCTCAGTTAGCTATTTCTCATGTAGGAAAATTTGAAAAATTTTCTCCTGATTTGGCGATAAAAATAGAAGAAAGACAAGTTCCTGGAGAGTCTGGAGACAAAGAATTTTGGATTTATTTAAGAAAAGATTATCAGTGGCAGCCTTTGAATCCATTAGCTTTTCCAAGTAATTTTAATTTATCAGAAGAGTTTTTACAAAAACATCCTGTAACATCTCATGATTTTAAATTTTTTTTTGATGTTGTAAGAAATCCGTATGTTTCTGAAACGGGAGCAGTTAGTTTACGTGCTCATTTAGAAGATATTGTTGATTTTCGCATTATTGATGATTTTACTTTTGTTGTACGATGGAAGGCACATGATGTTTTAGAGAATGAAAAAATAGTTAAAAAAGTTAAATATACAGCTTTTTTAGATACTTTATCCTTACGTCCTTTGCCAAGATTTGTGTATCAAAAGTTTGCAAATGGGGAGAAGATTATTATAGATGATGAAGATCCAGATATTTATAGCAAAGATTCTGTTTGGGCAGAGAATTTTTCTGCTCACTGGGCTTTAAATTATATTGTAAGTTGTGGGCATTGTATTTTTGATGGTTTTCAAGGAGATTCCGTTGTTTTCTTACGTAATCCGGATTATCCAGGTCTTCATAAATGTTTTTTTGATAAACAAATTATTCATATTAAAGAAAGTGTAGAAACTTTATTTCAAGATTTTAAAGCTGGTAATGTAGATATGACATTATTGCCTCCTAATCAAGGAGATCAGCTAGAAAGTTTTATGCGAAGTACGGCTTATGCTAACCAAGTGAAAAAAGGAGAGGCTATATGTTCTTTAAAAGGAGCTACTAGAAATTATTCTTATATTGGTTGGAATTTCAATTCTTTATTTTTTAAAGAAAAGAAAGTGAGACAAGCCATGAATATGGCAATAGATAAAAATCGTTTAGTAGACCAGATATTGAATGGAGCTGCTGTTATTGTAACAGGGCCTTTTTCTCCAGCTTCTCCTTCATATAATAAAGCAATAGAACCCTGGCCTTTTTCTAAAGAAGAAGCTATTCGTTTATTGGAAGAAGAAGGATGGTTGGATAATGATGGGGATGGTATTAGAGAAAAAGAGATTAATGGTATAAAAGTGCCCTTTTGTTTTCGCTTTTATTATTTTATTAAAAGCCAATTACTAAAGAATATAGCAGAATATGTTGCTATGGCTTTGAAAGAAATAGGCATAGATTGTAGATTAGTTGGCGTAGATCATACTGATTGTGCCAGGGTATTTGAAGAAAAAAGTTTTGACGCAATATTAATGGGTTGGTCCATGGGACAGCCTCCGGAATCTTTGCGTTCTATTTGGCATTCAGAAATAGCTGATAAGAAAGGTTCTGGTAATGCTATAAGTTTTAAAAATTCGGATGTAGATCGATTGATAGAACTTTTAGATTATGAATACAACAAGGAAAAAAGAAAAGAATACTATTACAAATTACATGCAATTTTGCATGAGGAAGCTCCTTATTGTTTTTTATTTAGTCGAGATAGAGTATTTTTATATCGAAGTTATTTAAAGAATTTTTTTATACCTTGTAATAGGCAAGATTTAATTCCTGGAGCAGAAGATGATGTAGCATTTTCAAGCCTAATGTGGATGGAAAGGAATAGTGATTAAGTATTTTATTAGACGTCTTTGTTTACTTCCTTTTACTTTGTTAGTAATTTTTTTAATTAATTTTGTTATTTTAAATTTTGCAAGTAATGATTCTTTAGAGGATAAAAGTATAGATGTTTTTGGAGATATAGCAGATACAAAAACTTTTAAAGGAGCAGATGCTTTTTTGCAATTTAGAGAACATTATGGACTTACTTTACCTGTACTTGTTAATAATTGGCCAAATATTTCTCGGAAAAAACTACAAAAAGCATTGCATAAGATCTTAGAGAAAGATTGTTATGATAGCAATTTGTATAGAATTTGGGGAGATAGAGCTAAATTTATTATGCCTTTATTATTACAAGAAGCAAATAATAATAACGAATCTTTGCAATATCGTAGTTTAGCTATAAGATTATTGATTAGAGGGGGCATGCGAAGTGGAACAGTATCTTCTACCTTATCTCAACAACAAAAATTGTTAAATCATAAAATTGCTTTATCTAATTCTTTTTTATCTTCATTAACACCGTCTTGTCAAGAAAGCGAATTAGAATTAACTGATAAAATAGCTAAATTAACTGAATGGTTTCAAAGTCAAGGGGGATATAATAAGTTTTCCTATAAGATGACCCACAAGTTATCAGTGTTTTTCTTTGAGACTAGACTATGTAAGTATTTTAGTAAAATTATTCGTTTAGATTTCGGTGTATTAAAAAATGATCGCAATCAAACTGTAGTTAACGAAGTTGTTAAAAGATTAAAGTCTTCTTTGGTCTTATCTGTTATTCCAACTCTTATTGTTTTTGTTGTTTGTCAAGTATTAGGACTAGTAATGGCTATTTGGCAAAATAGATGGTTAGACCATTGTCTTAATTTTGTTTTTTTATTACTTTTTTCTATTCCAGTATATGTTGCTGTACCCTTGTTGATAGATAAATGTGTTCTTAATAAAACTTTTCCTTTTACTAATATTCCTATGCCTTATTCTGGATTATCTTCTCCAAAAGAAATTTTTATGAACTTATCATCAGGAGGAAAAATTTTAGATATTATTTTGCATAGTTTATTACCTTTTATTGCTGTTAGTTATGGGTCATTGTCAGCTCAATCACGTTTTGCCCGTTCTGCTTTTTTAGAGGTTTTTAAACAGGACTATGTTCGAACAGCTATAGCGAAAGGTTTATCTAGGTATGACATTTTAGTGAAACATGTTGGAAGAAATGCTGCTTTAACAATGATTACTTCTTTGTCTTCTTCTTTTGGAATTATTTTGGGAGGTTCTTTAGTTGTAGAAACATTGTTTCAAATAGATGGATTTGGCAAATTTTTCTATCAAGCTATTTTAAATAGAGATCATAACGTTATTTTGTTTTCTGTTTTTGTAGGATCTTGTCTAAGTTTATTAGGATATCTTATAGGAGACTTTTGTTATGTGTTATGTGATCCTAGGTTGCAACTTAGTGAATCTTAGTCATAAATATTAGGTTTTATATGATGAATAACAAGAAAATGTGTTCTAATTATTCTTTTTTTAAAAGTTTTTGTGTTGCTTTTCGTCGTAATAAACTTGCTTATATTGCTTTTCTTGTTTTAATGACTCTTTTTTTATTTGGTATCTATGCTCCATTTTTTGCAAGCAGCAAACCATTTATCGTAAGATGGGGAGGGAGGTATTATTTTCCTTTTTTTAGATATTTGTTTTTTAAAGGATTTTACACAAAAGATGTAGATTTATTTTTTAATGTCTTTATGTTTATTTTTCCTTTAATGTTCATTACAATAAAATTTTTTAAAGGTAAAATTCGTTTATTAATTTTCTATTTTCTATTATTTATTCAGCTTTTATTTTTTTTAATTATTAGAACAGGTTGTATTTCAGATCCTTGTAGAGATTTATCTTTAAAAGAAAAAAGATTGGAAGTAATTAATAATTTTAAATTGGATTCATTAAGTAAAGAAGCTTTTCTAAATTTTCCTAAAGAAATTCGTTCTTGGCGTTTTGAAAAAGAATTTATGAGTAATTATGAAAAATTGACTCTTCTTTTAAAGGAATATCAAAATAAGACTCATCATAATAATTTGTTAAAATATCAATTGAGTTATACAATTAATTCTGGCTTAAAATCATTACCTTCTCAGTATCAAATAAGTAAAGATAACTATAGAATTACTGAAACCCGATTAAAAAATTATTTAGATTCGATTAAGCCAAGTTATGATCTTGCAATTAGAGAATGGTATAGGGAAAAACAGTTATTATCTCCTATGACTATGGCTTTAGCTAGAGCAAAGTTAGATTGGTATTTATCTTTTCATGAACAGAATAGTGATGTAGAAGAAAAAGCATTATTATATCAAAATTTATTAAAGCAAATAGAATCTACTAAAGCTAGTTTTATACAAACAAGAAATATTTTAGAAGAGTATACAAGAGTTTCTGCTAATTTAGCTTTTATTCAAGAAAAACAACAGTGGATAGAAAAAGAATCAGAAGAAATTAAAATTATTTTAAAGCCTTTTTTTAGTTTATTTCATTGGGAAGAAGATGCTGTAGGTAGTCAAGCTTTAAATAAGCATGTTGATTGGTGGCATTTAACTAGAGTGAACAGTAAACATTTATTATCTTCTTTACTATTTGGTATTAGAGTGTCTTTTTTTGTAGGTTTTACTGGAATTTTTTTAGCCTTGCTTATAGCAATACCAGTTGGTTTAATAGCTGGTTATTTTGGAGGAGTTGTAGATTTACTTATTTGTCGTTTTATTGAGATATGGGAAACAATGCCATTATTTTTTATGCTTTTGTTAATTGTTTCTATTACTCAAACAAAATCTTTATTTTTAATAATTTTTATTCTTGGTTTATTTGGTTGGACTGGTTTTAGTCGTTATATTAGGGCTGAAGTTTTGAAACAACGTGCGTTACCTTATGTTTTGTCTGCAAAGAGTGTAGGATTTGGTAATTTAAAAATTATGTTTTCTCATATTCTTCCTAATTCTCTAATTTCTGTAACATCAATGTTACCTTTTGCCTTAATGTCTAAAATTAGTAGTGAAGCAGGATTATCCTTCTTAGGGTTAGGTGAAGATCAGTCAACTTCATTAGGAACCCTTATGTACGAAGCTGCAGTTTCTTTTCCTGCAGAAAGCTATTTGCTTTGGCCTCCTGCATTATTATTATCAATTTTACTAGCTAGTATAGCTATTATTGGTGATGGTATTAGAGATGCTTTAGATCCAAGGTTAAGAATTTAAAAATTATTAACTAGTTGTATTTAAGCGATCAAATTTGTTTTTAGAAACTAGTTTGCCTTGATAATACCATTCTACTTTTGATATATCATCAGTATGTATTTTTCTAAGACCATGAAGGAAATTACGTTTCCAAGAGATCTCTTCAACAATTTCTAATAATTCATTATAACATATTTCTGTTCCATCTTTTAATCCTTGTACATAAGGAACTTCAGAAACTTTTTGTCCATTTTTGAAAATAATAGTTATTCCATCTTGTTTTCCATAACGCCATTCTTCTATTGTATTTGGAATACCTCCCAAATCAAATGTTTGTCTAAGACCATGGGGTTGATTATTTAGATAGGGAGTAATAATAGCAGGATCTTTATTTGGATAAAACTTGATAGTTGTTGTTAGTAAACCATTATCATATATTTCTTCAAATAGAAGAGTTCCGTCAGCTGAGAAAATAGATTTTACTCCGGTTCCATTAGTAACAACTGTTTTTTCATTAGAATTTTTGGGAGATTGGTAAATTCCTTCCAAAAGTACAGAATTTTTAGTTGTTTCTATTAACCAGGGAGCAGAGTCTCCTTCATACCATAGAGATAATTTTACAGAATTATCATTTAAAAAAACCTCTTCTTTTTGAGGAAGTCCATTTCTGAAATTTTGCAATACTGAAATTAATACCCCATGAGAATATTCTTTTTTTATTGAGATGATGGAAGAGTGAGGGTAAGTATATAATACTTCACCATGATACAAACCATTATGGAAATTTTCAGTTAAAGTTGTTCCATCTTTAAATATTTTTGTAATAACTCCGTCTTTACCTCTACGATTCCATTCAGCTTTGGAAACAGTAATTCCATAGCTATGAGTATACGTTTCTTTAATAATATGTTTTTCTAATTTTCGAGAAACAGCCGTAGCATCAATATTTAAACCAAGTATAGGTATACTAAGTATAAAAAAGTATTTTTTCATTTTAATCCTCAAAAAAATTTTCTAAAGTCATTTGTTTTTCTATGGAAGTAATAAGTTTATTATATTCATTATCAATGTCTTTAGAAAGTAGGGTTTTTTGCGTGTCTCGATACGTTAAACGGAACGAAACATTTTTAATATTTTTTCCTATTGTATTGTTTTCATATACACTGAGAATAGAGACAGATTCAAGCCATTTAGATTTTTTTTCTAAAATTTTTTTTATAATTTGTTCAACTTCGATATTTTGTTTTACTGATATAGTCCAATCTCGTTGAATAGCTGGATATAAGGGAATAGGATGGAAACTTTGCTGAAGAATTGAATTTTTGTTTAAGGGGGAAATAGAACATTCAATAAAAAATATAGGGACGTTTAATTTAAAATTTGATTTTTTTAATAAATTAGGATGTAGTTGTCCTATTTTTCCTATAGGCTGATGATCCAGTAAAATAATAGCTTGTTGGTAAGGATGAAAGTCAAGTAAAGAAGATTTGATGAAAGAAATTTTTTTCTTTAAAAATAATTGTGAAAAAATGTTTTCTAAAATTCCTTTGAAATCGAAAAAAGATAAAGGGGTCGAAGCTTTTTCCCAAGAAAAAGGTTGAGTTGATCCATATCCAATACAAGCAAATGTAGAAGTTTCTATATATTTTGAATCTTGTTTGTAATAAATTTCTCCTATTTCAAAAGCAATAAAGGAATCAAGTTTGTGGTTAGCATTTTTTATACAGGATGATAATAATCCTTGTAATAATGAGGGTCTAAGAAATAATGTTTTAATAGATGCTGTGTTTTTCAGAAATATGTACTTTTCATGAGGTAAAAAATCATTAGAAAGTAAAAAATCTCCTTCATTGACAAGTAGATCACTACAGTAACATTCTGTTAAGCCTTCTTTAATAAGCAGTTTGCGTAAATCTTTTTTAAAGAGGTAGGTTTTATCTTTTTTAAACTTTGTATAACTTAACTGAGAGTTTTTAGAAATTTTCTCAAATCCGATTGCTCTGCAAATTTCTTCAACTAAATCAATTTCTTCATTTATATCATTTCTATAAGATGGAACATGTACAGTAATAGAATCTTCTGTGGTATCAATTGTATTAAATCCAAGGGGCAAAAGCTTTTCGGAGAGTTCATTAGGAGAAAGAGATAGAGATAGTATCCTATGTATGGTAGATGAACGTAATAATATTTTTTTTATAGGAAAAGAATTGTTTTCTTTGCAGAAAATTGGCCCTACTTGAGCCTCAGGGCATGATTTTTTAATAAGATTTACAGCATTTTTTAATGCTTGTAAAGTTCTATGAAAATCTACTCCTCGTTCAAATCGATAAGAAGAATCAGTGTGAAGGTCATATTTGTGAGAAGAACTTCTTACTGATTTAGGAGAAAAAACAGCAGCTTCTAAAAGAACATTAGTTGTTTTTAAAGAAATTTTAGATTTTTCTCCTCCTATAATTCCAGCTAAAGCTAGAGGTCCATTTTTATCTTGAATAACTAGTGCTTGAGGTTCAAGAATAATAGTTTTAGCATTTAGTAAAGAAAATTCAGTTTGTTTTTGGAGGTTAGTTACTTCAAATGAGGAAAGGTCTATTTTATCAGCATCGAAAGCATGTAAAGGTTGCCCTTGTTCAAACATAATAAAATTCGTGATATCTACAATATTATTAATAGTTTTTACTTTGATGCTTTCTAGAGCTGTTTGAATAAGAATAGGAGAAGCATGAACAGAAATATTTTTAATAAGAACAGAGAAGTATAGGAAACAATCCTGAGATGTGATTTTAAAATCCAAGTTTGGTTCTGAAGTATTAATAGAAATGTCTGCATCTTCAAAGGGTTTTAATTTTAAATGGGGAGAAACAGCAGCAATTTCCCTTGCAAAACCCCATAAAGAACAACAGTGACCCAAATTAGGAGTAATAGATAATTCTATAACATGATCTGAAAGAAAAGAAGATAAATTCTCTCCTAAAGGAGCATTAGAAGGAAGTTCTAAAATACCATTATTTACAACAGCAAAAGGAGGTGTAATATTTAACTCTTGGTGCGAGCATAACATTCCATAAGATACTTCTCCTCTAATTTTAGATTTTTTTATACTAATAGTTTGAGTTTCTCCTTTAGGAACTAATGTACTGCCTATAAGAGCGACAGCTACTTTAATACCAGGTCGACAATTAGTTGCTCCACATATAATTTTTAGGTTTTCTAAACCGATATTTACAGTAGCTATTTTTAAATTGTCAGCATTAGGATGAGGAATAGTTTCCAATACCTCCCCAATTACAACTTTAGAAAAAAAGAATTGTTCTGAATGAATAGCTTCTATTTCTATACCAATTTTATCGCAAGCATTATGGATTTCTGATAAAGAAATTGGAGTAGAAAAATACTTTTTGAGCCAAGATAACGGGATAAGCATACAATGTTTACTTTTTACTATAAGATTCTACGATGAAGAGTTTATAGTGACAAGTATTTTAAATATAAGTTTAAAATTAATGTAAAAAAAGGAAGATAGCATGATTAATAATGGCAAACAAAGAAGATTTCAGCAGTTGTTCTTATGGAGTGTTATCTTAAATTTTAGTTTAATTAGCATTATTATTGTTCTGTTAACATTTAATAATATTATAAAAAATTCTTTTAGAAAAAAATTTTTTGTCTTTAAAAGTTCTTTAAGTGAAGATAAAGAAATTCTATTGAATTCGCTATCTCATTTGCATGAAAAATCTTTAAATGAACTTACTCAAGGTTTACTTGAGAAGTATGGGGTTATTTATGGTAAGGATTTTAGATTTTTTATTTTAGGTGAACTTGTTTTAAAATTTGATATAGATCTAGCTAGAGCATTGGAAAGACCTGTTGAATTTATTTATGTTAAAATAAATTCTCAAATTATGCCAATTCCTTCTCAATGTTCAGATGTAGAGTTTAAAAAAGTAGTTAAATTTTTAAGAAAAGAAAAATATCCATTTACTTCTAAAGGAATTTTAAACATTTTGCTTATGCAGTTGAAAAATAGAGATATTGATGAGGATTTGTTATCCTATTTTATGCATTCTGAAGAATTTCAATTTTTTTCTAGTATTTTAGAAATAAAACAACATCAAATTAACCCAGTTCTTTTATTACGTATGATAATAGAAGGAGGATCGTCTTTGTTTTTTGAAATTGTTTCTAGAAATAATATGAAAAGTTGTAATCCTAAAATTTTAAGAAGAGAAGCTTTATTTAGTTATATAGAAAAAGGTTTTTCTATGGCAGCTGAATTATTTGTTATTCTTGATGCAGATTTTCTCGTTTATGAGAGTAGGGATCAAGATCTTAAAAATATTCTTGAGTTAATAAAAACTTCGAGTTTTTTTTATGAAAAATTTTTAACAAAAATAATTCAATCATCTAGAGAAGAAAGTGTTAGAATATTGGCTGAAGATATTTTAATGCAAAATACTAACTATTCTAAGAAAAATTTGATAGTAGCAAAATCTTTATTTCCTGAATTTAGAAATAATAAGAATTCCCCTGTTTCAGCTCAACCATTTATAGAGCATACTGTAACTTCAAGAGAATCTTTATGGGAGATTTCAAAAAAATATAAAGTTAATGTATCTAGAATTATGGAATTTAATCAACTCTCGTCAGCTATTTTATATCCTGGTCAAAAGTTAAAGATTCCTTTGGATTAGGTACAGGATCATAACCTCCGTAATTCCACCAACCACATTTTAACAATCTTTTTATTGTAAGTAAAAGTCCTTTGATGCACCCATATGTGTTTATGGCTTCGATAGAATAGTTAGAGCAAGAAGGAAAAAACCTACAACAAGAAGGAAAAAGTAAAGAAAGGGAACACTGATAACATTTAATTAAAAAAATACAAAGGCATTTCATTGTTAAATTATATGAAATAAATCTTTTAAGAATGCAAACACAATTTCTATAACGATAAGACCTATTATCATCCATTCTAAAGCTGAAGAATATTGATGATTTAGTTGGTCATTCAGGATTTCCAATAAATCACCCATAATAGCTAAACGATGATTTAATACGTCTATTCTAGGTTGAATGTCAAAACAATTAAAAACATCTCGATAAATGGGTTGTTGTTCTGGAAAATCCCAAAAAAAATCAGGTTCGTCTAATATATCAGAGTGCAAGTTTACTGAAGCTTTATTTAAAAATAATTGGCCTATTTTTTTAGACATTGCCTTTCTTGAGAGAAATATTTTTCCTTTTAAAGCTAAATCTTTAGTTAACCACTTAGTATCATTTATAGTTTTAGAAATCATTTCTTCAAAAAGTGTTAATTTAATAGATTGAGCCAATCCAAAAGAAACAGCTAGTTTAGTAAGAGCATCTTTGTTGGGTAAGAAAAACTTATCTCTATCAATTTTTCTTCGGTAATCGTAAGCAAATTCGTAACGTTCAAATTCTACTTTAGTATTAGGTTGATCCGTTGTTTGATTAACTAATTCCAAAAAAGCTGTTTCTTCTTGCTCAGATGCATCCCAACAGACAAATGCTCCGTAAGGAAATACAAAAATTTCTCCAGAACTTTTTCCAAGAAATTTGATATATAAGGCTTCTCTATAAGAGATTACCGAAGTTTTATCTTTGATTTGTTGTAATAATTGATCAAAATCATACGAATAAGCGGAACAATAAACAGAGCAAAACATAAGGGCTTTTTATTATATATTTTCTTTTTATTTTTTCATTTATATTATTTTTTTCCCACATAGAATATTTTTTTCTTGTGTGAAACCATTTTTTCTCATTAATCTATTAGATATTAAAAATCAGTAAGCGGAAGTGGCGGAATTGGTATACGCGCTACCTTGAGGTGGTAGTGGAGCAATCCTTAGGGGTTCGAGTCCCCTCTTTCGCATATAAATTAAAATATCTTATATGTTACTAATAATTGTTATATTTTTGAAACTGATATCTTGTGCAGCTTGGTCTTTAGATATTTCTTCAAAAGAAGTTTTTTTTAATTCTAGAGAAGAGTTTTACACAGAAAATATGGATTTTACGGGATCTTTTCCAGAATTAAAAACTATAGATATTGATGCTCGTAGGCAAAAGCGAGTAGCTTTGAAATTAGTAGGAGATTATCCTGTCCTAGAAAAAATTCAATATGAAGGAACTTTTGGTTATTTAGTAGGGAGTTTGACTGGATCTTTTCCTGCATTGGAAAATGTTCAATATCTTTGTTCAGCTTGTTCTATTAACTTAGATTTAACTGGTATTTGGGAGAAAAGTTGTCGAATCGTAATCAAGAATTGTGTTGAACCTATTGTTTTGAAATTGCCAAAGGATATCGGTGTTGTTATAACAACAAAAACAGCCATGAAAGGTAAAGTTAAAGCTATTGGACTAGAAAAAAAGAGAAGTCATTTGAGAAAAAAAGTTTTTGTAAACTCTCTTTTTCTTACATCTCCTGTTGTTCTTAATATTGAAGTAGAAACGGTAAAAGGAGGGAATATTACTCTGATTGGATAAAATCCTTGTTGAAAGTTTGTTTAAATAGCTGATGGATTTTTTTAAATAAGTTAATTTCGAATTGGTCTAAATTTATAAGGTCTTTAATCTTTCTGCAATTTGCTAAAGTTATTAAAAAAAGTTGTTCATTTTTATTGAAATGAATGGCTTGGTTGTAAGTATGTTTTTGGCATAAAACTTTTCCTTTATGCCGAAAAAAATTATTAGAAATTATTGTTTGGCAATTAAAACATATATTGGTGGCGTCTAGCAATCCATCATGTTTCATTATTTTTAACAAAAAGGTACTTAATAAAAGTTTTTTATTTTTAAAAATAGGAATGTTTTCTAATAAGTTTATTAAAAGAGAAAAAAGAAGAGGAGCAGGTTTTTCAAACCATTGAGAATCAAGAATTGCAGAAATTAAATTACCTGCAGTCATTATATTATCATAATTGGATTTAATTTTTTGATAATTGTTAATAAGGGAACTATCTTTTAATATTTTTAAATAATTTTGTTTATTTTCATAAATGATTTCAATTAAAGTAATAGGTGTAATGTTAGTTCTATGCTTATTGTATTTTCCTAAGCCTTTTTTAACAAATACATTCGTTAGCCCTTTTTCTGAAAATATAGTAATAATACAATTTGATTCTTGATGTATTTGTGATTTAAGAACGAGTCCTTTGAGATAATAAGTCACAGGAATTATAATTGGTTTTTGGGTTACAAAATAATTGAACTAAATAATTAAAATTTAAAAAGTTATACATTATATCATATTTTTTTGTGTGTAAATTAAGAACACCTAAAAGAATTTCTTTATGGTTTACTAATCCTATACAAGGAGCTTTGAGAAAAGAGTTATAGCCTATTAATTGAATCAAAGCTTTTTTATTTAATGAATTAGTTTTGCATTCAAGAATAAGTAAAGGCTGAGGAAAATTTGTTGGAAATAAATATTTTAATTGAAATGAAAGCGGGGAAAACACAATTAAATCAATTCTTTTATTAGGAATTTTTTTTGTAAAATGATTTTCTTTTTGTATAAGATGTTTTAATTGTTTTTCCACTGCTATTAATTGAGAAGGATATCCAAGACTCTTTGTAAGAAGAACAATAATTTTTTGTCTTACAATTTCTTCGGGAGATCCTGTAATTAGTTTATTTCTTACAGGATCTAGAATATCAAATTTCTTTTTAGAATAAAGTTTTTTAATAATACTTAGCTTCTCCTATTTCAATTATATCATAATGTCCATAGTCTTTTTCATATATTAATTTAAATTTATGATCTTCATTTCCTAAGAAAAATAAAATCATATCTGTAGAAGATTCTAGTTCTTTGATTGCTTCTTTTTCAGATAAAGTTTTTAAATGCATTTTTCTTTGTGAGATTTGTCTTACTTTTTTATGTAAAACGGGAATAATTTTTTTGTTTTTCGAATTGATATGATTATGATTGAAATTTTCGATATCGGAATAAGGAATTTGTTCTTCTATTTTAGCGTCAACTTCTCCTTTACTTTGTTTATACTTTCTAGAATTACTTAATATATTTGTATGCTTAGTTGCAATTTGTTTTAGTTTTTGCATACCTTTATGAATTGCAACATAAGCATCTGGATTTTGAAAATAGGTAGATAGGGTTTCATGTCCAATTTTTAATAGTAAATGCACAGTTATTAAATGTTTTTCTAAAGTAATTTTTGCTTCTAGATGTTGGGCTTTTTTAAATTTAGAGAAAAACAGAAAAGCTTTTTCTTTTACAGCATCTTCTAATCCTTTTGTAATATGTATGTGATGACCAGAAACTGTTATTTTCAATGGGAAATTTTGTTTATTGTCAGAATTTTCTGTTTTGAGAAAAGAAGGGTTTTTTTCTTTTACCTTTTTTCCTTTTATTTTTGATTTTTTCATAAAACGTCCATTTTTAGAAAAAAATAATTTTTGATATATAAACTTAATTATAAATCTTAAATAATAATTATAAAATATCTAATATTATAACATCGCACCGAAGAGGGCTCGAACCTCTAACCACCTGGTTCGAAGCCAGGTACTCTATCCTATTGAGCTATCGGTGCTTAATAACTTTGATAATTTATTTAAGTAAACAAAGGCAAAAATAAGAAGTTTAGTTTAACATAAATTATTGTCTGAATACAAGAACTACCCTTAACTTTTTATTCTAAGTAAAGATGATCTTTTTCTATGACAGGGCCTAAGTCCAAGACAATGATGCGTTCGATAATGTTTGCTAATTCTCTAACATTTCCAGGCCATGAGTAATTTTTTAGAAGTTTTTTAGCTGATTCTGTAAAAACTTTGTCTTTTTTTCTATTTTGTTTACAAAATTTTTTCAAGAAATAGTAAGCCAAAGGAATTATATCTTCTTTTCTCTCTCGTAATGAAGGAATTTTTAAAGGAATGACATTGAGTCTATAATAAAGATCTTGTCTAAATGTCTTTTCTTCAATAGCTTGTTTTAAATTTCTGTTAGATGTTGCTATTATTCTTACATCAACGGAAAGTGTTTTTGTTCCTCCAAGTCTTTCAAATTCTTTTTCTTGAATTACTCTTAACAATTTAGGCTGAAGAGTTAGAGGTATTTCAGTGACTTCATCTAATAATAAGGTTCCATTATTAGCTAATTCAAATCTACCAGGCTTTTTGCAAACAGCTCCTGTAAAGGCACCTTTTTCATGTCCAAAGAATTCAGATTCTATAAGGGTATCTGGAATAGCTGCACAATTAACACGAATATAAGGATTATTAGCTCTTAAGGATTGAGTATGTATGAGTTTGGAAATAACTTCCTTACCAGACCCTGATTCTCCATGAATAAATACATTGGCAGAACTTTTAGCTATATGTTTAGCCATTTGAATTATTTTTTTCATAGATATACTTTCGGTAATTAAAGGGAACTCAATATCTTTATTTAAATAGGTTTTTTTAAAAAAAGTGTTTTCTAGATGTAAATTGGAAAATTCTTCTGCTTTTTTGATTAGTGTAAGTAGTGTGTCTATAGAAAAAGGCTTAAGTATATAATTGAAAGCTCCTAATCTCATAGCTTCTACAGCATTAGATATAGAACCTTGTCCAGTAATGACAATAATAGGAGTATTAATTAATTTTGTTTGGCTAAATTTTATGATATCTATGCCAGATAGATCAGGAAGAGACATGTCTGTGATAATTAAGTCAAAATGGTTATTTGTAATAAGTTTTTTAGCTTTTATACCATTTTCAACGCTAGTAGTTGTATATTGTTTTTGAAGTAGATCAGTTAAAAATCCTCTAATTAACGGATCGTCATCTATTATTAAAATTGATTTTATAGTCATAAGTTACCTTAGTAATTTAATAATGAATGAAGTTCCTTTTGGGAAATTTGGTTCTACCAATATTTCTCCTCCATGAGCACGTATTATTTTGTAAGCTTTAGATAAACCTATACCAGTTCCATGAGTTTTAGTTGTAAAAAAAGGAGTGAAGAGGTATTTCATATTTTCTTTTGGAATGCCGTTTCCGTTATCAGAAATTTTAATATGACCTTCTTTGGTAATAGAGATTTTAATTGTTGATTGTTTTGGTGAAGCTTCAGCTGCATTAATAATTAAATTCCAAAGGACTGTTTTAATTTTTATGTTATCAATAGATTTAATAATATTTTGGTTAGTAGTTTCTAATTTACAAGAAACATGAGGAATTCGTGCTGATATTAAAGTAAGTTCTTTTTGAATAAGTTTAAAAATATTAGTTGGTTTTAAAATTAGAGGTTCGGGTTTTGAATATTCCAAGATATCTGTAAGCAAAGAATTAAGAGATAAAGCACCTTCGATAATGGCTTCGGCCATGCAAATATGTTTAGAATCAGAAAGTTCTGATTTTAAAAGGCTAGCATAACCTGAAATTCCTGTAAGAGGATTGCGTATTTCATGAGCTATAGTAGCAACAACTTCTCCTAGTTCTGACAATTGTTGATATCTTTGTAAGGATGTTTCTAGTTGTTTGTAAGGGGTTCTATCCTTTAAAGAAAAGAGAATGCCTATTTCTTCATGTTTATTAATATAAATTTCTATATCTTTAATTGTATTATTATTTGATAAGGCCAAAAAAATAGTCTTAGGTCTTGATAAAGAAGCAAATGCTTCCTTTATAGAGATTCCAAAAATATTATCTTGGAAAACATCAAGAAACTTTTTTCCGATAAGATCTAGATTCTCGACATTGAGGATTTTTTTAGCAAAACTGTTGCATAAAGAAATGGTACCATCGTTAGAAATAAAAAGTAAACCATCTGGCAATAAAGACATAATAGTTTCTAGTTTTTTATTTATTTGAATATGTTTAGAAATAAGAGCACTTAACTTATTAGTTAAAGTTTTTTCTATTTCTGTTATTCCTTCTCTAGGATTAAGAAAATTGTAGGATTTAGCATGCTCTTTTTTCATAAGCAAGAAGTTCTTTTCTTCTTTCTAACTGATTTAACATATCTATATCTAATATTTTTATAATTAGGTGATGTATAAATTCTAATTCATCTGTAACTTCTTGAGAAAAATTTTGAAAAGAGTCTTTAAAGGTATAAAGTTGTTTGTCAATATCTTCAATGCAGGAAAGCAATATTTTTTTTTGCTTTAATACTGATTGCCATTCCCTGATGTTAAGAAAACTTTCTGTTTCAGTAAGATCCAAGACTGCTTCGAATAATCCTTTTTTTTTCTTTAGTAAATATAGTAATTTTTGCTCTTTCATATACTTTTATTATAATCATGATGTGGTTTCTCTTTAAAAAATAATGAGTAATTATTTTAGATCAAGATTAAATAAAAAATTAAAAAAAAAAGGGGAATATATGCCAGTAATCCATTTACTTAAGAAAAAAAATTTTTTTGGAAAATGCCGATGATCGGGCTCGAACCAACACCTTATTTCTAAGAGTAGATTTTGAGTCTACCGCGTCTACCAATTCCGCCACACCGGCATAGAAGAAAATAAAGATCATAAGAGAAAAAGATTAATAGTGCAAATAATTTTGAGCATCTTCAATTGTAAAATTTATAGTAAGATCTTTCTCTTTATCATAAAGAACTTCAATTTCCATAATATTTGTTGTTAAAGGTTTGTAAATAATAAATTTAAACTCGTTGTTTGTAAATATTATTGGGTAGTTTGAATTATTTATTTCCTGTAAAGGGTTTTCTTCTTTTTTTTTCTCGTAAAATTTTTTAATAAGAAAAGGTAAATTTTGTTCCCAATTTATTTTTGAAGAAATTTTAACAATAGCTCCTATTAGATATTTATTATTTTGTTCTTTAATATCTAGTAGTGCAAAAACTTTAGGACAAAGATGTCCTCTTATTATTGATATTTTTTCATTATTTTCTTTTTGAAGAAAATTAAGGAGATCTATCAATCTGGGATAAATGTATTCCTTTCCATTATATAAAGGTAACCCATGTTGCAAGGTTCCTAGACATTTTTTATATGAAGGAATATTTTCTTCTTGGTTTGTTCCTGTACAGCGAAAAGAATATTTAGTAAATGAAGGTAATGGAGAATGTTGTTTTTCCCATTGGTAGCTAGGTTTTTTTTGAGGTAATTCTTGAGGTATTACAAAATCATTTGGAACAAAGTTTTTATGAATATTATAGGTCTTAGAAGTTATTGAAGGATTTTTACGAGAACAACTGCTATTTAAAAAATTAAATAATAACAATAAGAGTACAAAATTGAAAATGTTGATTTGCATTATGCTTTCATTTTTCTTAAATTAGTTATAGAATCTTTTCTACAGATGTTATAATTAAAACGAATGTTTTATTAAAAATGCTTTCTAATTTCTTTCAGGACTTTGATTTATTTTTTTTTGATTTAGATGGATTATTATTAGATACTGAATATTTACATTATAAGGGATTTATATCTGCTAGTAAAAATTTTGGTTATAATTTTTCTTTTGATTTTTCTTTTTATTTAGAACAAATTTCACAAGGGAGAAACATTTTAAAAAGTATTCTTTGTTCTTCTTATCCTAGTTTGCATAGTGATTGGGAATTACTTTATCGATATAAAGAAGAACTATATATTTCTTCGTTAATAAATAATGATGTTAATTTTATGCCTGGAGCTGAAATTCTTATTAAAGAGTTATTATATTTAGGAAAAGAAATTGTTATAGTTACTAATTCTAATAAACTTATGACTACTCTTATTAAAGAAAAAGTTTCTCTTCTTCAAAAAATAGAAAAATGGGTAGTTAGAGAAGATTATAATTTACCTAAACCTTATCCAGATAGTTATGTTAGAGCTAAAAGTTTATATGTTAAGGAGGGGGCAAAAGTTATTTCTTTTGAAGATTCAATAAAAGGTATTACTTCTTTATTAAAAGCTTTTCTTTTTGGTGTTTTAGTTAGTCCATATGATGTAATTAGAAAGCGAGGAGAAGATATAGGGATTATGACTTTAAGATCTCTGGAAGAAATTTTTGTATAGTTTTAAGTATTTTATTAATAATTAACTTTGTATAAAAAGAGACCTTGAGCAGGAGCTGTAGTAAAGTTTATAGTTTTTTTATTGCTTGTTAGTAACGAAGTAATACTTTCAATAGGAATTTTTTTTGCTCCAATTGCAATTAGAATTCCAGTCATATTCCTAACCATTTTATATAAAAAACCATTTCCAGAATATTTAATTTTAATAATAGGAAGATTTGTTTCTTCAATTTCTATTGAAAAGATTTTTCTTATTGTTGATTTATAAGTTCTTCCTGTGTTTGCAAAATTTTTGAAGTCATGAGTTCCTAAGAATAATTTAGAAGCATTTTTCATTAATTCGATATCTAAATAATGGTAGTAATGATAACAATAGTTTTTAAAAAAAGGGGAAAGAATGGAAGAATTATAAATTACATAATGGTATTCTTTGCTTATAGCAGAATGTCTTGCATGGAAGCTTTCTTTTACAGATTCTATGTTTAGAATGCGAATTTCTTTTGGAAGACAACCATTTAAAGAATAAAGTAGTTTTTTTGGTGAAAGAGAAAGATTTTCTACAGAGAAATGAGCAACTTGTTTGATAGCATGGACTCCAGCATCTGTGCGGCCAGAGCCAATAACTGAAATTTTTTTGTGTGTGATTTGAAATAAAGCTGTTTCGAGCATTTCTTGAATAGTTTTTCCATTGGGTTGTTTTTGCCATCCACAGAAAAGAGAACCATCGTAAGTTATATAGATTTTATATTTGTTCATATTGGTCATATAATGCTTCAGCAAGTTTTAAATCATTGGGAAGGGTGATTTTAATATTAGTATTTAGATCAGGAATTATTTTTACAGGATGGTGAATGATTTCTGCAAGACTTACATCATCTGTGATAATAAGATTTTCTTTTATTATTTTTTTTATTCCTACTTCAAAAATTTGTCGACTTAAAAGTTGTGGAGTATGAGTAATGTAGAGATTGGATCGCTCTAAGGTTTCTATGACTAATTTTTGAGAAGAGATTTTTTTTATTGTGTAATGAATTGGAGAAGCGAATGAAGCGGCTCCAAATTCTTTTCCTTCCTTGTATAATTGAGTTAACATGTTTTGATTAATAAAAGGACGTACTGAGTCATGGGTGTAGATCCAATTAATTAGTGGAGAGAGTTTTTTAAATCCGGAAATAACCGAATCTTGTCTTAGATTTCCAGGGAGGGCGAAGATAATACGTTTATCTTTTGGAAAAATTTTTTGATATTTTTCTTGGCAAACTACTACAATTTCTTCAATACATGGATTTTTAAGAAAAACGTCAAAAGCATGTAAAGCTAAAGGCTTTCCTTTAAAAGGAATAAATTGCTTTAATGTTTTTGAAGAAAACCGTAGTCCTTTTCCTCCGGCTAAAAAAATGACACCTCTTTTTGAAATATGATTATTAAACATGTCGTTTACATTGTATATAAGTAATTTCTGGAATTGAATTAAAGCGAATTCTAGATCCTCCACTACTTAATCCTCGATTGACATATATATATTTATTAATTTTTTGTGAGTTTGGTTCACAAATAGATGTTAATCCTCTTAATAGTTTAGGATCTTGTATTCCAGTTAAACAAGAAGCAAAGTTTTTAAAATAATTTAATCCAGGAATTTTTATTTGTTGACCATGTGTATGACCAGAAAGAATCCAATCTCCTGGATAAGAGATTATTTGAGAAATAGCATTGGGATTATGTAATAAAACAATTCCAGGAAGGTTAGAATTGTAAGAAAGAAAGGCCGTTTTTGGATCAGTTTTTTGTAACATGTATTCTCCTAATCCTACAATATTTAATCCAATAGGTAATGAGATAGTTTCGTTATGAAGAATTTTTATAGGAGTGTTTTTTAATAGATTCATCAATTGGGAATGTTGAGAAATTGTTTTAAGGCTGGAATGAAATGTTATTTTGGGGCAGCTGCCAGAAAAGGAGTTTTTTAATGAAGACAAAATTCTTTTTATAACATGACCTTTAGTATTTTTAATAATTTTAATTTCATAATTATTTGTTTGTGACACATATTCACTGTAATCATGATTTCCTAAAACTCCGTAAGAACCATACTTTGGGGAAAATGAAGAGAAAAATTCTTTTAAACGAGAAGGATCTTCTAAAGAAGCACGACAGATAAAATCTCCTCCAAAAAGTAAGATGTCAGGTACGTAGCTATTAATTTTTTTTATAATTTTTCTTAAAAAAAAATTAGGAATATTTTTTTTAATATGTAAATCAGAAATAAAAATAATTTTGAGATTTTCTAAATGAAGAGATTTTTCATCTAGAAACCAAGTAAGCCGATGTGTCTGTACGATATTAGGTTCTATATAAGAAGCCCAAATAAGTAATCCTGGAATAATGGATAAAGAATAAAACATTAATAATTAAAAAAATTTGCGAGTTAATTATAGATTAAGCGGTCTAAAAAGACAAGACCGCTTTAAGTTAAAATTACTTAATATGAGCAGAAATAAGTTTTGTCATTTGAAACATATTTACAGCTTCCTTCGATCCAAAAACTTTTGCTAGTTTTTCATCAGGATTAATATTTCTTTTATTTTTTGTGTCCTGTAGTCCATTCTCTTTAATATATATCCATAATCTTTTTACAATTTCAGTTCTTGGTAGAGGACCAGGTCCTACTATTGCAGTCAACTCCTCTGAGATGGATACAGGTTTCATAAAAGCACTAGTTTGTTCTTTTTTTGGGCTCATAATAATTCTCCTAATAAGAAAAATGTTTAGTCATTATGGCAACTTTTTTATATTTCGGACATGTTTCTCGTCAAAACAATTCCATTATTTTAGTGATGATTTTCTATTATTTTTCGGATTATTATAAAAAATGAATAAAAAGAGGATTGTTTTGATTGAGAAAATTTCTTTAGAAGAAGTGGAAAAAATTATTCAGAAAATTAAAAGTGTTGATTCTATAAGGAAGAAGATAGAAGTTATAAAGACATTTTTTAAAGATCAGAATCAGGTTGCTTCTTTGAATAGAAAATTGAAATTTGTGAATTTACCTGAATTTGGAAAGCTTATAGTATGGGCTTTTTGTTTATTAGGGCAGGATGATATTGTAAATTTTCTTTTAGATCCTAATAAGGACATTTTTTTAAAAAAAATGTTACTTATTAATCAATTAGAAAGATTAGATAATTTTTATTATAAACAAGGAGGATTTTTTAATTATCAATTAGAATTTAGTAAATGTGTTAATAAAAAAAGAAAATATAATTTAAGAAATTTTTCTTCTTGTTCTTTTTATGATGTTAATTCTTTATCTCAATCTGAAATTTCTTTAAATATTTTTTTGGGAATAAAAGCTTTGTTGGAGACTGGTTTTTTTATTTTGTCAGGAGGTAAGGCAGAAAGATTTTTTAATTCCAAATCTGAAGGATCTATGGCATCATTAGAATTTTTTAAAAAGTCTTTATTAGAGAGGATAATTGAAGATGTAGAAGGCCTAGAAACTCTATATGAAAGGTTTTTTAACAAGAAGATTACTATTCCAATTGTAATTATGGTTTCTTCTTCAGAGCCTATAAATAGTTCTTTTTTTTCTAAAATAAAAAAAACAGATCGTTATTTGAATGGATTTTTTAAGATTTTAATTCAGAGTGATTTTCCTGTAATTTCTTCAGAAGGTCTTTTTTTATTAGATAAAAATGGTGAATTAGTAATGTTCCCTGGAGGACATGGGATGTTATGGAAAGAAGCTTATGAACAAGGTTTTTTTCATTATTTTAAGAGTTTAGGAATAAATCATATTCTTATTAGACAAATTAATAACCCTTTAGCAGGATTGAATGAGAATTTATTGCTATTATTAGGAACTTCTTGTGTTAATAATAAATTTTTTGGTGTTATTAGTTGTGCAAAAGATAGGCATTTTTCAGAAGGAGTTTGGGTAAAATTACATAATAAAAATACTTATTCTTACGTTAATATTGAATATGTACAATTTCCTTTTTTTGATGATCGTTTGATTGAAGAAGCTCCTGCTAACACTAATATTTTGTATTTTAATCTAAAAAAAAATTGGAATAGATTATCTAAACTGCCGAGATTTAATCATATTCTCAATATGAAAACTCTTACAATTAAAAATAATGAAAAAAATTATTTCATATTAGCAGGAAGATTAGAATGTTTAGTTCAAGATTTTACCAAATTGTTTAATGATGATGAATGTTCTTCTTCTTCGGTTATTATATTGCATTCTTTAAGGGAAAAGGTGATATCATCTATAAAAAGACCTCTAGGAAAAAATTATTTAGAAACCCCAGAAAAAGCTTTTTTTGATTATTTAAATTGTTCTAGAGAACTTTTAAGATTATGTCATATTTTATTGCCTAAAAGGCGTTCTTGGGATGATTTTTTAAATTTGGGACCTGAATTTATTTTTGATTATCATCCTTCTTTAGGTCCTTTATATTCATTAATACAGAAGAAAATTTATCAAGGAAGTTTTTTTGAAAATTCTATTGTAGAATTGAATATCATGAAAGTTTTTTTTAGAAATCTAAATGTAGCAGGGCATTTTGTTGTGAATAGTACTCTTTCTGGAAAATGTATTATGAGAAATGTAGAAATAAAAAATCGAGGAAGTTTTTTTGAAAATCCTAGAGAGTCTTGGAAAGGAAAATTATGCACGCAAGAATGTTTAAAAATTGTTTTAAATGAAAATGCAAAAATTTATGCAGAGAATCTTGTTTTAGAAGGAAATATTAGTATAGAAGTACCTAAAGGAGAGTCTTGGGAACTATTTATGAATAATAGACAAGAATTAGATTACAAAATTATATCTAAACCTTTAAAATTTATTTGTAATTGTTAAAAAAAGTTTTTTGACTTTATCTTAAAAGTTAAGAAAAGAGTTATTTATCTAATAGTTATTCAGAATATTTTAAATCGAGAGGATTAGTATGCTACGAAAAAATTATGAAGATTTATTATTACGTTTGAATAAATTGTCGGGGTTTCTTTGACTTAGAAAGTAAAAAGTCTTTATTAAGTCATTATGAAGAATTAACTTCAGAAGACAACTTTTGGAATAATACTTCTGAAGCAAAAAAAGTTATTGAACAAATAAATCGTTTAAAAGAATGGGTTATTCCTTTTCAAGAAATAGAAGAACGTTTAGAAAATTTGGGTTTTTTTTTACATTGTGACCAACATCTAGATGAAGATTTATTATCAGACCTTCATAAAGAAATTCAATTAATTTTAGTGCAAATGGAAAAGTTAGAAACGAAAAGTATGTTATCAGGCCCAGTAGATGAAAATGATTGTTTTTTAAGTATTAATGCTGGAGCAGGAGGAACCGAAGCTTGTGATTGGGTAGAAATGTTGACTAGAATGTATTGGCGTTGGGGAGAAAAAAAAGGATGGAAAGTTCAAGAGTTGGATAGATTAAATGGAGAGGTGGCTGGAATTAAAAATATTATGTTAAAATTTTCTGGTCCTTATGCTTATGGTTATGCAAAAGCTGAAAAAGGAGTTCATAGATTGGTAAGAATATCTCCTTTTGATAGTAATGCCAAAAGGCATACAAGTTTTGCTTCTGTAGATGTTTCACCAGATATTGATGATACAATAGTTATTGATATCAAACCATCAGATATAAGAATAGACACATATAGATCTTCTGGAGCTGGAGGACAGCATGTTAATGTTACAGATTCTGCTGTAAGAATTACTCATTTGCCTACTGGTTTGGTTGTTTCTTGTCAAAATGAAAGAAGTCAATTACAAAATAAAGAAAGTTGTTTTAAGATGCTTCGTTCTAAGTTGTATGAAAAAGAGCTTAAGGAAAGACAGGAAAAACTGAATTTAGAAAGGGAAAAAAAAGCTGATATTTCTTGGGGATCTCAAATTAGAAATTATGTTTTTCAACCATATACTTTAGTAAAGGATACACGTACAGGATTAGAAGTAGGAAATGTTGAAGGAGTTTTAAATGGAGATCTTTTAGATGAGTTTATTAATGCTTATTTGAAAGAGTTTGGAGAAAGGGAGTAAGTAAGAGGAATAATGAATAATAATCATTTTAAAAAAGAAGATGTTTTAGTACGTTATTCTGAATTAGAAGATGGTGTTTTTATTGAAAAATGGTTAAATGAGCCAGGAGTTTTAAGAGGTTTTCCTTTAAAGCGAGAAGCAGAAATTAAAGATGCTGTTAAATATTGGATTAATTTTTCTCAGTATAAAAGTAGTTTAACAGCTGAAGTTTCAGGGAGAATTTGTGGAGTAGCTACTTTAAATTTAATGCCTTATGTAAAACTTTGTCATCATTGTTTAATTTCAATTATCGTGGGAGAAGAATTTAGAAATAGAGGTATAGGAACTATTTTGTTAAATAATCTCTTACACTTAGCAAAAAATATTTTTAAATTAGAAGTTGTTTATTTAGAAGTATATGAAGGTAATCCTGCTATATCTTTATATAAGAGATTTGGTTTTAAGGAAGTAGGTTTTCAAAAACATTTTGTAAAAGAAAATGACGAATATATTGGAAAAATTACTATGGAAAGAATTTTATGAACATCATTTCCATAAATGATTTTTTACATAAACTAAATACAATTATAGAGGGTAATGTAGAAATTTCGATAAATCAGAATAAAAGAACATTTATTAGTTTTAATCCTAAAACACGTAAGTTATCATTACATAAAATATTTATTAATGCTCCAAAGTATATTCTAGAAGCATTGTATAGTTTTATTATTAAAAAAAAAGATTTTTATTATAAGAAGGTCTTAAAGCATTATATCAATTCTTGCATAGAAACTACTCAAGAAAATTTTTGTTTTCAAAAAAAAGTTTTTATAAAGAAAGAAGGAGAGTTTTATGATCTTGATGCTATTTATAAAAAATTAAATACTGAATATTTTGATAATGTTGTAAATGTAGATATATCTTGGTTTGGAAGGGATCGTAAATCAAGGGGTTGTTCAAGAATTTTAGGTGTTTTTCATCGCGATCTTAAATTGATCCAAATTCATAAATGTTTGGATTGTAGTAAAGTTCCGTTATTTTTTATAGAATATGTTATATATCATGAAATGCTACATTATTTTTTTCCTATAACAGTAGATTCTCGAGGAAGAAGGATAATACATTCTTCTTCTTTTAAAGAAAGAGAACGGTATTATTCTCAATATTCTCAAGCTCGTCTTTGGGAAAAAAATAATAAGTCTTTGTTATTTAATTAAAAATGGAGGTTGTTAGTTAATGGCTGGCCATAGTAAGTGGGCAAATATTAAGTATAGAAAAGAACGAGCAGATGCTAAAAAAGGTAAAGCTTTTTCTCGCGTTGTTAAAGAGATTATTAGTGCTGTAAAAGTTGGAGGATCTGATCCAAAAACTAATATTCGATTGAGAGCAGCAATTCAGAAAGCAAAATCTTTAAATATGCCTAATGAAAATGTAGAGAGAAATATTAAAAAAGCTGCATCTAATGATCAAGCAGATTTTGAAACTGTAATTTATGAGATTTATGGTTATGGAGGTGTTGGTATTATTGTAGTTGCTGTGACAGATAATAAAAATCGTACGGCTTCTGATATAAGAATTGCTATAAATAAAAGAGGAGGAACCTTATCTGAACCAGGAAGTGTTGTATATAATTTTAAACAACAAGGCGTTATGCGTATTTCTCAAGAAAATAGAGATAAAGAGGATCTATTTTTACTTGCTATTGAAGCTGGAGCTGAAGATTTAGAAGAAGATGATGATAAGTTACTTGTTATTACAAATCCTTCAGATTTATTTAAAATAAAAGAGTCTTTAGAAAATTTTGGAATTGTTTGTTTTGAAGAAGAAATTATTTATTCTCCTATACATGAAATAGAATGTTCTAAAGAAGACCAAGAATTTAATATAAAATTAATAGAATGGCTTGAAGATATCTCTGATGTTGAAGAAGTTTATAGTAATATGAAACAGTAAATTAAAAGGGTGCAGGAATAGTAGAATTGAAGTAATTTGTTTTGTAATCTTCTATTAATTTTTTATAAAGATTTTGAAGGAATAGGGTTATTGAATCGGACTTTTTTAAAACTATGTCATTTAGCTTTCTTATGGGTTTAATTCCTGTTAGAGAACTTGTTCTAAATAATAAAGCTTCTTTAGGAAAAGAATGGTAGTTTTGTTCAACAAAATGAATGTCATAGCTAAATTTTTTTAAAATATTAGTAATTTTATTTATGGTAATTCCAAAGTATAAAGGTAATGTATTTGGATTTGGAGTAAATACGTTTTCATTGATTATCCAAAATATATTTCCAAAAGAAGTTTCTAAAAGAATATCATTATAAGTATGTGTGATAGCATCATCGTAATCGTTACTTTTAGCATAATCAAGAACATATAACCTATTTAGATTAGCTAAGCTTTTATACCAGCTATGGCAAAGATGAAAAGGAAAAGGAAAAATATTTACTTTTAAGTCTATAGAATCAATTTGAAAAGTTTGTAAAAAAATAGCTAATGTTCCTTTTCTTAAATGTAATCTTTTTTTTGTAGAAGATCCTCCAGAAATGATAATTTTCATCGAATAGGGTTTATCATAAGCTTTGTTTTTTTCTATAACGGATATTATAAGTTCTTTTGATATATCTGGAGGTAAAATGTTGACAACAGAACATTGATGATAAAGTTTTTGAAGTTGTTCTTCCAGAAATAAAGGAACACCATCTTCGATAAGAAGAGTAGAAAAGACTCCATCTCCAAATAAAAAGCCTCTATCTGTTATAGGAATTATGCCTTTTGTTTCAGAAAAAAAACGTCCGTTAAAATATGCGAACAAAAAAACCTCAAAAAATAGAAAATAAAAGAGATGTATCATATTCTAGAATGTAAAGACCTTCAATATATTTATTACATCTTTATTGAAAACTAGGAATTCTTATTTTCTTCTGATTTAATAACTTGAGCGATTCCTCCTATTCTAGCTTTTCCTTGTGGACTGTACACCTGTTCTACATGTTTCCTTACTTTTTGTAGTATTTGTTTTAGATCTCTTGATTCTGTCTCTGGGTTAGGAATGTTGTTTTCAGGAGAATTAGGAGTAATAGAACTTAAAAGATTTTGTAGTGCTGAGGTCGTTGTTCTAGCAGCTGATACTAAGTCATCACTTGATGATTGGTCTTCAGGTAAAGATAAAGAAGGAATTTTAGAAGATGAATCATCGAATAATTCCTTTTCTTGTTGTGAAGTGAAATTAATAGAACTTAAAAGATTTTGTAGTGCTGAGGTCGTTGTTCTAGCAGCTGACACTAAGTCGTCATTTGATGATTGGTCTTCAGGTAAAGATAAAGAAGGAATTCGAGAAGAAGAATCATTGGGTTCTTCTTTTTCTTCATTTGATTTTGGAGTGATAGAACTTAGAAGATCTTGTAATGCTGAAGTTGTTGTTCTAGCAGCTGACACTAAGTCGTCATTTGATGATTGGTCTTCGGGTATAGCTAAAGAAGGAATTTTAGAAGATGAAGAATTTTCAACTTCTTTAATAACGTTACCAATTCCATTAATTTGAGCTTCTCCATTTGGACTAAAGACTTCATCTAAATGATTTCTTACAGCAGCTAGAATTTTAGGAAGATTTGTTTCTTCATTCTCATTATTAGAGATTCTTTGATTAAGCAAATTTCCAGGAACAAATTCCATTTTAGCTTCTATTGGAGTTAACTTAACATTTTCTCCTAAAGGAGCTTCTATTAAATTATCATTTTCATTAGATGTTTTTCCATTTTCATGTTCATGAATAATGTCTCTTATTTGTCTATCTTGACTCCCGACGTAAATTCCATTACTATCGTAAACAGAATTTAAATGTTTTCTAATTTTTTCCAGTAGACTATTTAGATCATTAGAGCTAGGAGTTGTTATATTTTCTTGATTAGCTCTTATGTTGCTTTCAGTGCTATTATTTTCTTCTAGATTATCATTAATTCTTTGTCCATCTTCTTCGTATCCAATAGGTGTTTCTTCAATTTTGGATGTTGAATCTTTATTGTTAAATTGATTGGTCGAAGTTTGTTGGTTAATTGGTATTGATTCATTGCTTCGATTGGTTTGGTCAGGTGTATTTGTATTAGAATTTGAAGAGCCGCCTTGTCCTCCTTGACCTCCGGCGACGTTAATATTAATAACAACAGGTTGTTGAGAAGGAGTAGGACTTGTTGGTTGTGGAGATTCTGTTTTTGAAAAATGTTCGGGAGTTTCTGTTGAAAAGTTAACACTTGAATTATCCTCTTCTGTTGGTCTTCTTTTACTAAGATCAACAGAATTTAATCCTCCTACATCATCCCAAACACTGCTACTTACTTTTATTTTAGACCCTCTCCTCCATGCAGATGGAGTATATCCAGGAGAAGCTTCTTTTGAATTAAATTCTCCATATCCTATAGCTTGCTTAAACTTTAAATTTAGAGTAAAATGTTTGATGTTTACTGGAGCATCAAGAGGTAATCCGAGATCTTGTCTAATTTTTGTGGCACCTCTAGTATTCCAATCTGTTTCAGCTTCGTTATAAATAACAGCATATTTTGCTATACACATTTCAAAATCTGCTGGATTTGTGATGTTTTCCTTTGTTCTACCATTTGTTACTACAATTGATTTAGCTTTGCTAAAATCTCCATTGGGAATAAATATAAAACTAGATCGAGAAGCGTCTGGGTATATATAATGCCCTCCTTTTTCTTTCATATTTGCTAGAACCCTAGGATCTCTTAAAAAGTTTTGAATAGAAGCTTTATCTTTAGGATCATATTTTGGCAATGGAGATATGTTGTCTTCTAGTTTTGAAGAGTTAACATTGGAAAAAGAAGAAGATCTACTAATTGATCTTGGAGAGGATCCCTGTTGGTTTGTACTTATATCACTCAGACTCATGCTTTCTAAAGTATTTGATTGAAGACTATTTAGAGACTCGGTAGAACTACTTCTTGATAGATTTGCACTAAGAGGACTTTCTGTTGAGAAGTTAATAATACTTTCAGCTAGTTTTTGAGCATGTTCTCCACCGGAAGTAGATATTGAGATTCCAGGTGGTAGATGATGAGGGCTAGAATTCTCATCGCCAATGTCTTGAACAATTTTTTCTCCGGCTTCAGATATTTGAGGATTTTCTTCTCCTGTTTGAGAAATAGAATGGCCAGATAATTCTCCGGAAGTGATTTTTGATTCTGGTGTATTTTCTTCTTCTCCTGGAGGAATACTTGGTAAATTAAAGTTATTATCAGATATTGACATAATTTAAAATAGTTTAAAAATTTAATTTATTTTAATTTATTTTAAATTATTTTATCGATTTTAATTATTTTGTTATTTTGTTTGTTTTTTATTATTAAAAACTTAATAAATTAATTTTTTATTTTTTTGTATTATCTAAATCTGGATATTAAAAAGAATGTATTTTAAATTCTTAAAATTATTCTTAAGATATTATTACGATGAATAGTAAAGTGTAAAATATTAGAATATAAGATTTGCTGATAATGGTTATATGAGTGTATTAAATGTAAAAGGGGGTCAGACCTTACAGGGAAAAGTAAAGGTTTCTGGAGCAAAAAATGCTGCAACAAAGTTACTTGTTGCTTCATTACTATCAGATAAAGTTAATTTTTTTCATAATATTCCAGATATTGGAGATGTGAATATTACGCTTAGTTTGTGTGAAGAAATTGGTTCACAAATTTATTGGGAAAAAAATAAAAGAATTTTAAAAATACATACACCAAAAATTGAAAATACTAATATATCTACTCGTTTCTCTAAAGTTAATCGAATTCCTATTCTTTTAATTGGAGCTTTACTGGCTCGTTGTAAAGAAGTGATTATCCCTATTTTGGGGGGAGATGATATTGGAGAAAGAAATATAAATTTTCATATACATGCTTTACAACAAATGGGTGTTTCTATTTGTTTAAAAGATGGTTATTATATAGCTTCAGCATTTCATGGATTAAAAGGAGCTGTTATAGAGTTAGATTATCCATCAGTTGGGACAACAGAAAATATTATTTTTGCTGCAGTTAGAGCGAAAGGAAAGACCGTGATAAAGAATGCAGCAATAGAGCCTGAGATCATGGATATTTTGTATTTTTTACAAAAGTTAGGAGCAAATGTTTCTTTAGATTCAGACAGAACTATTGTGATTATAGGCACAGATTCTTTTAATGAAGTGGAGCACAATGTAATGCCTGATCGTATAGAAGCTGCTTCTTTTGGTATGGCTGCTATAGCTTCTAAAGGATCTGTTTTTGTAGAAGGAATGCAACAATCCCACATGTTTTCTTTTTTAGCTAAACTTCAACAAATTGGAGCAGGAATAGAGGTTAAGGATTCTGGAATAGCTTTTTATTATGACAAACCTCTTAAAGGAGGTATCGTTTTAGAAACAGATGTACATCCAGGTTTTATGACAGATTGGCAACAACCTTTTTCTGTTTTATTAACACAGGCAAAAGGATTATCGATTATTCATGAAACAGTTTATGAAAATAGATTGAGTTATTTAAATAGTTTGAAAACTATGGGAGCTGATTATGAATTATTTTCAGAGTGTTTGGGAAGTAAGCGTTGTCGTTATAATTTAAAATTACATCAACATAGTGTTGTGATTAGAGGAATTACCCCATTGAAAGGAGCTTGTATAAATATTCCTGATTTAAGAGCTGGTTTTGCTTATTTAATGGCTGCTTTAATTGCTGAAGGAGAAAGTGTTATTATGGGAGGAGAGTTTTTAGAAAGAGGTTACGAAGATTTTGTAGGAAAATTTTCTTTATTGGGGGCTAAATTGAGTTATAAATCATCCTTGTCTACATCTCTTTTTAAGAAGTTAGAAGATTTTTCTTTAGTAGCAATTTGAGTTTTATAAATGTGTTAGTAATTCTAATCCTAATAGTTTTGCTCCTTGGGCAAAAATCTTTTCCGTAAGGTGCGCTAGGAGTATTCTGGAATTTTGATATTTAGATCCTTGAACGCGGCAATCTCTGAAGAATGCGTTAAATTTTTCCGCTAAATTATATAAATAGTTAGCAATAAAATGAGGAGTTAATTCTTCGGCTACTTTAATTATTGTTTCGGGAAATCTTAATAAGTGTATAGCTAAAGCTATTTCACTAGGGTGATTGAGATAAATTGAGTTTGTTTCAAGCATATTTTCTAAATCTTTTTCTGAAAGATGTAAAAATCTTTTTAATCCGTAAATTCGAACATAAGAATAAAGAATAAATGTGGCTGTATTTCCATCGAAACGTAACATTTTATCAAAAGAAAAAATGTAGTCGTTTATTCTATGGTTGGATAAATCTGCATATTTTATAGCATTAATACCAAGAATTTTAGCTTTTTCTTCAAGTTCTTTTTGGGAAATTTTAGGATCATGTTCTAACAGTAAACAAGAAGCTTTTTCAATAGAAGTATTTAATAAGTCTAATAATTTTATTGTTTCTCCAGATCTTGTTTTAAATTTCTTATTATTAACATCTAATACGAGGCCAAAAGTTACATGATCAAATTTAGTATTTTTTAAATATCCTGCTTTTTCAGCTGTTTTTTTAATGAGTTCAAAATGAAGAGATTGACCAGAATCAGTTACAATGATAATTCTATCAGCGTTGTCTATAGAGACCCGATAGTACATAGCAGCCATATCTGTGGTATCATAGTTATAACTGCCATCTTGTTTTTGAATCATAAGGGGAGAAGGAAGTCCTTCATGAAAAATACACCAAGCTCCTTCAGAAAGTACAGCTAATTTTTTTTCTTTTAAATCTTCAACTATGTCTGGTAAAAGAGTATTGTAAAAAGATTCTCCTCGTTCTTCTAATTTAATAGAAAGCATAGAATAGATTTCATTAAAGCTTTTTCGAGAGATTTGACAAATATTTTTCCATAAATTCATAATTTCAGGATCTTCTTGTTGTAAAGCTACTACTGTTTGTCTAGAACGTTGTTTAAAATCTTCATCTTCATCAAATCTTTTTTTAGCTTTTTTGTAGAGAAATGTAAGGTCTGTTAAATTAGAGGTATTTTGTAAATTTTCATCTATTAAATATGTTATTAACATACCAAATGATGTTCCCCAATCTCCGACATGATTTAAACGAATTACTTTGTGTCCTAGAAATTCAAAAACTTTAGCAATAGAGTCTCCTATAATTGTTGATCGAAGATGTCCCACATGCATTTCTTTGGCTATATTAGGTGAAGAAAAGTCAACTACAATGGTTTCTTGTTTTTGTATAAATCTTCCTGGTGTTAAATTTTTCGAAAGATTTTTTAATTCTTGAGACAAAAACGATTCTGATAAAGTAAGGTTAATAAAACCAGGACCAGCGATTGAAATATCTTTGAAAATTTCTTTTTGAAAAAGTATAGGAACAATTTTTTCTGCAATTTTCCTAGGGGATATATTTAATTTTTTTGCTAATTTCATAGCATCGTTACACTGATAATGGCCAAATATACTTTTTGTAGAAGGAGATACTGTAATTTTAGGCAAATCTAGTGAAGGAAATGCTTGTTCAAAAGCTTGTTGACATAGAGAGGATAAAAAATTAATTAAGATCATAAGATATTTAACTTTAATATTTGTAGTTTAAGGAATCTTCCCGTGACATCCAGATTCATACCAAGCTTTGAGAGACTTTATAGAATTCATAATAGTAGAAACGATATATTCTCGATTTTGTTTTGGGTCTTGCATAGGCAAGTTATCAAAAAAAAGTGGAGATCCGAAGATTGCTACTAAATTTCCTTTAAGTTTTGGTTTTTTTCTATGAACACTCCATATATCATAACTTCCGTGAATATATAATGGAATTACTGGTGCTTTGGATTTTAATACCATTAGACCTATACCTATTAATCCAGGTTGAATATCTCCTGTTTTAGTTCTAGTTCCTTCTGGGCAAAGATAGACTTTTTCATTATTTTTAAGAATGTTTAAAACTGTTTTTAGTGCAGCAGTATTTTCTGCTCCTTGAGTCACTGGATGACACTGTAATTTAAGTATTAGTTTTCCAAAAAGTTTATTTTTATACAAGGAAGAGCGTCCCAGAAAATGAATAGGCTCAGGAAAAGAAACAGCAGCTATCGCTGGATCTAAATAAGAAGCGTGATTAGAAGCTATAAAAGCAGGTCCTTTGATATAATTTTCAATGCCATAGACTTTTAAGTGGTAAAAAAATTTCAAAAAAAATTTTACAATTGTTTTTATTGTAGCATAAAGCATTAATCACCTTTTTTTATAAAAAATAAAATTTTATCAATAACTTCTGAAATTTTTAGATTAGAAGTATCTAAGACGAAGGCATTATCAGGAATAGTAAGAGGAGCAATATCTCTAGTAGCGTCTGCTATATCTCTGTTTTTAAGGTTATGGAAAACTTCTTCTAAAGAAGTTTTAATACCTTTATTAACTAATTCTTGATATCGTCTTTGTGAACGCACTTCAGGACTAGCAGTAAGAAAAATTTTGAAATCAGCATATGGAAAAACAACAGAACCTAGATCTCTACCTTCAAAAACACAATTCCCTAATTGACTGAATTCTATTTGTAAAGAGTTAAGTAAATTTCTAATTTTTGGATTAGAAGATATTTTTGAAGACAAATTAGATACTTCAAGAGATCTTAGTAGATGCTCTACATTTTCATTATCTATTAAATACGAAGTCTTTCCATTTTTTAAAAAATTGATTTTAAAAGGTTTTCTATCTAAAAATTTATTTAAACTATCAAAGTTTGAAATATCAACATCATATTTTAAAATAGCTAAAGCAATAGTACGATACATAGCTCCAGTATCGCAATAGTTAAATTTCAATATTGATGCAATTTTTTTTGCTATTGTTGTTTTTCCCGTTCCAGAAGGACCATCAATGGTAATTATCATATTATAAAAATAATGAAGGATTAATTAATTTTATTAAAATATAGAATAAAGGAATATTAAATAAGAGAGAATCTAAATTGTCTAAAACTCCTCCAACTCCAGGAAGTTTATTACTATCTTTAACTCCAACATCCCTTTTTAAAAGTGATTCCAAAAGATCCCCAAAAAAACCGGTTACACTAAGTAAAATACTTAGAATAATAAGTAAAAAAAGATGTGGGAATGCTTGGACATAATCTTTAGGAAGAAGATTATAAAAAATAATAGTAACAAGAATACTACTTAAAATCCCTGATAAAAATCCTTCCATAGTTTTTTTAGGACTTAGATTGGGAGCTATTTTTCTTTTTCCAAAAGATCTACCTATTAAATAGCCAAAGATGTCTGATATTTTTGTAACTAATAGGAGAAAAGCTATCCACCAGATACCAATAGAAGAAGTAGCTAAAGAAAATGGAATGTAAATTATATTTAGTAAAAATTTTAAAGGAATGCCTATATATAAAATTCCGAAAAGAGAGATACTAGCATTTATAATTGGTGAAAAAGAAAGATCTTTATAAGAGAAAACTATATTAATAGCGCCTAAAAATAAAATTATCCAAGGAATGTTTGAAAAATAGTAATTGAAAGACAATACATGAGCAAATTTTGCAGATAAAAAAGAAGAAAAAAGAAATAAAGCTAAATAAATTTCTCCAATGAGCTTTTTAGAATGGAAACCTTTTTTACTAGCTATATTATTAAACTCTTTTAGAGCAATTATTCCTAATAAGGTTACCAATAATCCAATTAACCAAGATGTTGTTGGAAAAAATGCTTTTGAGAGTAAAATAAGCAAAATGAAGATATTCGCAGAGTGAATTAATAATCGACGAAGAAATTCGCCAAGAGGAGATATTTGTGCATTTTTTGCCATAATTTTATTTTCCTATTCTACGTTCTCTATTTTGATATGTTTTAATTGCTGCTAGTAATTCTTTTTTGCCAAAATCAGGCCAAAGAGTTTTAGTAACATATATTTCGGTATAAGCTATTTGCCAAAGTAGAAAATTACTTATTCTCATTTCTCCGCTTGTTCGAATTAATAAATCAGGATCGCATAGAGAAGCAGTATCTAAGTATTTAGAAATGATTTGTTCATTTACGTCATGTATATTTAACTTTTTTAAAGATAGGTCATTATAAATTTTTTTAAAAGTTCTTAAAAGCTCATTTCTACTACCATAATTGATAGCTAAAACTAGATTTAAAAACTCTCCTTTAGAAGTAATTTGTATTGATTCTTTAATAATGTTTTGTAGTTCGATAGGTAAAGGATCTAAATTGCCTATAACTTGTAATTTTATTCCTGTTTTGACCATATCTATTTGTTTATTTTTTAAATATTCTTTTATCAAATTTAGTAAAAATTGTACTTCTTTTTGAGATCTCTTCCAATTTTCTGTAGAGAACGCAAATAAAGTTAACGTGTTAATTTTTAATTCTTGAACACATTGAATTATATAATAAAGTGTTTCAGCACCAGCTTTATGTCCAGAATGATTTTGTTCTTTTTTCTTAGAAATAAGATATTTTTGAGTTTCCCAGCGACGATTTCCATCCATAATGATTGCAATATGTTTTGGAATAGGACCTTTAGCAATTGATAAAAGATCTTTGTGAGTATAAATTCTTTTTTTTGAAGATAATTTTGATCGACTAGGAATTGAAAGAGACTGTTGCATTTGACTATAAGCTATCTACAAATTATTGGAATAATACATGAGTTTTTCTCAGTAACCTCGAAAGATACAGATTTTTTTTTTTTCATTCAATCAGTAGATAGTTTTTATTTTTCATTAATTCTATTTTCATTCTTATTTGACAGATTTTTTATTTTATTGGTATTTTCATTTTTTTTGCATTAAAAGGTTGTATTTTGGAAAAGAGAAAGAAGTGGCATTTTTATTTGATATTAAGTGTTTTAGTTTTTGCTTTGTATAATATTATTCCAACAATTATTTATTATAGTCGACCATTATATAAAGTCATTGATTCAAAAGAAGCCTATAATATAGCTCATAAAGTTGTCTCTCAAGTAGAGAAGGATAAAGAATTTTTGCTTGAGGAGATAAATAAAATTATTTCGTGCTTGAAACTTTCTCCAACGTCTATTCGTTTTTTAGGACAAAGTAAAAGTATGGTAGAAGTAAGTTTTTCTTCAGAAGAAGAAGCTGAAAATTTAGTGACTTCTTTAATATATGGAGAGAAAACCTTTGTAGGAAGTTCTTTACCTTTGTTTTTAGATAATGTTTATATAAACGAAAAGAACTCTAATTGTGTTATTATTTCTTCAAAAAATTTTTTATCTTTGTCTAAAGATCAATTTAGTTTTATTCCTAAAATGCAAGATAAGAAGTTTTCTTCTACTTATTTAGATTTTTTGGAAAATAAAAGTGATCAGATTGTCTATGCGACTTTGAATGTTGCTAATTGTTCTTGTTGTGAAGAGCACACCAACATTCATCAAGAGAATTATTCCTTTTTAGAAGATCTTGAAAATTATAAGCAACTTTTTCCTAAAGCTTATTATCAACAAGTTGTTTTACCTTTTGTCATTTGTGAGCATAAAGAAGAAATTAGAATGTGTGTTCAAAGAGAATTGGAAAAAGAAGTTTCTTTATTTGATAAGGAATTTTTAAGAGATATTTTTAGTTTATGTGAAAGAACTCGTTCCAATGAAGTTATTATAAAAGGAATAAAGAAATCTTTTTGTGGGGATTCTTTTTTTTATAAATTTTCTAATTATGAGCACCCATTATTTGAATCAATATTAATTAATGTTGATACAGGATCTATTGATTTTTATTTAAATAAAGAAATAATCCATCTTAGAAATTCCTTAGAAAAATCAAAATTTGATTTACTAACAGGTTTTATAAGTAAAGAAATTTCTAAAATAGAAAAGAGAAATCTATCTTCAGGGATGGTAGATAAAGGAAGTCTTTTTAAAAGTCAATTAATAGGAATTGGAAAGAGTTTAGGATTGTTAATTATAGATAATAAATCTTTATCTAATCAGTGTAAGCTTTTTTGTTCAGAACTTATAAAATCTTGTTGGCAAACAAAAACTATAGACTTTAATTTAGAAAATTATCCTATATTTTTTAATGTAGAGCCGAAAAAAAATTCTCCTTTAGGTTGTTATATTTTTTCTAAAAAAAACTCGTGTTCTCATTTTCCTAGGGATTCTGTTATTGTTCTTTTTAAAGGAATTCATTCATTAGTTCAGAGTGTTCTAATGTCTCAAGATGAATTTCAATGTTCACATTTAAGAGAAGATATATCTAGCCTTTATAGTTTGTTTGCTAAACGTGGTTTTTCTTCTCAACAAGTACATCAAGACCAAGTTTTCTATTTGAAAACTTGGGATACTATTTTAAATTGTTTAACAAAAGAAAAGTTTTTAACTTTAGGAAATCACATTATTTTAGAAACTTTTGATATTAAACATCGTTTATTACTTGATAATAAAATTAATACAGAGCGTCATGAGGAATTAGTTAAATGGTATGATAATTATCAAAAATCTAAAAATAGGATAATAAGTAAATCTTATCTAGAAGTATTTCCATTAACTAAAAATATTTTTTATGAAAATTTTAAATTAAATATAAAAAAATATTTTTCTGGAGATGAAAGGAAAATTTTAAAGTGGGGATTAGATCTTTCTGGTGGCAAGACAGTTAAGATTTGTTTTAAAGATAATGATAATAAATTAATTTTAAATACTAAGGAAGTAGATCGAGCGGCTGAAGAGTTGTCCCAACGTTTAAATCGTTTGGGTGTTTCAGAAATCTTAGTTCGTAGGGAAGGAAATTTTGTTAATGTTGATTTTCCAAGTGACCAAAATATTCCTGCAAAAGATTTAGTTACATCTTCCTCTATGAGATTTCATGTTGTTAATGAAAAATTTTCTTGTGTAGAAAGTCCTTTTTATCCCTCAGCAAAGGTTTTTTTAGATAAAGTATGGTCTATAGCATCTTCTCAAAAAAAATATGATTCTATTTCTATTAATAAGATAGCAAGAGATTTATTGAATCAGGCTCACTCGAATGATAATAGTTTTATATCTGAACAATTAAAAATTCTTGTTGAAGAAGGCTTATGTATTCCAGAAGAAGAAAAAATTTCAAGAGAAGTTAATAGCAAATATTCTTGGATAGTAAGATATAAGGAAGTGAAAGAAGGATTAAATCCTTTGGTTATAGTTTATTATAATTATGCTTTAGAAGGAGCAGATTTAACAAATATTCTAACTAACTTTGATTCAAAAGAAGGGAATGTTTTACAGTTTTCTGTTAAAAAAACAATTAATCTTCCATCAGGAGAAAAAATTAATCCTTCGGAAGAGTTTTATAAATGGACTTCTTTGTTTAGTACTTCAACAATAAATTGTTCAGAATTAGCTAAGTATTCTTCAGGAAAAGGATGGAGAATGGCTGTAATATTTAATGATCTTTTAGTAACAGCTCCTCAACTCAATTCTCCGTTAAAAGATCAGGCTCAAATTACAGGTGCTTTTTCTCAAAGAGAAGTTTTAAAGTTAGCTTCCGATCTAAAAATGGGGACAATGACTTATAGTCCAGTTGTAGTGGCTGAAGATACGATTTCTCCAGAATTAGGATTAAAACAAAAAATGCAAGGTATTTTAGCTGCTGCTTTAGGTTTATTGGCAGTTATTATTGTTATGTGTACTTATTATAGAATAGCAGGTTTAATTGCTGTCATAGCTGTTATGCTTAATTTAATTATTATTTGGGGAATTTTGCAAAGTATAGGAGCTGTATTAACCTTATCTGGTATAGCAGGGATTATTCTTGCTATGGGAATGGCTGTAGATTCTAATGTTCTTGTTTTTGAAAGAATAAGAGAAGAACTTAGATTATCTGAAGGATTATCTAATGCTATTAAAGTAGGTTTTAAGAGAGCTTTTGGAGCTATTTTGGATTCAAATATAACTACAATTTTAGCTGCTTTTATTTTATTGTTTTTTGATGTTGGGCTTATTAAAGGTTTTGCTCTTACTTTAATTATAGGCATTTTATCTTCAATGTTTACTTCATTATTTATGACAAAATTCTTTTTTTCTTATTGGCTAGAACATTCTCAAAAAGCAAATTTGACTATGTCTTCTTTATTTATAAATACAAAGTTGAATTTTATAAAAGGAGCAAAAAGATCTTGGTTATTTTCTGCTGTTTTAGTTGTAATTGGTGGGGTTAGTTTATTTTTAGGGGAAATTCAGACTTTATTAAGTATAGATTTTAAAGGAGGATATGTTCTTTCCCTAAATAATATTAAGGAACAAGATGTTTTTGCTAATCAAGTTCCTCAATTTTTTAAGACAATAGGTATTAATTCTAGTGATTTTCAATTTCGTTCTCTAAATCAAAATAAGAAAATAAAAATTTATTTTAGTAATTCTGCAATAAATCAATTAAGAGCAGATAGCAATTCTTCAGTAGATAAATTTTTTGATTTTGAATACCAAAAAGATCATGCTTTGTCTTCGATAGTAGAAGTTTTACAAAAATCAGGCGTAAGTTTTGATAGAGAAACATTAACTAACTTGCATTTATTTTGGTCTGGTGTGAGTGGTCAATTTTCTAAAACAATGAAGAAGCAAGCAATTTTAGGAGTGTTTGGGGCTTTATTAATAGTTTTGATTTATGTTTGTATACGTTTTGAAATTACTTATGCTATAAGTGCTGTAATTGCTTTAATTCATGATTTGCTAGTTACTTGTGCAATTTTAGTTATAGTTCATTGTTTTGTAAAATCAATTCAATTTGATTTTCAAACAATTGGTGCTTTAATGACGGTATTAGGATATTCTTTAAATAATACTATTATTATTTTTGATCGTATTAGAGAAAAAGAAGTAGCGAATACAGAATCATTTGATGAGATTGTAAGAAAATCTATAAATGATACATTTAGTAGAACAATGATGACAACAATAACTACCTTGGTAGTTATATTATCTTTATTATTATTTGGTGGTAATTCTTTATTAGGTTTTTCTTTAACTATGACAAGTGGGGTTTTGTTAGGGGCATTGTCTTCTATTTATTTAGCTCCGGCATTACTTATTGTAATTAGAAGGAGTTTGTTTACATCTAAGAAAAAAAATTTGTTTCAATTACGTAAATGATTCTGGTCAACTGATTGGTTATCATGTTATGATGGATGATTAAAGACATAGTTAATGGTCATGAGTACTCTCACGGAAGAGCCAAAATGGGTTTATCCTAAGTTAGATTTAAAAAAGCAGAAAGAAATAGAGAGGGAATTTAATGTTCATCCTCTAATTGCTTCTTTTTTTGTTTCTAGAGGAATTTCTTCTTTGGAAGATGTTCGATATTTTTTATATGCTAGATTGCCAGATCTAGATGAGCCTTCGTTATTTTTAGCTATGGAAAATAGTGTTCGATGTGTTGTAGAGGCCATTGAACAGAAAAAAAAGATTCTCATTTATGGAGATAATGATGTTGATGGAATGACAGGAGTTGCTCTATTAGTAGAGTTTTTAATTAAGTTAGGAGGAGATGTGGATTATGTTATTTTCCCTCCTTTATTGCATAGACATAAACATTTTGAAGCTTTACAAAAGATTATTTCAGAGAAGCAAGTTAAGTTATTAATTACTGTTGATTGTGGGATTACTTCGGCAAAAAATCTTAGTTATTTTGTATCTCAAGGAACAAAAGTTATTATTACAGATCATCATGAACCTTTAGGAGTTATTCCAGAAAATGTTTTAGCTCTTAATCCTAAGCTACCTGGCCAACAAAAGTTAAATAGAGATTTAACAGGAGTAGGAGTAGCTTTTAAACTTGCACATGGAATTACAAACTATTTAGTGACTGAAGGAAAAGTTAATTCAAAAGATATTGATTTACGTTATTATTTAGATTTAGTAGCTTTAGGAACAATTTCTGATATGGGGGTTCTTTTAGGAGAAAATAGAATTTTTGTTCGTTATGGATTACAACAACTTCGAAGAACTAAAAGAATAGGTTTATCAAGTTTATTTTCCTTGATTGGTTTAGAAAAAAAAGATCTTACAGCTTTAGATGTAGCTCTCAAAATAGCTCCTAGAATTAATAGTTTAGGTAGAATTGCTGATCCTTTAAAAGGATTAGACTTATTTCTTTTAAAAGATAAAGCAAAAATTGATACTTTAATTAAAGAGATAGACGTTATTAATGTAGAGCGTCAGAAATTAGAACAATCTGTGTTTTTTTCTGTAGATAAAATAATTAAAGAGAATTCTAATTTTCTTCTTAATAAGGCATTAGTTTTAAGTTCTTCAGAATGGCATCCTAGAGTTATTCCCACTGTAGCAGCTAAAATGGCTAAACAATATAATCGTCCTGTGGTTATTATTGCTGTCATGAATGGAGAAGCTAAAGGATCTATTCGTTCGATTAAGCAATTTCCTCTTCTTAACCCTTTGAAAAAATGTTCTAATTTTTTTATTAATTATGGAGGACATGATTTTGCTTCTGGAATTATTCTTGAAGAAAAGAATATAGAATTATTTAGAAAAAGATTTATCCATATAGCTAATTCTTCTTTGCGAAGTCAAGATATTGAAACCAAATTATATTTAGATGCAGAGGCTTCTTTTAAAGATTTAACTTATGACTTACTTTCTTCTTTAGAATTGTTAGAGCCTTTTGGTAATGATAATCCTCCTCCTATTTTCTATAGTAAAGTTAATAAAGCCTGGGGGCCAAAACAATTTGGCGTAAACCATTTAAAATTATACTTAGAGCAAGAAGGAAGGATTTTAGAAGGCATTGCATTTGGATTAGGAAATAAAATGTCTCTCTTAAAGAAAAATGCAAATCAACCCCTATTCATAGCTTATACTCCACAAATTAATCGATTCTACAACAAAAACAGCATACAATTGTTAATTCGAGATATTAAGATAATTGAATAGAAACCAAATTTTTAAGAAATAACTTGAACTGAAGCTTCTTGATCTTCTGATGAGAAAACTTCTTTTTTAGCAAGTTTCTCTTGACGATATTTTTCTACATCGTCCTTATGAATAATCCAAGCAGCTCCTTTCCTTATGCCTTTAATAGAACCAGTTCTTGTAGCATAATAAATTTTCTGTGCAGGAACATTTAATGCTTCTGCTACTTGATTTACAGAGAAAAAACCTTTTTCATTATCAAAAAGAGGCTCTCCTTCGAAAATGGACTTTTGCCTTGAATATTTATTTGTCTTGTATTCTTCTAAATCTTTTAGACTAATTTCCCAGCGAGTTGTTTTAGTAGCTTTTAGCTTTTTTTGTTTAATTGCTACATAAATAGCTTGCCTTGTTACATTATTTAGCTTTGCTGCTTGGGTAATAGAGACTACTTTTGTATCTTCCCTGTTTTCAGAAACAGCCAAAGCATGTTCTTGCAAGTCCTGTTTGCTCTCCATTTGTAATTACCCCCCCCTTCGATTATGTTGAGATACTAAAGCGTTTTTTTTAATATAGTAATTATTTTGTTAATAATTTTATTTTTAAGTAATTATTTTGACATATACCTTTAATATAATTCAAGATTTTTTTTGTTTAAATTATAATTTTATTTCTTATTTGTTATTAAAAATAATTATTAACTTATCTTTTGTCTTAAGAAAAATTGATCAAAGATAACTAATAACATTAATTAAAAATTCGATAGACGAAGGATTCTTTAATTTAAACAGGAAGAATATTTTCTTGCTTAAATTTCTTTCTAGGATTATGAATTTTCTTTTAGTTTTTTGGGAGAAGTATCTTGAATATGTTAGATATGAAGAATGTTAGAGTCAGAATAGCTCCATCTCCAACGGGAGATCCTCATGTAGGAACTGCTTATATGGCTTTATTTAATTTGATTTTTGCTCGTCATCATAAGGGTAGGTTTATTTTAAGAATAGAGGACACAGATCAAAGTCGAAGCAGAGATGACTATGAAAAAAATATATTTGAAGCACTTAAATGGTGCAATCTTCAATGGGATGAAGGACCGGATGTAGGAGGAGAGTATGGTCCTTATAGACAGTCTGAGAGAATAGATATTTATAAAAAATATGCTCAAATACTTTTAGATAAAGGACATGCATATAAATGTTTTGCTACGCCAGAAGAATTAGCGGAAATGAGAGAAATAGCAGCAAGGAAAGGATATTCTTCAGGTTATGATCGTCGTTATCGTTATCTTTCAGAAAAGGAAGTCAAAGATAGAGAAGAAAAAGGGCAACCATATACGATTAGATTAAAGGTTCCTTTAACAGGTGATTGTGTTTTTGAAGATCAGATAAGAGGCATTATTTCTTTTCCTTGGGCAGATATTGATGACCAAATTTTGTTAAAGTCGGATGGCTTTCCGACATATCACTTAGCTAATGTAGTTGATGATCATTTAATGAAAATTACTCATGTTCTTAGGGGAGATGAATGGTTAGGATCAACGCCTAAACATGTATTATTATATCAATATTTTGGTTGGAAATGTCCTAAGTTTTTGCATTTACCTTTATTATTAGATCTCAATGGAAAAAAGTTATCAAAGAGAAGGAATCCTACATCAATTTTTTACTATAGAGATAGTGGTTATCTTCCCGAAGCTTTTTTAAATTTTCTGTCTTTAATGGGTTATAGTATGAGTAATAGTAAAGAGATTTATTCTTTAGAAGAACTTATTGAGGAGTTTGATTTTAAAAGAATAGGGGTAGCTGGCGCTATCTTTGACATAAGAAAATTGGAATGGTTGAATCAATATTACATAGTAAACAATATTTCTGAAGAAGGTTTATGGCAAAGAATCAAGTCTTGGGGTTTTAACGATGAATTTATGAAGAAAATTATGCCTCTTATTCATACTCGTATTAAAACCTTTGGTGAATTTATGGAGCTGTGTTCTTTTTTCTTTGTCAATCATTTAGGTTATAATGTAGAAGATTTGTGCATTGGTGGTTTAAAAAAAGAAGTATTAGCTGCTATTTATCAGGTTTTTATTTGGGAAATTGAGAAAAAAGATTTTTGGTCTAAGGTTTATTTTTTTGAAGCTTCAAAAACTGTTGCTGAATTATTTAAAGTAAATCATAAAAAAATAGTCATGCCGTTGCTTTTTTTAGCTATTATGGGAAAAAAGCAAGGACCTCCTTGTTTTGATTCTATGGAAATTTTAGGAAAATCGAGAACACGGATGCGATTATTAAATGCTTTAAATTTACTTGGAAGTTTTTCTAAAAAAAATTTACTTCTTTTACAGTCTTGTTGGAAAAATTATGATATGACTCCTTTTATAGAGTCTTTATCTATTTAATCTAAATTGAGAGTATTTTCTTTAGTAATTTCTGTTTTTTTAGGAATCGTTATAAGAGAATGTTCTTCTTCTGCTATGATGTATGAACGTACTCTTGTTTGGAAACAACAGCTTGTTAAGATAGTATTAAGAAATAAGAATATGATAATTTTATGATTTATAATTTTCATTTATTATTTTTTTTATTATAATTTAATTTTATTTTTTACTAAATTTTATAATAATAAGAATATTATGTCAGTTTCTTCTTTATTTCGTTCTTCTCGTTTTATCGGCCAATTAACTCGACCTATTGAGAATTTGTTAGTTAATACAACTTCATTTAATACATCTCGGGTAGTTCAGAAAATGTTAGTTTCTCATAAAAACAGTAGAGAAAGACTTTTTTCTACCTATTCAGAAAATTCTTTAAATAGTTTGTCTACTATTGACAGTAGCTTACTTTCTACGAGTAATTTTTCTATTGATAGTTTATCCTCTTGGATAAGTGAAGATAAACATTTTGATATGAAAAATAGACATGATTCTCAGCTTTTAGCTAAATCTGTCTCAAATAATGCTGCATGTTTATCTCCAGAATTATTAGCAAAAATAGAAGAACATCAAGAAACAGGGCATAAATATCTTTTATTAAAAAATTCCCATTGTTCATCTAAATTTATTTTTTTTCAAAAAGGAGATTTGTCTCAAAGGTTATGTTATTCTGTTTATAGAGAAGATACAGGAGAAAGTATTGAATCTGAAAAAGATTTGAGAGATATGGTAAAATGTTTTTGTTTTATGAAAGAGGATTTAGATATTAGTTGGGAAGAGAAGTCTTCTAAATTAGCTAACCTTTTTTATATTAATAAGAACTGTATTAAATATAATCTTTTACTTATTCGTTTTGATGACAAATCTGTATTTGCTTATTCTACTCTTTCAAATTCGTTAAAAAGAATTTCTCAATTTCAAGGAACAAAGTTAAATCTTTCTAAGAATATTCAAGAAAGACTTCAAAAAATATTGGAAGAGAGGATGAATAAGTATAGCAAAGAAGACAGTCAAAAATAGTTAAAATTCTCTGTATTATTTTTAGTTTTTTCATTAATTGTTGATATTTCATATTACATTTAAATAATATGAAATATTTTTTTTTATTATTAAGTTCTCTCTTTCTTTGATATTCAATTATTTAATTTATTAGTGTTTTTTATTACCTATTAAAGTATTTGATAATTTTTTTTATTTCCTTTGTAATATTGTCAAGAGGATGTATTTAAATAAATACAAAAAATTTACACAATAATAGTATTGATAAGGAGTTGTAATTTATGAAGAAGTCTGTGTTTGTAACACTAGTTGCTTTGAGTATGTTGGGGTTAGGTAGTTGTTGCCGTTTTATGGATTGTTGCTTTGATGATCCGTGTAATCCGTGTAATCCATGTGATATTTTTCAAAGTTGTAACAATAAAAATAATTGTCCAGTAAAAGAATGTAAAAAGGTTGAAAAATCTTGTAATGGTAATAATGTGTGTTCCCCTAAGCCTTCTTGTTCTCAAAGTACAGAACAACAATCAAGTTGCTCTCAATCAGGCTGTTCTTACACTCCTTCTTGTAACCCATGCAATAAACCTTGTAATCCATGTAACAAGCCTTGTAACCCATGTGAGACAAATGGAAAAAAAGGGTTTTCTTTTTTTAAAAAGAAATCTTCAAATTCTCAAGTACAATCTAGTCAACCTTCAGTAGGTTCCTCTTCATCTGGTCAGGATTCTAACTCATCAAATGTAAATAACATGAATTCATCTTCGAGTAGTTCTGGAAAATGTTCTTCAGGAAGTTGTGGTAATAACTAGGTTAATTAGTAATAAGACTTAGTTATTCATTTATAATTGATAAAGAAATCTTGAGGAGAGAACCTTTATGATAAAATTGACTCGAAGAATACTTACTATTTTTGCAGTTTGTAGTTTATTTAGCCATGCATATGGAGATGATAATTTTTCTAGAAAAAATAGTTTAGTTACCAAAATTAAATCTGAAAAACAATTTTTCCAATCTAATGAAATTTGTTTTTTAAAAAATTTCAAGAAAAATAAATGTAATGTAAAAACTCGTGAAAGTAGTTGTAAAAATGACTGTAATACTAGGGATTTTAAAGCAAAAACTAACGAGGATAATTGTTTTGGTAGAATGTTAACTATAAAAACAACTGATGATTGCCATGTTGAGATTTGCCAATCTGTTCCAGAAGATGCAGTTGTGGGATTTTCTTATCCTATACAAATTAGATTATTAGCAAAACAATCTTGTACTAGTGTTGTGATTACACAACAATTACCTTGTGATGCTGAGTTTATTAGTAGTGATCCCATTGCTCATCCAAATAGTGATGGTAAGTTAGTTTGGAATATTGGAGATCTTGAATGTGGTGAATGTAGAGAGATAACAGTTTGGGTTAAGCCTTTGAAAGAAGGTTGTTGTGTTACTTCAGCAACTGTATGTGCTTGTCCTCAACTTAGATCTTATACTACTTGTGGACTTCCTTGTTTAGAAGTCTGCACAGTTGGTCCTAATTGTGCTTGTTTATATTGTCCTGTAACTTATAATGTTGAAGTGACAAATGTAGGGTCTGCTATTGCTAGAGATGTTGTTGCAGAGAATCCTGTTCCAGAAGGAACAACCCATGCTTCTGGAAAAACAAACTTAGTATTTCACTTAGGTGATTTAAATCCTGGAGAAACTAAGTGTTTTTCTGTAGAATTTTGTCCTCAAAGAAGAGGATCTATAACTAATACTGCTTCAGTTTCTTTTTGTTCTGGAGTTAAAAAAGTTAGTACATTAACCACTATTATTAATGAACCTTGTGTAAATATAACTGTAGATGGACACAGAGAAGTATTTATTTGTAAACAAGCTGAATATACAATTGTGGTTACTAATCCAGGAGATATGGTTTTATATGATGTAATAGTGGAAGATGTTTTAGCAGCAGGTGTTCAAGTAGCTGAAGCTCCAGGAGCTGAATGTTGTAGAAATGTAGTTCGTTGGTGCGTACCTACATTATGTCCTGGAGAAACATTGACATTTAAGTTAGCTCTTAGAACTCAAAATCCAGGAGCTTATGTAAACAGTGTGAAGGTTATTTCTCAATCTGAGTGTGGTCAATGTGTTTGTACAGATAATGTTACAACAACTTGGAAAGGATTACCAGCAACTCATATGTGTGTAGTTGATACTAAGGATCCTATTTGTATTGGTGAGGAAACTACTTATAAAGTTACTGTAACGAACAGAGGATCTGCAGATGATACTAATGTTACACTTATGTTGAAGTTTTCAGATAATTTAAAACCACTTTCTCTTAGTGGTCCAACAAAAGGTACTATTACTGGAAATTCTGTAGTATTTGAAGCTCTTCCTAAACTTAGATGCAATGAATCTGTAGAGTTTTGTGTTACTTTGAAAGGTGTTGTTTCTGGAGATGGAAGAGGAGAAGTTATTCTTTCTTCTGATTCTTTGGTTCCGCCAGTTTCTGGGGTAGAAAATACCAGAGTATACTAAAATTTATACTCTTGTAATTTTTTTGAGACATAACTTAGTTTTCTAAGTTATGTCTTTTTTTTTTTGATTTTTAAAATCGCTTCTTGATTTCTTCTTGTATCATAGAGATACTTTTATAATTTCTTCGAAGTCCTAGAATAATAATTTATAATTTTTTTTTGACTTTATTTCTTAATTTATTTAAATTTTTTTTCTTTTTAAGAAAAAGAAGGAGGAAAAAGTGTCTCAACCTATTCAGCCGTTAACGGGTTCATCTTTATTTATTGTAAATTCTGAATGTGAGAATAAAAAAACTCTTTTTTCTTCTCAAATGCGAAAGTTATGTTCAGCTATTTGTTTGATTATTTGTGGAGTTCTTTTAATTTTAGGAAGCATTATTTCTGTATTTGCTTTACCTTATTTGGGAGTAACAGGACCTGCTTTAGCATTATTTGTGATTCCTTTGTTAGTGGGGTTAGTTTTAATTGCTTTGGGTAGTTATGATTTAAATGCAGGAATGAAAGTAAAATTTAAGATGGTTTTTGAAAAAAAATTGCCAGATGAAAAACAACTTTCAGATTCAAAAGAAATCAAGGATAATAAAATACATCCAAAAATTTATAGTCAAGCGGTAAAATTTGATCCTAGTTTAGCTAATAAAACTAATAGTTTATCTCCATTAAATTTGGAAACAAGTGATCCTAAAAATCTATCGAAACGAGGTTGGCGTTAGATTAAAAAATATAAAATAAGCAGTTAGTATATTAAAGACTTATAATAATAGAGTTTAAAAATTCATATTAATAACTAGCATTTAATGCATTATTTAAAAAGCTTGATAAAGAGGAGGTTTTTATATGATAACTCATGGCTCTAGTTCTGTATCAGTTAGTTCATTAGATCATGGTGTTCCTGTAAGTAATAGGAATGAAAAAGTTTTTATTTTAGGAAAAAAATTAGAAAATCTCGCATTAGCAATTACCATGGTTGTATTGGCTGTGTTGCTTATAGTAGCAGGTCTGGCAGCATTGTTTTTATTGCCTCATTTTGGAATTGTAGTTAGTCCTCTGTTTGCTTTGTTAGCTATTCCAGTGTTGGTTGGTTTAGTAAAAATAGCTTTAGCTATTTTTGTTTTACATAAACCAGTGAAACGAGAAGTAGATCAGGAAGTTAAAGTTTTGGAAGAAGAAATAAAAGAGATGCTAGGTCGATTAGCAGTTAGTATTAAAAGTGATTCGCAATCTTCCTCAAAAAAACCTTAAAATAGAGGCAGTCTTTTTAAAGAAGGAAGTTACTTTAACTTCTTTCTCTTTTTATTTTGTTATTTGATTATAAAATTTTTTTTAATTATGAAATAACATGTATTTTATTAGATCGCCAGTGTATATTCTATTATTGTTAATGATGTTTTGTTAGTTAATTTAATATGTAAATATGTAACAAAGTATTTTTTAAGGATTAAAAGAAAATTTATATAAAGGATTCTTAAATTTATCTAAATAATAAGGGAATAAATATATTTGCGTTTTTTTTTGCATTTCTCATTAATTTTTAATAGTTGAAAACTAATTTTAAAAGAATTGTTTTTATGTAGAATTGTAACAATATAAGTAGGAAAGATACAAGGAGAAGACTTAATGTCTGTAGAAAATCTCACAAAAGGTAATTGTTTATATAAAGTTGATAAAAACGTTCAAGAAAATATAGAGAAAAAAGAGTGTAAGTTAAGAGCTCTAGCTATTACTTGTTTGGTAATATCTGTGTTATTTTTATTTATTGGCTTAGGATTAGCAGTATTTGGGATGATTTCTTCATCTTTACCTTTGTTAGCTGCAGGAATAGCACTTTTAGTTGGTAGTAGTATTTTGGGGATTGCACTGGCGTTTGTCCTTATTCAGCGATTAAATTTTAAAAAATTTTATGGATTACAAAAACAATTCCTTGTAGATGAAAAGGTTTTAAGTGATTCTCAAAAAAGAGTTAAAGAGTTAGAAAAAAAATTAGGGATTCTTGGGAGTGAGATAGAGGATTTAGAATCGAGGAAAACTGTTTTATTAAAAGTATTGGATGATTTGATGGTTGAACATGGAGATTGTGAATTTAAGATTCAACTATTAGAAACGCAAATAGGTCTTCTTAGAGAAGAAGCGGAAGAGTTGGAAAGTGTGTCGACATATCGTCAGAAACTAGAAAGCGAAATAGTAATTTCTCAGAAGGAATTACAAGATTTGGAAGATAAACGAAAGATTGTCAGTGCAAAATTAGAAAATGAAGTCAATGCTCTTCAAGAGGAAATAAGAGATTTAGAAGTTAGAGGAGCTACTAATCGTCAGGAATTAGAAAAAACAAAAGAAGCTCTTGAAAGTGAAATAAAATGTTTGGAAGAAAAACAACAGCAAGTTCGTGAACTTGTAGAAAAAGAATTAAAAGATCTTAGTGCAAGAAAAAATAAAGCTTTTGAAGAGATAGAAAAAGAGGTATCTGAAGGCGTTGCTCAAGGAAAATTAGTTAGTGAAAAATTAAAAACGTTGGAAAGTCGCTTAGAATCTGCTAATGAACAACTTCTCGAGGTTTTGGAGAAATTATCGCTAAAAGAAAAAAGACTTAAAGATTTAGATAGTCAATTAAGTGAAAAGCAAGCTCTTTTGAGGAGAACTATGCTAGCACCCTCCCTAAGTAAAGAAAAAGAATTAAAAGAGGAAAAACAGCGTCTTGAGCTTCAAAAAATGTTACAAGCAAATCAAGAAATAAAACTTAGAGAACAAGAAAAAGCTCTTGAAAAAGAAAAACAAGCTCTTATAGAAGAACAGAGAAAATTAGTTTTAAAAGAACAACAATTAAACGAAAAAGAAGATAAACTAAGATCTGAGCAAGAAGAATTGGCAAGAAAAGCAAGAAGAGTTTAAGTTTGTACTTCCTCTCGAAAATCTTCCTGAAGAAGATGGAGAAGATTCAGAAAAAAAATAATAAAAAATAACAATAATAAAGCATAAAAAGGAGTTTAAATGGCTTTAGATTGTTTAAATGTTTTTAATGTAAAATCTAGTGCAGAAAAAAAAGTACTTTCATCTTATGAAGAAACTTGTATTGAAGAAGAAAGATTTTTAATAGCAACCGCTATTATTATGAGTTTATATTTTATAATGACTCTTGCTGGATGTATTTTAATGGCTACTGGTCTAGTAACTTTAAGTTGCATTTTATTTGGAATTGCTGAACTTAGTTTCGCTATAGCTTTTCTTTGCTTATCATATCGATTTTGTTTAAAAAGAAAGTTAGATTCGCAATTAAAGATTTTTCAAAATAAGGAAAAGAATTTAGAAGAAAGAGAAAAATTTTTAGAAGAAAGAGAAGCTGTTATTAAACATAGTCAAAAGTCTTTAGATATTGCAATGCAAGATAGTTTAAAATATAGATACCCTTTATATACATTAACTGAAGATTCAGAGAGAGAAGAACTTGAAGAATTTGAGTATTTGGAAAGCATGTGTAATTTGTAATATCAATAAGAGTAATGTTTTTTGTAAGTTGCATTGAAAATTCTTGTGTAAAACGAGAGTCTGTTTCTATTAATAAAATTAGTAGAATTTCATTGATTTTTGGCGTTATTTTAACAATTATTGGACTAGTTTTAAATTGTTGTTCTGCTTTTTTAGTTTTTGCACCTTTTCCAGTTTTGATTTTATTTATTATAATTTCTTTAATTGGATTGGCTATATTTTCTTTAGGAGTAGCATTCTTTTTAAAAACATCTTTTTTAGAAAAAAAGAGCATAGATGTTTTTCTCGATAGCAAAAGGAAGTTAAAATTAAATGATTGTTTAAAGAAAATAGATTCTTATGAGAAAAAAATACAAAAAAGAAAACTTTCTATAAAGCAATTTCAAGAAAAAATTGATCAGGTTTCTTTTATACAAAAAATTAAAACTCCTTGGAAAAGTGAGATTTCTTTAGCTCCTTCTCAAGATGAATTAAACGATTTGAAGAGTTTAATTTGTAAAAAACAATCTGAGGTAGAAGAACTAAAACAGTTATTGTTAAGTTTGATTTCTATGTGGTCTTCTTTAGATATTCAAGAAGAAGAAGAGAAATTTTTAGAATTTTCTTATTTGAATTGTCTTGAAAAAGAAACTAAAAGTTTGATTTACCAAACAAAAATTTTAGAAAAATTATTAAAAGATCTTTCAACAAGTTTAGCAAATCAAAGAGTTCTAAAATATGAATATGAAAACAAAATAAAAGTTTTAAATGAATCTATTATTTTATTAAAACATCAATTAGGTTTGTTCAAAGAAAAAACAGATGTTGAAATACAAACTGCTAAAAAAGGTGATATATGAGTCCAGTAGTTTTTCCTTCATCTGATTTAAAAACTACTTATTTTACTAATAATAATTGTAATAAAACTTTGTTAGTTATCGATATTCTTGCTATTCTCTTTACTATAGCGTCTTTTGTTTTTTTGGGCATCTCATTTTCTTCTACAGTTTTTTGTTTATCTATTATATTTTTATCTGTTTCTTTTCTAGCATTGTTGTTAAGTTTGGTAAGTTTTATTTTTTTAATGAAAAATTGTAATTTTGATAGTTTAGAATTGAAATCTTTAAATTTATTCCAAGATTTTTTGTTAACTAAGAAACATGAATTATTAGCTTTAGAAAAAAATTTAGAGAATAGGACTAATAAAAAAATTGGAAAAGAAGAGAGCTTGCTAACAATACAAAAACAATTTGATAAAGAATGTCGTTCAGAGACGAGTTTTTCTATGGATTCTTATTTAGCTGGTTTAGAAAAAGAGAGAGAAAAAAGGTATTTACAATCTCAGCTAAGCTATCTTGATAAAGAAATAGGTGAACTCCAAAAGGAAATTAGAGTTTTTGAAGAAAAAATTTTTTCTTTAAAAAATAATCAAAGCCATAGATGTGAAGAAAAGGGAAGAGAGAATGAAATCATTTTAGAAAATTGTGAAGCAAAAGCTGCTATTAAAAATCTTTCATTGGATTTAAATAAATTACGAGAAGAATTGAGAAGTCTTACTTTTCAAGTAAATTGTAAGAAAAAACAATATCGATCGTTAGTGAACAATAAGTTAGAATTATATGAAAGATCGATTCGTTTTTATAAAGATGCGCAGACAACAACTGTAGAAGAGATGCAGCCAGTACTACCTATGAAATTTTTAAATTTTGTTGAAGAAACTGATGTTTTTTATAATTCTTCCTGTGATTTTTCAAATGAACCTGATGTAAAGGAAGTATATGAAGATCAAGGGGAATGTGTGTCACAACAAGTTTGTTTTGCTTGTCTTTCTATTCAAAGAAAAAGATTGCTGCGAGCAAGAAAAGAAGAGATAGCTCAATTCGTAGAAAAATGTTCTAAATGTGAAAAAAATTGAAATTAATTACTTAGGATTAGAGTATCACTGTTTGAAAGTAGATCTTTCATAATATTTATAGACTCTTCCATTTGTAAATCGTTTTCTTCTTGAACTAAATTAGAATTATTTTTTAAGTTGGCTAAGAATCTTTGGTAGTTTTGGTTAGATAGTATTCTTTGGTGACTATTGTCTCTTAGTTGAGGTAATAAATGGGTCCAATGGTTTTCTTTTTGTTGTAGTTCTGGTAAATAATATTTTTGAAACCATTTTCTTGCAAAAGGTTCTAGATCTTGGAAGGAGTCATGGTAAGTAGGTTGAATACTATCTTCAGGTAAAGGACATGCTAAATAACGTTCTCCAATAGGACTTTCATAATATTTAGAAGGTACTAAGATGTCTGCTTTTACTCCTGAGATTTGAGTTGATCTTCCAGAAACCGTATAATATCTTCCAACAGTTACTTTAAATAAAGATTCTTTTCCTAGTTCTTTTCCTGTTATTGTTTGATGTTGAATAGTTCCTTTTCCATAAGTGTGTTCATCGCCAACGATAATTGCAATTCCATAATCTTGTAGTGTTTGTGCTACAATTTCAGCTGCAGAAGCAGAACACTTGGATACAAGAATAATTAAAGGTCCTTTATAAAATTTATTACCGTTAAAAGTTCTATAGAATTTTAAATTGTTATCAAAGTATTTTGCTACAACTACTACACCATTAGACATGAATAAGCCAGATACCTTAACTGCTTGAGATAAGAATCCTCCGCTATTTTCTCTTAAATCTAAAATAAGTCCAAGAAGGTTTTTCTTTTTTAGATTAGTAATAGCTTCTTTTATATCTAATTCACTGGAAATATTATCGTTTCCTTCATAAAACGAGTGCAACGTAACTTTTCCTATAATCCCTTCTTGGAAGGATTCATAACTTACATCAACTCTTTTATTATTTAATGCAATCTTAGATCGAATTAGTGAAACTTGTTTGATTGTATGTTCTTCAGTTTCTAATTCTAGTATGACTAGTGAATTTTCTTTACCTCTGAGTAATTCTAGTACTTTTTTGAATGAAAGATGATCTATTGTTTTTCCATTAATTTTTTTTATAACATCTCCTTCTTGGATTTTTCCTGATTTAAAAGCAGGACCATTTTCTAGAACTTCTCTGATAACAATACCATTAATATCTTCTCCTAAAACTATTCCTAAACCACACATTCCTTTTTCTAGTTGTATTTTTATAGCATTTGCTTCTTCTGTACTAAAATATGCTGTATGAGCATCTAATCCAGATGCTATTGATTTAATAATTTTTGTTAAAAATAAATGTTGTTGTTTTTCATTGGGTAGACATTGTCCTTCTTCATCATATCCTAAATATTCGTTTTCTAAGTTAATGAGTTGCTTTTCTATTAAATTAAGTAACAAGGTTTCTTTTCCTATGTATTTTTCTTTTGGGTTATTTGATAAATAACTTGATAAAAGAAAAGTTAGAAGGTCTTGTTGTTTTTCTTGAATTTCTAAGATATTGTTGGGATATTTGTTTACTTGATTAGTTATTTTGGTTTCGTTAAAGTCTTGTGTTTTTTTGAAAATATCTAGGTCATTGCTTCTAATTTTACTTCTAATCTTTCTCGCTCTTATAATGCTTTTTTTTATAATGTTTTGAATTTTAATATATTCAGAAAGATCTTGATTTTTATAAGAATGTAGTAATTGGTTTTTATATTCTTGTGTTGGATGAATGAATTCATTAACTTCATCTTCTAATAAATATATTTTATTAGAATCAAAGTTACTTATGTAATTGCTAATAGATTTGGAGAGTATTTCTTCATTAATTTCTTTGACATCAACATGATATGTAATTAATTGAGATGTAATTTGGAAGACATCTGTTTGTGAAAGTAATTCTTCTTGAGAACAGTATGCGATAGATATTTGAACAACAGATAAAATGCAAAAAATTAAAAGTTTCTTTATTTTTTTTTTCATAATTTAAAAAATTATTATTAATTTTAGTAATCGTCGGAATAGAGAAAAACTTTAGTATTTTTTTTATGTTTGAGATTTTTCTTAATGAATGAGAAGTAAAGAAATTGAGTTATAATGCGGAAAGAGTGTTTTTGGGTAGCATTAAGTAGATTAAAGACAACAAAAATAGACTTACCCCAATAATCATTAGATATAAACCTATAATAGAAAAAGCTCCTGTAAATAGAATTATATTAGCAGATAAGGATCCCATTATAAAAAAGATCAAAGATATAATTATGAAAATACCACTGAGGATTGCAAGACTTTTGCAAGTTTTTTCTTGAAAAGAAGTTGAAGAAAGATATTCTTTCTGTTTTTGAAATGTAATTTTTTCTATCACAAAGAAACTTTATAAGATAGTTAAGTTTACTAATAATAATTGAGAAAATGATACTAAATTCTCTTTTTAATTTAAATTTTAAATTCTTTTTAAATTTTTTTTGTACATTTTATGTTGAATAAAAGAAAATAACTCCTTGCAAACAATAAGTTTCTTTTTTATATTCTTTTTCTGTTTAAAAGTAAGATTGAATTGAGTGTATAATGCCAACTATAAATCAGTTAATTCGCAAAGGAAGATCTGCTGGAGTTAAAAGAAAAAAGTCACCTGCTTTGCAAAAATGTCCTCAAAAAAGAGGTGTGTGTTTGCAAGTAAAAACTAAAACGCCAAAGAAACCAAACTCTGCTTTAAGAAAAGTAGCTTGGGTTCGTTTGTCGAATGGTCAGGAGGTCATTGCTTATATTGGGGGAGAAGGTCATAATCTCCAAGAGCATAGTATTGTCTTGGTTAGGGGTGGTCGTGTTAAAGATTTGCCTGGAGTGCGTTATCATATTGTTCGAGGAACTTTAGACTGTGCTGCTGTAAAAAATAGAAAGCAAGGTCGTTCTTTATATGGTGCAAAAAAGCCTAAGTAAGGCTAATTAATTTATTGTTATCTTGTTATGTTGTTTTAGAGGATTTTAAAATATGTCTAGAAGGCATGGAGCCGAAAAAAGGGCCATTTCATTGGATCCTATTTATGAAAGTGGCGTTTTGTCAAAATTTATTAATAAACTTATGATGCATGGGAAAAAATCAAAGGCACGTAAAATAGTTTATTCTGCATTGGAACGATTTGCAAAAAAAATTGAAGCAGAGAATATTTTAGAAGCTTTTGAAATAGCATTAGAAAATGCTAAGCCCATTTTAGAAGTACGTTCTCGAAGGATTGGTGGAGCTACATATCAGGTACCTGTAGAAATTCCTGCTGAAAGAAGAAATTGTTTAGCTATGAAATGGATCATTGCTAACTCTAGGGCGAAGGTTGGGCGTTCTATGGAAGTTGGTTTAGCTGCAGAATTAGTTGATTGCTACAATAAACAAGGTGCAACGATTAAAAAACGAGAAGATACGCATCGTATGGCCGAAGCTAACAAAGCATTTGCTCATTATAAATGGTAATTAGTGAAAGGATTGAGAATGAGTCAAAAACAATATGCATTAAGTGAAGTAAGAAATATCGGTATCATGGCCCATATTGATGCTGGAAAAACAACAACTACAGAGCGGATTTTATATTATGCTGGAAGAACGCACAAAATTGGTGAAGTTCATGAAGGCGGAGCTACTATGGATTGGATGGAGCAGGAGCAAGAAAGAGGCATTACTATTACTTCTGCTGCGACTACGGTTTTTTGGAGAGACTGTAAAATTAATATTATTGATACTCCTGGGCACGTAGATTTTACAATTGAAGTAGAAAGATCTTTAAGAGTTTTAGATGGAGCTGTTGCTGTTTTTGATGCTGTTTCTGGTGTGGAACCTCAATCCGAAACTGTTTGGAGACAAGCTGATAAATATGGAGTTCCGAGAATAGCTTTTGTTAATAAAATGGATAGAATGGGGGCTAATTATTTTTCTGCTGTAGATTCTATGAAAGAAAAGTTGCATGCTAATGCTATTCCTGTGCAATATCCTATTGGTTCGGAAAATCATTTTATAGGAATGATTGATTTAATTTCCATGAAAGCTCTTATTTTCTTAGATGAAACTTTAGGAGCCAAATGGGAAGAAAAAAGCATTCCTGAGGAACTTTTAGAAGAAGCAAAAAAGTTTCGTATGCAAATGTTAGAAGAACTAGCAACAGTTGATGAAACTAAAGAAGATTTCATGATGAAAGTATTAGAAAATCCTGATTCTATTACAGAAGATGAAATTCATGAAATTATGAGAAAAGGAGTGATAGAGAATAAGATAAATCCTGTTCTATGTGGGTCAGCCTTTAAAAATAAAGGAGTTCAACATTTATTAGATGCTGTTGTTCGTTGGCTTCCTTCTCCTTTAGATAGAGGGGCAATCCCTGCAGTTAATTTAAAATCCCAAGAAGAAATGACTTTAGAGCCTAAAGCTGATGCTCCATTATCTGCTTTAGCCTTTAAGATTATGAGTGATCCATATGTAGGACGTATTACATTTATTCGAATTTATTCTGGAACTCTTAAGAAAGGTTCTACTATTTTTAATGCAACAAAAGATAAAAAAGAGCGTATTTCAAGATTACTTGAAATGCATGCTAATGAAAGAACAGATAGAGAAGAATTTTCTGTAGGAGATATTGGAGCTTGTGTTGGTTTGAAGTTTGCTACTACGGGAGATACTTTGTGTAATGATGGATATGAGATTGCATTAGAAAAAATGGAGTTTCCTGAGCCTGTTATTGATATGGCTATAGAACCAAAATCTAAAGGAGATAGAGAAAAATTAGCTCAGGCTTTAAGTGCCCTTTCAGAAGAAGATCCTACTTTTAGAGTTTCTTCTAATGAAGAAACAGGGCAAACTATTATTTCAGGTATGGGAGAGCTTCATTTAGATATCTTAAGAGATCGCATGATTAGAGAATTTAAAGTTGAAGCTAATGTTGGGCAACCAAGAGTATCTTATAAAGAAACAATAACAACTTCTTCTTCTACTGAAACAAAATATGTAAAGCAATCAGGAGGAAGAGGTCAATATGCACATGTTTGTTTAGAAATTGAACCTAATGAGCCCGGAAAAGGTAATGAAATTGTTAGTAAAATTGTCGGAGGAGTTATCCCTAAAGAATATATTCCTGCTGTCATTAAAGGTATTGAAGAAGGACTAAGTGGAGGAGTTCTTGCAGGATATGGCTTGGTGGATGTGAAAGTTGCTATTGTGTTTGGTTCTTATCATGAGGTTGATTCTAGTGAAATGGCTTTTAAAATTTGTGGATCAATGGCTGTAAAGGAAGCTTGTCGTAAAGCCAAACCTGTGATTCTTGAGCCTATTATGAAAGTAGTTGTTATTACGCCAGAAGATCACTTAGGAGATGTAATTGGAGATTTAAATCGTCGTCGAGGAAAGATTTTAGGTCAAGAAACATCTAGAGGAATGGTGCAAGTAAATTCAGAAGTTCCTTTGAGTGAAATGTTTGGTTATACGACAACGTTGCGTTCTTTAACATCTGGTAGAGCTACCTCTACAATGGAACCTTCGTATTTTGCTAGAGTTCCGCAGAAGATTCAAGATGAGATAGTTAAGAAGTAAAGAGGAAATAATAAATAGTGAAACAACAAAAACAGAAAATTCGTATTCGATTAAAGGGTTTTGATCAAGGACAGTTAGATAGATCTACGGCTGATATTGTTGAGACTGCTAAGAGAACAGGAGCTTTAGTAGTAGGTCCAATTCCATTGCCTACTAAGCGTGAGGTATATACTGTTTTAAGGTCGCCTCATGTTGATCGTAAGTCTAGAGAGCAATTTGAGATTAGAACTCATAAGAGACTTATAGATATTTTAGATCCTACAGGAAAAACAATTGATGCTCTAAAGACTCTATCTTTGCCTGCAGGAGTAGATATTAAGATTAAAGCTGCTTAATAAAAGGAAATTGGTGTGAGATCTTCTTGTGTAAAGATTCCTTTAATTCAAAGGGAACTCTTAACACAAAATTCCTCTAGAAAAGTTTTTCACCTAAGTTTTGATATTAGTGCTGTAAAGATAAACTATGAGGTTGGTGATGCTTTAGGGGTTTATCCCCGTAATGGCTTTGATATAGTCAGTTCTTTCATCAAGTCATTTAAGTTAAATGCGGATAAGATAGTTTATTTTTCTAGAGAAGATCGCTTTTTGACTTTTTATGAATATTTAGTAAATTTTGCAAATCTTGATAGAATACCTTCTTTTTGCAAATCTTGGTTAGAAAGTAAGTATAGCCAAGATTTTTCTAAATATCGTTTTCATGAACTTTTCTCTTTTTTTGGGAATTTTGATTCATTTGTTTCAGAACAACAATTTGTAGATGCCTTAGGAATTCTTTTACCTAGATTTTACTCTATAGCTTCTTATTCTTCTTCTAAAATAGATCTTTTAGTTAATTTGGTTGTGGTTAAAGAAAATCCAGAGATATTAGGAACTTGTTCTCGTTATCTTTGTTCTTTACTTTCTTTAAATGAACCTTTAGCTGAGGTCTTTTTAAAAAGATCTAGAAATTTTTCTTTACCTTTATCATCTGAAGATAAACCTATTCTTATGATAGGAACGGGGACTGGATTAGCTCCTTTTAAAGGTTTTTTAGAAAAAAGAAAAAAAACATCTCCTTTATTAAAAAATTATTTATTTTTTGGTGATAGATATTCTTCTGAAAATTTTTATTATAGAGAATTTTTTGAAGATCTAGTAAAAGAAAATATTTTAGAAATATTTTGTGCTTTTTCAAGAGATCAAGAAGAGAGATTGTATGTTCAACATTTACTTTTAAGACAAAAAAAACTGGTTCAATTTATATTAGATCAATCTGGGTATATATTTGTGTGTGGAAGTAAAGTTTTAGGAAAATCAATTGACAGTACGTTATTACAAATATTAGAAGAGAATTTTGGTTTAATAAAATCAAAACAAATTATGAAAGATTTATGTAATCAAAATCGCTATGTAAAAGATATTTATTAGTTGTGTATTTTTTTAAGATTCTACCATTTCCATGGTTGTTACTGTACAAAAACATTGAACTCCGTCACCACATCCATAATCAGTAAGACCTTCTCCTGTAGTTGCCGTAATTCCAACACTATTTATAGAGATGTTTAAAATATTAGCAATGTTTTCTCGCATTTCATAACATTTTGTTAAAAATTTGGGACGCAAACCTTCTAATGAAATGGCAACATGAGTAATTTGTTGTTTTCCTAAGCTCTTTAAGGCTGCTAACAAATAATATCTGCTATCTGTAATTCCATCATTTTTTAAAAGTTCATCAGCTTTTTTTCCAAGAATAATTTCATGTGTTAAGGAAGAAATAGCATTACAAAGAGCATGAAAAACGATATCTCCATCAGAATTGGCTTGAAATCCCGGCGTATCATCAAAGATAATACCACCTATAATACAAGGCTTAGAGAAGCTTTTTGATAAAAAACGGTGACTATCTTGTCCAATACCTGTTCTAACGATCCAAGGAAGAGATTTCATTAATCCTCTTTTTTAAATATGATAAGCCATTTTAATGGATTAAGAGATTTTCTTAAAATAATCTTTTTTATATTCTCTTTTGAGAATTGAAAAATGATTTTTTTTCATGAAAATAATTAAAATTATTGCATTAAAAATGCGAATATTTTTATCCTTTTGCAATTCGGCTAGATAGCTCAGTTGGTAGAGCAGAGGACTGAAGATCCTTGTGTCGTCGGTTCGACCCCGGCTCTGGCCATTTTCGTATCATCATATTGTTGGTTTTGCAAATAATGTGTTTTATTATTAAGAAAGTATTGATTTTTTAGCTTTTTTAAACTAAGCTTTCTTGCATTAACTTCAGTAAATAAACTTAAGAGAAGATAGAAATTGTTATGAATTCATATGCAATTATAAAGACAGGGGGAAAGCAATATAAGGTTTCTGAAGGAGACATTATAGATGTTGAAGTTTCTGACATATATGATAAGGAAAAAGAAGTTGTTTTTTCAGAAGTTCTTTTCCTTCATAGCGAAGGAAAAACTTTAGTTGGATTTCCTTTTATTAATAATGCTCTTGTAAAAGCGGAACTTTTGTCTTCTATTCGTGGAGAGAAGGTGATTGCTTATAAATATAAACGAAGAAAAAATCATCATAAAAAAATTGGTCATCGTCAAAACTATTTAAGAGTAAAAATAAAAGAATTAGTTGTTTAAGGGAATTTGCTAAAATAGGATTTTAAATTCACATGGCACATAAAAAAGGACAAGGTTCTAGTCGTAACGGAAGAGATTCTCATTCAAAGAGATTGGGAGTGAAAGTAAGCATGGGTCAATTTGTATCTTGTGGTAGTATTTTAGTGAGACAACGTGGTACAAAATGGAAACCTTCAAAGAATGTTGGAAGAGGTTCTGATGATACTTTGTTTGCTTTAATTGATGGTATCGTTCATTTTAATAAAACTAATAAAACTTTTATTTCAGTTCTTCCTAAAGTTTAGGTTTTATACGTCTTCATTTTGTTTTTATGTTTTTAGATAAAGTTACTTTAGAGGTACGTGCAGGCAAAGGAGGAAATGGCATAATAGCTTGGCGTAGAGAAAAGTATATTCCTAAGGGAGGCCCCTATGGAGGAAATGGAGGAAAAGGGGGAGATGTTTTATTTAGAACGAGCAGTCATGTATTTTCTTTTGAGGCTTATAGAAATACGCGTATATTAAAAGCAGAAAATGGAGAACAAGGCGGTCCCAATAATAAGCAAGGACGTCGAGGGCGTTCTTTAACTATAAAAATACCTCCTGGAACATTATTAAGAGATAAAATTACTAATGAAATATTGCATGATTTCACTGAGATTGATGAAGAATTTTTGTTATGTCGAGGTGGTAAAGGTGGTTTAGGAAATACTTTTTTTAAGAGCTCCATAAATAGATCTCCAAATTTTTGCACTTCAGGAACAGAAGGAGAGAATAGATTAGTAGAATTAGAGCTTAAGCTAATTGCTGATATTGGTTTGGTTGGATTTCCAAATGCAGGAAAAACTACGTTATTAAATGCTCTTACTGCTGTTAATGCTAAGGTTGGAGCTTATCCTTTCACTACATTGAGGCCTTTTTTAGGTTTTATAGGTTATAAATGTCAAAATTTACCTCCTTTAACTATAGCTGATATCCCTGGTATTATTTGTGGAGCACATAAGAATAAAGGCTTAGGTTTTGACTTTCTTCGACATATAGAAAGAACTCAGTTTTTGATGTTTGTAGTTGATGTATCAAAATTCGAATGTAATGATCCTATTCAAGATCTTGAAACTTTGTTTTTAGAAGTTTCTCGTTATAATGAAGAATTAATTAGTAAACCACATGTTGTTCTTCTTAATAAAATAGATCATTTATTAGAAGGGGATACTGAATCTAGTATATTAGAAGTATTTCGTTCAAAATTTCCTGGAAAGCATTTTTTTTCAATTTCAGGATTAACTGGTAAAGGGATTTCTTTACTTAAAGATTTTCTTTTAAAAAAAGTTTCTAAATTGGGTCTTAATTGTTAAGAAAGATATATTTTTGTATTTTTTAAACAAAATGTAGAACAATAGATTAGTCCTGAAATAAGAGCAATAGTAGGACCAACGGGTAAATCTAGAAAGTAAGCTAAAAAAATTCCTAAAAAAGATAAAATAATGTTTAGCAAAATAGATCCGAGCATAATGTGTACTAAGTTATGCGAGAATCGTCCTATAATGCAACAAGGAATAGTTAACATGCTTAGTACTAGAATGATACCTATTATATAGGTAAGTATAACTATGGAAATAGCTATTAGTATTAACAGAAGAAAGTAGTATTTTGTTCTATTATAACCTTGTAAGTTAAGTTGTTGTTCATCAAAACACAAAGCTAGAAAACGAGAATGAAATATAAATGTTAAACAGATAATAGCAATATCTAAGGAGAATAGTAGCTTTAAGTCACTAGCTTGAATCCAAAGAATATTTCCTAATAGGAAATTGAGTAGTTCACTATTAAAAGAAGGAATATATGAAATCATAATAATTCCTAAAGACATTCCTACAGACCAAATAACAGCAATTAAAGCGTCTTCTCTTTCTTTGAATTTTAAATGAATCCATCCAATAATTAAAGCTATTAAAATAGCTGATATTAAAGCACCATAAATGGGACAAAATTCGGGTAATTTATAGTAATATTGAATCCAAAGAGTTATTCCAATACCTCCTAGTATAGCATGAGCTATACTTCCAGCAATAGAGACCATTCTTTTTATAACAACATATGAACCTATAATTCCACTTGAAATAGAAGCACAAAAGGCGGCAAGTAAAGAAGTAAGTAAGATAGGATTAATTAAATCAAGAAACATTACTAATTTACCTCCATATTTTTAAATAAGTCTTTTTTAGAATAGTTGTGAGAACAGATATAGGGTTGTGTAATAGGTTCTAAGGTAGTATTTAGACAAAACATATGATCAAAAAAATTATGCATAGAATGTGGATCATGGGTAATCATAATGATTGTTAGATGTGATTTAAGTTGTGATAGAATATTAGAGATTTTTTTCTGATGTTTTAGATCAATGTTAGAAGTAGGTTCATCTAAAAGTAAAACTTTGGGATGAGAAGCTAAAGCTCTAGCTATAAGTACTCGTTGAGCCTGTCCTCCAGATAAACAGGAAAAACAATTTTTTGAATAAGGGGATAAATCAACAAGATCGATCATCTTGTCAGCAATAAGATGATCTTCTTTAGAATATTGTCCAAACCAATTTAGATTAGATAAACGTCCCATTAATACGACTTCTTTTACAGAAATTGGGAAATTGGGATCAAAATGAAATCGTTGAGGAACTAAAGCGATATGTTTACGATAGTTTTTGTTGTTATGGCCGAAGATAGAAATACACCCGGTTAACGGCTTTAAAAGACCTAAGAGAAGATTAAAAAATGTTGTTTTTCCACCACCATTAGGCCCTAAAATTCCAATGCAACTATTTTTTTGAATAGTTAAATTAATTTTATTTAGAATAAGCCTATCAGAGTACTTAAAAGATAAATTGTTAATAACAATACAGTTTTTCATGATTGAGCAAAGGCTGTAGCTATGTACTTTAAATTTTCTATAACATTTTCTTGATAAGGATCTAAAATAATAGGATTAAGATTTAATTTTTTAGCGATAACAATACCACTTTTATTGCTTAGGTTTTTTTGTAGAAAAATTGTTTTAATTTTTTGGTCTTTAATAGACAGTAGTATTTTTTTTAAATCTTTTAAAGAAGGATCTATAGACAAACCGTTTTCTATTGAAATTTGTGTAATATCATAATCTTGACCAAAGTATGCAAAGGCAGGATGAACAACAGCAATGCAAGAAGGTTTTCTTTGTTTAAAGATTTTTTTTATGTCTTTGTGCACATTGTTTAATTTTTCAATAAGAGAAATATAATTTTTTTTATATAGTTCTTCATGTTCGGGAAATAGTTCACAAAGAGTATTGAAAATATGTGAAGCTTGTAGTTTAAGAAGTTTTGGACTAAGCCAAATATGAGAATCAAAATTCTGGTATTTATGGGTTGCGTGTTTATGAGAACATCCTGAGTAACTTAATAAGTTAATATTTTTTCTCATATCGAGAATACGACAAAAGGGAGATGTTTCTAGAGATTTCTCGTAAAAAGTTTCAAAAGGTTCTCCAATTCGAATCCATAAAATACTTTTTTGAATTTTTGAAATATGTTTAGGAGTAGGTTCATAAGTATGAGGATCACAATTAGGTGGAACAATAGTTAAAATATCTACCGTATTTTCAGCTATACTTTCAATTAAAAACTTATAAGGAGCAATACTTGCTATTACTAAAGGACGATCTAAAAAAATTGATTGCTCTGCAAAGGAAAATATCTTTGTAGAAAAAAGGAAGATAAGAATAAAGAATTTTACTTTCATAGGATAAATTTTACCTTCTTGTTATTTTATAGGCAAGTTTGGTTTTTCTTGATTATAAATTAGATATTTGAGTAAAATCCCGCCCTTATTTGACCGTTTTTCTATGGAGAGGTGTCCGAGCGGTCGAAGGAGCACGCTTGGAAAGCGTGTGTACGCTAATCCCGTACCGTGGGTTCGAATCCCACTCTCTCCAAAAAAAAATTATTTACAAAAGGAATGAGCCTTCAATAACGATCTTTTTACTCTTTCAATTTTAGATTTAAGAATTTGGCTTCATCTTGGTTGTGAAGATGAAGAGAGGTTTTATCCTCAGCTAGTTAGTTTTGATATAGAAATAGGATTTGGGCTTCCCCCTCTGGGTGCATTTACAGATGAAATAAAAGATACGTTATGTTATCTTGAATTGGTTCAATTTATTGAAGATCATTGTAAAAATAGAAGTTTTAATCTTGTAGAGCATTTAACTCAAACTATCTATGAGCTTATCTTTAAGTTTGCTTCTCCATATTCTGATTTGATTTCTCATATAAAAATAAAAACTCATAAGAAATCACCTCCTGTAAGAAATGTTCATGGAGGTGTCACTTTTACTTATAACATTCGCTTAAGTCAGCAAAAGACGCATAGAATAGAGAAAAGTATTGAATATATAAAATAAAACTTAATGTTTAGGAGTTTTGGCATGGTTTTTATTTCTTTAGGATCAAATTTGGGAAATCGCCTCCATAATTTATGGCAAGCAGTGGAGTTTATTAAACAAAATTGTTTAAGGAACGTGCGATGTTCAATTGTATTGGAAACTAAAGCTATCTTACCAGAAGGAGCTCCTTTAAGTTGGAATAAGCCTTTTTTGAATATGATAATTTCTGGAGAAACAAATTTATCTCCTGAAGAATTATTGAAATCTTTGTTGGAAATAGAAAATTTAATGGGGAGGGTTCGTGATAGTAAAATAAAATGGTCTCCACGTATTATTGATTTAGATATACTTTTTTATAAAGACTTAAAATTAAATTTGCCTAATCTTATTATACCGCATCCAGAAATAAATAATCGTAATTTTCTTGGACATTTGCTTTCTTCAATGGGATTGAGTCTTTGGAAAAATCATTATTTTAAAGACTCATTTTTTAGAACTCTTACGCTATCTCCGAGATTAGTTGGTATTTTAAATGTAACTAAAGATTCTTTTTCAGATGGAGGAAATTTTTATAAGCTAGATGATGCTGTAAATCATGTTATAAAGCTTTCTGAAGATGGAGCTAGTGTTATTGATATTGGAGCACAATCGACAAGACCTGGAGCAATAATTAGTCCTTGGAAAGAGGAATATGTTAAATTACAAGAAATACTAAATGTTCTTAATCCATTGTTAGATGATGGAACTTTACATATAAGTATAGATACTTTTCAAGTTCCTATTATTAAAAATCTTCTTAAAAAATATAAAATAAGTTGGATTAATGATGTAAAAGGGAGTTTGGATGATGATACTTTGCGTCTTATAGCTGATTCTGGATGCAAATTGTGTGTTATGCATTCTTTAAGTATTCCAGCTTCAAAAGATAAAGTTCTTCCTTTAAATGTTGATCCAATGAATTTAATACTAGATTGGGGACAGTTTTATTTAGATAAACTTGTACGTTTAGGATTCTCTTTGGAAAATATTATTTTAGATCCAGGAATAGGTTTTGGTAAAACGGCTTGGCAGAATATAAGTTTATTAAAGTGTATTAAACGGTTAAAAGAACTAGGTGTTTTGATTTTATTAGGACATTCAAGAAAGTCTTATATGGAAGCTTTTTGTAGGAAACAAGCTGCAAAAAGAGATTTGGAAACTATAGCTATGTCTCTTATTGTAAAAGAGAAAGTTGATTTTTTACGTGTTCATAATGTAAGAGATCATATGCGTTCTTTTGTAGCGCAACATATTTTAGAACATTAATTTTTGTTATAACAAATTGAAGAATAGAAAATTTATTTGCTTTATATTTTAAATGGATAGACCTATTTTTGGAATAATGGCATCAACAGAAGAAGGGGTAATTGGTTTAAATAATTCTTTACCTTGGAATTATCCAAATGAACTAGAATATTATAAAAGAATGACAAAAGACCAAAATATTATTATGGGCAAAACTTCTTATGAAGCTATGCCTAAAGAATTATTAAATAATAGTAGTCATGCTATTGTTCTGTCTGATGAAAATTTGGTTTTAAATGATGCGCAAGTAGTTTATTCCTTAGAAGAATGTTTAAATTATATAAAAAAGTTATCGATAGAAAGAAGTGTTTTTATGATAGGGGGAGCTCAAACAGCACATTCGTTTTTGGAAAGAAATTTATTATCTGCTTTTTTTCTTACAAAAATACATAAATCTTATTTTGGGGATACCTATCTTGATCTCAGTTATTTTGAAACATGGTCTAAATTTGTAATGATGACTTGTAAAGAATACACTATTTATTATTTGAAAAATCCTAATTAAAAAATTTTCAGGGGATAATATGAATTTCTTAGACAATTTAGATAATATGCTAGAAGAGAGACATTTACTTAAACATTCTTTTTATACAAAGTTTAATAATGGAGTTGTATCAAAAGATATTTTGTGTACATATGCAGAGGAATACTATCACCATGTTGCTGCTTTTCCTAGGTATATTAGTCAGATTCATTCATTATGTTCAGATCTTAAATCTAGACAAGTACTTTTAGCTAATTTGGTTGATGAAGAGCAAGGAGAAGATAATCATCCGGAATTATGGTTGCGCTTTATTGAAGGTTTGGGAGGTTCAAGAGATGTTGTAAATAGTTCTCCTAAATTAACTTCTACTTTTAATTTAGTAGATGGTTTTTTTAATTTAGTGAGAGCAAATTATGGTATGGGCCTCGGTGCTTTGTATGCATATGAAAGACAAACTCCAGAAGTTTCAATGTCTAAAATTTGTGCTTTAAAAGAACATTATGGTATTTGTGATGATAGGACTTTAGAATTTTTTTCTTTGCATGGAAAAGTAGATATTTGGCATACGGAAGAATTGAGAAATCTCATTAAAGAGATGAAAGAAGAGGATTTAGAACAAGTTTTTATTGGAGCTAAAAAGGGAGCTGAATTACTTTGGTATTTTCTTGATGGAATAGAGTCTTATGCAAGTAATTGCTGTGCGTACTCATAAAATACAAACTGATGATTTGCTTCATGAGGTTTTGGATCAATATCTTGTTGATTTAAAGGATGAAGATATTATTGTAATCACGTCAAAGATCGTTAGTATAACTGAAGGTAGAGTTGTTAAAAAAGATATAATTGATAAAAAGACATTAGTTTATCAGGAAGCAGATGCAGTACTAAAATCAGATGAAAATTTTCATAATTTTTATCTGACTATTAAAAATGGATTACTTATTCCCTCTTCAGGTATTGATGAATCTAATGTTAATAATTCTTATGTTCTTTATCCTTTTAATGTTCAAAAGACAGCAGCTTTTCTTTGGCAGTATTTAAAAAAGCAGTATAATTTGAATAAGTTGGGTATTGTAATTACGGATAGTCATACAACTATTATGCGTCGTGGAGTTACAGGAATAGCTCTTGGATGGTGTGGTTTTTGTCCTTTTTATTCTTATATTGGAGAAACAGATATTTATGATCAAAAGATAAAGGTTACACAAGTAAATATTCTGGATTCTTTGGCTACTTCTGCTGTTTTTGTAATGGGAGAAGGAAAAGAACAAACTCCTATAGCTATTATAAAACAAGCTCCAAGAATTGTATTTGTTAATAGAGAGCCTTCAAAAAGTGAAGAAAATATGGTTAAAATTGATATAGAAGAGGATTTGTATGGTCCTTTGCTAAAAGCTGTTCAATGGGAATAGAAGCTCTTATTTTAATGCGCGAATTAATTAGAACAAGTAATTTTTTCTAATCCTAATTTTTGAAATAGTAAATCGTCTTTTTCTGGATTTGGATTTTTTGCAGTTAATAGCTTCTCGCCATAAAAAATAGAATTTACTCCTGCCATAAAACATAAAGCTTGCAATTCTTCAGACATAGACTCTCTTCCTGCTGCTAATCGGACATAAGAATTAGGAAAAAGAATTCTAGCTAAAGCAATAATTCGAACAAATTCAAAAGAATCTACAGATGAATTATTTTCTAAAGGTGTTCCTGGAATGGGAATGAGTTTATTAATAGGGATAGATTCAGGAGGTATATCTAAATTAGCTAATGTTACGAGCATTTTTATTCTATCTAAAAAAGTTTCTCCTAAACCAATGATCCCACCAGAACAAATCTTCATTCCTGACTTTCTAACATGTTTAAGAGTCGTTAGTCTGTCTTCAAAAGTTCTTGTTGTTACTAATTTCTTGTAATATTCAGGAGAAGAATCAATATTATGATTGTAAAAATCTAAACCAGATTCTTTAAGTTTTGCAGCTTGTTCTTCAGTTAGCAAACCCAAAGAAGCACATGTTTCTAGTCCTAGTTTTTTTATTTCAGATATTATGGTACATAACTGAGTCATATCTTTAGAATTTCTAGGACCTCTCCAAGCTGCTCCCAGACAAAACCGAGTTCCTCCAGCTTTTTTTGCTCTTTTAGCTGCAGAAATAACATCGTTTACATCCATGAGAGGTTTTTTTTGAATTCCAGTATTGTAGTGAGCAGATTGAGGACAATAAGTGCAATTTTCTGAACAACTTCCTGTTTTTATACTCAGCAGCATGCTAATCTGTATAGCATGAGGATTGTTAAAACTATTTCTATGAATAGTTTGAGCTTTGTAGATGAGTTCTGAAAAAGGAAGCTTATATAACTCTAAAACTTTTTCTACAGACCAATCTTCTTTCATTAAAAAAAAACCTAGTTATTATGAATTTAATTTATAAACGATATAAACAATATATTAACAGTCAACATGCTACAGGAAAATATCGCAAATTACCAGATTTTTTTTGTGATAGACGTAAGTCCTATTTGAATTTTTCTTCGAATGATTATCTTGGATTAAGCTCTGATTCTGGAATTATAGAAGCAGCTGTAAATACAGCGAGATTTTATGGAACAGGAGCTACTGGTTCTCGTTTGTTATCAGGTAATTTAGATATTTTTGAACAGTTGGAATTACAAATTGCTAAAGATAAAAAAAGAGAGTCAGCTTTAATATTTAATTCTGGTTTTCAAGCAAATATTACTACCTTATCTACTTTATTAGATAAAAGTATTTTAAAACAAACTCCTTTAGTTTTTTTTGATAAGCTTAATCATGCAAGTTTATATCAAGCAATTGCTTTAAGTTCTCCTGATTTAGTTCGTTATCGTCATTGTGATATGCGACATTTAACTTTTTTATTGGAACGATATATTGACGATAAGAGACCTAAGTTTATTGTTAGTGAAACTTTGTTTGGTATGGATGGAGATATTGCTCCCATTGATGATTTAGTACGTTTATCTAAAAAATTTCATGCTTTTTTATATTTAGATGAAGCTCATTCTACTGGGATTTTGGGTGAGAATGGTTATGGGTTATCAACAAGTGTAGATTTAGAAGGAATATCCTGTTTAATTATGGGGACTTTTAGTAAAGCAATTGGTTGCAGTGGAGGTTATGTAGCTTGTGATAAATTAGTAAAAGAATTTTTATTGAATAAAGCTAAAGGATTTATTTATTCTACAGCTAATTCTCCCATGGTTATTGGAGCAGTAAAAGAATCTTGGAAACGAATAAAAAATTGCTATAAAGAAAGAAAGCATTTAAAATCCTTAGGAGATTTTTTGCGTTCACTTTTGGTACGAGAAGGTTTTGATATAGGTTTTTCTACAACACATATTGTTCCTATTATTATTAAAGATGAGAGAAAAGTTCTGGATATAAGTAGAAAATTGCTAGATAAGAATATTCTTACTTCTTGTATTCGTCCCCCTTCTGTTCCAATAGGAAAATCATGCATACGTATTGCTATATGTAGTTATCATAATGAAGTAGATTTGGAATATTTAGTTCGAGTACTTAAACAATTATGAGAAGATGTTTTATTTTTTGTCATGGATTTGGTTTTGATAAGAATTTTTGGAATAATCTAATTCCTTTTTTTAAAGAAGATTCTTATATTTCTTTGGATTTAGGTTATTTTGGGAATAGTGAAAGATTACCTTCTATAGATTACAATACGATTTTGATAGGAGTAGGTCATTCTTTAGGGTTTGTAAAACTATTAGAATTGGAAGAAAGGTTAAGTTGTTTAATTGGTTTAAATGCTTTCTTAAATTTTTTAGGGAATAATTTAAATTTGCGCAAAAAACGTTATCAAGAACTCGAATCTATGAGAAATTCTTTTTTGAAGTATCCGTGTTTAACTTTGAAAAGATTTTATAAAAGATGTCAGGGACCTAATCAGGTTGAAAGTTTGGCGAAATTAAGAAAGGAAAGATTAGAAAAAGATTTTAGTAGTTTTTTTAGAACATTTTATATAAAAAGAGACATTCCTGTCTTACTTTTGGGTTCTAAAGATGATCCCATTGTTTCTACTCAAGTTATAGAAGATAACTTTGTGTGTTATGATAATGTAGATATACAATTATTAGATCAAGGTAAACATGCTTTAGGTTTTTTAGAAGCAACAGAAGTATATAAAAGAATTAGGAGTTTTTTGCATGCAATTTATCAAACAAAAAATTCAAAATAACTTTTCAAGAGCTAGTACTTCTTATGAATCTGTTGCTTGGGTGCAAAAAGAATCCAGTAAGATTCTTGTTTCTAAATTGAGACAAAAATTTCCCAGTTTTTATCCAAAAACAATATTAGATTTGGGTACAGGGACTGGATTTTTACCTAAAGAATTGCTATGTTTTTATGATCAATCTTTTTACACTTTAAATGATATTTCTTCTAAAATGATTGATATTGTTTGTCAAAAATTTAAAAACAATTCTTTGTTTTCTTTTTCTTTAGGTGATTTTGAAACAGAGAATTTTTCTAAACATGATTTAATTATTAGTAATTTATCTTTTCAATGGGCAGCAGACTTAAAGAAAACAATTAGTAAATTTTTTAATTATTCTAAAATTTTTGCTTTTTCTTCTCTTTTAGAAGGATCTTTTATTGAGTGGAATAATTTTTTAGCTACTTATGGAGTGTTTGAAGCTGTTCAGAAATATCCTAGTAAAGAAGTTTTTTATGGGATAATAGAAAGTTTATCTCCATCTAAGTTTTGTTTTTATAATCGCAGTTTTGAAGTTTATTTTTCCAGTGCGAAAGAGTTTATATCTTACTTAAGAGCTTTGGGAGCTTGTTCTATTAAAAAGAATGTATCGCCTGTTGTTATTAAAAAAATGATACAAAATTCACATATAAATTTAAAAATTACCTATGATGTATTGTTTTGTTTTATTAAACGGTAAATATGCAAATTTTTATTTCTGGGACAGATACAGATATTGGCAAAACAGTTATTTCTAGTTGGCTTTGTTTACATTCAGGTTATGAATATTTTAAACCTATACAAACAGGAAGTATAATAAGTAGTGATTCTCAAACTGTTTCTTTATTATCTAGTGCTAAAGTTTATAAAGAAAGCTATTTATTTAAAGAACCTTGTTCACCACATTTGGCAGCTGAACTTGAAAATCAAGAAATAGATTTAAAAAAAATCATAGTACCTAATAGTAAGAATCTAATTATTGAAGGAGCAGGAGGTCTTTTAGTTCCTTTGAACAGACAACATTTTATCATAGATTTAATTAAATATTTTTCTGTTCCAGTTATACTTGTGTGTAGCTCTCGTTTAGGAACGATCAACCAAACTTTACTAAGTTTAGAAGTTTTAAGACAAAGAGCAATTATAGTTTTAGGTGTTATTATTGTTGGAGAACATAATTTTAATAATAAACATTCGATAGAATTTTATGGAAATGTACAAGTAATTATGGAAATGCCATTATTATCTTCTGTGAATAAAGAAAATTTAATGAGAATACCTTTTAATAATAAGTTAAAAGATTTATTAAGGGGAAAATAGATATGAATTTATCTAAAAGAGATAAAAAATTGATTTGGCATCCATTTTCTAAGGAAAAAAGTGATGAAATTTTTTCGGTAAGAAGCGCTAAAGGTTCTTATATCTATGATCAAGAAGGAAAAGGTTATTTAGATTTAATTTCTAGTTGGTGGGTAACACTACACGGTCATTCTCATCCTTTTATAGTAAAAAGTATTTATGAACAGTCATCGCAGTTAGATCATGTTATTTTTTCTGGTTTTACTCATGTTCCAGCAGTGGAGCTTTGTGAAGGAATAAGAAAAGTCCTTCCAGATAAATTATGTCGGTTTTTTTTTTCTGATAATGGTTCTACTTCTGTAGAAGTGGCTTTAAAAATAGCTTATCAATATTGGTTTAATAAAGGAAAAGAAGAGCGTTTAGTTTTTTTAAATTTTGATGGAGGATATCATGGAGATACTTTTGGAGCTATGTCAGTAGGAAAAACTTCTGGATATCATGATATTTTTTCTAAATTTTTTTTTAAAACATTGACAATTCCTTATCCAAGTACTTGGCAAAATGATATGGAAATAGAAGAGAAAGAAAAAAATTCTTTATTAGTGTTAAGGGATTATTTAGAAGAGTTTGGAGATAAGATAGGAGCATTAATTCTAGAGCCTTTGATTCAAGGAGCAAGTGGGATGCGTATATGTAGGCCCCAATTTTTATCTATGTTGGTTTCTCTTGTTCGCGAATATGAAATTCTTGTTATTTTTGATGAAGTTATGACCGGGTTTTATCGTACGGGAAGTTTTTTTGCATTAAATCAACTTTCAGTTGTTCCAGATATTCTTTGTTTATCTAAAGGAATAACAGGAGGATTTTTACCTTTAGGTCTTACAGTGACAAGTGAAGAGATCTATGATTGTTTTTTAGATAAAGGTTATACATATACTTTTTCTCATGGACATTCATATACAGGTAATCCAATTGCTTGTGCGGCAGCTTTAGCTTCATTACAATTATTGCATCAAAGAAATACAAAAGAATCTATAAAAGATATTAATGATGCACATAGAAAAGGTATGAGTTATTTGCAAAAGGAATGCTCATCAGTAGTTCGTGTTAGGATTTTAGGAACGATTAGTGCTTTTGAAATACACCATGAGTCATTTTGTTCGGAATTTTTTAAGAAAGCTTGTTTACAAGAGGAATTAATTATAAGACCTTTGGGAAATACAGTATATTTATTACCTCCGTATTCTACTTCAAAAGAAGATTTATTGCTGGCTTATCAGAAAATAGGTTTTTTAATTAACAAGTATTATAGTTAGTAATTTTGTTAAGAAGGTATAATGAAAAAAATAGGAATTATAGGTCATACTGGAAGAGTAGGTCGGAATTTAACAAATCTTCTTTTAAATCAGAAAGTTTATCAATTAGGCACATGTTATAATAAGTCTTCGTTACCTAAGACAACTTTGTTAAATGTTTTTCAGGACAATGATTTTGTTATTGATTTTTCTTCTCAAGATTTAGTAAAAAATATTTTAAAAATGGGAATACAATGTCCTAAGCCATTGATACTTTGTTCTACTGGTTGGGATTATCAAAAGGTTGTAGATGATATATTTTCTTTATCTCAATATGTTCCTATAGTTATAGCTCCTAATACTAGTTTAGGAGCTTGTATTCAACGATATTTAGCTTATTCTTTATCTCGTTGGTTTGATGCAGATTATGATATTGATATTATTGAAAAACATCATCGTCATAAAAAAGATGTTCCTTCAGGTACAGCTAAAGCATTAATTGAATCTATTCTTAAAGTAAAGAAAGATTTTTCTTTATATAATTTAAAACAAGAAAAACGTTTAGATAAACAAATAAGTGTATCCGTGATACGTAGTGGAAATATTTTAGGTGAACATGAATTATTGTTTACTAGTAGAGATGAAATGATTTCTATTAAACATACTGTTTTTGATCGAAATTTATTTGCTAAAGGAGCTTTAAAGATTATTGCTTGGTTAGAAGAGAATCAGCCAAATGAAGGTGTATATAATATGGAAGATATTTTTGCTTTTATGAAGCTGTAATAAGCTATTGAAATTGATTGACCTTAAATAAAAAAATTCGCAAAATCCATTTTGATTAGTTTTTATTATTTTTATGTTTTTTTCTTTTTTCATAAAAACAAGTTTTCCTAAATATCTCTGTATTTTTATTTTAATATGTAAATTTTGTATCTATTCACATTATTAGAATTTGATTTTTATAAAGGTTGTAAATACATTCTATGCTTATTGATGTAGCTATTTTAGGAGCAACTGGTTTAGTAGGACAAAAAGTCATAGCTTTATTAATAAATCATCCCTTTTTTCGTATAAGAGAGCTTGTTGCTTCAGAAAATCGCCAAGGTAAACTTTTTAAAGAAGAATGTTCTTGGGTAGAGCCACTTGCTTCTCTTCCACAAGAAATTGGAAATATTAGATTAACTAGTTTTTATAATTTACAATCACAGTTTATTATTTCTTGTCTTCCTTCACAAATTGCTAAAGATATAGAACCCATGTTGGCTAAAAAAGGAAAAATTATTTTTTCTAATGCATCTCCTTTTCGTTTGCGTCATGATATTCCTCTTGTTGTTCCTGAAGTCAATTGTTGTGATTTAAATTTAATTAGTTTGCAACTTACAGAAGGAAAAATAGTAAAAAATCCAAATTGCTCGGTAATTGGAATAGCTTTAGCTTTAGCGCCTTTATTAGAGTTGTCACCTATAGAGATTTTAAATGTCGTAACCTTACAATCTATTAGTGGTGCAGGTTATTTGGGATTGTCTTCTATAGATATTTTAGGAAATACAATTCCTTATATAAAAGATGAAGAAGAAAAAATTATTTTGGAGACAAAGCGAATTTTCAACAAAAGAGATGAAGTTCAAATAAATTCTATTTTAGCTCAAGTTCATCGTGTTCCTGTATTATTTGGTCATACGATTTCTTTGCAAATATGCTTTAGAAGTAAAATAAATTTTTCTGAAATAATAGAGAGTTATAGATCGTGGAATCAAACTTACAATAATCTATTTGTCCTTCATAATGAGAAAGGTAGGCCTCAAGCTAATAAAGATTTAAATCATGGAGATATGCGTGTTCACATAGGTCATTGTAAATTGGGAGAAACTGAATATCAGTTCAGTTTAATTGTTTTAATTAATAATTTGGTTAGAGGAGCGGCTGGAGCTATTGTAGCTAATATGGAGAACTTTATTGAATTTCAAAAAGAAATGCAGTTATGTCAAAAAATTTAGTTGCTAAATTTGGAGGAACAAGTGTTAAAAATGCAGAAAGTATTTATCAAGTTTTCAATATTGTAAAATCTAATCCAAACATTAGAATTGTTGTTGTAAGTGCTATTGGAGGTGTAACTGATCTCTTATTGGAATATAGCTATACTTCTAGAAGGAAAAGAAGTCGATATATTCAGTACATTAAAGATATACATATAAATATTGTAAGAGATTTAGATTTGCCTTTAGCAGAAGTTATTGAAAAGAAAGTATCTGTTTTGGATTTTTATAAAAATAAGGAAAGTTTATCTTTAAGAGATATAGATAATATTATAGCTTTAGGAGAAGATCTGTCTTCTTTAATTATTAGTCATTTTTTTTGCTCAAATAATTTGCTTACTCATTTTTTTGATATTAGAAGGTTATTACGTACAAATTCTGCATATGGTAGAGCAACACCTTTTCTTAATGAAATACAGAAAAATTTGCATTTATTGCCAGAAGGACTTGTAGTTACTCAAGGTTTTATAGGTTCGGACTTAAATGGTCATACTACAACTTTAGGTAGAGGAGGAAGCGATTATAGTGCTGCTTTATTAGCAGAAGCATTGCAATCTGAAGAATTGTTAATTTATAAAGATGTTAATGGGGTATGTTCCATAGATCCTTTTATAGATTCTCAAGCAAAATTAATTCCTAAAATTAGTTTTCAAGAAATGAGAGATATGGCTAATTTTGGAGCTAAAATTTTACATTTATCTACTTTAGAACCTTGTTTTAGATCAAAAACGGCGATTAAAATTTTATCTACTTTTAATCCTTATTCAGAACATACTTCAATAACATTTGATAATTTATCTTTGGAAAAAACAAGACAAATTTTAGCAATTACTTTAAGAAGAAAACAAGCCCTAGTTAGCATTAGAAACTATTTAGGAATCAATAAAAATGAAATTTTAGACAAAGTTTTTTCATTATTATCTGAATATGAAATTGTTACAGAAATTTTAACTATAAACGATACAGAACTTTCTTTTATTGTGAATAGCCAGAACTTTAGTTTGCGAAGATTTTCTCCTTTTTCTTCTAATCAAAGATTAATTTGCAAATTAAAAACTTTAGCAGAAATTTTTATAGAAGAAGATTTAACATTAATAGCTATTATTGGAAGAAATTTAACGGTTAAAGGCATTTTACCGCAGATATTAAGTTTATTAAATAATGTTATGTTTCGTTTAGTACATTATGAAGCAAGTAATTCAAGTTTGGGCATTTTAGTAAATAATAAAGATGCAGAAATGATAGCAAGGATTTTACATCAACAGCTTATAATTGATCATATACAGTAAAATTATGTGAAAATAAAATTGGAAATTTCATGATAAATCAAATTTTATGGACAGCTTTAGTTACTCCTTTTATTGAAAATAGCTTTCTTATTGATTATGAAAGTTTAAAGAAATGCTTATTATTTCAAGAACAAGAAGGAAATGGTATAATTCTTTTTGGAAGTACAGGAGAAAGTTTATCTTTGTCTAAAGATGAAAAGGTAGATATTTTAAACTTTATTTCTAATTTGAATTTAAGTATTCCTATAATTAGCGGGGTTCCTAGTTATAATTTTTCTTTAGCTATTGATTGGATTAGAATATGTAGAGATTATAATATTAATGGTTTCCTTGCTTCAACGCCTATTTATACAAAACCAGGAGTTTCTGGACAGATTAAATGGTTTGAGTCTTTGTTAGATATTTCTCATTTACCTATGATGTTATATAATATTCCTAGTAGAGTAGGAGTTCAGTTATATCCTGCTGTTGTTCAGTTTTTAAAGGATCATGATAAATTATATGCTATTAAGGATTCTTCTGGATCTTTAGATTTTCTTAATGTTTGTCAAGAATTGGCTCCAAATATTTTTATTTATGCTGGAGATGATGAAATGATACTAGAAATGGCTTTGCAAGGAGCAAGGGGATTAGTTTCTGTTGTTTCAAATGTTTTTGCTAAAAATATAAGAAAATATGTTATATCTTGTTTATCAAATAATTTTATAGACGTAGATTTAACTTTATGGAGAGAAATTTTTTATTTGCTCAAACAAACAGTAAATCCAATTTCTATAAAAGCTTTACTAAAAGATCTTAAGTTAATCAATTTCGATACTGTGCGATTGCCTCTGTCTCAAGAGGATTGTTTTTTTCGTGACATTTTACTAGAAAAATGCCGACAAATGCTTCAGGTAACAAAAGAAGATATAAGAGATTTTAGTTTCTTTTGAGAATTTATTTTTTATTAAAATGTAATAATATTTGCAAATATTATTACATTTTTTCGTTTAGTCTTCTTTATTGTCCAAAATTGATTGAGCAAGGTCCTTAATTTCTTTTGAAATACTTCTAGCTAGGTTATTTGTATGCTCCATAAATGATTTAGCTTGTTTTTGTGAATATTTGAAAAAATCTTTGCTGGTTTTAGATGTTGAATGATAAAATCCATTAAATTTTCTTCTCATTTGTTTTCCAGCTTTTGGAGCAAAAAGGAGAGCTATAATTGATGCACCAATTGCTCCAAATAGAGCGCCTTTTATCCAGCTGATACAGCTGCTGTGTTTATGATTACAATTATTATCATGTTTACTCATAAAAAGATCCTTCTTTTTTATTTTTTATTTTTTAGGAATCCCAAGACAGAGATAACTACAATTGTCCATTTAAGTATTTTAATTATCTTTTTCTTTTGCAAAAATTCTTTATTATTTAAGTTGCCGTTAGAACAAGATTCATTTTTTTGATTATGATTTTTTTTTAATATAAAAATTGAAAAAATTTTTTTTAATATAAAGATTGGAGTTAAAATTTTATTTTCTAAGTTTATGAAACTTAAAATGTTAATAAATATTTTTGTTATTCTTTTTACTATTTTTAATATAGTTATAGCCAAGACCATAATAAAAATTAAACAAAGAGATAATAGGCTACAACAGATAATTAAGATCCAGTTTTCAGGACAATTCATTAAAAACCAAAAAATAAAATTTATTAATATAATTTTATAATTTTTACATTTTGTTTTTAAAATTATTTTTTAATTTTAATAAAAATTTATTGATTATTAACGTTTATTTTTAAAGCGTTCTTTGTAGGAAATTTAATTTCATTTTTTAGTTTAAAAATTCCTAAAAGATTTATTATTAACAACAAGGCTCCTGAAATAGACATAACAGTTAAAGCATTGTCTTGTGGAAGAAAGCAGAAAAAAACTAAAGAAAAAGCACCATAAAAGATATAAATTTTTGATCCTATGTCATTAAAAAGAAAAGAGGCACATTTTTTCCCAACGATGAAATAAGACGTGATAGTGGTATAGCCAGTTAGGAAGAGGAATATGGGAAAAAATAAATGGATATAAGGAAAGTATTTATTTAGAGCAGATTGGATTGCTAGAGAAGGATCATGATTAAATGAAAGCCAAGATCCTGATATTAATACCATTAGAATACTCATTGTGCATACAAAATTATCTATAAAAATACCAACAATACTTAAAGAAGCTTGTAAAGAAGGATCTTTCACTGCAGATTCACTTTGAATAACCGAGTCAAAGCCAATTCCAATATCCCCAGAATAAGCGGCACGAGAAATCCCATGACGAATTGTAGTAGCTATCGTGCATCCAGCAAAACCTCCAAGAGCAGCATGACCAGTAAAAGCAGATTTAAAAACAGATATAAATAGAGCAGGGATATTAGAAAACTCTTTGAATAGAATAAAAAAACCCATAAAGAAGTATGCGCATAAGAAAATTGGTAATAAAATAGAACAAATTTTGCTTATTCTTTTTAATCCTCCAATCACTGTATATAAGACAGTACTAAGTAAAATCCCAATAACTAGTAAGCGTGATATGCCCCAATTATGAGTTATACTATTTACGATTATTGAAAATTGATAAATTTCTATTCCATAAATACAAAGTAAAATGGATACAATGAAAGGTAAAAAAGAGTTATTGAAAGCTTGCTTTAAGAAATACATTGGACCGCCAGAATAGCATCCGTCAGAATGTATTTTCCTATATTTAATACCAAGATAAACTTCAGAATATTTTACTATAGATCCAATTAAACCAGCAATCCATACCCAAAATAAAGCTCCTGGACCTCCGGCACAAGCAGCAGAAACAACACCAACCACATTTCCAATGCCAATAGTACCTCCTGCGGAGGCAAAGAATATTTTAAGAGGATGTATTCCTTGATTTGATGATTCTATTTTAGTCTTTGAAAAATTCCAAAAAGATTTACAAAAAATAGGAAGTAAAATTATTTGGGAAAATTTGGCTTTAAAAGAAAAATATAGTCCACAAGATAAAATAAGGACAAAAGCTATATAAGACCAAAAAAAATCATCTAAGTAATTTAAAATTGAAAACATATAAATATTCTCTTTATCTAAATTAAAAATTTTAAATTAATTCATATTTTTTTTCATATTATTTTTCTTAATAAAAGATATTACCAATAAAATAGTTCCAATAGATATAAAACAATCTGCAAAGTTGAAGACGGGAAAGCGGTACGATAATATTTCAAAAGAAATAAAATCAATAACATATCCATAAAGCAAAAAATCAATGATATTTCCTATTGCTCCAGAAATAATTAGGATAAGAGAAATTTTTAATAATTTGGATGATTTGACTAGGAGAAGGTAAATAAATATTCCTAGTGTAACTAATAATCTAGCTACAAGCAAGATACCTTGATATTTAGAGAACCAACCAAAGGCAGCTCCTTTATTAAAAGTTAAGAGCAAAGAAAGACTTGTTCCTAAAAAGTTTTTGTAAATAGTTGATTTTCTTATAAAAAATTCTTTATCATAAAAAAAACTATTTAACATAAAATCTTTTGAAAAAAAATCCACACTAACTAGCATAAGTATACTTAAGATAGTAAGCAAATAATGGAGTGTATTTCTTGATTTATTGATCAAAAGATAGCATACCTTTTTCAATTTTCTCTTGAGACTGCACAGTCATTGTTGCATATGGAATAGCAGATAATCTGGCAAAAGGAATAGATTCTCCACTAATATCGCAAATTCCGTAGGTGTTTTCTTCAATTTTTTCTAAAGCTCTATTAATTTGTTTTAGAATTTCATATTCTTTGTTAGTTACTTCTAGACTAATTGTTCTATCAAAGGTATCTGTTCCTTGATCTGCTTGATGTTGGGAATAGCCAGTAGCTTCATTAGGTTTTTTAACTTCTAAAGCATTACCTTCTAATGTTTGAGATAATTTTGCTTTCATGTCTTCAAGACGTTGTTTAAATTCTTCTAATTGTTCCTTAGTTAGTGACATGTTTTTTTTTCTCCTCTTTGTTTTGTTCTTTATAATCTGAAACTTCTCCTTCTTTTTCTGGGGTAACAGACAATATAGCTTCCATAAGTTCTCCAACATCTTTAAATCGTCGATATACACAAGCAAAACGAATATAAGCAATACTATCTATTTCTTTAAGATCTCTCATTATGATTTCTCCTATCTCTCTAGTAGAAATCTCTCTAGTTTGTCTACCCATTAGTTCTATTGTTATTTTCGAAGCTAATATATTTACTTGTTCTTGACTAATTTTGGTATGACGACAAGCAGCATTTAATCCAGAGATTAATTTATTAACTTGGAAATTTTCATAATGACCATCTCTTTTTAATACTTGTACTATTAATTCTATGGTTTCTAAAGTTGTAAAACGGCGAGAGCATTTTAAACATTCTCTTCTTCTTTTTATGGCATTGGCTTCGATAGCATTTCTAGAGTCTATGACTTTTAACTCTTCATGATGACAAAAAGGACATTTCATAGAGTATTTTTTCCCTAGTTTTTATAATTAAGAAACATAGCTTTGTTTTGAAAATAAATCCATCTTTTTTTAAAAGAAAAACTATAATTATAAAATTTTATCTAATAATGAATATTATATGATATTTTTTATTTTAGTTTTGTCAGGATTTTTCTTATTACTTTCTAGTGGATATTGTTTAGTAAAATTGATAGTAAATTTTTCTTTAATATCTAAAATTTCTTTGACATTTCTCAGTAGTGTTGTGATAGCGATAGGAACAAGTTTTCCTGAATTAGTTGTTACTACTTTTAGTGTTTTATATAGAGAAGACGGTATAGCATTAGGAAATGTGTTTGGGAGTAACGTTTTTAATACGCTTGTTATTTTAGGTTGTTGTTTATTAATTCATCCAATCTTTATAAGAAAAGAAGATATTTTAAATATTTTAAATTATTTTTTCATTATTATTTATTTTTGGATTTGGTTATTGCTTTTCCCTTTAGAAAAAGTTTTTGGTGCAATTTCATTTATTGTTTTCATTATTTTTTTATATAAAAATTATTTAAGATCTTTAAATAATAGTTTTCTATTTAAGAATAGAAGTAATTTTCAATTAAAAAATTTAAAACAACAAAATTTATTTTTAGAAATTTTTAAAATTATTTTTTGTCTTATTTTTTTATTAATAGGAGCAAATTATATTGTTATTAGTATACAAAAATTAGTTTTATTATTAGGCTTTTCTTCTTTATTTGTTTCTTCTTTAATAGTAGGAATAGGGACGAGTCTTCCAGAGTTAACAACGTGTTTAATTGCTGCAATAAATCAGCAAGATGAAATTATTTTGGGTACAGTTATAGGTAGTAATATTTTTAATATTCTTGGAGTGTTAGGTATAAGTTCCTTGGTTTCTAATCATCCTTTAAATCTTCATCCTGATGTTTTTTCTTATTATCTTCCCATGCTCATTTGTAGTTTATTAGGTTTTATAATTTTTGGTAATATGGGCAAATATTTTTCCAAATTGGGTGGAATATTTTTGCTAATTATCTATGTTTTCTTTTTCATTTTTCTTACTTTAAGAGAAAAAATTTTTATTTCTTTATAAAAACTTTTGTATTTAATTTTAGAATGTTTTTTAAATTATTTTTTAAATAATCTGTCATTAGAATTAAATTTTTTTCTTCGCTTAAATAAATTTTTGTTAATATTATTGTTTTTTTAAAGTAACAGTATTTTAGGATATTTTGGATTATTCTCTCTTAGATAGTGGTAACTATTACAAAATAGAAAAGTTTGGTAAATATATTATTGCTCGACCTTCTCCTATGGCTTTATGGAAACCTAGACAAAGTTTGGCTGCTTGGGAAAAATATTTGGATGCTTCATTTGTTCGTAGTGAAAAAGAAGGGAAATGGACGTACTTAAAAAAGATGCCTAAGGAATGGACTATTTCTGTAAATGGAGTTGTTTTTCAACTTCAATGTACAGATTTTGGTCATTTAGGTTTGTTCCCTGAACATTCTTTAATTTGGTCTGAATTAAGAGATTTAATTTCAAAAATTTCAAATTGTAAAGTATTAAATTTATTTGCTTATACTGGAGGAACTTCAATAGCTGCTGCTTTAGCAGGAGCCATTGTAACACATGTAGATGCTTCTAAAACAGCTGTAAGATGGGCAGAAAAAAATGTTAGTTTAAATGGTTTGAAAGAAAAGCGTATTTTTTGGATCATTGAAGATGTTTTAAAATTTTTACATAAAGAACAAAGAAGAAAAAAGTTGTATGATATTATCATATTAGATCCTCCAACATATGGTCGTGGAACTAATAATGAAATTTTTAAAATACAAAAGGATTTACATCCTTTATTAGAAATGTGTTGTTCTTTGCTTTCTGAAAGAGCTCAACTTCTTTTTTTTTCTACTCATACTTTAGGTCATACGCCATTGTCAATAGCCAATGTTTTTGAGCAATATTGTCAATCTCCTTTTTTTAAGAAAGGAAAAATTATTTGCGATGAATTAATTATACCTGGAACACCTTGTTTACCTTCTGGAGTTTTTGGAAAATGGATATGTACATAAACCATTGTATTGAGATTAAGAGTAAGCATAATTCTAATGTAAAAAAACTTTTCCATTTAAAAAAGAAAAGAAATAGACAAGATTCGAAATTATTTTTAATTGAAGGTTATCGTGAAATTAAACAGGCTTTAAAACATGATTTTTGTTTTGAATCTGTATTTATTTGTCGTGATTTTATTTTAAAAGATGAAGAAAGAAAGCTGATAGAGTCTTTTCAAGAGAAAAATGTAAAAATATTCCTGGTAGATAAAAATGTTTTTTTACCTATTTGTTATAAAGAGAATCCAGGTCCTTTTATAGGCGTAGCTTATTCTAAGTATTTGACTCCCTTTCAATTTTTTTCAGAAAAAAGATCTAAAAAACCTCTTTATCTTTTGGTGGAGTCTATAGAGAAACCTGGTAATTTAGGAGCTTTACTAAGAAATTGTGATGCTGTAGGTCTTGATGGAATAATTGTTTGTGATCAGATTTTAGATATTTTTAATCCTAATGTTATTAGATCTTCTTTAGGAACTGTTTTTTCTGTACCTATTCTTCTTGAAAATAAAGAAAATATTTTTCGATTGTTTAAAGAAAAAGGTTTACAAATTGTTGTTACTACCCCTAAAGGAACAGTATCTTATTTAGATACGAATTTTATTTTACCTACTGTTATTGTTATGGGATCAGAGAAAGATGGTGTCTCTTCTTTTTGGTTAAATAATGGAGATGTTTTATCTAGGATTCCTATGAAAGGATCAGCTGATTCTTTAAATGTAGCTATGTCTGCAACTGTATTTCTTTATGAAGCTCTTAGACAAAGAGAATTTATCTAAGAAAATAACTTAATATATTTTAATGTTTTTCATTTCCTTATCATATTGATTTTTAATAATTTTTTAGGCAAAATGTGTTCTCACTATCGGGTTCTTTTCTGGGTAGTAGAAGACCTTGGTTAATAATTTTTTAAATTATTATTTTCAAGAAGAGGTTCTTTGTACGCAGAGGTAAAAATGAGTAAACTATATCCATCTTTATTTTTTGATATATCTCGTAAAATTTTTTTTATTTTTACAAATCTTAATAAAGGTAAGTATAAGTTTTTGAATTATGGTTTCTATTTATTATCTTTGTGTTTTTCTTTTATTGTTAAAATACGAAATTTTTTTTATGATAAAGGAATTTTAAAAACAACAACTATAAATAAGTTTGTAATTAGTGTTGGTAATATTGTTGTTGGAGGGACAGGGAAAACCCAACTTGTATGTTGGCTAGTAGAAGAGTTGTCTAAATCATCTTTAGCTTTAGCTGTGCTTTATCGTGGTTATAAAGGGATTTTGTCTAACTATTTTCTTCCTATTATCGTTGATCCAATTTTTAGTATTCCGTTTGAAGTAGGAGATGAACCTTTTTTATGTGCTAGTAAGTTTCCTAATGTTCCTGTAATTGTTAATAAAAACAGACTTAAATGTGCAAAAACGGCTGAACAAATTGGAGCTGATGTTTTAATTATAGATGACGGTTTGCAATATAGAAAATTAGATAGAGATTTAAATCTTATAGTAGTTAATGCTAATGATTTATATGTCGGGAATAATTTTTTACCTTTCGGACGACTTAGAGATCATCCTAAGCGATTATCTGAAGCGGATTTTATTTTTGTGAATGGAGATTATTCTAAAAAAGTAGATGAAATTTTATTAAAAAAAACTTCTTCTCCTATAATATACTTTAAGCCTAAAGTTACTGAAATATCCATTTCTAATGGAGAGATTTTGTCTTCTTTAGAAAATATGCCAATTGGTGTTTTTTGTGGATTGGGATCTCCCGAAAATTTTTTTACCACATTAAAGGAAATCGGAGCATTAATTGTAGCTCAATATATTTTGCCTGATCATCAGGCTATTACTTTATCGGAATTGAGATTTTTTTCTGAGCAAGTAGCTAGTCGTGGAGGACGTTATTTAATTTGTACAGAAAAAGATTTTGTTAAGTGTCCAAGTTTACCAAATGGAGAGAATATACTTCCAATTGGAAAGGTACAAGTAAAATTAGTTATAACTCATAATAGATCGTATATTAATGATCTTTTGGACACTATTTGTAAGCGTAATAGAAGGAGTTTCTTATGAAATTATGGTTGAAAATGATACTTGCTATTGTAGTAGGTGTTGTTTTAGGTTTTTTCCTAAGAGAAAAAGCTATTTTTTTGAAACCAGTGGGTTCAATTTTTCTTAATCTACTAAGCATGGTTGTTGGTATTCTCGTATTTTCATCGATGGTTGTTGGAATTGCTTCTATGAGCGATTTGAAAAAATTAGGAAGAATTGGAGTCAAAAGTTTATCTCTCTATCTAATTACAACTGCATTAGCAATTGGTGTTAGTTTAGTTTTAGGAATGTTGATAAATCCTGGAAAAGGTTTGAATTTATCTTTAGGACAAAATGTTATTAAAGCACCTGAAGTAAATAGTTTAAGTAGTATGTTAACGAATCTTTTCCCTAGTAATCCGTTTCTTTCTTTTGTAGAAGGTAATATTCTTCAAATAATTGTATTTGCTTGCTTTTTTGGTATTTCTGTTCAGTTTTCAGGAAAAAAAGGAGAAATAGTTCTTTCTTTTTTTAAAGGACTTTCAGAAGTTATGTTATCTATGACTCAAATTATTATGAAATTTGCTCCTTATGGAGTTATAGCTATAATGGCTTGGATTTCTGGATCTTTTGGTTTATATGTTTTACTTCCATTATTAAAATTTTTGTGTGCTCATTATATAGCATGTTTGATTCATACGGTATTTATTTTAGGTGGGTTTTTATGGTTTTTTGCAAAGTTGAAATTATTTCCTTTTTTTAAGGGAATGTCAGAAGCAATTGTATGTGCTGCTTCAATTACAAGTAGTTCTGCTACATTACCTGTTACTATGCGGTGCGTGCAAAATAATTTAGGAGTCTCTTCATCTGTAGCAGGATTTGTTTTACCTTTAGGTGCTACAGTAAATATGAACGGAACTGCTATTTTTCAAGGTTTAGCAGCTATTTTTGTTGCTCAAGCTTATGGAGTTCATTTAACTATTTGTAATTTAGCAATAGTTGTTATTACGGCAACTTTATCTGCTGTAGGTAGTGCAGGTATTCCTGGAGGTGGAATAGTTACATTATCTTTAGTTTTATCATCTATAGGATTGCCTTTAGAAGGAATTGCTATTTTAGCAGGAATAGATAGGTTAAGAGATATTATAGGTACAGTAGTAAATATTTTAGGTGATGCAGTAGTAGCAATTGTTATTGCTAAAACTGAGGGAGAAATTAATGAAGTTCCTCATTCAAAATCTTTTTCATTAAAAAAACCTCAAATTGTAGAAAAATTGTAAAATATAAGGTTATTTTTAGATGAAAAAAATTATTGATTTTACATTTCCTCAAATTGGAGAAACTTCTTCTGGAGGAATTATTGTTAAGTGGTTAAAAAAAGAAGGCGAATTTATTTTTGAAAATGAGCCTTTACTAGAAGTAACTACAGACAAGATAGCAACAGAAATTACTTCGCCAGTGTCTGGTGTTTTAAAGCAGATTATTGCTTTGGAGGGTAGTGAAGTTTTTACTTTGGATTTACTTGCCCAAATTTCAGTTGAAGAAGATTCTTCGGATATTAAAGAGATAGATGAGGAAAAAAAGAAAGTTTGTAATAAGGATCATGCTTTACTTAATTTAAACAAGGAGATTTTAGAATTTTCTCCAGCTGTTCTTTCTTTAATACAAAGAGAAGGTTTATCTTCCAATGATTTGAAACAGATACAGGGCACAGGAAATGCTGGTAGGGTTACGAAAAAAGATATAGAAAGATATCTCGCAGTAAAAAATGATAATTTAGAAAAAAGTCATATACTTAGCACCAATGCTATTGAAGATAGAATTCCTATGTCTGCTTTACGACAAGCAATAGCTTCTTCCATAAGTAAATCTTCTTATGAAGTTCCCCATTCTTCTCTTATGATTGATGTAGACTTTACCGATTTAGTAAATTTGATAACAAAAGAAAAAGAAAGGTTTTTATCTGTTCATAAAGTTAAATTAACTGTTACGAGTTTTATTATTCAGGCTCTTTCACAGGTTTTGCAACAATTTCCTCTTTTAAATAGTTTTTTAGATGGAAATACAATTGTAGTAAAACGTAAGGTTAACGTAGGTGTTGCTGTGAATCTTAATAAAGAGGGTGTAGTTGTTCCTGTTTTAAAAAATTGTCAAGAAAGAAATTTAGTTTCTATAGCTAAAGAATTAGCAGATCTTGCAAATAGAGCTCGTTTAGGTAAATTAAGTTTAGATGAAATTAAAGAAGGAACCATCACATTAACAAATTTTGGAATGAACGGAGCTTTGTTAGGTATTCCTATTATTCGTTATCCAGAAGTAGCAATTATTGGCGTAGGAGCTATTAAGAAAACTATTGTGGTGAAAGAAGATGATTCTTTTGCGATTAGAAAAGTAGCTTATTTAACTTTAACTTTTGATCATCGTCTTTTAGATGGTATTTATGGTAGTGAGTTTTTAAGTACATTGAAAAATCGCCTAGAGTCTGTTACTTTAGGGTAATATATTACAAAATAAAAGGTTTTATCATGAAATTGGCTGAAGCTGCTATAAAAGATAATGTAAAAGAATCTATGGAGTATTTTTACTGTAAGCAACAGCAGTTTTTAAAGTATTTTTTTGATAATTTTGATTATGAACAATGTTTACCTTTCATTAAAAATCTTTTAACTTTTCAAGGTTCTGTATTTTTTTCTGGAATAGGAAAGAGTGGTTTTGTTGCAAGGAAAATAGCTGCGACATTTATGTCTTTAGGACAAAAAGCTTACTTTTTATCTGTAGAAAGTGCATTGCATGGAGATGTTGGTATTGTTCGTCAAGGTGATATAGTTTGTTTTTTAAGTAAGAGTGGAGAATCTCAAGAACTTCTAGATTTAGTTACTAATTTGAGAGAAAAATCAGTTTATTTATATGCTTTAACTAGTAATAAAAATTCCCAATTGGCAAAAGTAATAGATTTACACATTTTTTTACCATGCATTAAAGAATTGTGTCCATATAATCTTGTGCCAACAATTTCTACGGAATTGCAATTAATAGTTTGTGATTTAATCACAGCTAGTTTCCTTTCTTTGAAAAAAATATCTTTGAAAGATTATGCTTCTAATCATCCTAAAGGTCTTATAGGAAAAAAGACTTCTGTATTGGTAAAAGATGTTATGTTACCTTTATCTGAATTACCTGTATGTTTTTCAGAGGATAAGATAGAAAAAATATTGCCTATTTTATCTGAAAAAAGTTGTGGATGTGTACTTATTGTTAATAAAAAGAATAATTTTCTTGGTATTTTTACTGATGGTGATTTACGAAGAGCTTTACAGTCTTATGGAAAAGCAGTTGTAGATTTAACTGTGGGTTCTTTAATGAATACTGAAGCTAAGACATTGTTAAGTTCAGATCTAGCCTGGGCTGCTTTAATGGAAATGGAAATAGGAAGATCCATAACTGTTTTACCTGTGTTATCTGAAAATAATGAATTGGTAGGATTAGTAAGAATGCATGATTTAGTTAAAATGGGTTTTGTTTAAATATTTTCTTTTAATTTTTTGAAAGAATTTTCATTGAAATAAGGGAAGAAAATGGTTATTTTGTCTTCTGTTTTTTCTAAAAGATTTTTTTTAAAAAATTTTTGAATAATTTTTTTTCTTTTTTCTAAAAAAATAATTTTTGTTTTTTTATCATTTATTTTTATAGATAAGTTAATTCCAAAATGGTTTTTTTTAGAAAAATATTTTATTTCATTAATGGAGTCTTTACTTAATTTTATTAAAGGTAAGTTAAAAAAATAAAATATTAAAAATTTTTGTTCCATAACTATTTTATGAGGATGACTTTCTAAAAAAGAAAGTTGTTTATATGGCAAAGAACCATATATAATAAAAAAAATTCCTAAAAGAGATAAAAATTTAAAAGATTTAATTTCTAAAAAAGATGGTAAATTAGGTGAAATAAAAATCAAAATGAAACCTAAAAATCCAAAATATAAGCTTTTTCTTAAAGCTAGAAATTTTTGTTTTTGGGAAATATAGCAAAATAAAATATTCATAATAAAATTGGAAGAGATAGTAAGCCGGATTTTGTTATAAATAAAAATTTATTTATAGGCAATCATTCATCTAGGAAGCTTATTGCTAAGCTTCTCAAGCGATTTTAAAAAAGTTGCATTGTTTGAAACAATACTTTGCAAGACAACAAATACTTTTTTATTCTTGCTTCGGATAGGGTTTACAGCATAAATAAGTTTCCTTATTTAGCACGACTCCTTAAGTCGAGATTTTCAGCCTATCTAAGGAAATGAAGATTGTAAAACAAACAATCCATCTACTTAGCGGAATGTTTTCTGTTGCACTTTCCGTAACCTTTCGATTCCCAGATTTTCTCTGGTATCCTGTCTTTATGAAGTCCAGACTTTCCTCTATTTGATTTTTATAACAAATAGCGATTGCCTCTCTCTTCCAAAACCATTTTAATTTAATCTAATATTTTTATAAAGAGACTTTTCTTCGACGTTTTTTAGGAGCGCTTTCTCCAGAAGTTTCTTGAATAAGATCTTTCCAATAAAGAATTCTAGAACAATGTTCACAAAAGATTAAGCGTTCTTGTTTTCTTACCAAATTTTCATGCTGCGGAGTTAACATGATATGACAGCCACTACATACACGATTTTCTATAGGAACGACAACTTTATCCTTTTTGTTTTTAATAAGTCTTTCATAATTTTTGAACAATTGAGTATCAACAGTAGCAACAAGACTTTCCCTTTGAGCTAAAAGGGAACGTCCTTCTTCATTGATTTTTTGAATATTTTCTTGAATATCTATCTCAATGGATGAACTATTTTCTTCTGTAGAAGCTAAATTTTCTTTTAATGAAACTATTAAGTCTTCTTCTCCTGCAACCTTGTCCATTAAGTCACTTAATCTATGCTCTAAAGCTCTTCTTTCTTTTCCTGCATTAGCCATTTCCTGAGTTAAAGCATTAAATTCATCCATTTTTTTTACGGAAGCTTGTTGAGATTCTAACTTAGTAATTTTATCTTCAATATCTTTTATTTGAATCTCTCCTAAACGAATTTGTTCTTTTAAGTCTGATAGTTCTGCTTCTTTGCTAGCAACTTTGTGTCGAATATCATTTTTTAAAGAGTGAACTTTAATAAGTTCTTTTTCATGTTCTTTTTTGACTTTCATTAATCGAATCATTTTAATATCCAAATCTTGAATATTTAAAATAGTTTGAAGAGATTCTTGCATGCTTTACCCTTATACTATAAAGATTTTTGTATTTGAATTAAAAAAACAACATAGAAAATGAAACTAATTGAATGCTAAAACTTTCTAAGTGAGCAACATTTTATATTTTTTTATAGAACAAGTAAAGAACATTTTTTCCTTTAGAAAAATATTGAAGTCTTTAATTAATAGTTTTACACTCAAGACGTTTTAGTCTTTAAATTTTTTGTTATGGGTTTGATGCATAAGAGTTCTTTTTTACAAAAATTTTTATTAAAAGATCCTTCTAATCTAAAAAGATTGGATGTAATTGGGTATTTAGCTAACCTAGATAATTTATTACGAGTTGCTCCTAAAATAGCTCAAAGTATAATTCAGGAAATTCGGTATCAAAGATCTCGTCTGAAATTAGTTGCTTCAGAGAATTATTCTTCACTAACTGTACAATTAAGCATGGGAAATTTATTAACAGATAAATATGCGGAAGGTTATCCTTTTCATCGGTTTTATGCTGGTTGTGAAAATGTAGATCAAATTGAATGGGAAGCTCAAGAGTTAGCTAAAAAGTTGTTTAATGCTGAATATGCTAATGTGCAACCTCATTCGGGATCAGATGCTAATTTATTAAGTATAATGGCTGTTCTTACTTTAAAAACTCAAAGTAGGGTAATTGAAGAATTTTCTAAAAAGAATATTAATCAGTTGACTGAAGCAGAGTACGATGCTCTTAGATTGGAATTGTCTAATATTGTATGTATGGGCTTGTCTTTAAATTCTGGGGGTCATTTGACTCATGGCGGAGTAAGGGCTAATGTTTTAGCAAAATTATGTCGTACTGTTACTTATGACGTCAATCATGAAACGGGATTATTAGATTATGATGAAATAGCAGATCTTGCTAAAAAAGAGAAGCCGAGCATTATTATTGCTGGATATTCAGCTTATCCTCATCGTATGAATTATGCTAAGTTTAGACAAATAGCAGATGATGTAGGTGCTGTTCTAATAGCAGATATGGCTCATTTTGCAGGATTTATTGCAGCAGGAGTTTTTTCTGAAGAAGAGAATCCTATTCCTTATGCGGATATTGTTACTTCTACTACTCATAAAACGTTAAGAGGACCTCGTGGTGGAATTGTTTTGGCTAAACAAGAATATGCTGATGTGTTAAATAGGGCTTGTCCTTGTATGATGGGAGGACCTTTACCTCATGTCATTGCTGCAAAAGCCATTGCTTTTGAAGAAGCTTTGTCAGAAAATTATCGCATTTATATTAGAAATGTTTTAGAGAATTCTAAAATATTGGCAAATACTTTTTTAAAGAATGGTATTAATTTATCTGGAGGAGGAACGTCTAATCATATTAATCTTATTGATTTACGTTCTTTAGAAATATCAGGAAAAATGGCAGAAGAAGCATTGGCTTCTGCCAATATTATTGTAAATAGAAATGCTCTTCCTTCAGATGTTAAAGGAAGTTGGCATACTTTTGGTATTAGGATAGGAACACCAGCTTTAACTAGTTTAGGAATGGGTGCATCTGAAATGGAAGAAATAGGTTCAATTCTAGTTAATATATTGCGTAATATTCGACCAGAAAGTAATGTCAACGGTAGCTTAAGTAAAGCAAAGGGTAGTGTTTCCGAAGAACTTTTAGTTGAAGCACGGCAGCGTATTTCAATTTTATTAAATAAATTTCCTCTTTACCCAGAACTCGAAATAGATGAATAGATATAGATAGTTAGGAGAACAACTTAAATGACTGATAATCAAAATTCTTTTCTAAAACTAGATGATATGATTGATTTAGCAATTTTAAATGCTAGACGTATTTTCTTTAGTGGACCTGTAGATTCTTCTAGTGCTGAAATAACTATAAGAAAACTTTGGTATCTTGAACTTCAAAATCCTGGAAAACCAATTACTTTAATTATTAATAGCCCAGGAGGTTCTGTAGATGCAGGTTTTGCTGTATGGGATCAAATAAAAATGATTACTTCTCCAGTAACTACAGTAATAACTGGTTTAGCAGCATCTATGGGATCTGTTTTAAGTTTATGTGCAGATTCTGGAAAGAGGTTTGCAACTCAAAATGCTAGAATTATGATTCATCAACCCTCTATTGGAGGACCTATTACAGGACAAGCTACTGATTTAGATATTCATGCTAGAGAAATTTTAAAAACCAAATCTCGTTTAATAGATTTATATGTAGAAGCAACTAAACAAACTAAAGAAGTTATAGAAAGAGCTATAGATAGAGATACTTGGATGTCTGCTCAAGAAGCTAAAGATTTTGGTTTATTAGATGCTATTGTAACATCTTATAATGATTTAAGTTAAATGGATTTAGAATATAAGATATATTCAGCAACTGGTAATATTTTAGCAATTACTGAGAGTTTATTTCCTAGAGAAGAAATTACTGGTTTTTGTTTAAAGCATTCTTTAGATGGAATATTGTGTTTATCTGATTGTCCATTAGCTGACGTATTTATGAGAATTTTTAATTCAGATGGTTCTGAAGCTGAAATGTGTGGAAATGGATTAAGGGTTGCTGTACAATACTTATTTTCTAAAACTAGTAAGATAAGTTACAATATATCTACCCTTTCTGGTATTTATAAAGGTTATGTTGATAAAGAGACCATAGTAGTAAATATGGCTCGATCTTCATGGGATTTTCGTAAGGATATTTGTATAACTTATGAGAATAGGAATTATTTTTGTCATTTTATTAATACCGGTGTTCCTCATGTTGTCGTTTTTGTTGATGATATGCATGTAGATGTTCAAAAATTAGGAGCTGCAATTCGTTTTTCTAAAGTATTTTCTCCTGAAGGAGTTAACGTAAATTTTGTTTTTAGAATTGAAGATTCTCAAGGTAGTTTATTTGTACGTACTTATGAAAGAGGAGTTGAGAGAGAAACTGGAGCTTGTGGTACGGGAGCTACAGCTGCGGCTCTTATTGCTTCAAAAATTTATGGATTGTCTTCCCCAATAAAAATTTTGACTGCGTTCAAAGAGTGTTTAACTATATCTTTTGATTTTCTTTGGAGTAAAGTCTTAGTGGGAGGAAAAGTTGATTTAATAAAAGAAGGAACATTTTGTTTAAATACAGATGTAATTAAATGTTAGAGGAATAATGGAATATCCAAAAAGTCAAAATTCTTTAATTCTTAGGGTGCATCGTTTAATAGATGCTTTTTCAAAGTCAGATGATGAAAGAGATTTTTATTTAGATCGAGTCGAAGGATTTATTATATACGTAGATTTGGATAAAGATGAAGATGATTTAAGCAAACTCTATAAAGAGCTAGAAGAGAATGCAGAAAGATATATTTTGATTCCAAAACTTACTTTTTATGAAATTAAAAAGATAATGGAAACTTTTATTCATGAGAAAATTTATGATATTGATACTAAAGAAAAATTTTTAGAAACTATTCAATCAAAAGATGCAAGAGAGCAGTTTTTAGAATTTATTTATGATCATGAGTCAGAATTAGAAAAATGGCAACAATTTTATTTAGAGCGTTCTAGAATTAGAATTATTGAGTGGTTAAGAAATAATAATTTTCAGTTTGTTTTTGAAGAAGATCTAGATTTTCCAAAACATACTTTAGAACAGTTAAAAATACATTTGTTTGATGTAAAAGTTTCTAAGGAGGTTTCTCAAGCAAGGCAAATTTTGGCTAGTAAAGCTAAAACTTATTATTCTAGTGAAGCTTTAAATCCTAGACCAAAGAGAGGTAGACCTCCAAAGCAATCTACAAAAATAGAATCGGAATCTTTTGTTTCTAATGATATTTATACACAAGTTCCTACAGTTGTTCGTAGATTTTTATATTTGCCAGATATTACTGCTGCTTCTTTAATTTTTTCTGAAAAATATGATACTGAAGAGGATTTTTTACAGCATTTTAGAGGAAGTTCACGAAATGATGAATTGAGTAACCTTAAGAATCTTTCAGATCGTTTTGAATCTTTAAAAGAATTGTCATCAAAGTTAGGTTTTGAATCGGAAGATCTCGTATCTAAGGATTTATCATTTTTTGAAGATGATTTAGACGATGAATTAGAAGATGAAGAAATTGTTTCTTCCAAGAAAAAAAGTAGCAAAAAACGTAAAACTAAAGAAAAAGCTAAATAACTAGGGGAGTATTTAGCTTTTTTCTAAAATCCAGATAGTTACTGTTCCTTTTAAGAATTGTTTTGTAGCAATGATTTTAAAATTTTTTTTATATATTTGAATAAGTTCTTTTATAGAAAGGAAACTGTAAATGCTATTTTCTAAGTAATTATAAGCTTCTTTATTTTTTGAAAAAATTTTACTTAATGGTCGAATATAAAGTTTAAAATACCATTGGTGTAAAATTCTTAGCATTTTATTTTGTGGTTGAGTAAGTTCCAAAATACCTATTTTTCCTTTGTATTTTAGAATTCTAAACATTTCATTTAGACATTTTTCTGGATTTAGTAAATTTCTTAGACCATATGCCATTGAAATGAAAGATATAGATTGATTCTTAAAAGGAAGAAAATGAACATCACTTTGAATAAAATTAATTTTATTTGGAAATGAACAAAATTTTTTTTGAGCTTTTTGTAACATTTTTTTTGAAATGTCTAATAAAGTGACTTGATTTTTTGGAGATTTTTTTAGAAAAATTAAAGAAATATCTCCTGTACCTGCACATAAATCTAAAAGATGAGTTTCTGGAGCAAGTAATTTTAGTAGTTGTTTGTTCCAGTATTTATAAATGCCAAAAGTCATTAAGTTATTAAGTAAGTCATAATTATTTGCAATACTGGAAAAAAGTGAGGATATATGTTTAGGAGATTTATAGTTTTTCATACAGGTATTGAAATTTATTTAATCCTTCTAAATGTTTACTAGAAAGGCGATATATACATAACTGAAAGTATTTTTGAAGTATAGTTTTTTTTAAAGCAGATAGTTTATGAGCTGTATCTATAATAAAATCCTTGTGATTATCACTCCAGATGAGAGATTGTTTAAAGAGTTCTTCAATATTATTATCATAATCGCTTTCTTTCTGCATGTAACATAAAGCAAAAACAAAAGGTAATTTAGAAAAATTGAACCATTCTTTAGCTAGATCAAAAGTATAGAAGTTTTTTAGTTTAGGATAAAACAGTGCTTGATTTCCAATTAAAAGGAATCCATCACAGTTTTTAGAAATGGTTTTTATGTCAGAGTTTGATACTATAAATGTTGGTGTAAGATTCCAATAAAATTTGCAGAGTATTTTTAATAGTAATACAGATGAAGAACTCTCGTTTGTTACTTTAATAATAGGATTTTTGTTTTGAAATAGATTATAAGAAGTATATAAATTGACACTTAAAATAGAATTATTAGCTCCTATACCTAGAGAAGAAATAAAATTTTTTTGACCTGAGAGAAAAGAGTGAGAACTACTAGTAATTACAATATCTAACTTTTTTTGTAAAAATAAAGAGAAAAGTTTTGTCGGAACATCATAAGTAATTGTTATTTGTTTATTTAGAGATAAAGGAATTGAGTAAGGTAGGCTATTGATGTAACTTACACAACCTAAACGTTGTTTCATTTTTCTCTCTATTATACTTTTTGAGAATTTGTTAATATAGGTTCTTTTCCAATGCTTTTTAAAAGAGAATGCATTCCTTGGATATCCATACGAATAGGAGTTTCTGAGGAAGCATAAAAAAACACTTTTTCTTCTAAATGAGTTGAGGAAAAATCATTGCAGCCCCAATTAAGCATTTTTAATCCATTATCTATACCTAAATAATTCCATAAAGATTTAATATTAGGAATATTATCTAACATTAGCCTAGCTGTTGCATATATAGCTTTAATATTTAATTTATTAGATAGGTTACGTTTATTGACAAGCTTACCTAAAGAATTATTTAATTTAGCGAATTTTAAAGGAATAAAATTTTTAAAACCAGAAGTTAAATCTTGTTGTCTTCTTATTAAATCTAAATGAGTAATAATATCTTTAGGGGTTTCTATATGATCAAATAGCATTGTGACATTAGAAGGAATATTTTGCTTATGAGCTATTGAGTGTATTTCTAAAAATCTTTCAGAAGAAATTCTTTGTCCAGAGATTTGTTTTCTTACTTTATCAACTAAAATTTCTGCTCCCCCTCCTGGTATTGATTGTAGTCCAGACATTTTTAATTTGGAAAAAACTTCTTCTAAAGAAATTTTGTGCAAACGAGATAAATAGTCATATTCTATTGCTGATAAAGCTTTAATATGGATAAGAGGATAATTTTCTCTTATTAAAGAAAACAATTGTGAATAGTAATTTAAATCGCACTTAGGCCAACATCCCCCAACGATATGAACTTCTGTTATAAAATCTTTATAATATTTAATTCTTTTTATTAAGTTTTCCGGGGTGTGAAACCATTTATTAGTGCTTCCTGGTTTTGCATAGAAAGAACAAAAAGAACAATTAAAAACGCATTGATTAGTTGGGTAGAGATAAAGTGTTGATGAAAAAAACACCTTTTTACCTAGTTTAGTTTCATAAACCCAGTCTATTAGAGATTTTAAGAATAAAAGTTCTTCATTTGTTTTAGATTTTATAAGCAAAAGACCTTCTTCTACAGAAATTCTTTGATTATTTGTAACTTTTTCTAAAATTTTTTCATGCTCTAACGAAGGAGGTTTAATCTTTATGTATGAAGATTGATTCATTTTATATTCTTATTATTGTCTTTTTTATGGCAGTTTTTTTTATTTGAACAACAGGGAGTTTGATTGCATCCTTTAGTAAGAATTTTTTTTCCTAAAAAAAGTCCTGCTAAGAATAAAAAGCTAACTATAACCATAAGAATGATTGAACAAATTATTAAAATAAAAGTTTTCATCAATTACTTACTTTGATAATTCAGAATTTATTTTTAAATCTACCCAGACAGGAGAGGACCACGCCATAGCATCTTCTTGATATACTCTCAAATAATAAAAAGAAAAAGAAAGAGAATTTACAACTAATGCAGAGTCTTCAAAGTTTGTCATATCATCGTATTCATAGTTAATATAATCTTTTTCTGGGTAAATTGTGTGTAAAATGTCTCCATTACGTACAAGTTCTATTTTTTTGATAATATTTGTTCCTGCAACACATCCTGAAATGTGCCTATTAATCTTTAGTCCTGGTTTTTGGGAAATAGATATTTCTGATCCCATAGCAACTCCTGAAACATAGAATTCAATAATGATTCTTTCTCCTGTTGTTGCATAACATCTTCTATGGTATAAAGCGTCAATAATTGATTCTCGACTATATTTTTGACATAAAATCGCTGTAAGTCCAGAACGATATTGTGTTTGAGATGTATCATAAAACTTAGAATAAATTCCTCTATCATCTAATCCACCAGCAACAAATCCAAAGCGATAATTATTTTTTAAAGCATTAATGATTGTTCCTTCTGCTTTCATAGAGACTGGACCTTTTATAGGAAATAGATTACCTTCGTTTTCTAACATTTCGGAAGAACCCCAAGCATTATAAATTTCCACAACTCGTTCAAATTCTGGATGGAATTTTTCAAAGTCAAATCCATATTCTGAAGATGCAGAAAAACAAGGAATAGAAATAATTTCTTTAGGGGAAAAAATTTTGTATATTTTACTTAAAGAAGAATGTTTCGAGTCTTTATGTTTTAATAGTTGTTTGTGGTCTTTTGAATAGATAATGGTTCTTGTTCCTTCACTTTTAGGAATTCCTACATATTGGAAACCAAGGATTGTAATAAAACGATCTTCTTCATTGAAATCAGCAACGTTTTGTGAAATTAATTTCCATAATTCGGGAGAAAGATTGTCGTCATTTTCAAAAGGAGATGTAGAAAAGAAATTAAGTGCTTTTTCATCTCGAAAGTTTCTTAAACAAGCTTCTATATTTTCAAGAGCGTCTATGCGTTCTGATTCTCCATGCAAAATTCCCCAAAATAAATTTAACGAAGTTTCCGAAAAACATTTAATTGGAGCAGATACAAATTCTTCTTTAGTTGCTAAGTTTTTGAGTCGAATTTTAAAAATGCCAATTTCGTTAAAATATAAATTTGGGAGAATAACAAAACCTGTTTCAGGAACAAAAAGCCTCCAAGTTAAATTTTCTCTCAAATGTTCATAATATAATTCAATTAGAGTATTTTCTGGAGCAAAACTGGTTAGATTATCGAACTCGTCTTCAAAACGCACTGTAATATCAAAGCGTTTATTTTTTGAAACAAAAGAAGGAGTTAAAATTTTGATAGATTTTAGAATATTTCCTCGTACATCTAAAAGAAAAACTTCAGGATCTTCTAAAACATTAGATTTTCCTTTAACATCAATATAAAGATGAAAAGGTTTTCTTCTTTGGGTAAATAATTGAGCTCCGTTACCTAATTCATCAGAACCAGATGATTCTGGAGGGGCTCCCATAACAATTGTTAAAGTTTCTCTAGCTTCGATAGAAGCATTTAAAATAAATTCAAAGTTGAAAACCATAGGCTTAGATGTTTTGATAGCCTTGGCTTTTAGTATTTTTCCTTGAGGAGTTTCTAAATAAATAACATTTTTTTCTGCTGTTAAATCACAAGTGGGCATTTCCCAATCGATTACCTTTCCATCAGTACAAAGGTCAAAAACAAGTTTTGTACCTTTAGGCAATAAAACGGCTGTTGTATAAAAAAAACGCCAAGTGGATATTTGGCCTGCTCTTACAGAAAAAGGTTCAACATAACAGACAGATCTACGCATATTAGACATAATTTAATTTAATAAAAAATTGATCATATAAAAAAATCAAGTTTTTCTCAATCTTCGTCTTTATTTAAAGATAATAAAGCATCCTGGAGAGTATTATACATACGAAAATAAGAAAGAAATCCAGTGATATAAAGAGTTTGCTCTATAGATTTAGGCACGGAAGTTAATGCTATTTTTCCTTTTTTCTTGGTTGTTTGATAGTAGCTTTGTAACAAAACACGAATACCAGCACTAGACATGTATTCTAAATCGGAACAATCAAGGATAAGATTTTGTGTCCCATGTTCAAGTAACTTGGATATTTCTTCTTGAATTTGAGGGGAAGAAACTCCATCTAAACGTCCTTTTAAATAAAAAATAGTTGTGTTTCCATGTTGTTCTTTTCGGTTTTCCACAAATACGACTCCGAATCCGATCTTTTTATTATAAAAACAACTTTCTCAAGAATAGTCTTTTTTTTAAAGATTTTTATATAAAAATGAATTTTAGTTAGATTTTTCTAAATTAATTGGTGTTAATTTGAGTTTTCCAATACTTCTATCTGAACAACTTAAAATTTCCATGTCAAAATTTTCATGGTGAATTTTAAAACCTTTTTTTGGAACAGAACCACTTTTATGAAAGACATGCCCACCAAGAGTATCATAAGTATTTTCTTCTCCTAGATTAATATTAAAAACTTTTTCAGCTTCATCGATGCTCATGCGAGCATCAACTATCCAAGAATTACCTTCTTTTTTATAAAGAATATCTGATGGTAAGTCGTATTCATCATCAATTTCTCCCACAAGTTCTTCTAATAAATCTTCCATTGTTACAACACCTTCTGTTCCGCCATATTCATCTACAACGATAGCCATATGACAATGCTTGGCTCTTAATTCTTGAAGAAGTTGGGATGCTTTTTTTATTTCTGGAGTATAAATGGCTGGTTTAACAAGTTGAGAAATAGGTTCTAATAATTTATCTTCTGAGCATTTTTTTTCTTCACAGTTCATATAAATTTCAAGAATATCTTTGAACATGAGAACTCCAATAATATTATCAATAGAATTCTCATATACAGGTATTCTACTGTAACCTTCTTTAACAATAGCTTGAGCAGCTATTTTTACAGAAGAACATCCAGATAAAGAAAATAAATCTACTCTTGGGATCATAACTTCTCGTACTATGACATCTTTGAATTTTAAAGCAGACTCGGCAAGTTCTACATTAAATGACGAAATGTTATCTTCAGATGTTGGAGAATTTAGAGTTCTTACAATTTTTTCTTTAATAGTTTGGATAGATTCATAATCTTCATTAGAATTTTCATGTTGATTTTTGACTTGATTTACGATCAGATATAAGGGAAAAAGACAAAGAGGTAAAGTGAGCATCAGAAAAAAAGAAGCTATAATTTCTGAAATGGATTGGGCTTTATTTGTTGATTTTAGGATCCATAATTTAGGAATAAAGGTAATGAAATAGATATAAATAATAAAAAGAATTATAAAAATTGATATCGAAGATAAAGAAGAGTAATGTAAAAATTTTTCTGATATAAATAAAGTGCAAGAACCATAAATAAGAGAAAAAAGAATTATAGAAAAAAGAGCACAAAAAAAGTAAGATTCAGATAAATAAGACTTAGAAAAAACTTTATTATGAATAAGAACGAATAAGCTTTTTTTCTTTTTTAAAGAAACCACACCTTGATTTTTTATTCCAAATATTAAAGTAGAAAGAAAAAAGCTAGCAAACAATGTAAAGAACAAAGTAATGTAAAGAAACATAATTTTTATTAATAAACTTTATTTACAAATGATTGATAGGATTTTTTTGGGGATAAAATTAAGTTATTATTAATAATTTCATTTAAAACTAACTTTTCTTTTAATCGCATCATTTTTTTGCCCTTTTCACTAATATCTTCAAATCCTATTAAATGTAAAATTGAGTGAATTAAATATAAAGTTATTTCTTGATATATCATATTACCATTTCTTTTATCATGATAGCAAAAATCTAAAGCAGCTTTAGGACAAATAAAACATTCACCTAGAACATGATAAACTTCTTTTTGATTAGGAGAATCAAGAGGAAGTGTAATGGTATCTGTAAATGAAGGATCATTAAATAAATCTTTATGCAAACTACAGATTTTTTTTTTAGATACAAAATGCACAGAAATTTCATCAGTTTTTATTTTAAAAAAATTTAAAATAAAAGCTACAGTAATCCTTGTTTTACGAGAGCACAAAGAAACATCTGTTTGTTTATTAAAAATAAATATTTTCAATAGAGTACTAAATTATTCAATTATTGGAGTTTTAGGCAAACCTGTAACTTTTTTACATGTTTCTCGATTCCAACGACCTAATTTTTTAAGGACGTCTACTCTTTCAAGTCGTTTTAGGACATTTCTTTTTTTTGTTCCTTTAATGGATTTTCCATAGCTGGGATGTCGAGACATAGTATAACTTCCTTTTTATCTAACTAATTTTTGGTATAAAAACAAAAGCATCATTAACAGTATTTACATGTGCCTTAAAAGGTAAATGCGGAGGATTTGGGGTATTTTGTGTGTGATGTTTACTTTTTCTTTTTCTAGGAGATTGGGCACGTCTTCTAGCTTGCTTACTTAAACGAGTCATTTTTTATTTCCTTTGCATTCATACAAAAATAGATTAAACGATCTATTTAAAATTTTTCAAGTTGAACGTGGAAAAATTAATTAATTCATTCATAAATTAGCAAGAGAAGAACTATCACAAAGAACCCCACAAGAGATAATATACTTAAAAGCTTCCTCTATTTTCATATCTAAAAAAATTACTTTTTCTTTAGGATACATGATTAGAAAACCAGAAGTTGGATTTGGAGTAGTTGGAATAAATACTGTTAAAAGATTTTGATTACTAGAACAAGTATTCAGTGAACATGGAGTAGGTGCACAGCCAGAGACTAAGCCAATGCAATAAGAATTAGGAGAAGGATATTCTACCATAACAACATGTTTGAATGATTCAGATTTAGATCCAAAAATAGTTTTTAAAACTTGTTGAGTTGCTTTATATACAGTTTTTATGATAGGAATTTTTTTTAATACTTGATCATAAATATTAATTAATGAATTGAATATCATTAATTTAGCTAAAAAACCAAGAAGTACTGTGAAAAAAAAGATACCGAATAAAAGAATAATTTGTAAACAGAACTTAAATATTGATTTGTGTTGAATGTACCATTCATTATTTTCTAGGAAGTTAGATAATATGCCTATGAAAGGCTGGGTAAAAAAATTTAAAATAAATGTTACTAAAGCTAAAGTAATGGCTAAGGGTAATAAAATAACCATGCCTGTGATAAAATATTTTTTCATTTAATCCAAAATCTCCATGGTAATAAAGCACTTTCTTGTGCATAATCTATTCCTATTCTTGGTCCACTCCATATTTTTTTTTTAACGTGAGGAGTAGAAGGGGTTTCGATCCAAATAGAATCATTTTTTATTAAAGAAGCTTTATTATGGGAGATATTTAACCCTAAAGCTTGAGATACATTTCCAGGTCCTATTGTAAGGGAAGGAGAGTAATTTAATTTTTTTCTTCTTTTTAAAATAATAGGAATTCCAGAAAGGGGTTGTATAGCACGTATAAGGATTGCATGTGGATAATTCATAGGTCCTGTCACTATGTTACATAAATGATGTAGTCCATAACATATATACATATATAAAATACCACCTTTTTCAAACATAGCTTCATTTCTTTTACTTTTTTTATTTTGATAAGCATGACAAGCTTTGTCTTCGGGTCCTTTATATGCTTCCGTTTCTGAAATTATTCCAGAAACAAACTCTTCTCCAAATTTTGTACATATGATCATACCTAGAAGGTCTTTGGCAATACTTAGTACATCATTATTTTCATAAAAATTATGATCAAGAATCATTTTTTCTTTTTTTATATGATTTTTTAGATTTTTTTTTAAAAGAAGTAGAGCAGAAATTCCATTTTATTTTTAGAAAAATAAGATTAACTTCTTGAATCTTTATACAAATTTCTTTTCCTGGATAAAATAGAGAAGAAGTAGATTTACTAGCATGGTCTTTTTTTTCTGAAGGGGAGTGTAAATAAGGAAAAATAATTGTGTCTTCATATAAAAATTCTGGGATACAGAATGTAATTAATTCTTGTTTTATTGAAATTATTCTTGCAGAATAAGACTTTTTTGGATTTTCCGTATAAAGTTTTAAGAAAAATCTAATTTTTTTAATTTTATCGAAATTTTGCTCTGCTTTAATTGATAAACGTTCTTTTTGAGAACATTTTTTTACAATAATTTCTAAATCTTCTTTAGAAATTGATTCTGGATTGAATAGAATTCTATGTAAACAAAGATCTATGTAACGCCTTATTGGACTAGTAAAATGAGTATAATATTCTAGATGAAGACCGTAATGTCCTTTATTTTCTATTGAATAGGAAGCCATTTTCATACTTTTAATAAAGTTAGAGTGGATTAAATAATTTAAAATATGGGTTTCTGTGTTTTTTAGTAGTGTTTGATAATCAAAATTATTTTTGTCATAATGTTGAATAGATAGACCTAAAGAAGTAATAAATTCTCTGAAAGCTTCTAATTGTAAAGGATCTGGTTGTTCATGGATTCTATATGGTAAAGTTAAACCATTGACGAAGGCATGTTTAGCTATAGTTTCGTTAGTTTGCAACATAAATTCTTCAATAATTTTATGTGCTTCAGTTTGAGTACTATAAAAAATATCGTAAGGTTCTTCTTTTGAATTAAATTTTAAACCTATTGTAGGAATAGCAAAATGGAGACAACCTCTTTTTTCTTTCAAAGATTGTAGTTTTTTACTTAATTCAAACATTAAAAAGATATTATCCTTTAAAGGGTGTTTTATTTTGTGTTCAATAATATTATTAACTTCATCATAAGTCATTCTATACTTGCTTTTTATTATGCTACGTTTAATTTCATAAGATTGCATAATTCCATTTTGATCTAAAGTCATGAATACGGAAATTGCTAAACGATTAACATTAGGTTTTAAACTACATAGATTACTGGATAAAACGTGCGGAAGCATTGGGATAACATGTCCTGGAAAGTATATAGAATTACAACGCTCTCTAGCTTCTTTATCTAGAGCACTATTTTTTTTTACATAATATGATACATCAGCAATATGGACTCCTAATATATATTCTTTTTTTTCATTTAGAGATAAAGAAACAGCATCATCAAAATCTTTAGCAGTTTTTGAATCAATTGTAAAACATAGTAAGGAACGTAAATCTTCTCTTTCTTTTAATAATTTTTCAACATGTCTAGGAGGAAATTGATGAGCTTCAATCTCAACATTGGAAGCAAAGGTATCAGTAATTTGAAATTCTTTTTCAATAGCTATTCTATCTGTTAAAGCAGAATTAATATTTCCTAAAAACTCAATCATTTTTGCTATTTTTTTTTCTTTAGATTTCTTTTTTTCCCAAGATGGATTTTTAATGAGAATTCTGTCTCCAATAGCAGCTGAATAATTTTCTAAAGATTCAGTTTTAATACATTTTTCAGAGCCTAAAGAAGGAGTGTGTACTTCTATATATTTTTCATCAATGATAGCTGTAACAATACCTACTAGATTATTTTTATTTCTTTTAAGTACAGCTTCTATGCTTCCTTTCCATCTTATTGTTTCCTCTTGATATTTTTTATCTAAAGAGACTTTAACTTTAACGGTATCTCCATCTATTGCTCCATTTAAAAATTTTTGTGGAATAAAAATATCTTGAGAAAAAATCCTGGGATCTTCTGGAGTAACAAAGCCAAAATTTTTTCTTAAATTAATAGTTAGTGTACCTATGACAAAAATTGCTTTTTTAATTTTTGTTTTTTTTTTGTTATTGTGGGATTTTTGAGAAGTATTGTTTTTTCTTTTTTTCATGTAGTAGTTAAATTATAATTAATTTTTGGCTATTCTGTTAGAATATTGATTTTTAATAAAAAAATAAAGCCTTCCTTTAAAATAAAAAGGGAAGGCTTTATTCAATTTTAAAAATTATGAAGAATTAATTATTCTTTTTGTTATCTTCATCAACTATTTCAACTTCAGCATCTTCTATATTTTCTTGATTATTAGTTTCCTTAGAAGTGCTTGCACTACTAAAACTATGTTTTTTTAAATTTTCATTGTTTTGAGCAGCTTTTACAGATTCAGCAGCTGAAGCATTAGAAGCAGATTGCATGGATTCTCCAATTTTTTGCATATGCAAGTTGAGTTCTTGAGAAGCTGTTTTAATAGTTTCTAAAGAACCGTCTTTTAAAGCTTCTTGAGTTTTTTTGATTTTTTCTTCAATTTCTTGCGTAAGTTCTTTAGAGATTTTATCTTTATAATCTCTTAAAGACTTTTCTGCTCTAAAAATTAAACTATCTGCTTCATTTCGAACTTCAGTTTCTTCTTTTCTTTTTTTATCTTCTTCTTGGTTAAGTTCAGCTTCTTTTATCATACGTTGAATTTCTTCTTCGTTAAGTCCTGAACCAGCTTCAATACGAATTTTTTGTTGTTTTCCTGTAGCTACGTCTCTTGCTGATACGTGAAGAATACCGTTAGCATCTAGGTCGAAACAAACTTCGATCTGAGGATGTCCTCTTGGAGCAGGAGGTATATCAGTCAAATCAAAACGACCAATTTCTTTATTATCTTTTGCCATTGGTCTTTCTCCTTGAAGAACAACAATGGTTACAGCCGGCTGATTGTCAGAAGCTGTTGAGAAAATTTGTTTTTTTTGAGTAGGAATAGTTGTATTTCTATTTACTAAAGTAGTCATTACACCACCCATAGTTTCAATTCCTAAAGATAAAGGAGTAACGTCAAGTAATAAAACATCTTTAACATCACCACCTAAAACACCACCTTGAATAGCTGCACCAATAGCAACAACTTCGTCAGGATTTACGCCTTTATTTGGCTCTTTACCAAAAATAGTTTTTACAACTTCTTGTACTGCGGGCATACGAGACATTCCTCCAACAAGAAGAACATCATCAATATCGGAAGCTGATAATTTTGCATCTTTAAGAGCTTGAATGCAGGGATTTTTTGTTTTTTCTATTAGGTCATGAGTTAAAGTTTCTAATTGAGCTCTTGTTAAAGTTAAAGCTAAGTGTTTAGGTCCAGAAGCGTCCATTGTAATGAATGGTTGATTAATTTCTGTGGAAGCTACTCCGGATAATTCTATTTTTGCTTTTTCTGCTGCATCTTTTAATCTTTGTAAAGCCATATTATCTTTACTGAGATCGATGCTATTTTCTTTTTTGAATTCAGAAATCATCCATTTTATAATGGCTTCATCAAAATCATCTCCTCCTAAGTGAGTATCCCCATTAGTTGATAATACTTCAAATACACCGTCACCAATTTCTAGAATTGAAATATCAAAAGTTCCTCCTCCTAGGTCGAAAACAGCAATTTTTCTATCACCGCTTTTATCAATTCCATAAGCAAGAGCAGCAGCAGTAGGCTCAGGAATGATTCTCTTTACGTCTAATCCGGCAATTCTTCCAGCATCTTTAGTTGAAGCTCTTTGGGCGTCATTAAAGTATGCAGGAACTGTAATAACAGCTTCTGTTATTTTTTCTCCTAAATAAGCTTCAGCAGTTTCTTTCATTTTTGTAAGAATTAGAGCGCCTATTTCTTCAGGAGTATAGGTTTTTCCATCTACTTCAAAAGCTGCATCACCTTTACTGTTGGCTACAACTTTGTAAGGAACTGTTTCAATTTCAGAAGCTACTTCAGAATATTTTCTTCCAATAAATCTTTTTGTAGAACCTAGTGTTTTATCTGGATTAGTAACAGCTTGTCTTTTTGCAGGAATTCCTACAAGTCTTTCATTTCCTTTGAATCCTACAATAGATGGTGTTGTTCTAGTTCCTTCTGCGGAAGTAATAACTTTAGCTTGGCTTCCTTCCATAATTGCTACACAGGAATTTGTTGTTCCTAAGTCAATACCTATTATTTTACTTCGTTTTCCTGACATATTTTTCCTATTTTTTTATTGATTATTTTTATTATTTGTTTCATCTTGATGTATTTTTTTTGCTACTTTAACTTTAGCAACTCTAATTGGTCTTTCTCCAACTTTGTAGCCTTTAGCAAATTCTTTTATAATAAATCCTTCGGGATAATCATCTGTTTCTACTGTTTCTACTGCTTCATGAAGATGTGGATCAAACATTTGGTCTATTGCGGTATATTCAACAACTCCATTTTCAGTAAGAATATTTTTAAATTGCCCAAGAATCATTTCAAATCCGATTGCCCAGTTCTTCACATCTTCAGACATATTTTTTGCAAAATTCAGTGCATTTTCTAAATTTTCCATTGGATAAAGAATTTCAGTAAGAATATTTTCTACGGCATATTTAGTGAGTTCTTGTCTTTCTTTTTGTAATCTTTTTCTAGAATTTTCTGCTTCTGCTAAACTAAGAAGATATTTTTGTTCTTTATCTTTAATTTGTTCTTTTAAGTGTTCTATTTCATTTACTAATTGAGTTATTTCCTTATTGGATTCACATTTTTTTGATTTACAGCAAGTATGAGCTTCTTTTTTTTGCTCAGAATCGCTATTTTTTTCTTCTTTACAACACTTGTGTTGAGTTGAATCATTGCAACAAGTATCTTGATTTTGTTTATCTTCTTGACAACAAGAATTGTTTTTATGATTTTCACAATGTTTATGATCATGAGATTCGTAAAAATTTTGTTTTGTCATTATAACTCCTTAGCAGGCAATAATTTAATTGATGAATAGTCTATTAGAGCGCCAACCTTGTTGTTAAGATTTGCTTCTTGCGAAAAGTAAGATTGACGAAAAGAGAGCTTAAATTTATAAAAACTCTCAGTTAAGTTTGTGGTTACAATTTTTGAAAACTTTTTTAAGTAATCAAAGATTTTTTTGTAAGGAATTCTTGTAGGTCCAAGCAGACCTATAGCTCCTAAAGGAATATGATTAATATAGTAGGGTACTGTTATTACTGACCATCCTGGAAATGGATATTTGAGAATTTGGGATAATTTATCTCCTATAAAATAATTAATTTTATTAGCATAAACACCTTTAGATAAGAGAAGATGCATTTGATGTGAATTTTCAAATAAGGAGAGTCCTATAGTTAGAGTTTCTGGATCACTATTTAATTCTGGGTATTTAAGTAAGTGAGAAAAGCCAGTTTTAAATAGATCTTCTAATCCGGAATTAGTATAACGAATTAAATAACGTAAGATAGCTTCATTATAGATTTTTTGAGCAATAATTTCTTCTTCACGAGAAAGTTCTTTGCTTTCTTTCGTTTGTATTTTTGTCTTTAAGAATTCTTCTATTCTTTTAATAGAAAAAGAAGATAATTTCTGATTAACCCATAATATTTCGGTAAATACTTGACCAAAATCTGTAAGAAGAACTGTAAGTAGTCGTTCATTATCTAGGGGTAAAAGTTTAATATCGACTAAAAAATCGTGATCAAATCTAGGAGATGATAAAAACAAGGGAAGCTCTAGATAAGTACTTAATAATTCAGCTGTTTGTTGGAGATAACGGATAATATGTTTATTATTTTCAGAAGATAAAGAAATATTATTTATATTTTTTAGTTCTGAAAAAGAATTTTCATGTTTGTTATCTTGTAGAGAATAATCTGCATAAAACCGAAATGCTTTATCTGTTGGAACTCTTCCTCCTGAAGCATGATTTTTTTTTAAAAATCCTTCTTGTTCTAACTGAGAAAAATAGTTTCGAATTGTAGCGGAGCTTAACTTATCGAATTGTGCTGTTTGCAGAGTTGTAGAACCAATAGGTGTTCCGTTTTCTATATAAAGTTCTGTGATAGCAAGCAAAATTTTTATAAGCTTATTTTTTTTTTTAGGTTTTTGATTAGCAACCATCTTTCTTATTAGTTTTTGTAAATTATCAGCATTATAAGAAAAAGAAGAAAGAGAGTCAATATTTTTTAGCACTCTATCTAATAGAGTGCTGAATTATTATCAGAATCGAATTAAAATTTAAATTATTTTTTTAAATTTAACAAACACCATTGATTAAGTTGAGATAAAGGAATGATTTCTTTTTTACCTAGACGAGATTCAATTTCTACTGAATTTGATTCAATTAAAGTTTTTCCAACTATTAATTTATAGGGAATGCCAATAAGATCACTATCCTTTAATTTAAATCCTAATCTTTCGTTGCGATCGTCAAGTAATGGTTCAAAACCTTGTTGTTTCAGAGATTGATAGATCTGTAGAGACGTACTAACTTGTTTTTCATTTTTTGATGCTGCTGTTATAAAGATTTTAAAAGGAGCTAGAGGTAAAGACCAAATAATACCTCTATCATCATGATTCTGTTCTACATAAGCAGCAATAGTTCTACCTATACCAATACCATAAGTCCCCATCCAACAGAATTCGCTATTTCCTGTTTCTGTTTGAAAGATAGTTTTTAAAGCTTTTGAATAAGGTTGTTTTAAATTAAAAATATGACCTATCTCTATTCCTCTATGTGATTTATAGTATTCGCCTAATTTTTGGGGACATTCGTCTCCTTCTTCTGCAAGTAGGAAATCATAAAATTCTTTAACTGAAATATCTCTTTCCCAATTGACATTAATGAAATGAACATCTTTTTTATTAGCAGCACAAATAAAATTAATCATAGGTTTAGTAGTTAGGTCTGCATAAAATTCAATAGAACTATTAATAGGGCCTATAAATCCTTTGTGAGAAATTGCGTGTTTAGTTATTTCTTCTTCTTCAGCAAGAAGAACTTCACAGGCATTAAATTTCTTTTGAATTTTTAAGGGATTTAATTGTCTATCACCTCTAATTCCTACAGCAATAAATTTTATTTCGTTTGTATAAACAAGTTTATAAATTAAAGTTTTTAGAATCATTTGAGGTACTGTAGAAAAAAATTGAGATAAGTTTTCTATAGTAGTTACATTGGGAGTAGAAACTTCCGTAATAGGTTTAAAATGTTTTTCATATTCAAAAGAAGGGGGTATGGATATTGCAGCTTCAACATTGACTCCATAAGACCCACAGTATAAAATAAGATCTTCTCCAATATTAGCTAAAGCTTGAAATTCTTCTGATTTACTTTTACCTATTTTTCCTCCATCAGCCTCGACAATAACAAATTTTAAATTGATACGGTTAAATATTTTAGTGTAAGCTTCTTTTAAATTATTGTATTGCTCGTTCATCATTGCTTCTGTAGTTGAAAAAGTATAACTATCTTGCATAATAAATTCTCGAGTTCGTATTAAGCCAAATCTTGGTCGAATTTCATTACGAAATTTTTCACTAATTTGATAAAGATGAAGAGGAAGTTGTTTGTAACTAGATAACCATTGAGAAACAAAAAAACACACGACTTCTTCATGAGTAGGAGCTACGCAAAATTGGCGATTTTCTCTATCAGATAGAGTATAAAGGAGGTTTTCTTTAGTAAAAGCATTCCAACGATCTGTTTCTTCCCAAAGTTCTCTTGGTTGTAATAAAGGCATAGAGATTTCTTGCCCTCCTATTTTATCTAGTTCTTCTCTAATTATTTGACTTATGTTTTTGACAACTTTCCACATGAGAGGAGCATAGATAAATAGTCCTTTGCTTAATTTTTGTATATAACCAGATTTTTCGAAAAGTTCTTGGGAAATAGTTTCTGCATTTTGATTAGAATTTTTGACTGTTTTAAAAAAAAGTTGAGAAGCTTTCATAGATCATTTTATATGATTGTTATTATTGTTAATGAAATGTAACAGAAATCTTAACTTATTTCTACTATATGATTTATTTATAAACTTTATTTTTGCAATTTTTCTTTTGATAATGAGTTTTTTAAATTTTTTTCTTGAATATCATTATTGTTTTTTAAGGATAGTTTTTGTTAGCTTGTGAATAAATACTAGTTGTATCGGGAGAGGTTATGAGAAGGGAATATCGTTTTTTTATTTTTGGATTATTTTTTTTCATCAGTTTAGTTCACAATTCCCTTTATGGAATCTCAAAACTTGATAACAAACCAATGCCTTTAAGAGATTCTAGAGGAGCTCCTTCAGAAGCTTTAATAGATTTTTTTGAATTTTGTAGTACTAATAGTCCAAAAACTTGGGAGAGTATTTTGAAAATTGCAAAAGAATGGTTTGTTTCTATAGAAGATAAGAAAAACGGAATATGGCCTTCACCTTGTCTTAAACGATCTACTCATGAATTGTACAATATTTTATCAGCTCTTCATTCTACTCAGGTAATTCCTTCTTATTATGCTACTTATGATTATGCAGTTATTCTAGGAGGAACATTAACTTCAATGAGAAGTCGTTTATTTTTTTTAAAGCAAGAATGGGATAGAGGAGTAAGATTTAAAGAAATTGTATTTGTAACAAGTGATCGTGTCAGATCTGAGGCATTAGAAGATCAAACTTTGCTCTTAGAGCCAAATTTTGTTGGTTATATAGTTAGTCCAGCATGGTCTTTTGAAGGATTTTTACCAAAAAATGAAAAAGAAATAGCAGAGTTTGTTTGGTCTCAAATGGAACGTCCAGAAGAATGGGAATCTGAGAAAATGAAAGTTTCTTTTATAGAAGCTAAGAGTAAAGAAGGAGGTAAGTTTTCATCAAGAAAAGATTCTTTGCAAGCTTGGTTATCTATGAATCCTAATCCTGGAAAAGTATTGTTTGTTAGTAGCCAGCCTTATATTGGATTAGATAATTTAGTTATTTGTAGAGAATTTTATTATACTAAATTTATTTTTGATACAGTAGGACCTGGATTTTCTATGTCTTTTTTAAATACAGAAAGAGGGTTAGGAGTTTGTTGTGAAGCTATTGCAAATTGGGTATATAATTTTAAAAAATAATATAAAAAACAGATAAAGTGAAAAAGTATAATTTAAGTGCGAAAATAAAGAGAGGCTGAAATGAAGAGTTTTGTAAGAAAAGTATTTATATACGTATTATATTTGACAATTTTTACTAATGTTTCTCTGGATGCTTATGGAGCACAAAGTATACATTTTACAGAACATCCTTTAGAAAATGTTAGAGGAGGTCCTTCGGAAGGGTTATTGGATGTTTTAAAGTTATGCGGAATAAAAACAACAGGTTCTTGGGAAAATATTATTAAAATGACTCGTTCTTGGGTTGTTTTAGAACAAAATAAAAAGGATGGCATTTGGCCTGTATCTTGTCATTGTAAAGATATGCATGCTTTTTATAATGCTTTATCAATGTTGCATATGACACAAATAGTTCCTTCATGTTTGGCTACTTATGATTATGCAGTTATATTGGGAGGAACTTTGCCGTCAATTAGAAGACGTTTGTGGTTTTTAAAACAAGAATGGGAAAGAGGAGTACGTTTTAGACACCTTGTATTTTTATCTGGAGAGAGAAAGCTTTATAAAAATCAAGAAGATGAAGAAGATTTTATAAATCCATCTTTTAATCCTTATCCAATTTCTGAAGATTGGGCTTATAATAATCAATTACCTAAAAATGAAAGAGATGTCGCAGAGTTTGTTTGGAAGCAAATGAAACTTCCTGAGGACTGGGCATCTAGAATTTCTGTTAGTTTTATGACAATAGATATTAAGAACAGAAAAGAAAAAGTAGGAGAGTCGTTAAAGGAATTATTACCTTTTTGGGCTTCAAAAATATCTAATCCAGGAACAGTTCTTTTTGTAAGTAGCCAGCCTTTTATAGAGTTGGATAGTCTTACTATTTGTAAGACTTTAAAAGATTATGATATGAGGTTTGATATTGTTGGACCTGGTTTTTCTTCTGTTGTTTTAGATCATTCTTGGACATTAAGTGCTTGTTGTTCTATTTTAGCTGAATGGATAGAAGAAGCTAGAGGAAAAAGAAATTGTTTTTTTAGTAAATAGCTTTATATTTTGATAATACAATATTGTTATTTGTTTTATAAAATGATGCAAAAAAGATGGTTAGTTACAGTTATTGTTACACCAAAAGCTAGAGAAAATAAAGTATCTTACGTTTCTTATTCTGAAGATCTAATTCGGGTTAGAGTAGTAGAAGCTCCAGAGAATAATAAAGCTAATATGGCCATTGTACGTGTCCTCTCAAAATATTTTCAGATTAAACAAAATGAGGTTATTTTAGTTTCTGGAAGTACCTCTAAGTATAAAAAATTTTCATTACCAGGAAATTTGAAAATATTTCAGAGAGAAGGATCTTTAGATACTGAAAAATTAGAAAAGCAAGGATATCTTTTTGATTAAGATAAAGAGAGAAAAATTATTCAGTTTTTAATATTTTTAAAACTTCTTGATAATTTTTTGAATTCCATTGATCGTAAATAATATCATAAGTATTGAATTGATAATCATTAGCTATATTAAGTAAAAATTGTAGTTCTTCATTAGGAATCAATGGATCTTTAGAGAGAATCCATAAGTATTTATGATTGGGAGAGCCTATAATAGCTTTAGAGTATTGTTCATCTATGTAGTAAATAACATAGTTGTATTGAGAAAATAAATTTTTTAGATCTTGAAGATAAGAGAAAGAAACAAGGAATCTTCTGTTATAACCTGAATCATAAATTTTCCCGTTACCAGATATTTGTTTTAGTTCATTATTAACAGATACGAATGATTTTGTAATATTTAAAGTAGGAATGGAATATTTATTTAAAACGACTGTATATTGTATCCAACACACATTGCAGTTTTCCTGATAAGGATTTGGTTTTCTAGCTATTTCAAACCATGTTCCTGAAAGTTTATCAATATCAATAGAAGGTATGTAAGGAGCATTATCTTTAGTTGCAAACATGCAAGAGAGTAATAATAAAGGAAGGGCAATAAAAATTTTTCTAAGAATTTTTCTCATTTTCTTCTAATAATTTAAAAAAATAATCATTCTTTAGCTGTTTTTGATAAAAATCTAATTTGTTTTTTATCTTTTTTATCTAATTTTATGTTTAATTTTTCTACAATTTCTTCATTGAAAGTAATATATTGAGGTAGAAGAGGGAAAGAAATTTCAGCTATTTTTTCTTCTTTGTTATCTTCTGAACTTAGAATTTGTTCCATAATAATAGCTGCTATTTCTCCAGACTTTTTATAATCTATATTACAGCTAGCGCAAATACCTTTAGTTATTAAGGAAGGATCAGTAGTAATAATGGGAATGCGCTGATCATTTGCGACATTTATTATATTTTTTAAAAGGGCTTCATCAAATGGCTCTAAAGGAATGTATATAATATGATTTTTTTGTTTTAAAGATTTCAGTTTTTCTGAAAGTAGAGGAGAATTAATAGTAACTTCTTCAAAGTTAATTCCAGAATTTGAACAATGGTTTTTTATTTCATTTCTAAAGTTTTTTGAGAATTCTTGTTCATCTGAGTAAATGCACAAACAAGTATTTAATTGTTCGTTGATGGCTTTACTAATAAAAACTAATTGATCTACATTAAGTCGATCTTCTATACCATAAATATTAGTACATCTTTTGTACAGAGAAAGAAAAGAAGCATTTTGAATCGCTGAAAAGACAATAGGTTTATGAGTTTCTATTTGAGATAGAGTTTTTGTAGACAAAGCTCCTACAGTAAATATTGTTTTAATTTTGCTTTTAGAATGAAAGAATTTAGCTATTTTTCTTGCTTTTTTTAATGATCCTTCAGCACTTAGAATAATTTTAGGATAAGAAGATAGCTTTTGAGAACTACAAAATTGATTTACACATTCTTGGTAATTGGGATGATTAGAAGAAAGAAAGATTCCTATCGAAGGAACTTCGTGTTGATTTTTATAATATGATGTAAAAAATAAAACAATTCCAGTAAAAAAGGTAATTAAACATAAAGTGATTTTTATATTTTTTTTTAATTTCATATAGTACCTTTTTATTTAAGCTGTAGGGCGATTTATTCGTTCAATAGAAGATAAAATACTAGCTTGACTAGCTAGTCCAGATAATCTTAGATAACCTTCACCACTTGGTCCAAATCCAGAACCAGGAGATGTTAGAATATTGAATTCGTTTAGAAAATAATTAAAGGCTTCTTTAGAAGTTAGTCCTTTTAATTTTATCCAAAGATAAGGAGATTGTTCACCTCCATATGTAGTTATTCCTTGTTCTAGCAATGTTTTTTTCAGCATTAGAGCATTATTTTTATAAACTTTTATAGTTTCATTTAAATCATACTTTTCATTTGTTAATGCAGCTTCAGCTGCATTTTGTATGATTGAAGAAGCTCCGTTAAAAATAGAAGAGTTTAATCGTTTCCAATTAGATTTAATCGTTTCTTGATTATCATAGCATAGTTTATCACTTATTACAATCCATCCTAATCGTAATCCAGAAAATCCTGCTGATTTTGATAAGGAATTAACTTCTATAGCACATTTTTCTGCTCCAGGGATTTCAAAAATTGAACGAGGAAAAGTTGAAGAGGTAATAAAAGCAGAATAAACAGCATCGAAAATAATGATAGATTGATTTTTAAGAGCTGTGTTTACTAGTTGTTGCAAATATTTTCTAGTTACAACTGTTCCAGTAGGATTATTGGGAGAACATAAATGAATAATATCTGTTCTAGGAATTGCCTCAATATCAGGAAAGAAATCGTACTTTTCAGAACAAGGAAGCAAGGTGATAGAAGAAACTCCATTGGCTATGCAAATATCTTTGTAAGCGGGATAAGCAGGGTCTGGTAGGGAAACAGAGATATTTGATCCAAAGAAGCGATGCAGTCGATCAAAAGCGGGTTTAGCTCCATCTGAAATAAAAATGTCATCGGGATGAATATTTGTTTTACTATAGAAATATTTCACTATTTTTTGTCTTAAAGATAACTGTCCTGAAACAGGACCATATCCAGAATAAGTTTCTAATTTTCCTTGTTTAATGGAACTATTTTGAATAGCATTAATGATGTTTTTGGAAAGTGGCTGAGATGTATCCCCGATAGAAAGATCAATAAGTTGTTTATGAGGATATTCCTTTATAAAGTTTTCTTTAATTTTTTGTAACTCGTCAAATAAATAGTTATTTGAAAAGTTATAAAAAATGGCATTCCTTTTGACCATTGAAACCAAAAGACATAAATAAATTTATTATTTTATCAGTTTAATTATTTTTTTCAATGAAAATAAATTCTTATTAATCTTAGATTTATTAATTTTTAATAAAGATAAAGTTTTTTTTAAAAAATTAATTTTATATTGTATAATTTTTATAAGATTAAAATAAAAATTATTATGAACATTCCTCCAATAAAAAATAACTTATCATTTTTTATAAAAAATAAAAAAATAAAAGGAAATTCATTAAAACGAAAGAAAAAACAGTTGTCTGCTAAAGGAATAAATTTGGAAAAGCAGAGGTCTTTAACTATTTTTCCTGTAGAATCTGTTTGCGAAGATAGTGATTTTATAAAGCAAAATAATGAGAAAATTAAAAAACTTGTTGAAAGAGAAATTTTTACCGTTGGTAAAAGTTCAAATTTATTTTCTTCAGAAATTTTATATGATGATTCTTTAGAAGCTTTTATAGAAGCTAAGCAGTTTTATGAAAGCAAAGACAAATTACTAAAACAGAATCTTGAACAAGCTAATAGAATTCAAGAAAATTTTTTGAGAAGTAGCTTGCCAGATGTTAAGAAAGATAATATTTTTTTGTCCAATAATCAAAAAAAAAGAATTTTTGATATATCTTCCTCTATTAATTTTTATATGAGTCAATCTAAGTCTCCCTTTATAAATCTTAAAATTTCTGAGAAGAAATGTGGATTAATCTTTTCTAAACAAAAAGTAGAAAGTATTTTTAAAAAATGTTGCTTCAGATTTAGAGCGTTTTTTGAGAAAAAGACTTTTCATTCTTATGACAATTCTTTAAAAAGAACAAGTAAAAAATTAAAGGATTTAGCTAATAAAGTTGGAAACTGCTTTGCAAATTATTTGAAATTAAATCTTGTAAAAGATTCGAATATTGTTTAAATAAAATTTATGAGAACTGAAAGGTTTTTATAAATATATTTTATTTGACATTATTTTGTTAATAAATTGATTAATTTAAATAGGTTTTAGTTATTTTTTATTGATATTTTAGGTGTGATTATGAGTTTTCCTACAATTCCAGAAGGAGAAGATATTAAAGGAATTTCTCAAGATATGTCTTCATCTTCCGCTAGTAAATTAAATTTATCTTCATCTGTTTTAAAAACTACTGCAAAGTCTAGTGCAACTGTAAAATCTATTCTTAAAAAAAGTGGAGAAAATGCTTCAAGTTCTTTGAAAAAAGTTGGTTTTAGTTCCACAGTGCAGGTGAGGGAAGTAGAGAAATATTTGGATCCTTATAGTGATGAAGACTTTGAAGATGAGAACGAAGAGGATGAAGAGGATGACTTAGATCAAGAGACTAAGAACAATACAGAAAGAAATGAGGAAGAGGGGTCTAAAGTTCAATCTAATGTGGATTTTTTTATTGAACCAGATTCAGGAGAAACTAGAACTTTTGAACAAGCAGAAGGAATTTATGCTAAATTATCTTCTTTAAATACGAAAAAAAATGATTTAAATTCTAATGCCAAATCTAATGTTAATAATAGATTTGCTTATGCTGATGAAACTAAAAAAATGCAAAGAGATATGTTTTCTAGAAGAACTCATTCTAGATCAAATGTTAAAAATGGTTTATTAGGAAGAATAACTACAAATCTAAGTAATGTAGGAGGTAGAATAAGAAGTGTATTGAGTAGGATATCTTCTGTTGTGTCAGCAATGTTATCTTGGATACGTTCAAATGTGTTTAGAGAGAATTCAGATCTTTCAGAACCTGTTTTGGTTTCTGTAATATATGATCCGAATATATCTTCTTCTTTAGAAAAAATATCTGATTTAGAATGAATAGTCTTTATGGCTTATCTATAGAAGGAATCAATTAAAAAATCAGATTTTTTAAAAAAGTTTATCTTTGAGTTTTTTTATTTTAAAATTTTTTTCATATTTTTACTTTTTTCTATTTTTGTAAATAAGAGTCCTGTATTTAGTTAAGTAATTAATAACTTATAATTGTTGCTTTGTTTATTTCGAATTTCGATAAGAATGTGTAAAAGTTGCTAATATGAAAAAAAAAGTACTTATTTTTTTAGTGTTATTTATTCTTATTTCTTTTAAAAGCTTTGCTAGAGAAAATTTTTCTCCTTGTCCTTCTTGTATAGAAAATGAGTCTTTTGTTTGTAGCGATCAAATTCCAGAAAGATTAGTTTTTACTGAAGATGATCAATATTTTACTGGGTATGTTCAAGCTTTGCTAGATATGCATTACTATGAATTTTTACCTAAAGTTTTAATTATTAAAAGAACAGCCTATTTATTTAATATGCCTAATGATTGTCGGATATCTGATAGTATTGTTATTTTTGTTAGGACAATTCCTGGTATTTGTAAAGTTATCTTACAAACAAATACAATGGAGGAATTTTGTGAAAAGGCTTTTTGTAATTCTCAAAATATAAGAAAGAATTTTAATTTTTTTTCTAAAAAAAATTATAGAGCTTGTTTGTCTTGCTCTCGAATAATAATTTTGCCTCAAAATACAGTATTGTTTTCTCCATTTATTGCTGATCCAAGACAGATTACTAACAGTGCTTGTTTAAGGCTAAAGGATGATGTAGTTGGAGAACATGTAGCAGCAGTATCTTTTGGAAATGATTTTATTATTGCAAGATTTTTAGATGTTTTTTCTTGGAAAGGAGATTTAGATATTGGTATTCAAGCAGGAATTTTTTCTGTTTTTGATCTAGATCATGTTGAGTCTTGTTTAGTAAACACGGATTTTTTTGTAGCTGGGATGATAACTTATGCTGTAAGACAGTGGAGCTGGCGTTTTAGATTGTGGCATTTATCTTCGCATTTAGGTGATGAATTTCTTCTGACTCATCCTGACTATCCTAGATATAATCTTAGTGATGAAGCTGTTGATGTGTTTTTTTCTTATTATTACAATCGTCATTGTCGGTTGTATGGAGGTGTTGGTTATATTTATAGTAGGGATAAATCATTTCCAGAAAAACCTTGGTATATGGAAGGTGGTGTAGAACTCAGATTTTGCGGTTGTGTAAATCGAGAAAAAATATTATATTCCCAACCATTTTTGGCTATGGATTTTCGTCTTTGGGAAGAGCATAATTTTCATATAGATCAGAATTATGCATTAGGAATGGAATGGGGAAGATTTAGAGATGCAGGAAGAAAATTTAGGGCATTTTTAGAGATTCATCAGGGATTTTCTAAAGAAGGTCAATTTATTAAACAGAAGTCTAGTTATGGGGGATTTAAGGTGACATATGGCTTTTAAAATAAAAGGTTTTATTATATAAATAATTTATTTTATTTAATTTTTATTTTCTTTTTATTTTTTATAAAAAGTAAAATAATTAGGCATGATTTTTTTATAATGCATTAATTTTTAAAAGAATAAATAATAAAGGGAAATATTATGGCAACGCCAGTAGGTAAAACTCCAAAAGATCCGGATTTATATACTGCTTCAGGTGATGGCTCTGGAAAAAAAGATCTGTTAGGTGGAACGGGTCCTTCTGTAGGAGGAGCGAAAAAGAAGGTACCTAGTCTTCTATGGCAAGACAGTACATTTAGCGGTGGAGAAGATAATGCTCCAAGTCTTGAAGATACGCCTGATGGCTTTGGATCTAAAGGTTTATTAGGAGAAAGATTAAGATCAGAGAATTTAGTAGACCTTAGGCGTGGAGGATCTAAAGAAAAAGATCCTTTAGAAAGAAGATTAGAAGCTACAGTTAATAGTATTTTTCAAAAGAGAAAATTAGAAGAGTCTAGAAGTATAGCTGCTGAGTATGGGCTTTCTGAAGGAGATTCTTTTTCAATACAATGTTGGGGAGATAAACAATGTAATATTCCAGCTACATGTTTTACTACTTTCTTGTGTAGATGGTTATGTTGTTGCTGTTCTAGATGTGTTTCTAAGAGCACTGAATATGAAAGATTGGATAAATATCTTATTAGCCAAGAGTGTACTACTAGTTATGACGACCTTGAAAAAGAGCTAACAACATATGTTCCAGGATGGTTAGCAAACTTGTATTTGCATATTCAAAATCCGCATTTTACTCCTAGTACTATGTTAAGTAGAGAAGAGGTATTGGAACTTAAACAAGGATTTTTCGATATTCCTTCTACTCCTTGGATTGGTGTAGCTCCTCTATTGGAAGCAGTAAATGTAATGAGGATAGCAACTGAAGCTGCCACTATACTTTATGAAAAGCAACTAGTAGATCCTATTTGGAAGCATTGGTCATTGTATAGAAAAAGACAAAATGCTGTAGAACAGGTTTCTGAATGCATGTTTTTAGGAGAAAATCTTACTTTAGAGTTGGTAGCTTCTTGGCTATTAGTTCTTCCTACAGGAGATGAAGATTTTTCTAGTAAAGGAGCTATGAGAAGAATATATGCAATGTTGTGTGCTACAATAGCTGCAAATATGAATTTAACTCCTGGTATGGAATTAGATCCTATTATGGTTTTAGGAGTTCTTTTAGCAATATTAAAAGAACATGGTGTTGTATTAACGCCAAAAGATAATTTGATTAAACTTGCTTTTGATTGTAGTGTTGGGAAAGCTTTGCCTAAAATAAGTTTGGAAATGCAAAGAAGAAGTTTAGCTTTGTTGAGAAGGGCTTTGAATTCTCGTTATCATCGTTGGTGGGATTACTTTAACAATACAAAAACAGAACAGCCGTTACCAGATATTTCAGTAGAAAGTTCCTCCTCTTGTTGTGGTGGATGCGCTCCTTCTCCTTGTTGTAAGAAAGGAGAAAAAGATGAAGATCCAGCAAGCATTCCTCTAACTGCTGTTGTGACTGAACAACCACAAGCTATGAGTGGTAGCTATACATCATTGATATCTACTGGTGGTAAGGGACACAGTCTTAAATCACGGCTTCAAAGTCCTGGAATGACTGGATTACCATTAGGATATAAATTACAATTGCTTGGTAGAGGTAATACTCAAAGACCAACAGATGAAGATGATGGACAAGTTTCTGATGATTCTTCAGATGGATAAAAATTAAATTAATTGTTTGTAGCAATAAAAAGAGCTAAAAGCTCTTTTTATTGCCGTTAAGTTAAGATTTTTTATGTCAAAAAAACCTCAAATATTTTTATTAGAACATCCATTAAGGGATGCTGTAGATAAGCTATCTAATTATTGTATTTTAGAATATAAAATTTCATTTTCTTTTTTAATGTTTAAAGAGATTTTTTCTTTTTTTTGTTTAGATTTAGAGGAAGATTCTTTGTGGGAATATTGGAGATTATTTGCTTCAACTGTAGTACATTATTATTCTTTTAAAGAAATTCCTTTTAAAGATTGGTGTTGGATTATTTCTTTAATTATAAAACCTCTTATTAAAGAAATACATTTAAATCTTAATTCTATTAATACAATGAATAGGAATAATAATGTAAATTATAAGATTTGTTTAAAAATTAGTGATTTACTTTCTAATCAGTTTAATTCTGAAGAAAAAACAAAACCATTTTTATAAATTTTTCCTTGAGAACCAATAATAAGTTCTCCTAATAGAAATTTCTTGTAAATCATTAGGCCTTGTTTTGCTGTTTGTATGCAAAAGAATGCATTACTGATCCATTCAGATCCTAATATGGTTTTATATTGCATGTTACATTGAAAGCGGGTTGTTATTTTTTTTATCCAATATTCTTTTGTTCCAAAAAGTAAAATGGGAACACGAGCTCGACTTCCTACTTTTAGATTAACTTCTTCTAAAGCTAACTCAAAATCGGTTCCTATTCCTCCCATAACAAAAATAGGAAAATCTAAGTAAAAATGTTCTTGTCTTTCTATAAGATTTTCTAATCTATAAGTCATCTTAGCATCAATATAAGGATTTATGGTTTGAAAAGAAGTTTTATCTTGAGGGTTTTCAAAATCAACAATATTAGCACAAGACAGAATATTAAGATTTTTAGCAATTCTGTTTCCCATTTCCATTGCTCCTGGACCTCCTCCAGTAACTAAAGCTATAGGTGTCTTTTTATTTAATATTGGATGAGTTGAGGTTTCTTTTAACTTTATTATCTCTTTTAATAAAGATTGTAATTCTTTTTCAAAATTACCTTTGATAAGATTTGATCCATAAATACCAAAAAAACAAGCTTGTTTAAATTCATGTTCATATTTTGGAGGAACAAACATTCCTGAAAATTTATTTGTTCTTTTTACATATTTTAAAATACGATTAGTTTTTTTATCTGCCCAAAATACAGGAATATTAAAGGTACTTAAATCTAAAAGTAATGATCTATCCAGTGAAGAGAAAAATTGGTCATGGGAACAAGAAGGTATTTGAAAATAGATTTGCATTAAGCAAGATTGAACATAATAAGATAAGAGCATGCTTTTTAGTAAAGTTGAAGGAAAATATTTTGTGAATAAAATTCCTTGACTATTGATCTCATTTCTTTCCATAGCTTGAAGAAAAGGATAGCAAGGTTGTTTTTGAATATAATTTTTAATTTTCTCTTTTTCATTTGATTGATATAAATAATTTTTAATTTCTTTATCAAAAAGGGGAGAAGAGATCCAATCTGATTCATTAAGTTTAGAAATTTGACTTCCTTTAGTAATAAAAGTTGTAGCTTTTGCATTTTTAGGAGCTGTAGAAAAGATGTTAAATACAACTTCATCTTTTTCTAAAGCTTGTTGTAAAAGATCCCTGTATTTAAAAAATACATGTTCTTTATGAGGTTCTAGAGAATAGAATTCTAAAGGAATTGTATTGATTTCCTGATTTGATTCTCCAAAAATTTCATAAACATCTCCTGTACTTTTTGTATTTGGTTGTAAAATATTAGCAGAAGTATGTTTTAAATTTTTTGGAAGTAATTCTGAAACAACACGAGCAAAAACAGTACGAATATGTAAAGGAGAAGTAGAAACTAGAAGAATGTCATTTTTAGAGTTTGGAAAATGAGGAAGAGAGGTATCTTGATATTGATATAATTTTAATAAAGATCTGACGGAAGTATTTTTAGTTAAAGTTTTTGCTATTAGTGGAATAAAACCAAAAATTTCTTTGTGATAACTTAAGGCTCCTTCTTTTAGGGAAAGATATCCAATTAATCTATCTTGTTCAATTTTCATTCTAAAAGTATGTTTGTTATCTTCTCCAAATCTTAGTAAAGGATCTCCATAACGGTCTACATGATGAAACATTCTTTCTAAGTAATAAGGTGTTTTTATAAGTCGACGATCATCTTTAACAAATAATTTTCCTATAAACTGTCCAATAGAGAGAGAATTTAGTACTTTTTGACCTAATTTTCCATATGAAGTAAAAATAACTTCTACTTCTATAATTTTGTTATTTTTATCTAAAAGAATATCATTTAATGTTCCGTCAACACCTAGTTGAGCTAATGTGCTTTTTATGTTAAATTGGATTAGTGATTTTGGAACTTCATATCCAAGAAAAAAAGGTTCAACTTTTGTAATAGTTACTTTAGCTTTTTTGGACCTTTGGGATATTTTTTCGGGATGAGAAGAAATAAATCCGTCTTTGGTTATTAAGTCATGTGAAGAAGAATAAAGCCAATGCATTTTAGGCCCTTATTATTTTTTAATTTTTAATCTATCATTTTTTTTTATGAATAAGTCAAACTTTTTTCTAAGTATATTTTTTATTCTCTCCTAGACTTGGATTGATTTTCATAATTCTTTAATTTTGTGTTAAATCAATAGTTCTTTTTTATCTTTGAATAGTACTATAATTTCTTTTGTGATCTTTTATTTTTAAGGAGACGTTTGTGAAGCAGCTGCGAAGTGTAGGAGTTCACGATGGTTCTTTTCATGCTGATGAAGTAACGGCATGTGGATTATTAATTATGTATAATTTGGTAGATCGAGATAAAATTTATCGGTCACGTGATCCAGAAGTACTTGCTTCGTGTGAGTATGTATGTGATGTTGGAGGAGAATATAACCCTGAAAAAAAAATGTTTGATCATCATCAATCATCTTATGTAGGGAATTTAAGTAGTGCTGGAATGATTCTTTCTTATTTAAGAGACGAGCAGATTATATCTCAGGAAGAATATAAGTTTCTCAATTCTGCTTTAGTAAAAGGTGTTGATGATCAAGATAATGGACGTTTTTTCTCTGAAGAAGGATTTTGTTCTTTTTCTGATATTATAAAAATTTACAATGTTCCTGAAGAAGAAAAAAATGAGTTAGTTAAAGCATTTAATGAGGCTATAGATTTTACTCTTAATCTTTTAAAAAAGCTTCGAATTCAGTTTTTTTATAACCAGGAATGTAAAAAAATTGTTGCTATGGAAATGGAAAAATCTTCTTTGCTATTAGAGTTTGATAAGCCTTTATCATGGTTAGAAAATTTTTTTAGTTTAGGAGGAGAGTTTCATCCTGGTCTTTTTATTTTATTTCCTTGTGACGGTCTATGGGTTCTTAGAGGTATTCCTCCTAATTTTAAAGAAAGGATGAAAGTAAGAGTTCCATTTCCTGGATCTTGGTCCGGATTATTAGGTAAGGACTTGTGCAAAAAATCAGGTATTCGAGGAGCTGTTTTTTGTCACAAGGGATTATTTATTTCTGTTTGGCAAACAAAAGAAGCAGCTCTTCAAGCATTAAAGTTAACGTTAAGTATGAAAGGAATTTCTTATGACGACAATTTTTGAAAAAATTATTAGGAAAGATATTCCTTGTGATTTTGTTTTTGAGAATTCAAATTTTATAGTTATTCATGATAAGTTTCCTAGAGCTCCTGTTCATTTATTGATTATTCCTAAAAAACATTTTTCTTGTATTCATGCTGTTCCTTCGGAAGAATTATACTTGATTTCTGAAGCATTTAGTATTATTCAGAAAATGGCTGAAAGATTTTCTATAGCCGATGGCTATAAAGTAATGATAAATAATGGAAAACAAGGTGGGCAAGAAATTTTTCATTTGCATTTGCATCTTTTAGGAGGGAGAAAGTTTGATTCTATTATCTGATAACATTTATATATGAATTAAAAAAGATACAGATGATTAAGTGTTTTGTTTTTTTTTTATTTTTTCCCATATTTGTTAATGGAGAACTTTTAAAATCTCCTATAAAAGGAATAAAGAAAATTCAAAATCAGTTAATTATAGAGGATTTTGATGGGGCATTTTTAGAGATCCAAAATTTATTAAAAGAGGATAAATCTTTTAATATTTTTTCTTTAGCTTTAAAGATTTATATTTCTTTGGGAAGAGAAGAAGAATGGATTCAATTATGGAGAGAAGGTTGCGAAAGATTTTCTTATGATGAATTATATGATAGAAACCTTCTTGAAGATTTTTGTTGGGGTATTCTTAAAAAGGGAAGTTTTCATTCTTCAGGTTTGGTTCGTTTATTTAGTCTTTGTTCAGCAGTTTATTCAAATGATCTTAAAGCCGAAAAATATATTTTACAGGCTATGCAAGATGATGATGTATTGATTCAAATATTATCTGTTAGAATGGCTGAACATTATGCGACCCCTAATTTAAAAAAGCAAATTTCTTGCTTACTTAATAAAAAGAATCTTTCTTTATTAGTTAAACTAGAAGTTTTAGATATTATTGGTAAACTAAAGATTTCATCTGAGAAAGCAACTCTTTTTAATCTTATAAGAGATCGTTATGCAAGTAGTATTGAAAAAAGAGCTGCAATACGTTCTTTAGTAGCTATGCAGAATCAACAAGATTTTTGTTTTTTATTTGATAAAGATACTGTGGATGCCCAAAGTATATTAGTAATTTGTGAATTAGTTCGTGCATATAATTTGTTGGAGTATAAAGATTTTTTGTTACAAGTAATTGAAAATTCTTGTTCAGAAGTTCAACAGTCCATACTTGATTGTTTAATATCTTTAGGTAGAGATTTTCTATCAGTTGAAGAGTTATTTATTATTGGCACAAAGTTTTTAGATCAAAAATATCCAATTAGAACAAGATGTTTAGCGGCAAAGTTGCTATTACTGAATAATTATTTAGAAGGAGAATCTTTTTTTGAATTAGCTCTTTCTTCTTATGATACCTTAATTATTAGAGAGGCTTCTGGTATATTAATTTCTTTAGGAGAAAAAGGAGTTTCTTTAGCAAAAAAATTTTTATTAGAAATTAATGACGAGCAAGCAAAAGTAGATTTATCTATTTTATTATTGTTAAGACAAGAAAGAGTAGAAGAAGCAGTGAACATTTTAAGTGATTTTTTGAAAAAAAATATAGAAAATCCTATGACAAAGGGTACAGAATTGCTTTTTACTCAAAAAAATGGATATCAGAATTATACTGAAAATTTTGACAACTTTCATGTAAGTATGATTCTTTTTCATTTACTTACTGTATCTAATTCTTCTTGTCAAAATGAACTACTGTCTTTATTTTTTGAATATACCTGGAAACAAGGATTTAGCTATTTATTAAATGTCTTTTGGGAAGACAAGCCCAATGAAGTATTAAAGTTGCTTTCTGCTTTAAAGAATAATCCTTCTAAGACAACTCGTCTAGAAGCTATTTTATCTCAAGTTTGTTTATTAAGGGATGATGAAAGCGTTAATGAATTAGAAAAAATGTATTATCTTTGTTCTTGGCAAGAAAAAGTAAAAATTATGGAAATTTTTGCTTTAATTGAACATCCTAGGAAAGTTCCATTTTTATTGCAATGTTGTTGTGATGAGGAGATGTTATCATTGAAAATTATAGCAGCTGGTTGTTTATTAATGGCTCTTCAATAAAAACTAGCTCCTTGTGTAAGGAGAGCACAAAGAGCTAGAAAGATAAAGTTTAGGGGAGAATGTTGATATAAATAGTAATTATTTATATTACTTTATTTTGAAGTTTTTTGAGCTGATGTTTCATAAGTTTTTGTTTTAAAAGATTCTAAAAGTTCTACAAGAGCATCGATAGCAGCATTTCTGTCGTTATGACCATTTTTAAGATAATCTTCTTCAAAAAAGCATAGTAGTTTTTCAACTAAACCAATAATTTCTTGTAAAACCATTAATGCTGTTTTTTTTTGAAATAAAGAAAATAATTTATCTAGCATAATTTTCCTATTTTATTATTTATTAATTAAAATTTAATTTATTTTAATTATTATTTTTTAATCAATTTTTATTAAAAATAATTTGATTTTTTTTTTGTAAAAAAATATTATTTTTTGTGAAAAAGAAAAATTTGATTTTAAAAATAATTATTGAGAGAAAATATGAATAATTCAGTTTTTTTACTGACATTATTATTGATTCAATGTATTTCTTTTTGGATTGGACATAAAAGTAGTAAGAAGTTCTCTTCAAAAGAAGATTATTTTTTAGCTGGAAAAAATCTTTCTTTTTTTCCTTTAATGATGAGTTTTGTAGCTACTCAAGTAGGAGGAGCTAGCATTTTAGGTTCTTCGGAAGAGGCTTATCACTTTGGTGTGTTAGCTTTGTTATATCCTTTAGGTCTTTCTTTAGGTTTAATTTTTTTAGGATGTGGCCCAGGAAAAAAGTTGGCTAAATTTTCTTTTTTGACAATTTCTGAATTTTTAGAGAAAAGTTATTCCTCGAAATTTTTAAAAAAATTTTCATCTAGTTTATCTATTATCACTTTGTTTTTAATTCTTATAGCACAAGTAGTTGCATCGAGAAAATTTTTATTTACTTTAGGTTTTGTAAGTCCATTTTGGATTATTTTTCTTTGGAGTATAATTATATTTTATACTAGCTTAGGTGGATTGAGAGCAGTTGTAAATACAGATATTATTCAAGCAACTTTTTTAATTTTAGCTTTAGTTTTTTGTGGATGTTTAGTATTTCATTCTCAATCTTTGAGTTTTCAAGATTTATTACCTATTAATTCAGAAAATGTAATTTCTTATAAATCTTTACTTGCATGGTTCTTTTCTCCTCTTATGTTTTTATTTATAGAACAGGATATGGTTCAACGTTGTTTTGCTTCGAAATCCCCAAAAATTTTAAAAAGATCAGCAATTTTTTCTGGTTTAATTATAGTTGCTTTGAGTGTTGTTCCAGTACTTTTTGGAATTTTATTGAAAAAAAATGGTTTACATGTTTCTAATAGACAAAGCGTATTTATGACAGCTGTGATGTTTTTTACTAATCCTTATTTTTCAGGATTTATAGGATGTTCTGTTCTAGTAGCTATAATTTCTACAGCAGATTCTTTAATTAATTCAATTTGTTCTTTAGTAGTAAATGATTTTATAAAGGTAGAAAAGAATATAACTTTTAAAATTATTTCACTAATAATTTCAGTCCTAGCAGCTTTGTTGGCGTCTTATTTTAATAGTATTATTTCTTTAGTAGTGTTTAGTTATGGGCTTTCTATTAGTTGTTTATTAGTACCTATTATGGGGGCTTTATTAGTTAATTATTCATTTTCTTTTTTTAGTGCTTTTTTATCAGTTATTTTTGGAGGTACTACTTTTCTTTTAGAAACACGGGGATTGTTGTGTAATAACTTACTTCCTAAGGATGTTTTTAGCATTCTTGTTTCTTTTTTAGGTTTTATTTTTGGAGAGATGCTTCATTTGTTACGTAAGAGAGTTTTCCATTTAGAAAATAGGTAAACTGTTCAACAAGGAACCTCGTTGAACAGAAAAGAATGTTTCTTTTTTTTATTTTTGTATAATTTGTTTATCTTCTTTAGGTTGTTTATTAGTTAGTTTTGCTTGTTTACCTTGACTTTCATTGATAGTAAGAGATTGTTTTAAATGTGATAATAATTCAATTAGTGAGTCTAATAAAATATTTTTTCCTTTAATTTTTTCTGAGTTTTCTATTTTAAATTCTAAATTTTGTAAAACTTTACAAGAAAACTTTAATGTAAAAATTAGAATTTTTAGAGTTAAAATGGGAATTAGTGTTTGGTAAAATTTTTTAATCATAATGTTCCTCCTTAAACTGAACACATTGTGTATTTTTATGATTAATTAAATAATTAGTTTATATTGTATTATTTAACAATTTATTTTTTAAATTCTTGTGCATCTTTGTGTAATTATTGCATCGGCAAGAACCCAGCATATCATTGAATGTACAACGGGTACAGCTCGTATAGCAATACAAGGATCATGTTTAGATCCTTTTGGGGTTAAAAATAAGGCTTCTTTTAAGTTTAGAGAAAGAGTTTGTTGAGGCTTTTTAATGCTAGAAGTTGGTTTAAAAGCTACTTTTAAATCAATGGTATTTCCTGTAGAAATTCCTCCTAAGATTCCACCAGAATGGTTTGTTTTTGTTGAAATTTTTTCTTTTTTTAAAATAAATTTGTCATTGTGTTCGGATCCTTTCATTTTGCATGAAAAAAATCCAGATCCAAATTCAATTCCTTTAGCACCAGGAATTGACATTATTGCATAAGCTAAGCAAGCATTTAATTTATTATAAATTGGAGAACCTAATCCAGGAGGTAGATTAAAAACAAAACTTTGAATAATACCTCCGATAGAGTCTCCTTCATCAATAATAGTACACAAATAATTTTGCATTTTTAGAGAAGTTTTAGGATGAGGACAAAAAATTGGATCAGATAGTATTTTCTTTTTAAGTTGTTTTGGATTTGATAAATTTTGTTTAGATAAAATGATAGGACCTAAAGAATGTAAATATGAGAGGACTTGAATGTTGTGTATTTGTAGAATTTTTTTTGCAAAATAACCGGCAATAACTCTACAAGCAGTTTCTCTTGCTGAGGCTCTACCTCCTCCTCTATAGTCGAAAATTTGGTATTTTTCTAGGTATGTGAAATTAGCATGTCCTGGCTTTAAAAGGTTTTTAATTGGATGATATTTTTGAGAATCTGCTTTTTTATTATAAATTAAAATGGAAATAGGAGCCCCAGTTGTTTTTCCTTGAAAAGTTCCTGATAAAATTTTTGCTTTGTCTTGTTCTCGTCTTGGAGAAATAAATTTATTTTTTCCAGGAGCTCTAAAAGAGAGATCATGATTTAGTTCTTTTTCTGAAATAGTAACTCCCGATGGAAAATTATCTAAAATAAGTCCAATGGCTTTTCCATGAGATTCTCCCCATGTAGTCATTTTTAGTGTTATTCCAAAGGTATTGTTTCCCAAAGAATTTTCTCCAATTTTTCAAGAATTTGTTGGTTATTCTTATACTCGTCTATGTAAATGGTTTGTTTATTAGGAAAAGATTCATAAATCATACATCGTTGTATAAAAATCTTTCTAAGAGAATTTTTATTCAAGTCTTTAAAGATATAAGGAAGTCCAATTTTGAGTAATCTTTGATATATAAAATTAAAAGAACATTTTAAATAAACTCCTTTTCCTTGAGTTGTTAAAAATTTAAAATTTTTTAATAAAGTCCCGCCTCCTAAAGCAACAATAGAAGCAGTTGATTGTTTTAGAGTAAGACAAGCTTTTGTTTCTAGATTTCGAAAAAATAATACTCCTTTTTTTTGGTAAATCTCTCTGCATGAAAGTAAGTATTTGTATTTTTTTAAAAAAAGTTGTTCAATAACTTGATCTGTATCAATAAAAGATAAGACGTTTTTTTCTATGAGCTTTTTACCAAAGAATGTTTTACCTACAGAATTAAACCCATATAAGATTATATGTTGCATAAAAGTTAGCTTTTTTACTTTATTATTACATTTCCTCCTAAAGAAGAAATAATATTTATAAAATCAGGAAAACTTTTATTAATACAAGAAATATTTTTTATACAAGATTCTCCTAAAATAGTCAGTGAAGCAACAATTAGAGCCATTGCTATTCTATGATCGTTGTGAGAATATAATGTTTTACAAGGAGATAATTTTGATGTGTGAATGATTAATCCATCTTCCATCTCTTGAATATTTGCATTCATTTTAAGTAATTCTTGAGTAATAGTTTTTAAACGATTTGATTCTTTATTTTTGGCTATAGAACCATTGTAAATTTTTGTTGTTCCTTTAGCAAAACAAGCTATAACAGCTAGGATAGGGATAGCATCTATAAATGGATTAATATCTATAGAGACTCCTTTTAAAAAGTTTAGTGAAGGAAAAATTTTTAAAGATTTTTTAGTAAAATTCTTTTGTATTTTCGCTCCCATAGTTATTAAAAGATCTATAAATTTTTTATCTCCTTGAATATCTGAAAAATCTACATCATTTATTTCTATGTACATATTATTTGTAATTGCAATAGCGATAAGAAAAGCCATAGAACTAAAATCAGAAGGAATATTAACTTCAAATCCAGAATAAGAGAGATTCCCTTGAATATGATAATAAGTGTATTTGTAATGATCAATGTTAGCTCCAAGTTTTTTTAACCAATATAATGTTAAGTCAATCCAAGGGGTTTCTCCAGGTTCTACGACATTGATGATACTAGATTTATTTAAGAAGGGTAGAACCATAAGTAGAGAAGAAATTATTTGAGAATCTTGACCTATTAAAGAAATTTCTCCTGGATTAATAGGTCCAGAGATTTCGAAGGGAACTAGATGTGGAGGAGATAAATGAGTGATAGTACAATTTAATTGAGATAGGGCTTGTAACAAAGGTTGGATAGGACGATTATTACGTATGGAATGATCTCCTGTAATAGTTATGGGATAGGAAGATCTTGCAGCTTGACTTGTACAAAAACGAAATATTTGTCCTGAATTTTTAGCATTAATATAAGGATGAGGCGTTTTCCATTGGTTAGGGTTGCCTATAATTTCTAATGTATTTTTATTTGTTGTTATATGACATCCATTAGCTTGTAATGTTTCTATCATAGCTAGGGTATCGTTACTTTTAAGATAATTGATTATTTTAGAAGAACCATTAGCTAAGGATAATAGTAATAAGGCTCTCATAGTGTGAGATTTAGATGGAGGAGCGTAAAGAGGAAAGGAACTTTTTAGTTTAGAAGGAAAAATAGTTATTGTTTTTGTCATCAAATGCCATTAAGTACTTGTTCTAAAACAGAATTGAGTAAGGATGAAGGTACAGAAGAACAATATGTACCGTTAAAAGACATAACTTCTCCCAAATTTTTTAATAAAACGAATTGAATATCTTGATTAATGCATTTTTTATCAAATAGCATAGCCTTTTTAACAGAAGAAATAGAAAGATTTAATTTTCTATTTCTATAAAGAGTATTTAAGAGAAAAAGAATTTTATGAGTGGTAGAAGAATCTAGGAAGCCTTGTCGAAAGCTTAATAAAATAGCTACTTTCATTCCGATAGCTACTGCTTCCCCATGAGATATTTTATATTCGGAAAGAATTTCTAATGCATGAGCAGTAGTGTGTCCAAAGTTGAGAATTTTGCGTAAACCAGTATCTTCAGGATCTTGTTCTACAATGTGAAGTTTTATTTGACAGCATATTTTAATTAAAGGTTGTAGATATTGTATATTTATTGGAGATTGAAACAATAAATGATGGTTTGTATTAATAAAATTGAATAATTGAGGAGAAGAAATTACAGCATATTTAAAAGCTTCTACGATTCCGTTAAGAAGTTCTTTTTTAGGTAGTGTTTCTAAAAATTGGGTATTAATAAGAGTAAGTAAAGGATGTTTTATGCAACCAAGAGTATTTTTACCAAAAGGTGTATTAATGCCTACTTTGCCTCCTATACTTGCATCAATCATTCCAATTAAGCTTGTTGGAATATTAATAAGGGGCAGACCACGATAGTAGGTTGCAGCTAAAAATCCAGCTAAATCAGAAACTACTCCTCCACCAATAGAAATTATAACAGTATGTTTGTTTACTGATAATTTACTAAGTGATTTTTCTAAGTTATTTTTTGTTATGTTGGTTTTATTTTTTTCTCCTTCTGGAAAAGATAAGATGTGTAAAGGAGTAAGAAAGGCAAGTTCTTTTTGTATTTTTGGCAAAACTTTTTCTTGGATATTACTATCTGTAATTATAACGTAATTTTCTACTTTAATGTAAGAAAGAGTTTGTTTTATGTGAAACGAGATATCATCATCAATCACCACGGATGAAGTTTCTTGTTTTACAAAATTTATTTGTTGTACAAAAGTTTTTTTATGATGAGTTATCATGTATAATTTGAATTTATTTTTTCATATATAAGATAAAGAAGGGAACATTTTGATGTCAGCTATTAACTTTTCAAACATTTCTAAAGATAACGCTTGAGGCCCATCACATAAAGATTGATCAGGAGTTGCATGAACTTCTATGAGGACTCCATCTACGCCTAAATTTAAAGCTGCTTTTGTTAAACTAGGAACCAGTTCTCTATTTCCTGCTGCATGAGAAGGATCTATAATGATAGGTAAATGAGAGAAATTTTTTATAATTGCTGCACCAGTAAAGTCCAAAGTGAAACGATGCGCTGTTTCAAAGGTTCGAATTCCTCTTTCACATAAGATAACTTGAGGATTTCCATAATTTAAAATGTATTCTGCGCTAAGTAGCCATTCGTAAAGGGTTGAAGAGAATCCGCGTTTTAAAATAATGGGTTTTTTAGATAAACTAGCTTCTTTGAGCAAAGGAAAGTTTTGCATATTTCTTGCTCCAATGCGTAGGATGTCAACATATTGGCAAACAGTTTCTATATCTCTTGGGTCTAAGATTTCTGTTTCTATAATTAATTTATGAACTAGTTGAGCTTCTTTATGCCATTTTAAAGCTTCTAAACCAAAACCTTGAAAAGAATAAGGAGAAGTTCGTGGTTTGTAAGCAGATCCTCGCAATATTGAAACTCCTAGTTTTTTTAGAAACAAACCTATATTAACCATTTGTTCGTAAGATTCTATAGCACAAGGTCCAGCTATGATTATTAATGACTTTTCTCCAATAATGGAATTATTAATTTTGATAGTTGTTTTATGTTCAGAAGATTGTTTTTTTGTTAAAATACATTCTTTAAATACATTCGAATAAAAATTTTGAGTTTGAACATTTTTTGTGGCGTTATATGAATAGTCTAATGGAGTAAGCATAAGTATAATAGCTTTATTTATTTACTTTAATGCTAATATGAAATTAATAAGAAATGCAATATAAACATAATCTTTTAGCTTTCAATGTATTTTTTTAGAGATGAGATAGAGGGTTTATTAAAGTGAGTTTTTGTTTATCTGTTTTTGTAAAAGATCTTTTTTCTTTAACTGATTGTTCTGTATTAAAAGATCATAAAGATATTATAGAATTATTATCAGACGGAAATGTTGAAGATACAGCCAAAGCTTTTCTTTTTCTAAAAAAAATAACAAAAGCAAAAATTATTTTAACTTTGAGACCAGTTTTTTTAGGAGGATCATTTGTTGGGAATGAGGAAAAACGTTGCCAAGTAATTTTTGAACTTTTATCACTTTTTTCTCCTGATTATCTTGATTTAGAAAGTTTTTTACCAAGGAATTTTATTTTTTCTATGAAACGTTTTTATCCTCATGTTGAGATCATACTTTCTTATCATAATTTTTCTTGGAAGCCTGTAAATTTACAGAGTTTTTTTTCATCTATAAGAAATGATTTTGTTTCTTATTATAAAATTGCTTCTGTAGTTAAGTCTTTTGAAGAACTTTTATTGTTCATTAATTTTTTAAAAAAGAGTGATAACTTAATAATGGTAATTCTTGGCAAAAAGTGGTCTTGGACAAGAATATTATTGCCTTTTTTAGGTTCGTGTTGGTCGTATTGTGCTTTAGACGGAAAAGAAAGATTTGGTCAGCTTTCTTTAGATTCTTTGATGAAAGAGTATAAAATCAATAGAAATTTTTGTTGTATTCCTAATGTTTATGCTTTATTAGGAGATTTTAAAGGAGTAAGTCGTAGTCCTGGTCATATATTTCATAATGAGTATTTTTTTAATTCATTGAACAATTCTTTATATTTAAAAATACCTATAGATAAAGATGAATTGGGATCTTTTGTTTCTTTTTCAAAAAAATTTAATTTTTTTAAAGGTTTTAGTGTAACTAGCCCTTTAAAAAAAGATATTGTTTTGTATTTAGATAAATTGAATCTAGAAGCATTAGAAATAGGAGCTGTAAATACTATTAAAATTTCTAAAAAGAAAAAGTGGATAGGATATAATACAGATGGAATAGGTGTTTTTGATTATTTACAAGATATTTATGGAGATTTGACTTTTAAAACAGTTGCTATTTTAGGTTCAGGAGGTTCTGCTTTTTCCATTCTTTATGAAGGACTTAAAAGATGTTTGAAAGTATTTGTGTTTGCAAGAAATGAAAAGGAAAGAAAAGTTATAGAAAAAAGATTTAGTTTTGTTAATACAAGTGGTTTAAATAATTTTTCTGCCAATAATTTTGATATTATTATTAATACTATGCCGCCGGATGTAGATATGGAATTTGTGCAACCTACTAGTAAAAACATTGTTTTTGATATTTCTAAAAGTAATTTTTATTTAACACCACTTATTAAAAAAGCTTTAAAAAAAAATTCTAAAATTGCTTATGGTTATGGTATGTTTATTTACCAAGCTATTTATCAACATAAATTATGGAATAATATTTTTTAATAACGATTGGAATTTATTAAGTAGGCTTTTTTATTAAAGCTACATAGTGATTGGTAAGTCTTAGCACTGTCACTGGATTTGTTTCAGGAAATTGATTAGAAAAACCATAAGATGTCATGTGTTTTTTTATTTGATTGTCGTTAGAAAAGCTATCTAAATCTCCAACATATTGGCATAATCCGAAAGGAATGAATTTTGACATAACTTCCACATGATCTGCTTCAGCTTGAGCTTTTTCTTTAGAAGTTATATCAGAGTATATTTCCTCTAAAATATTAGGATCTATTTTATTTAAGTTTTTTTGAATAATTGATCCTACTTTAGTTTTTGTTAAAATTCTTCGTAATAGTGCTTCTTGATCACGAATAATAATGTTTATTTCGTCTTTAATTATGTCTAAAAATTTAGTTTCTAAAGATGTTGATAAATTTTCTTTCCAAGCTGTTAGAAATTCATTATAAAAAACTTTTATTTCTGAAAAATTTTTCATAGATGAAATAATATGCTTTTTGGGTAAGAGAAAGAGATTATAGTTCTGTGAAAGAAATAAGAAAGTTAAACAACTTTGAGTTATTTGAGGAAATGTTGTAAGAGCCTCAGTTTGAAATTTTGACCATAAAGTGTTGTAGTTTATCTTAAGAAAAGAAGATATTTTTTTTAAATTTGAAACAGATGGTGCTAAATCCAACATTTTTTGAAAAATTTTTATTACACGTCTATTTTTTAAAATGAAGAAATTTTTCAGTAATATGTTTAGTATTTCTTTTATAGAGGATTTTTTTTCTAATAAATAAATAGGATTAGATAGTTCTTTAATAACCGAAATTAATTGTTTTTTATAAGAATACCAATTAATAGATTGAATATTAGATTGATAACAAATAAGAGTTTCTTCTAACAGAAAATTTTTTTGTTCATCGATAGCTATTATTTTATTTATAAATGAAATGTTGTTATTTATGAATAGAAGCAATATTTCTAATGGCAAATGAGATAAGTTTTCTTTGTTGTAATTATTATTTTCAAGAATTTTTTCTACTAACGGTAATTTTAAAAATTTTATTAGTTTTTTAGAAAAATCTTTGTTCAAAAGAAGTTTTTTTAAAAGTTTTTGAGTGTCTGTTAATGCAAGATTGTGACAAATTTTCTTATGAAAATTTGCTAGTTGATTTATAGATGTTTGTGAACATTGGATTAGATCAACATTGCTAAAAATTTCTTGAAAAAAACTTCTAGACATAGAATTAAACCAGGATTGTTTACTAAAATTAATTGTATTTTCGATAGTTAAATTTAAATTTTTTATAAAAGTTTCATTACACGTGTTTTTTGGATTCAAATTTTTATTATTTTTTAAGAAATTTTTGAAAATTTGTTTTTGTAAAGGAGAAAGGCAATTTAGTGAAGTTATATTGTAATAATTTATGAAGATAAATAATAGAAATGTCTTATTAGAAAGTTTTTGAACATGGGGATTTTTAAGAAAATTTTTCCATAAGAGTTTTATATTAGAGTAAGATAGCACATTGTCTTTTATAAATTTTTTACTTTCTTCTTCTAGAGTATCAGAATTTAGAAAAGAGGAAAGAGAATTTAAAAGAGGTATTATTACTTCTATCATTGATTTTGAGTTAATATTAGGACATTTAATGATTTGTGAGATATTTTTTATTAAAGACATTGATGTAAAAGAAAAATTTAGTAAGTGAAAATTTAGTAAAGGATTTTTTTCTATAATTTGAATTGTTTGTTGGAAAATCAAAGGGTCTTCTGTAATTAATGGGATTAAGTACTCAGGAGAATTTTTTCTATATAGCTTTGCATTAAATTCAGTTATTTTTTTTAGATAAACAGTTAAGTTTTCTTCGTTTTCAGGTAATGAAAGAACATTTAAAAGTTTTTCTAATGAAGGGTTTTTTTGTAAATTTTTCAAAAGAGTTAAAAGATTTTCTGTAAGTTGTTTGTTTGTTTGTACTTTATTTATAAAGTTTATTTGTGAGGATATTAAATTAATTGTTGTTTGAAAAATAGAAGGGTTATGAGCAGCTGCATATATTAGATGAAATAACCAGCTAATCCCTATGGATCTAAAAAAACATAAACCGTCTCCTTGTATATCAGAAATATAGTAATGTTCATTAAGGTAATAAATTTGCTTGTAAATGTTTTGTATTTGTGTAGTTTTAACTGTAGAATCATTGAAGATATTTGGATTGTTTTCTTTAAAGAATTCTAACACTGTTTTAGGATAAGAAAATTTGAAATCTAGATTTTTAGCTCCATCAGGATTAAATTTGATTGTATGTAGAATAGTTTCTTTTTTAGATTCTTTTACATAATCTTTAATATTGTCTAGGGGATCAATATTTTTTTTTAGATCAGAAGAATAATATTTATTAAAGGTTGTGTTATCATACAAATCAGAATTTAAGGGTTTTTCGTCTTTTTTTAAGATATTTTTAGAAAAAATATTAGAAGACTTTGTTGTAGTTTTTGTTTCTGAGATATTTTGAAAAGATAGGGTTTTAGATTTAAAAGAGTTTTTTTGTTGCACAAAATAGTATATTAGAAGTAATCCAAAGGTAAGGATATGAATGAAAATAATAGCTATTAAAAGAATAATTCTTAATATAAGAGACTGATTTTTGTTGTTTAGAGGATTAGAGAACAGTAGATAAGAATTTTTTTCAAGAGTATTAGAATTAATAGGATTGGTCACAATTTTTCCTATTTTTTTATAATTATAAGTTGTATTTAATTTTAATTATAACTAAATTTTTCTTTATATTTTAAATTTAGGATATTTATGAAAAATAATTTTTTCTTCATACTCTTTTTATTTTTAATTACTTGTCTATCAAGTTGTAGTAGAAAAAATAATGAATCTGTTCAAAAGTTAATTGTTGGTACTAATGCAACATATCCTCCATATGAATTTATAGATGAAAAAGGAAAAACTATTGGCTTTGATATTGATTTGGCTCATGCTTTAGCAAAGAAATTGGGAAAAGAAGCTGATATTAGAGAATTTAGTTTTGATGCTTTGATTTTAAATCTTCAAAAAAAGAAGATTGATTGTATTTTAGCTGGTATGTCTATTACTCCAGAAAGAGAAAAAAAAATAGCAATGATTCCTTATTTTGGAAATCAGGTTAAAGAATTAGGTTTGCTTTTTTGGAATGATATTCCTTCCTGCCCTAAAGATTTTTCTCATTATAAGTTTATTGTGGTGCAGACTGGAACTTTACAAGAAAAATTTGCGTGTTCTTTAGCTCCTTCTAAAGTTAAGCCTGTAGACAGCATATTAGATCTTGTAATGGAGCTTAAATATCATAAATCTGATGTAGCAGTTGTTGGAGTTGATTTAGTACCTCTTCTTCAAAAACAATTCCCAGAACTTAGAGTTGTTACTATATCTTTACCAGACTCTTGGAAAATTTTTGGTAACGGAATAGGGATTAATAAAGAAAATAAAGATTTGATAAAAAATGTAACTGCTGCTCTTCAAGAATTAAAAGAAGAAGGAGTTATTGATTCTTTAGAAAAAAAATGGTTTATTAATTAATCATTTTTAATAATATAAGTTAATTTACTAATCTTAGTTATTTGTAATAATATCAATTTATTTTTATAAGCAATTTTATTTTATTAAATGATAATTTTAAAAATTTTGTTTTTTAATTTTTAATTTTTTAAAATTAAAATAATTATTATTTAATAAAATTTTTTTTGTGTTTATATGAATATTGAAAATATTGGTCCTGGAGGAGGTCCTCAAGAAATTCCTAATCAAAGAGAAGATAATGAAAAAACTTCATCAAAAGAAACTAGGAAAGCTGCGAGTTTTTGGAAAAAATTTGTAAGTTCTTCTGGAACGGGGTCTTCTGTTGGAAAAACTCATAAAATTGAAACCAAAAGAAAAGTTTCTTCTGGAGACAGATCTAAAAAATTAAGTAATTTAGAAGAAAAATCCTCTCAACTTGGAGAATCTGCCAAATCTTTTTCCGATACAGCTAGTAGGTTAAGAGAAAAATATGAGAAAGAATCTGGAAAAAGTTTTTTCAGTTCGAGTTTTTTGAAAAAAAATCTCTTTGGAAGAAGAGGTTTTTATGAAGTTAACCCCAAAAAGGATCCTTCTGAAGGATTAAGAGCAAAAGCTTCTTCTTTAAAAGAAAGTAGTGCTTCATTTGAAGACTCTGCTAGAAAATTAGCAGATAAGTATGAAAGAAGAGCAAAGGCTAGCGTGAGTAGAAAGCTTTCTTCTTTGACCAAGGAAGAGAAATCTTCTTCAAAATCAGGATTAAAAGCAAAAACATCTTCGTTAAAAGAAAGCTCTCAGGCTTTTGAAGAAAATGCGAAGAAGTTGGCTGAAAAAGAAAGTTCTCAGTCTGTTAGGGAATCAATAGAAAGTTTTTTCTCCAGTATTAAAAAAACATTTGTTTCTGGTAATGATGAAAATGGTAATGAGACATTAGAAGTATTGGAAGAAGTGGAAGAAACAATAGCAAGAGAAGCAGAAGATGTAGAATCAGTCAATAGTTGTTTGGATGATTGTTGTGATTGTTTTGCTCCTTTGAGAAGATTGTTTAAAAAGATTCCAAAAGAAACTCAAGCAAAGGAAAGTGCTAAAAATTCTTGTTGTAAAGAATTGAAACAGTCTTTGCGCGAATTGAAAGAAAAAATAGGAAAATCTATTGAAGATTTGAGAGAAGGATTTCGTAGAAAAATTCGTAATACAACAGTTGGATTTAGACAAAAACTTCACGAGAAAGCATTAGCTCAGTTACTTAATTCTAGTAATTTAGAAAATAAATCTAAAGTACTTTTATCGAGTATTTTTTTACTTGCTGAAATAACTGGTTTTTCTTGTCAGGTTAAAAATAGTCATTTAGTTTTTACTCCTATCTCAGAAAAACTGCTTTTTTCTGAAAGGGTAGCAACATTTAATAGTTTTGTAGAATCTACTCTTGAAAGTCTAGAAGTTATTCCTTTGAGTGAATCTGAAATAGTAGAAGTAGAGAGAGAATTGAAAAATATTATGCAAAAATTGGCTAATTATTCTAATTACTTAAAATATCTTTTAGGAATTTTTAAGTAATAATTATCTAACATATAGGAACGTGTTTTATGAGTATAGGTCCTTTAGGTAGCAATGATGGTTCTATTTCTTCTTCTCAGGGTGAAGGTAATGAATCAGAAAAGAAGACAGCAGGATCTTTAGGAGAACATTCTGTTTCTGCTACTAGTTCTGACGAGAATTTAGAAAATGTAGAGAAAAATGTGAGCGGAACATCTTCTGATATTATATCTTCTCAGGAGCAAGAAGGTGTTCTTGTAGAAATGAAGCATGAAAACCAACATCGTATAGACAAAGATAATCAAGGAGGCGGTATTAAACATATTACTGGTCCAAATGGTGATGACTATGCTGTTGTTTCTAGTACTCATGATGATACTAATAAAGAAAATAAGGATGAATTACATACAGAAGTAAAAGCTTTTTTGTCTGATGAACAAAAAGAAGTCTATGATTCTCAGAGAGCAGAGTATGCAGGGGTAACATTTAGTTCATCGTATGTAGAATTAAAAAATGTTGTTTCTGAATTTCAAGAAGAAACGTCTAGTAAAGTTGACAATGAAAAATGGAAAACTGTTGGACAAGGAATTAGATCTGCCATGAAGTCTCTTAGAGAAAGCTTAAGTGGTATTGAATTAAAGAACCAGATAAAAAAATCTTCGGAAAAATTAAGAAATGCTTTGGAAAAGACTTTTCAAAAAACAGGAACTGAGGATCATGAAGAGGTATCTTCAAAGTCATGTTGCGAAAAATTAAGAAACTTCCTTAAGTCTGTAAGAGAAAAAATACGAGAATTGTATAAAGTACTTGTAAGAAAAAGTAAAACCTTATTTAAGGATAAAGATTTGAAAAAAGTTGTAGAAGAGACTGAACAAGAAATAACAAACATGGAAAAAAATTTTAATAAAGCACAGTTATCGTTTCAGGAATCTGAAAGTATTTTATCTGGTTTGAAAGTTCGGATTCAATCTATCTTTTTAACTTTAAGAGATTTTCTTAGATCTTTATTTAATAAAACTAAAAATTCTTCTGTTTCCGTTGCTACTCAAACTACAGAATCTTTTCCTCGAGAAAGAAGTACTTCGTTGCCAACAACAAGTATTTCAGAACAGCTTTTGCAAGAATTAAAGGAAAAATTGAGACAAAGAAGTAGATCAGAAAACGATATTACTTAAACAAAAGCAAGTTGATTTTTTTATTTGTATAAAAACTTTATTTAAAACGAAGAGCAATTTTTAACTCTTCGTTTTAAAATCTTGAACTAAAACTATATTTTAACTATTCCTAGAGAAAATAAAATTATAGCAAGAATTGCTAAACCAATAATTATTAAAGCAAAAGAAAGTTCTGTTTTAGTGAAAATATTTCTTTTATTTTCATTAGTTTTTACTTGATGCCAAATATATAGTGGAATTCCAATAGCAACAAATACTACTGCCATTAATAAATATTGTAATCCAGCTGCATACATTAGCCAAATAGCATAGAGAGATCCTAAGATTCCAGAAATTAAAGCAGACTTAGAACTAATTAAAGGTTTTTTAGGATAACTATCCAATTGGCTAAATTTCCAAAGATAAAGCGCACTCATAAAATATGCAGGAAGAACCATAACCCCAGTAATACTTAACATAGTATTCCAAGCATTTTGAGCAAAATATACTAAAAGCATGCTAACTTGCATAATACTGCTAGTAATAATTAATGAAGCTACAGGTGCATTGTGTTTATTTTCTTTGGTAAAAATTTTTGGAAAAGTTCCATTTTTTGCAGCAGCGAAAGGAATTTCTGCAGTGATCATAGTCCAAGCTAGCCAACTAGAAAGTACTGCTACAACTAATCCTATGTTCATAACTACTGATCCCCACTCTCCAACAAGGTGTTGTAAAACTCCAGCTGTTGAAGGATTTGGAATTTGAGCCAGTTCAGGTTGGGTCATAACTCCAAAAGGAAGAATAGAAAGTAAAACATAAATTATCCAACATCCTAAGAATCCAAGTAGAGTTGCTCGTCCTACGCTATTTTGATTTTTTGCTCTGTTAGAAAGAACAACAGCTCCTTCAATACCAATAAAAGCCCAAAGAGTGACAAGCATTGTACTTTTGACTTGAGTACCTATCCCTCCTAAAGAAGCTTGACTTTTTTGAGCGACTAATCCCCAAAAGTCATTTCCAAATTTGTACCATTGAGCAAAATATGCTACTATAACTAAAAAAATGAATAAAGGAACTAGTTTGAAAATGGTTCCAATAACATTTAATATGGTTGCTTGTTTTACTCCTTTACAGACGATGTAATTAAAAATCCATATAAGCAGAGAACCTCCTAAAATAGACCAAATTGTATTTCCACCGGAAAAAAACGGAGGAAAAAAGTAATTTAGGGCATCCATTGTAATAACAGCGTAGCCTACATTGCCAAATATTTGACAAAGCCAATAACCCCATCCAATGATGAATCCAGCAAAAGGACCAAATCCTTCTCTACTATACATATAAATACCAGCGGTTAAATCTGGTCTTACTGTAGAAAGAGTTCTAAATGTATCCGCTATAAAATACATACCAAATCCAGTTAAAAGCCATGCCAAAATGATGGCCCCTAATCCAGAGGAAGAGGCCATATTTTGAGGGAGGCTAAAAATTCCTCCTCCAACCATAGAACTAACAACAACTCCGGCTAGAGCAATAGTTCCTAACCCTTGGCTAGAAGAAGACTTTTTGGCAGAAATTGCCATAAAAACCTCCTAGGTTATTTTTTTAAGACTACAGGTTCAGCAAAATCAAAATTGAGAAATCCAAGTGCTGTTAAACAATATCCAAATTGTTGTTTAATATTTAAATAGTTGTGGAAGAATTGAAATTCGCTATGTTTTTCTACTCCTCTTAAAGAAAGTTCATGATTTAAAGATTTAGTTAGCCACATTTTTGCATGCATTTCAGCAATATCATCATTAATCCATGTTGGGAAGTATTCTACATATTCTGCAGCCCAACCACCAATTAATTTTCCTTGCTTGTCTTTTCCCCAACAAATGCCAACTCCTGTGGCTATAGCTTTGTGTTCTTCTATTTTGGCTCCGTTTCCAGCCATAATAACTTCTAAAACAGCTCCGTGTTTGAAAAAAGGAACGCAGTCTTTTACAGGAAATATATTTCCATGAAGTTCTTTAGGTAATACGGAGGTATATGGAACTATATTGAAATTTTCAATTTTTGCTTCTAGTAAAGCAGAATCGTAGCAAAAAGTTTCAAATGGTTGAGGTGGAATTCCATCATTAGATTCACCTGTTCCTCCAGTGTGAAAAGCTAAAGTGGGATAACGTGTACCTTTGGTCATAATTTTCTCCTTATTTATGTTTAAAATTATAAAGATGCATTAAATCTAATTCCGTAAGCTAATGCTGAGCTTAAGTCGGGTCTTGCTGCTGGGTGAATTAATATTTGTAAGTCTGGAGAGAAAGATAAATAGTTTCCTATTCCAATAGTAATTATTCCTTCTATGACTCCTTCTTCCTTTCTAATTTTACCTGTTGTTCCTGTAGCATTTTTATTGATTCTATTAACGCTTCCAGCTAATCCTATTAAATCTTGAGAGTTTCTATTTAAAGGGTTTGAAAGAGCAACACCAGCTATAAATGAACGTTGTATGGGAAAAGCATTCCCACTAGCTCCATTAGCTCTTCCAAATATATTAAGTTTTTTTCCTATATTTTGAGATAAATTGACAGACCAACCTGTTGTACTTGAAGGTTGTTGAGGTACTTTTCTAGTATTATAGATAAGAAAAGAATATTGTCCTGAACCAATTTTGCAGTTGGGAGACCATGAACCGTATCCAAAAAAGTTAAATTTTCCTTTACCCCAGTTTCTTAATGTAATATTTTCAGCTAAGACATTATAAGCATCTTGAAAGCCAACTTGAAAAGATATTGTGTTTGTAGGATCTATTTGTAAGTAAGCTCCTAAACTGCCCATAGAATATGTAGCACTACCATTTTGAGATAGAGTATAGTTTATAAAACCAGTTTGTTGGTCATTGTCGTAAGTTCCTCCATCTATAGCATAGAGAGAATATTGTCCTGCTACTAGAGTAAATAAATTGCCTGGAAAAGCTTGAGTATATGTAAATTGACTAAATTGATCTTCTCTTGAAGTAAAATCATTGATACTACTTTGAAGACCAAGAATGGAATCTAGGTTTGATGCAGAATTATTCCAATAACGAATAAGCATATAAGAAACTTGTATAGAACCAGATCCAATACCAGGACAATTAAATAAGTCCCAATTAAGATTTGGAGCATAAACAGTTTGTATAGCAGTAGTATCTTTAATTTTTTTAGCAGAATTTTGTTGTTTTCTGTGGTTAATTTGTTGAGGTAGAATAGTTATATCTAAAGAATATTGAATATTAAGTTCGTTTTGAATTGTATTTTTTACTTTGGAATAATGAAAAAGTAAGTCCTTAGAACATAAAGCTTTAATAGAATTTGTAATTTTTTTGGAATCCCTTAAAAAGCTCATACCAGGTTGGCATAAACTTACAAGATCTTTTCCAGGAGAAGAACAGAAAGAAAAGCAGTTATCATTATTATAGGAATTCGCTTCTTCATTGTTACAAGTCGAAACGTCTTTTTGGTTGTTTGTAGAGATGTCGTCTTCAGGTGTTTTCTTATTATTTTTAGAAGAAATATCTTTTTTTTCTAATTTTTTTTGATTTTTTCTATTTTCTAGGGCTTTTAGTTTTTTATAAAACTTATGAAAATCTTGTCTTTCATGAGCTAATTTATGAGTTTTTTGAGATTGTGGATTGTTAGCAAAAGAATATGTGGAAGAAGTTACTAATAAGGAAAAAATAATTTTTGAAATAACTAGTTTACGCATTTTTGGCTAGTATATCCTCTTATTGGTGATGTTAATAATATTTCTTATATTTTGTAATAATTAAGAAAATGGATTATTTTTTTAAAGTATTTTTTTTATTTTTAATTTTAAGTGCTTAAGATTAAATTGTTTATTTTTTAAATTTTATTTTTTAAATAAAAAAGTTATTTCATTTTCGTTTTTTATAATTTAAAATTAAAATTAGTAAATTAATTAAATTAAAAGTTTATTATTATAAATGTCTGTAAATCCAAATGAGAGTATAAATACTCAATCTTCTTCTCAAGATAAAGTATTGTTTTCAGAAAAGCAAAAATCTTTAAAAAAGTTGAGTAAAGCTATAGATGAGTTATCTTTATTAATTATTGAACAATCTCAGAATTCAGTTTTATCTGGAAATATTCAGCAAATTAACCAGCAATTATTTGATAAATTGTCTAATAAAGAATTATTAAAATTTTTGGAAGAAAAAGAAAAACAAATAATTTCTACTTCTCTTCAAAGTGTTGAATTTCTTTTAAATAGATTAGAAAGTAAAGAAAAAGAAGAGATTTCTGAAATGGAAAAAGCGAATGTGAAGTTCCAAGATATTGATAGAGCACTAATGAATGCTACAAAACAGCTTAAAGATATTAAGAATACTTTGTTTGCTGAATTAGAAATAAAATCAGAGATAGAAAGAAGTAAACTAGAAATAGATAATATTTTTTTGAAGGAACAGGAAAAGTTAGTACAAGAAGAACAAAAATTAAAACAGTCTATTGAATCTGTGAATTTACTTTTAGATAAACTAGAGCAGAAAGATTTTTCTTCGGGAAGTTTGAATGAAACATCATTAGATTTAGAAAGAATTTTTACAGAAGAAGGTGAAAAAGTTAAATTGGCAAGAAAAGCTACTGAAGGACTTATAGATTCTCTAGAAGAAATTAAAGAAGAGGTTTCCTTTTCTCCTGAAGAAACAGAAATTTTTTCTAGCAAATTGTTTCAATTAAAAGATTCTTCCAATCAGTGCGTTCTTTCTTTTTCTCAACTTTCTTCCTTTGCTGAGGCATGTACTCTTTTTTTTAAGCAATTTAAGAATTTAGTTCATTCAAATGATGCATATGATATTGATAAATCTTCTGAAAAATCAAAGTCATGTTGTGACAAAATTAAGGAAACTCTCTTTTTAGTTCAAGAGAAGTTAAGAAGTTTTGGCATATTTATGAAATCATTATTTGTGAAATTGTTTTCATTTTTGGCTTCTTCGTGTACTTCTGCATGTATGAGTCCTTTAATTATGTTAAGAAGGGGACAAAGAAAAAAGGATTTAGTTTTTCTAGAGAGTTTATTTATTGAAGGAAAATTATCTTTTGGTTCTTCTTCAGTAGGAATCATTTCTCGTTTGAAATTATTTCTTAAGTTATTTGGTTTAGATTTATTAGTTAATAGAGAAGAAGGAGATTTTGATTATAGTGTTGTGATAGATATTAGTGATGCTTCTTTAAGTAATACTGATTCTTTATCTAGTATGATGTTATCTTTAGTTAGATATTTTGAAAATTTTTCTTTTGAAGAGCTTTTATTAGAGATAGATAGTTTTTCAAATGAGAAAGCAGAAGAAGTTGAACAAATATTGGCAAGTCGTTTGGAAGATTTGTTTGCACATAATTCATGGATTTTTTTTGAAAGTACTGGATTTTCTCAAAGATAGTAGTAAAAATCTAAAATTTAGAAGGAGATTTATGAGTATAGGTGATGTAGGAGGAGATCCTGCTCCTTTTTTTATTCCACCAGGAAGGAATAGTAAAAATAAAAAAGAGCATGGAGATTTCAGTGGTCATGATTTATCTGTAAAGAAAAGCGGTCTTTCAAAGTCTTTGCCTGATTTGTCTAAATTGAACGAAAAACAATTGCCTTTAAGAAAATCTCATTCAGATGCTGATCTTGAAACAAAAGAACACATTTATGATATTCCAAAAGATTTTTCTCCAAAAGAACATATTTATGATGTTCCAAAAGACTTTTCTCCAAAAGAACCAATTTATGACACAGTAAGATCTCTTTCTGAATTAAAGAAGGAAGAATTGAAAAATGTAGAAGCGAAAGTTGGAGAAGTTTCTAGTGTTTTATCTCCTTCTAATTTAGATCAAAACAAGTATTCTCATTATGATTATGTAAGAAAACCAGGAGAGAGTAGCTCCTCAAGTATTCAGGAATCTTTTTATGAACTTATGTCGGGAGGACCTATTTATGATTATGTAAGAAAGTCTAAAGAGGATAGTCCACAAGAAGCTATTTATGAACCAATGTTTTTAGAAGAACCTATTTATGAATCTATAGAAGATTTATTTGTGGATTTAAGCGCTTTAGAATCTTTAGAAAATAGTCAGGAAACAAAAATTAGAGAATTATCAGAAAATGTTACAAGTTCATTGGATGACTGTATTTCTAAGTGTGAGGAAATTCTTTCCGAGGAAGAAGATCAAACAGTTAAAGGTCAAAGTAATCTTGAAGGAATAGAAGGTTTTTCCACATTTATTTCTCATTTACTAACTCTCAAAGATGGATTTTTATCAAAGTTGAATAGTTGGAAGAAAAATTTTTCCGATGGTTTTAAAGAAGCTTTGTTTAAGGCAAGATCATCAACAGATATTTATTATAAACAGACAACATCCCCTTTATTAGAAGAAACCTTTAAAATTCCTCTTCAAAGTATGTCTGAAGAAGCCAAAAAAAGATTAAAGCTTTTAGCAAAAAAGCAAGGACTACTATTAAGTTTTGAAGAAGGTCCTGAAGGAGAAGCAATTGTTATGAAAGCTTCAAGTTCTTATTCAGTTTTAAATAAATTGGAAGAGAAATTTCAGAAATTATTAGATCTTCTATCTTCATCTCAAGATTTTTCAGAAAAAACATCTTCTTCTAAAGTTTCTAGTTTACTTGAATCTTTTTTGAGTTTTTTAGGAAACTCTTCGGAAAAATTACAAGATTTAATTGATAAGCAAAAAAAGACTTTAAAAGAAATTTTTCTTCAGCGAGGTTTAAAAAGATCTTATTCTTTTGATAGTAAATCAGAATCTAGTTCTACAGAGACATATAAGAGAAGGAAAGATGATTCAAATGATGAAGAGGATGATAAGTTATAAAGAAGTTATTAATTAACGAGTACATTATTATTTTTTATTTGTAAGTAGAAAGTAATTCATCTTATTGAAAAAACAATTTTCTTTAGATAGAAACTTAAAGTTTTAACAGTTTTAATTCTTAAAAAATGGGGCAGGCAGGACTTGAACCCGCGACCTACGGATTATGAGTCCGCAGCTCTAACCGACTGAGCTACTGCCCCGCGAGAAGAAAGCCAAGAGATTACAATACTAAAAAAAATAAATCAAGTCAAAAAATAAAAAAAACTTATTTCATTTTTTATGCGAATTTAATGTTTTATTATTTTAGTTTAAATTTACTTTAATTTAACATATTTATTGTTTTATTAAAAATTTTGTTGCAATTTGTTTTATTTTAAGATGAAAACTTAAGGCGCCATTAGATCTGCTTGGTGAGAGTAGAGAAGATAAATTTAATTTTTCAAAAAATAAAGGAGGACAAGTTAGTATTGTTTCTGGATCTTCTTCTGAATATACTTTAAGAAATAAATAAGCTATTCCAGAAGAAATAAAAGCTTCAGAGAATGCGTAGAATGTAATTAAATTGTCTTTTTTTATTTCACCAAATAGATAAGTTTGACTTTGACATCCTTTTACTAGATTTTCTTGAATTTTATTTTCAGAAGAAAATTTTGGAAGATTTTGGCCATAGTAAATTATTTTTTTGTAAATTTCCTCAGAAGATTTGCAGGAAGAAAATGATTGAATTACTCTTTCCTGTTTATTTAAACAAGTTTCTTGCGTCATAGAATAAGTTTTTTAATTTTAATTAAGAGATCTTCGCTTATAAAATACTATAAATTTTTTTCATATTTTAAAAGCTGATTCTATATTTGTGATATTTACAGTATTATCAAGTTGTAATAATTTTTTACTAAGTAATCGTATATTAGTTTCATTGCATTTTATTTTACGTTTTAAATTTAAAATGTTTTTATTTTGAATAGTTAATATTCTTTTTGCGCATATTTTTTTTCTTTTATGGCTTCTTCTTGTGGGAGTTATAAAAATTCTCTTTTTTGAATATAAATTAGAGTTTTTTCTTACATTATTTGTTGCTTTTATATTTAGTAATTGTTTTTTTATGAGAAGATTATTTCTGATTAAAAATTCCATTTTTAATTTATTTTTTAAATGTGTAATTTTTTTTTTGTCCTTTTTTTCTAATAGTAGTTTTCTTTCATGAGAAAGAGGAGTAGGAATTTCTCTTAGGTGATAACATATTTTTGTTAGAATATGATTTCCTAGTAAAAGACCAATTACTGCTCCTATCGCATAAGGAGAAGTAGTGAATGCAGCTGAAACTACTGTAATTATTGTAGCTATTAAAATTTGTCTTGTTCCATATTCATCTAAATCCCACATATAGTGAGTAACTAAGTTCCATAAGGTGTTTTTTCCTGCCCATTTGTTAGTTTTGTCTATTTTTAAAGCAACAATAATGCCGGAAATAATTCCTATTCCAAAACCTACTCCGAGGCCAATAGCCAAAGGTAGACCAACTGTTTCAAAACCATACATAGCTCCGTAAGAGACAATAATTATTGTCCAGATAAGTATATATAAAAGAAGAATTTTCCAATTTTGTTGTAAGGAAAGTCCAATTTTAGAAGCTATTTTGGAGGCATGAGATAATAAGTTTGTATTTTTATTAGAGGTTATTTGATAAGAGAGTGAGACTGAAGAATCTGTTGAATTAGAATTTTTTTTATTGATATTATTAGAAGAATCTTTATTTGGGTAACTGTGCTGAGTTGGAATTATGTTATTAAGATTATGAAAGGAATTAGTAGCAGCAATATTCATAAGTAATTAATTAAAAAGTTTTAAAGATGATTTTAAATTATATTTGTTTTTATTAGAAGAAATTATTATGAGAAACAAATCTATAAAATAAAATTTATTTTTTAAATCATTATTTTTAATTAATGAAAATGAAGATTATTTACAGTAAAAAAAAAATACCATAATATACTTAGATTATAAAAAAAAAGAATTTTAAAATTTTACGTGAAAAGATATGTCAAAAAAAGAAGACACCATTGTTTTAGAAGGCAAAGTAGAAGAGCTTTTACCTAACATGAATTTCCGAGTTGTTTTGGAAAATGGAATGATGGTGACAGCTCATTTGTGTGGTAAGATGAGGATGAGTAACATTCGTTTATTAGTAGGAGATAGAGTTACTGTTGAACTTTCAACTTATGACCTAACGAAAGCTCGCGTTACTTATCGTCATAGATAAAGATTTTTGAAAAAAGCTTATTTTATCTTTTTAAGGGATAAGATGAAAGGAGTTTGTTCTTTTAAAAAGAAGGTTTTATTAGCTTCTTTTTTTGAAACTCTAATTCATGTTGATTTTTTTATTTTAGTTAAATAGACTGAGTGCTTTTTATGAATATTGTAATTTTAAAAGCCCAGATAGCTCAGTGGTAGAGCACTTGCATGGTAAGCAAGCGGTCGTAGGTTCAATTCCTATTCCGGGCATAGGTGGTATATAATCTTAATAAAACTATTTATTTTTAAATAAGAGGACTTTGGAATGTCTAAAGAAACTTTTCAGCGTAACAAACCCCATGTTAATATTGGAACAATTGGACACGTTGATCATGGTAAAACGACGCTAACAGCAGCTATTACTAAAACATTGGCTAATGATGGGTTAGCAGATTTTCGAGATTACAATTCTATTGATAATACTCCGGAAGAAAAAGCTAGAGGGATTACTATAACAGCTTCTCATGTTGAATATGAGACAGCTAATCGACATTATGCTCATGTGGATTGTCCTGGACATGCTGATTATGTGAAGAACATGATTACTGGAGCAGCTCAGATGGATGGAGCAATTCTAGTAGTTTCTGCTACAGATGGAGCTATGCCTCAGACAAAAGAACATATTTTGTTGGCTAGACAAGTAGGGGTTCCTTATATTGTTGTTTTTCTTAATAAAACTGACATGATCTCTAAAGAAGATGAAGAATTGGTTGATTTAGTTGAACTAGAATTATCTGAACTATTAGAAGAAAAAGGTTATAAAGGATGTCCTATCATTAGAGGATCTGCTTTAAAAGCTTTGGAAGGAGATTCTTTTTATATTGAGCAAATAAAGAAATTAATGGAAGCTGTTGATGCTTCAGTTCCTACTCCACAAAGAGAAATAGATAAGCCCTTTTTAATGCCTGTTGAAGATGTGTTTTCTATTTCTGGTCGAGGAACTGTTGTTACTGGTAGAATAGAAAGAGGTGTTGTAAAAGTCTCAGATAAAGTTCAAATCGTGGGCTTAAAGGAAACTAGAGATACTATAGTTACTGGTATTGAAATGTTTAGAAAAGAATTATCTGAAGGACAAGCTGGAGAAAATGTTGGGTTATTATTGAGAGGTATTGGTAAAAACGATGTTGAGAGAGGAATGGTTGTTTGTGTTCCTGGTAGCGTAAAATCTCATACAAAGTTTAAAGCAGCTGTATATATTTTACAAAAAGAAGAAGGTGGAAGACATAAACCTTTCTTTAGTGGTTATCGTCCTCAATTCTTTTTTAGAACAACAGATGTTACGGGTGTTGTAACTTTGCCTGAAGGAGTAGAAATGGTAATGCCTGGAGATAATGTTGAGCTTTCAGTTGATTTGATTTGTCCTGTTGCTTTGGAAGAAGGAATGAGATTTGCTATTCGAGAAGGTGGAAGAACAATTGGTGCTGGAACAATTTCGAAAATTGAAGCCTAATATAAAGGAAGTAGAAGGAGTAATCTTCTACTTCTCTAGTGGGTGTGTAGCTCAGTTTGGTAGAGCAGTGGCCTCCAAAGCTACCGGTCGGGGGTTCGAGTCCCTCCGCACTCGTAAGTAACGGACACTCTGTTTTGTTTTTTAAGAACAAGAGTTTATATATGAAAGAAAAAAAGCAGTCAATTTTGAATAAAAAGAAGAAGTCTTTAAAATCAGGTGATGTTTTTTTTGCGGAGTTTAAAGATGAAGTAAAAAAGATAGAATGGCCGAATAAAAAAGAGTTGAAATCTTACACAAAGATCTCTCTTATTAGTATTTTTGCTTTTGGTATGATTTGTTATAGCGTAGATATGTTAATAAAAAATTTTTTAAGCGGATTGAGTGTTTTAATGAAGTTTTTCTTTGGTTGAGTTTATGCATAAGTGGTACGTCGTTCAAGTTTTTACTGCACAAGAAAAAAAAGTTAAAAAGGCTTTAGAAGACTATAAAATCTCAGCTAATATGTCTGAGCTTATAGAAGAAATTGTGATTCCTATTGAAAATGTTATGGAAGTAAAAAAGGGAGAGCAACGAATTATTGAAAAAATGATTTGGCCTGGATATGTCCTTTTGAAAATGATATTAACTGATGAATCTTGGCTGTATGTAAAAGGAACAAATGGAGTAATAGAATTTCTTGGAGGAGAAAAACCTACAGCATTGTCTGAGATGGAAGTTCAAGAAATTTTAAAAGATTTAGAAGAAAAAAGATCTGGAGTAGTTCAAAAGCATCAGTTTGAAGTTGGTAGTAAGGTTAAGATCAATGATGGTGTTTTTGTAAATTTTATAGGTACTGTTTCTGAAATTTTTCATGATAAAGGTCGACTTAGTGTTATGGTTTCCATTTTTGGAAGAGATACTAGAGTAGATGATCTTGAATTTTGGCAAGTAGAAGTTGTTGCTTCAGAAGAAGGATAAATTATTTTGGAAATAACGATAATTTAGTATATTCTTAATGGTGTTATTTTTATAATTTTTCTCTCATGCCTTTGGTTTAAAGTCGACGTGTATAAAAAGTATGTGCACAGTATATTTAGAAGGTTTTTATGTCGAAAAAAAAAGTCGTCAAAATAATTAAATTACAGATTACTGCAGGAAAAGCTAATCCTGCTCCTCCTATTGGTCCTGCACTTGGTGCAGCTGGAGTTAATATTATGGGTTTTTGCAAAGAATTTAATGCAATGACTCAAAACAGAGTGGGAGAGCTTCTTCCTGTTGAAATAACAGTTTATGTAGATAAAACATTTACTTTTATTACGAAAGAACCTCCAGTTTCTTCAATGATTAAAAAAGAGTTGGGTATAGAATCAGGGTCTAAAGTTCCTAATAGAGATAAGGTGGGCTCTTTGTCTATGGCTCAAGTAGAAAAAATAGCAAAACAAAAGTTTTCCGATATGGGTGTAGTATCTATAGAATCTGCTATAAAAATGGTTATAGGTACAGCACGTAGTATGGGTGTGAATGTAGAAAGTATTATAGGTTAAGGTATCTCTATGACAAACAAAGGCAAGAGAATAAAAAACATTTTGAAAGAAGTAGATGTTTCTAGATGTTATTCTCTGGGAGAGGCTATAGAAATTTTAAAACAGTGCCCTCCAGTAAAATTTGACCAGACAGTGGAGGTTTCTCTTAAAATTGGAGTTGATCCTAAAAAAACAGATCAGCAAGTGAGAGGAGCTGTTTTTCTTCCTCATGGAACAGGAAAGAAGCTAAAAATTTTGGTTTTTACTTCTGGAACAAGAGTCCAGGAAGCTTTAGATAGTGGTGCTGATTATGCTGGAAATGATGATCTTTTGACAAAAGTTTCTGGTGGGTGGGTCGATTTTGATGTTGTTGTTGCCACTCCAGATATGATGAGAGAAGTAGGCAAATTAGGTAAAGTTTTAGGTCCAAGAGGGCTTATGCCCACCCCAAAAGCAGGAACTGTAACAAATGATATTGCTAAGGCCATAGAAGAGCTAAAAAAAGGAAAAATTGAATTTAAGTTGGATAGAAATGGATTATGTAATAGTGGAGTAGCCAAATTATCTTTTCCTTCTTCATCTATTTTAGAAAATATTAAAGCTTATGTTAATGCCATAGCTAAAGCTAAGCCTGCAGCAGCAAAAGGGCAATATTTTTTAGGTTTTACTTTATCTTCAACAATGGGGCCTGGATTAAAAATTGATTTGAAAGAAGTTCTTTCCGCATAACAGAAAAAGGTTTTTAGTATGAAAGAAGAAAAAAATCTACTTCTTCAAGAAGTAAAAGATAAAATTGAAAATTCTCAAGGATTTGTTGTAACAGCATACCAAGGTTTTACTGCTGCTTATTCAAGGGAATTCCGAAATGATATCGCTAGTCTATCTGCAGAATTTGAAGTAGTAAAGAAGAAAATTTTCTTTAAAGCTTTAGAACAAAGTAATGTAAAATTGAATTTTGATTCTATAGAAGGTCATTTTGGAATAGTTTTTGCTTATGAGAACAATCCTGCTCAAGTAGCTAAAAGGACTTTAGAGTTTAGTGAAGCTCATAATGATTCTTTAACTATTTTGGGTGGTTTAATTGATAATGTGGCTTGTTCAGGAAAAGAAGTCACTGAAATAGCTAAACTTCCTTCTCTTCAAGAATTACGAGCTCAAATTGTTGGTTTGCTACAAGCTCCGATGACTCAAATTGTTGGTGTTATGCAATCTGCGCTTACAGGCGTTCTTTTCTGCATGGAAGAAAAAAGTAAAAAAAGCTAATTATTATTATTTAATAAAATTCTAAAAGAAGAGGTTATGAAAAGTGACTACAGAAAGTTTAGATGATCTTGTAGAAATTTTAAGTAAATTAACTGTGTTACAGTTGTCTCAGTTAAAAAAGATGTTAGAAGAAAAGTGGGATGTAACTGCGACCGCTGCTATGCCTGCTATGATGATGGCTAATCCAGCCGGAGCAACTGAAGTTGCAGCAGAACCAACAGAATTTATGGTAATTTTGGAAGAAGTACCTGCTGATAAAAAAATTGGTGTTTTAAAAGTTGTTAGAGAATTAACAGGATTAGCTTTAAAAGAAGCTAAGGAAATGACTGAAGGATTACCTAAAACTGTTAAAGAAAAAGCTTCTAAGTCAGATGCAGAAGATTGTGTTAAAAAGCTTCAAGAAGCTGGTGCTAAAGCTGTAATAAAAGGCATGTAAAAGGTATTTTATGATAAGATTGATGGTTTACTGTCAATCTTAGTTTTTGTAAAAAGGAAAGCTAATATTGTGAAAATGTTTTCCTTTTAATTTTAACAACTTTTTATCTTAATAAAATATAGTTGTAATTCCTATATTCTAGTTTTAAGGTTTAGTAGATATTCTCTAAGCTTTTTAGTGTATTAAATAGAGGATTATGTTTGTATCTAAAATAATGGGAGATGTTATATGTTAAAATGGCCGAAAAGGGTCAGCTTTACTAAAAAGGAAGATATTTTGGATCTTCCAAATCTTATTGAAATTCAGATTAAATCATACAATCAGTTTCTGCAATTAGATAAGTTCCCAGAAGAGAGAGAAAACATTGGCTTACAAGAGGTTTTTAATGAAATTTTTCCTATCAAATCTTACAATGAAGCAACTGTTTTAGAGTATTTATCTTATAATTTAGGAGTATCAAAATATTCACCAGAAGAGTGCATTCGTAGAGGTAATACTTATAGTGTTACTCTTAAAGTACGTTTTCGATTAACTGATGAGACTGGAATAAAAGAAGAAGAAGTCTATATGGGAACTATTCCTATTATGACAGATAAAGGAACTTTTATTATTAATGGTGCGGAAAGAGTTATTGTATCTCAAGTTCATCGATCTCCTGGAATTAATTTTGAACAAGAAAGGCATTTAAAAGGAAATATGCTTTTTTCTTTTAGAGTTATTCCTTATAGAGGTAGTTGGTTAGAAGCCATTTTTGACATTAATGATTTAATTTATATTTATATTGATAGAAAAAAGAGACGTAGAAAAATCCTTGCAACAACTTTTATTCGTGCTTTAGGTTATTCGTCTGATGCTGATATTATAGAAGAATTTTTTCAAGTAAATGAAGTATTTTTAACAAGTGAAAAAGATTTTTCTTCTTTAGTTGGATTAGTTTTAGCTGATAATGTTTTAGATGAAGAATCTTCTTTAATTTATGGGAAAGCAGGAGAAAAGCTTAGTACAGCAATGCTTAAACGTATGTTGGATGCAGGAATTGCTTCTGTAAAAATAGCAAAAGATGCAGATGAATTTCATCCTGTTATTAAAATGTTAGCAAAAGATCCTACAGATTCTTATGAAGCTGCTTTAAAAGATTTTTATAGGAAAGTACGACCAGGTGAGCCAGCTACTTTATCTAATGCTCGTTCTACCATTATGAGACTCTTTTTTGATCCAAAACGTTATAATTTAGGTAGAGTAGGTCGTTATAAATTAAATAGGAAACTTGGATTACCTATAGATGAAGAATCTTTGTCTCAAGTAACTTTGAGAAAGGAAGATGTTGTTAGTGCTCTTAAGTATTTAATTAGATTAAAACTAGGTGATGAAGAAGTTTCGATTGACGATATAGATCATTTAGCTAATAGAAGAGTTCGTTCTGTAGGAGAGTTAATTCAAAATCAATGTCGAACTGGATTAGCTCGCATGGAAAAAATTGTTAGAGAAAGAATGAATTTATTTGATTTTTCTTCTGATACTTTAACTCCAGGAAAAATTATTTCTGCTAAAGGTTTAGCCAGCGTCTTAAAAGATTTTTTTGGGCGTTCTCAGTTATCTCAATTTATGGATCAAACTAATCCTGTTGCAGAGTTAACTCATAAGCGAAGAATTTCAGCTTTAGGTCCTGGTGGCTTAAATAGAGAGCGAGCTGGATTTGAAGTAAGAGACGTTCACTCTAGTCATTATGGAAGGATCTGTCCTATTGAAACACCAGAAGGACCAAATATTGGTCTAATAACTTCTTTATCTGCGTTTGCTAAAATTAATGAATTTGGTTTTATTGAAACACCTTATCGTATTGTTAGGGATGGAATTGTTACTGATGAAATAGAATATATGACTGCAGATGTAGAGGAAAAATGTATTATAGCTCAGGCCTCTGCTAAATTAGATGAGTATAATATGTTTGTCGAAGAAACATGCTGGGCTAGATATAAAGGAGATGCTTTAGAAATAGACACTAGCAAAGTTACTCATATGGACGTTTCGCCTAAACAATTGGTTTCTATTGTTACTGGATTAATTCCATTTTTAGAACATGATGATGCTAATAGAGCCTTAATGGGGTCTAATATGCAACGTCAAGCAGTTCCTTTATTAAAGACAGAAGCTCCTATTGTAGGTACAGGGTTAGAAGCAAGAGCTGCAAGGGATTCAGGAGCTTTAATTTTAGCCGAAGAAGATGGAGTAGTTGAATTTGTTGATGGTCATATGATTCAAGTAGCATCGAAACAAAATCCTTTAGATAAGAAAATTTATCGTTTAAAAAAATTCATAAGATCAAATTCTGGAACTTGTATTAATCAAAGGCCTTTAAGGGTTATTGGAGAAACTGTTTTTTCTGGTGATGTGTTAGCTGATGGTCCTGCTACAGATAGAGGAGAATTGTCATTAGGTAAGAATATCTTAGTTGCTTTTATGCCTTGGTATGGATATAACTTTGAGGATGCAATTATTATTTCAGAAAAGCTTATTCGAGAAGATGCTTATACTTCGATTTATATAGAAGAATTTGAATTAACAGCTAGAGATACAAAATTAGGTAAAGAAGAGATTACAAGAGATATTCCGAATGTTTCTGAGGAAGCTTTAGCTAATCTTGGAGAAGATGGTATTATTCGAATTGGAGCAGAAGTTAAACCTGGTGATATTTTAGTAGGAAAAATTACTCCCAAATCAGAAACAGAGTTAGCTCCTGAAGAAAGGTTATTAAGAGCTATTTTTGGTGAAAAAGCTGCTGATGTTAAAGATGCTTCCCTAGTTGTTCCTCCTGGTACTGAAGGGGTAGTAATGGATGTTAAAGTCTTTAGTAGAAAAGATCGTCTTTCAAAAACTGATGAAGAGCTTATAGAAGAAGCTTCGCATTTAAAAGATCTACAAAAAGATTATAAGATGAAGGTAGTAGCTCTTAAAACAGATACTCGAGATAAGTTAGGAGCTTTGTTGTTAAATGAAACAGCTTCTGCTACTATAGTGCATCGTCGATCTGCTGATATAATTGTTGAAGAAGGAGAAGTTTTCAACCAAGATTTAATAGAAGTTTTAGAGAAAGAAGCTTTAGTTGATTTAATTATGCCTGTTTGTGAAATGTACGATATGTTGAAAGAAATTCTTCGAGAGAAAGAAGTTCAATCTCAACACTTAGAAACAGAATATAAGACTCAAGTAGAGCAGATTAAAGAAGGCGATACTGATTTAGAACATGGTATTATTCGTCAGGTAAAAGTTTATGTAGCTTCTAAGAGAAAACTTCAAGTTGGAGATAAAATGGCAGGACGCCATGGAAATAAAGGTGTTGTTTCTAAAATTGTTCAAGAGGCTGATATGCCATTTTTACCTAATGGGGAATCTATAGAAATGATTTTAAATCCTCTTGGAGTGCCTTCTAGGATGAACCTTGGGCAGGTTTTAGAAACACATTTAGGCTATGCCGCTAAAAAGGCAGGAATTTATGTAAAAAGTCCTGTTTTTGAAGGTTTTCCTGAATCACATATTTGGGAAATGATGAAACAACAAAATCTTCCTGAAGATGGAAAATCTTTCTTATTTGATGGAAAGACAGGAGAAAGATTTGATAATAAGGTTGTGGTTGGTTACATTTATATGTTGAAATTAAGTCATTTAATTGCAGATAAAATTCACGCTCGTTCCATTGGACCATATTCTTTAGTAACTCAACAACCCTTAGGAGGTAAAGCTCAGATGGGTGGTCAAAGATTTGGAGAAATGGAAGTATGGGCTTTAGAAGCATATGGAGGAGCGCATACTTTACAAGAAATTTTAACTGTTAAATCTGATGATGTTTCTGGAAGAACTAGAATTTATGAATCTATAGTTAAAGGTGAAAACTTATTAAAAACGGGGACACCAGAATCATTTAATGTTTTAATCAAAGAGATGCAAGGGTTGGGATTGGATATTCGACCTTTAGCAGTAGAAGTATAAAAACATTTGTTTTAGGAGAAGAATTTTGATGTTCGAGAACAATACTCGAGATAACTTAGCGTTTACAAAAGAAGGTTTTTTTCAAAGATTAGAGATAGGAATAGCGTCAGATATTATTATTCGTGATAAATGGTCTTGTGGAGAAATTAAAAAGCCAGAAACAATTAATTATCGTACATTTAAACCAGAAAAAGGAGGACTATTTTGTGAAAAGATTTTTGGTCCTACAAAAGATTGGGAGTGTTGCTGCGGAAAATATAAAAAAATAAAGCATAAAGGAATTGTTTGTGATCGTTGTGGTGTAGAAGTTACTCTTTCTAAAGTTCGTAGGGAAAGAATGGCACACATAGAATTGGCTGTTCCTGTTGTTCATATTTGGTTTTTTAAAACAACTCCTTCGCGAATTGGTAATGTTTTAGGAATGTCCGCCTCAGATTTAGAACGCGTTATTTATTATGAAGAATACGTAGTTATTGATCCTGGACATACAGAACTATTGAAAAAGCAGTTATTAAATGACAATCAATATCGAGAAGCTATTGAAAAATGGGGTAGAGATTCTTTTGTAGCAAAAATGGGAGGAGAAGCTGTTTATGAGCTTTTACGTTCTGAAGATTTGCAGTATTTGTTAGGAGAATTGAAAGATAAATTGAGGAAAACAAAGTCCCAACAAGCAAGAATGAAATTGGCAAAAAGATTAAAAATTGTTGAGGGTTTTGTTTCATCAACAAATCGTCCTGAATGGATGGTTATGAAAAATATTCCTGTGGTACCTCCAGATCTACGTCCATTAGTTCCTTTAGATGGAGGGCGATTTGCTACTTCAGATTTGAATGATCTCTATAGACGTGTTATTAATAGGAATAATAGATTAAAGGCTATTTTAAGGCTAAAAACACCTGAAGTTATTGTTAGAAATGAAAAGAGAATGCTTCAAGAAGCTGTTGATGCTTTATTTGATAATGGAAGGCATGGACATCCTGTTATGGGAGCAGGAAATAGACCTTTAAAATCTTTGTCAGAAATGTTAAAAGGAAAAAATGGTCGTTTTCGTCAAAACTTGCTAGGAAAAAGAGTTGATTATTCTGGACGTTCCGTAATTATTGTAGGTCCTGAACTGAAATTTAATCAATGTGGTTTACCAAAAGAAATGGCATTAGAACTATTTGAACCTTTTATTATTAAAAGATTAAAAGATCTCGGTCATGTATACACAATTCGCTCTGCTAAAAAAATGATTCAGAGAGGATCTCCTGAAGTTTGGGATGTTTTAGAAGAGATTATTAAAGGCCATCCGGTTCTTTTAAATCGAGCTCCAACTCTTCATCGATTAGGTATTCAAGCTTTTGAGCCAGTTCTTATTGAAGGAAAAGCTATAAGAGTTCATCCTTTAGTTTGTGCTGCGTTTAATGCTGATTTCGATGGAGATCAGATGGCTGTGCATGTTCCCTTATCTGTAGAGGCTCAATTAGAAGCTAAGGTTTTAATGATGGCTCCTGACAATATTTTCTTGCCATCTTCGGGAAAGCCTGTTGCTATTCCTTCTAAAGATATGACTTTAGGCTTATATTATTTAATGGCAGACCCTACTTTTATTCCAGAAGATCATGGTTTAAAAACTAAGGTATTTAAAGATACTAAAGAAGTATTAATGGCTTTAAATATTGGTGGTTTTTTAGATGATCCTATTGGTAATCGTCGTGATGAAACAGGTAGAGGATTATGTGTGCATGAAAAAATTAAAGTGCGTATAGATTCTCAAATTATTGAAACAACTCCAGGTAGAGTTTTGTTTAATACTATTGTTCCTAAAGAGTTAGGTTTTCAGAATTATAGTATGCCAAGTAAAAGAATGAGTGAGCTTATTTTAACTTGTTATAAAAAAGTTGGAATTGAAGCAACAGTACAGTTTTTAGATAATTTAAAAGACTTAGGATTTAGTCAATCTACTAAAGCTGCAATCTCAATGGGCTTAAAGGATGTAAGAATTCCTCCTATTAAGGAAAATATTTTAAAAGATGCTTATGGTAAAGTAGCTGTTGTAAAAAAGCAATATGATGAAGGAATTATTACTGATGGCGAACGTCATTCTAAGATTGTTAGTATTTGGACGGAAGTTTCTGATATGCTTTCTAATGCTTTATACAAAGAAATAAGTAAACTGGAAGGTAAAAGACATAATCCACTCTTTTTAATGATTGATTCTGGTGCAAGAGGGAATAAATCTCAGTTGAAACAATTAGGAGCTTTAAGAGGATTAATGGCAAAACCCACAGGAGAAATTATTGAATCTCCTATTACTTCTAATTTTAGAGAAGGGTTAACAGTACTTGAGTATTCTATTTCTTCTCATGGAGCTAGAAAAGGTTTAGCTGATACTGCTTTAAAAACAGCTGATTCTGGTTATTTAACTAGACGTTTAGTAGATGTGGCTCAAGATGTGATTGTTACAGAATACGATTGTGGTACCCTTAATTGCATTGAAGTATCTTCTATCAAGCAAGGACAAGAAGAGTTATTACCTTTAAGAGATAGGATTTATGGAAGAACTGTTGCAGAAGATATTTATCAACCAGGAAATAAGGATTTATTACTTGCAAAAATGGGAGATGTAATTACTTCTCAACAAGCTGAAGCTATTGATGATGTTGGTGTTGAAAGTGTTCGTATAAGATCTACTTTAACTTGTGAGAGTAAAAGAGGTATTTGTGCTAAATGTTATGGATTAAATCTTGCTAATGGAAAATTAGTTGGATTGGGAGAAGCTGTAGGTATTATTGCTGCTCAATCTATTGGAGAACCAGGAACTCAGTTAACTATGAGAACATTCCATTTAGGAGGGATTGCTGCTACAAGTTTTACACCGGAAATTATTTCGAATAATGATGGTATTGTAGTGTATATGGACTTAAGAGTAGTTCAAGATAAAGAAAATAATAATCTTGTTTTAAATAAAAAAGGTGCATTACATGTTGTAAGAGATGAAGGAAGATCTTTAGAAGAATATAAGAAGCTATTGAGTACAAAATCAATAGAATCATTGGAAATGTTTCCTATGGAGTTGGGCGTTAAAATCTTAGTAAATGATGGATTAAAAGTTACTAAAGGTCAGAAAATAGCAGAAGTAGAATTACATAATATTCCTATTATTTGCGATCGGCCTGGTTATGTGAAATATGAAGATTTGGTAGAAGGTATTTCAACTGAAAAAATTACTAATAAACATACGGGCTTAGTTGAATTGACAGTAAAGCAACATAGGGGAGAGTTACATCCTCAAATTGCTATTTATTCTGATTTAGAATTTAAGGATTTAGTGGGAACTTATGCTATTCCGTCTGGAGCTTTTATTTCTGTTGAAGAAAAACAATATGTAGAACCTGGAATGCTTTTAGCGAGATTGCCAAGAGGAGCTATTAAAACGAAAGATATCACTGGAGGATTACCTAGAGTTGCAGAATTAGTTGAAGCTAGGAAACCTGAAGATGCTGCGGAAATAGCAAAGATTGATGGTGTTGTTGATTTCAAAGGTGTTCAAAAAAATAAAAGAATTTTAATTGTAAGAGATGAAGTAACAGGAATGGAAGAAGAACATCTTATTCCATTAACAAAACACCTTATTGTTCAGAGAGGAGATAGTGTTATTAAAGGGCAACAGTTGACCGAAGGATTGGTTATTCCTCATGAAATTCTTGAAATTTGTGGTGTTAGAGAATTACAAAAATATCTTGTTAATGAAGTTCAAGAAGTATATCGTTTACAGGGTGTGGATATTAATGATAAACATATAGAAATTATTGTAAGACAAATGTTACAAAAAGTTCATATTATAGATCCAGGAGATACGACTTTATTGTTTGGAGAAGAGGTTCATAAAAAAGAATTTTATGAAAAGAATAGGATTACGGAAGAAGAAGATGGAAGACCAGCTCAAGCTGTTCCAGTTCTTTTAGGTATTACAAAAGCTTCTTTGGGAACAGAATCATTTATTTCTGCAGCATCATTCCAAGATACTACTAGAATTTTAACAGAAGCTGCTTGTAGTAGTAAAGTTGATTATTTGCTTGGATTCAAAGAAAATGTTATCATGGGTCATATGATTCCTGGAGGAACTGGATTTGAAACGCATTGTCGAATTAAACAAAGTTTGGAACAAGAACAAGATGAGTTAGTTTTTGATTTTTCATAAGGGAAAAGCTTGCTTTTAACTTAAGATATTTTCTAAAACAAAATTTAGTGATATTTTTTGTTTTAGAAGATATCTTAGAAAATAACTATTTAATTTGATAAAGATGAAAGATGGATGGAGGATTATGAAAAGTCAATTGGAACAACTAAAACAATTTAGTAGTATTTCTTGTGATACAGCAGACTTTTCTTTAATAAAAAAATATGAGTCTACAGATGCAACTACAAATCCATCGTTAATTTTTCAAGCTATTCAAAATCCTCAATATCAGAGACTTCTTGAATCAGCTATTTATTCTGGATTGAAAGAAAATTTAAATGAAGAATCTACTATTGCTTATATTCTTGATCAACTTACTGTAAATTTTGGTGTGGAGATTCTTAAAGTTATTTCAGGTAGAGTTTCTACAGAGATAGATGCAAGATTTTCTTTTAATGTTTCTGCTATGATACAAAGAGCTAGAAATGTCATTTCTCTATATGAAAAAGCAGGGATAAAAAAAGAGCGTGTTTTAATAAAGATAGCTTCTACTTGGGAAGGAATACAAGCTGCTCAAGTTTTAGAAAAAGAGGGTATTCATTGTAATTTAACTCTTTTGTTTAGCTTGGTTCAAGCAATCGCTGCAGCTAATGCTAAAGTTACATTGATATCGCCATTTGTTGGAAGAATACTTGATTGGTGGAAGATTCATGGAAATAAGAAAGAGTTTTCTATAGAAGAAGACCCAGGTATAGCATCGGTAAAACAAATTTATTCATATTATAAGAAAATTAATTGTCAAACTCAAATAATGGCTGCTTCTTTTCGTTCTCTAGATCAAGTATTGGCTTTATCTGGATGTGATTTTCTTACAATTTCTCCAAAATTATTAGATCAATTACAAACATCAGATTCTCTTGTAAATAAGGTTTTAGATCCTAATATAGATAAAGATTTAGATGTTAAAGATACTACTATAAATGAAAGTGTTTTTAGATATTTACTTAACGATAATCCTATGGCTACGGAAAAGTTATCAGAAGGTATTAGATTATTTTCTAGAGATACAATTCAATTAGAAAATCTTATTATTTCAGTAATTAATAAAATGGGAGAAAGTGTTTAAAAAAATTTTAAGGTTTTTTTATTTTATTAAAGATATTTTATGCAATTAGGTCCTAATTTAAAATTTCAATGTTCGTGTTGTGCTGAAGATGTGTATTTTTCAGTGGTGGATATTTCTCAGATTTTAATTTGTCAACATTGTTTAGTAGAATATGAGTTTTCAGAGGATTTATTGAATAAACTCAAAAAATTTGCAGCTTTATGTCTTCAAATTGAGAACAGTGAAGATATTTTGGGGTCTTCTTCAATAACAGTTGAAGTTGGCCAAGAAAAGGCAGTAGTACCTTTTAACTTTCTTTTAACATGTTTTCCTGTATCTTTAGATTTGCATATAAATGGAAAAACGTTGAACATTCAATTTTTAATGAAATTAAACAAAGAAAGAGAAAGTAAAAAAAGTTATTGTAAGTTTTGAATAGAAGAAAAATAATCTTTTTCTAATACAACTTCTTGTAAAGAAAAAGAGCTTATAGCTTTTAAGAAAACTGGAAATAAAAAGCCAAATTGCTCTTTTGTTGCCGATCCTGTGATTACGTAAGCTTTTTGTTTATTAACAAGAATTCCTTGAAGAAAGGTTACTTCTCCAAATTGGGTAAGTCTTTCAGATCGTAATACATGAGAAGCTCCTGAAGGAGTGGGTAAGATGTCAAAGACATAGGATTGCAAATTTCCTTCTTGAGAATTGTGATATTTTAGAGCTTCAAATACATAATGTTCTTGATTAAGCTGAGTTGTTTCGGTTGAAACATTAATAGTTGGGGTTAAGGATCCATTATTGCTTTTGTTAGAAATGAAAACTACGGCAACATTTTCTGGAAGTTGTGTTGAGTCATCAATGCATTGCCAAGAAGAAGGAATATTTATAGTAAAATTTTTTATGGTTTTAACAGAAAATAAATCTGTTTTATTAGTTTCTTTTTTTGTTTTTTTTTGTAAAATCTTTTCCTTAGATGAAGAAGTGTGGTTTATTTTTTTAGAATAACGTAAATTTTCTTTTTCTCTTCGGTTTTTTTTAACTTTGGAAGGAATATGTTTTAGTTGTTTGGTTTTTGCAAAGCCTTTTTCAGGTATACTAAAAAATGTTAAAAAAATCAGAAAAGAAATAGATATACTTTTTTTTAAATACACTAATACACCCTGTATTTTCCTATTAAGTTGAATGATAAACCAATCATTCTTTAAGATAAACACTATTTCTATTGTAAGAGGTGAATTGATTAATGGGACATATTGTAGTCGACGATAAGTTAAAAAAAATATGTGATACCTTGAGAGAAGATGCTTTGAAACCAGCTGAAGAGCAAGCACATATGTTAATCAAAGAAGCTAAATTAAAAGCAGAAGAGATCATCAATAATGCTAAAGAAGAGGCTAAAAAAATTATTAAAGAGGCTAATGAAGAATCTGCTAATGAATTAGCTGTGGCAAAATCTGAGATTAAAAGGACTTTAGAAAGATCATTAGATGCTTTAAAACAATCTATAGAGGATAAATTTTTTAATGAAAATTTAATAGAATGGTTAAATACTTCCATTGACAACTCGAAAGTAAGTGCAGAATTTATAAAAGCAGTTCTTGTTGCTTTAGAAAAACAAGGATTAGACTCAGACTTAACAGTTTATGTTTCTAAATCATTGAATTCTAAAGAGATTAATAAATTATTAGGTAAAGAAATATTAAAAAAATTAAGAGAATCTAGCGTTATACTTGGAAGTTTTTCAGGAGGAATTAAAGTTAAAGTAAATCAAAAATCTTTAGAATTAGATGTATCTACTGAAGCTTTGAAAGATTTACTAAGTCGTTATTTACGCAAGGATTTTCGAGAAATTATATTTCATAAGTAAGATGCTCAGATCTAATTTTTATGATGTTTTTCTATAAGTGATTAAGTAGTTAGGAAGAGTGTTATGACTCAATATTTTTTTTTGTCCTCTTTGTTATTGGAACAAAGTTTTGTAGATTCTTCGTTAATAAATTTTGATGATTTGGATAACTTATTATTATTAAATTTAGAAAAAAAAGATTACCAAAAATGGATTATTTTAAAAAGATTTTTTGACTTAGAAAATTTTGCGTTTTTATGGGCTCAGAAAACAATTGTTCATTCTTTTGGAGAAGTTACGCAATTTAATGGAGAACAGCTTTTGCTAGAAGGATGTTGGTCTAACTATGATCTTTTTGAAGACTTCTTTTTGGATTTTTTAAATATTTATCAAACTAATGATTTACGTTTGCTTAATTATTCTGTTTTGGTGAGATCCTTTCTATCATATTATCAAGATTATGATTTTTTCTTTTCTAAGTATTTTGGTTTTAAAATGGATTTAAGGATAATTTTAGCAGGATATAGAGCTAAAAATTTAGGTTTAGACATTTCTTATGTTTTAAGGGAAGAAGATGCTCAAGATTCTATTGTCTACCAAGTATTGATGCAAAAAGATACTCAAGTATTCGATCCCCCTTTAGAGTACATGGATTTAAAACCAATTTTTGATGAATTTAAACATAATCCAATAGCTTTAAGACAAGCTTTAATTAATTATGAAAAAATTAAATTAGAAGATATGTTCGAATCTGATTATTTCTCGTCTTATTTAATATTAAGTAGAGCTGTAGGTTACTTATTAACATACAAACATGAACTTAAAAATAGTAAGGAGGGCGAAGAAAAAATGGATATTATAACAGGAATACGATGATGGATAGTAATATAAATAAACAAACTACTACAGGGGAAGTTATAGAGGCTTATGGTAATCTATTAAGAGTAAAAGTAGATGGCCCTGTTCGTCAAGGAGAAGTTGCTTTTGTTGCTTTAGAAGATACTCATTTAAAATCAGAAGTTATTGAAATAATCGGATCTGAAGTAAAAATACAGGTATTTGAAGATACTATTGGAATAAAAAGAGGAGCTAAAGTTTTATTTTCACAAAACCTTTTAGAAGCAGAATTAGGACCAGGATTATTAACAAGTATTTTTGATGGATTACAAAATCGTTTAGAAGTAATAGCAGAGAATAAAGGTTATTTTCTTCAAAGAGGTTATTATGTACCTCCCATTTCTCATGAGACACTTTGGGAATATACTCCTGTTGCTAAAATTGGAGATTCTTTGAAAAGAGGGGATGTTTTAGGTATAACTAAAGAAGAACGATTTGATCACAAGATCATGGTTCCTTTTTCTTGTTTTAATGTTATTAAACTTACTTGGATTATTGCTCCAGGAAAGTATACTGTTAATACAGTAGTTGCTCGGGGAAAAGATAATGTGGGTAAAGAATATTCCTTTACTATGACTCAGAAGTGGCCTATTAAGTTTCCTTTGTTAGAGGGAGAAAAAATTTCTCCGGATCAAGTGATGTCAACGGGATTAAGGATTCTTGATACACAAATACCTATTTTAAAAGGAGGAACTTTTTGTACTCCGGGACCTTTTGGTGCAGGAAAAACAGTTTTACAACATCATCTTTCTAAATATGCTGATGTCGATATTGTAATTCTTTGTGCTTGTGGAGAAAGAGCTGGTGAAGTTGTAGAGGTTTTACAAGAATTTCCTCATTTAATAGACCCGCATACTAACAAACCATTAATAAATAGGACTTGTATTATTTGTAATACTTCTTCTATGCCTGTTGCAGCAAGAGAGGCATCTGTTTATATGGGAATCACTATTGCTGAGTATTATAGGCAAATGGGCCTACATGTTTTATTGCTTGCTGATTCAACATCACGTTGGGCTCAGGCTTTAAGAGAAATGTCTGGACGTTTAGAAGAAATTCCAGGAGAAGAAGCTTTTCCTGCATATTTATCTTCAAGAATTTCTGCTTTTTATGAAAGAAGTGGTGTTGTTTCATTAAATCTTAAAGAGAAAGGGTCTTTAACTATTTGTGGAGCAGTTTCTCCAGCAGGAGGAAATTTTGAAGAACCTGTTACACAAGCAACCTTAAGTGTTGTAGGAGCTTTTTGTGGTTTATCTAAAAATAGAGCTGATGCTAGGAGATATCCTTCTATAGATCCTTTAATTTCTTGGTCAAAGTATATAGATAAAGTTTCTTTGCTTTTAGATAAACGTGTAAAAGGTTGGGGAGATCAAGTTAGGAGAATTACACAGCTTTTGAATCAAGGCGATGAAATTGGCAAAAGAATGGAAGTAGTAGGTGAGGAAGGAATTTCTCCTGAAGATATGGAAACTTATTTGAAAGCAGAATTATATGATTTTTGTTACTTGCAACAAAATGCTTTTGATGAAGTAGATGCTTATTGTCCTGTAGAAAGACAACTTCTTTTGTTTAATTTAATTAATAATATTTTGGATATGAGATTTAATTTTCAAAATCCTGATGAAGCAAGAGCTTTTTTCTTTACTTTGCAAGGAAAGATAAAAACTTTAAATAGTAGTGTTTTAGAATCCAAAGAGTATGAAGAATTAGAACAAGAAATAAAAACTATTTTGAAAAATAAGAATACCAGAAGTAATTAGTTAATATGAGAACTATATATAGTAGAATTAATGATATTAAAGGCAACTTAATTACAGTTGAAGCTAGTGGAGCTGCCTTAGGCGATATAGCTAAGATAAGACGATCTGATGGTCGTATTTCTTATGCTTCTGTTTTACGTTTTGATAGTAGCTTGGTCACTCTGCAGGTTTTTGGATTGACTGGTGGTATCTCGACACATGATGAAGTTGTTTTTTTACATAGGCCGATGGAAATTACTTTTAGTAGTTCTCTTTTAGGTCGACGATTAAATGGTATAGGAGAACCTATAGATGGTGGGGAAGAGATTTTTGGAGATCCTGTAGAAATTAATACTCCAACATTTAATCCTGTACGTAGAATTGTTCCAACAGAAATTGTTAGAACTAATATTCCAATGATAGATGTGTTTAATTGTTTAGTTCGATCTCAAAAGATTCCTATTTTTTCTTCTTCAGGAGAGTCTCATAATAAATTGTTAATGCGAATAGCAGCACAAACTGACGCAGATATAGTTATTATAGGCGGTATGGGTTTAACTTTTGATGAATATCAATTTTTTTTAGAAGATGCGGAAAAGTCAGGATTTTTACATAAAACTGTTATGTTTGTACATAGAGCTATTGATCCTGTAGTAGAATGTACATTAGTGCCAGATATGGCTTTAGCTTGTGCAGAAAAATTTGCTATTGAACAGAAAAAGAATGTTTTAGTTTTATTAACAGATATGACTGCTTTTGCTGATTCTTTAAAAGAAATTTCCATTACTATGGATCAAATTCCTGCAAATAGAGGTTATCCGGGATCTCTTTATTCTGACTTAGCTTTTCGTTATGAAAAAGCTGTTCAAATTGCAGATGGAGGATCTATTACTTTAATTAGTGTAACAACAATGCCAGGAGATGATGTTACTCATCCAATACCTGATAACACAGGATATATTACAGAAGGGCAATTTTATTTGAAGAATGGACATATAGATCCCTTTGGTTCTTTATCAAGATTAAAGCAATTAGTAATAGGAAAGGTAACTAGAAAAGATCATGGAGACTTAGCAAATGCTTTGATTCGTTTATATGCAGATTCTAAAAAAGCTAAAGAGAGATTATCTATGGGATTTAAATTATCTCAGTGGGATAAAAAGCTTTTGAATTATTCAAACTTATTTGAAAGAGAATTAATGAGCTTAGAAGTTAATATTTCTTTAGAAGAAGCTTTAGATCAAGGTTGGAAAATTTTAAGAACAGTATTTAGTAGAGAAGAGGTAGGTATTAAACAACAAATTTTAGATAAATATTGGAGTGAATAAATATAATGTCTTCTTCATTAAGGTTTACTAAAAATGAATTAAGAGAGCAAAAAAATCGTTTAAAACAGCTAAAAGTTTATTTACCTACATTAAAGTTAAAAAAAGCTTTACTTCAAGCTGAAGTTCAGTTGGCTGAAGCTGAGTTAGAAGTGTTGAAAAGAGAGAAAGAACAAGCTTTAGAAGAATTACTCCAACTGAAAAGTTTAATTTTTATTCCTTCTTTTATAGATCTGGAGAATTTTTCTAAAGTTGCGAAAATTGTCTCTACAGTCGAAAATATAGCTGGAGTAGAAATTCCAGTTTTTGTTTCTTGTGACTTAGAAACAAAACCATATTCATTGTTAGATACTCCTGTATGGGTAGATCAAGTTATAGAAAAAATAAAGACTTTTTCTATAGTTAAGGTAAAGCATTCTTTTTCAGAAAAGAAAACAAGAATTTTAGAGAAAGAATTATCAACAGTGTCTATTAGGGTTAATTTGTTTGAAAAAAAGCTTATTCCTGAAACTGAAGAAAATATAAGAAAGATTTCTGTATTTCTAAGTGATCAAAATTTAACTGCTGTTGGTCAGTTAAAAATTATTAAAACAAAATTGGAAGAAAAAAAGAAAAAATTATGCGTATAAACGTAAAAAAATGTTTTTTTATTGGTTCTGAAAAAATAAAAAATGATTTTTTTTCAAAAAGTCAAGAATTAGGAGTTATAGAATTTTTTGGATCTCATAAGTCAAGTAATTTTTCTGAAGATATGCTTTCTTTGGTTGAAGCTATTAGGATTTTAAACAGATTAGAAGAAATTGTTGGCTTTCAAGAAAAAACAAAAGATATACCTTATAACACTTTTATTTTAGCTGATAAAGTAGTTAAAAATAAGAAACGCATAGAAGAGCTAGAATCAGAAATTAAGGCTCTTGATAAAGATATTGCAAGAGTAATTCCTTTAGGAGATTTTGTTTTTAAAGATATAGAAACCTTGTCGAAAAATTTAAAAAAATCTTTTAGGTTTTTTTCGTATAAAAATTTACCTTCTACCAACAATGATTTTCCTGATAATTTTATTTACATTACTTCAGCTCATAAACTCAATTATTATTTAGCAATAGGGCTGGATTCGGAAGTTCCAGAGGGATTTTCTGAGATAAAAGTAGTAGCTTCTTATAAGGAATTACAGAAAAAACAACAATATCTTCAAGAAGAAGTTCTCTCTTTAAAATCTGAATTAAAAGGATTTATAGCTTACAAAGAAGATATAAAGAATACTTTTCATGAATTGTATAATAATTTTTCTTTACAAGAAGGTATAGCTCAATCTGAGTCATGTTTAAAAAATCATCTTTTTTTTGTTTATGGTTGGATTCCTGAAAATAAAATTACTTTGATTCAGTCTTTTGGAGAACAAGAAGGAGTTTATATTGATGAAACAGAAATACATGAAAATGATAAAGTTCCTACTTATTTAGAAAATACAGGTGTTTCTCGTTTGGGAGAAGATCTTGTTGATATTTATGATACTCCTTCTCCTAGAGATAAAGATCCTTCTAGCTGGGTCTTTGGTTTTTTTGCTCTATTTTTTTCTATGATTGTTAATGATGCAGGATATGGTTTAGTATTTTTATTAACTACAGCATTTTTGTTTATACGTTTAAAAAATAATACAATATTGTTTAAGCAAGGATTACGTAGATTTTTATCATTAACAGCCATATTGAGTTGTACATGTATTATTTGGGGACTATGTAATTCATCATTTTTTGGAATATCATTACCAAAAAATGATTTTTTTGAAAAATTTTCAGTATTGCAACTAGCTGCTAAAGAAAAAGCAAAATATTACATGGAAAAAAAACCTTTAGCTTATCAAGAATTAGTAAAAGAAAAACCAGAAATAGAAAAAGCTAAAGATGTCAGTGAATTTCTTGAAATGGTAACTCCTAAGAGGGATCCTAAACAGGAATCTATTCCTTATGATAGTTTTAAAGAAAATATTTTTATGGAGTTATCTTTGTTTATAGGTGCTATTCACTTAATTTTGGCTTTATTAAGATATTTGCGTATAAATTATTCAGGTTTAGGTTGGGTTTTTTTCATTATTGGAGGATATTTGTTTTTCCCTACTTATTTGCATTCAATTTCTTTAATTCATTATTTGTTTCATGTTCCTTATCTTTTAGGCGGTCAAATTGGATTATTTTTAATATCCTTTGGAATTTTGTTAGCAATAATTTTAGCTATTTTACAAAAAAAATTAGGAGGAATAGGAGAAATATCTCAAATAGTACAGGTGTTTTCTGATGTTTTATCTTATTTAAGAATTTATGCACTAGCTTTAGCTGGAACTATGATGGCTGTTACATTTAATAATGTTAGTTCTAATCTTCCTTGGGTTCTTGGATTTATCGTATTAATTTTTGGACATAGTATTAATATAGCCTTAGCTATTATGGGTGGTGTAATTCATGGATTAAGATTAAACTTTATTGAATGGTATCACTATAGTTTTGAGGGTGGAGGGCATAAATTTAAACCTTTATCAAAAATTAATTAATAGAAAATAGGAGTTATTTTTATGGATTTGGGAGTTTTTGGACCAGCTATTGTGTTGGGTCTTTCTATGATAGGAAGTGCTATAGGTTGTGGTATAGCAGGAGTAGCTTCTCATGCTGTAATGGCTAGAATAGATGAAGGTCACGGAAAAATTATTGGAATGTCTGCTATGCCTTCTTCACAATCTATTTATGGATTTATTTTAATGTTATTAATGCAAGGAGCTATTAAGGATGGTGCTCTTTCTCCATTAGGGGGAATAGCTATTGGATCTTCAGTAGGATTAGCTTTGCTTATTTCATCTATAATGCAAGGAAAATGTTGTGCAAGTGGTATTCAAGGTTTTGCTAGATCACAAGGAATTTATGGTAAAGCTTTTGCAGCTATAGGTATTGTCGAATCTTTTTCTTTATTTGCGTTTGTCTTTGCGTTACTTTTATTTTAAAATTTTATGTAGTCTATTCAGCATTCTATTTTTGTCAGGATGCTGTGGTAGGCTTACTTTTTATTCAGAGTATATAAATGAAAACTCTTTTGCTGCTGCTAAAGTGGGATTAAAAAATTCCCAAGATCCAGAAACTTTAGAAGGACAGCAGATAGTTATTAATTGGTCTTTACCTAAAAAATATGTTCGTTTATTGCCTTTATGTTTGGTGTTAACTGTGCGTTATGGTTCTGGGATTGTTGAAACTATAAGGTATCCTATTGATAACTGTTCTGGTTTTTGGATTTTTCGTATTCAATCCCTAATTTTTGAAGAAAAAAAAGGTATTTCTTCATATAAGATTTCAATTGAAAAGAATGGTCTAGAACTTTTGTCTGAGTATCATCATCTTTGGGCAGAGGTAATTTCCATTCCTGAATTTTAAATAAAAGAAGTATTTATGGAACAAGAAGAATTCATATCTAAAACATATTCAGCAAAAAGTATAGAAGAAAATATTTATAAAACATGGGAAGAATCAGGATATTTCATTGCTGATAATACTTCTTTAAAGAAACCTTATTGTATTATTATGCCTCCTCCAAATGTTACTGGGATTTTGCATATGGGACATGCTCTTGTAAATGTTATTCAAGATATTTTGGTTCGATTTAAAAGAATGAGTGGTTTTGAAGTATGTTGGATTCCAGGAACAGATCATGCAGGTATTGCAACACAAGGTGTTGTTGAGAGAAATCTTTTTCAGAAGGAAGGAAAAAAACGTTTAGATTATTCTAGAGATGAATTTCTTTCTCATATTTGGAAATGGAAAAAAGAAAGTGAGAAAATTATTCTTCAACAACTTAGAAAAATAGGCTGTTCTTGTGACTGGTCTCGTTTGCGTTTTACCATGGATGAAAAATCTTCGTTAGCTGTAAGAGAAGGTTTTAAAAAATTATATGATAAAAATCTTATTTATCGTGGTTATTATTTAGTTAACTGGGATCCAAAAACTCAGACAGCATTGTCTGATGATGAAATAGAGTATGAAGAAAAAGAATCTTCGTTGTGGTTTTTTAGATATCCCTTTGCTAATGATAAAACTAAGTATATTGTAGTGGCTACTACCCGGCCTGAAACTATTTTGGGAGATGTTGCTGTTGCTGTTTCTTCAAGTGATTTTCGTTATAAAGATTTGATAGGTCAAAAGTTAGAAGTTCCTTTTTTAAAAAGATGTATTCCTATTATTGGTGATCATAGAGTTGATCCTAATTTTGGATCGGGAGCAGTAAAGATTACGCCAGCTCATGATTTTAATGATTATACTATTGGTAAAGATCATCATTTACCTATGATTAATATTTTAAATAAAAATGGCACATTGAATGAGAATGCAGGAAAATTTCAAGGTTTTACTATCTTAGAAGCACGTAAAAAAATTATTGATGAAATGGCTTCTTTAGGACTTTTAGAAAAAATAGAAGCACATTCTCACAGAGTAGCGATTTCTTATAGATCTAAAGCGATAATAGAACCTTTTCTTTCTGAGCAATGGTTTGTTAAAGTGAAACCTTTTGTCCCAATTTTAAGAGAATTAGTTGAAAATCATGAGATTGAAATTATTCCTAAAGAATGGAAAGAAACTTATTTTAGATGGGTTGATAATTTAAGAGACTGGTGTATTAGTCGTCAATTGTGGTGGGGTCATCGTATTCCTATTTGGTATCATGTGGAAGATCCAACACGTATAATTTGTTTTTCTGGGGAAGGAATTCCTCCAGAAGTACAAGAAAATTCAGAAAAATGGATTCAAGATCCAGATGTATTAGATACTTGGTTTTCTTCTGGTTTATGGCCAATGACTTGTTTGGGTTGGCCAAATAAAGATTCTCTAGATTTAGAGAAATTTTTTCCAACAACTGTATTGGTTACAGGCCATGACATTTTATTTTTTTGGGTAGCTAGAATGGTAATTATGTCTATAGGAATGGATATGGGAAAGCCTTTTGAACATGTATTTTTACATGGTTTAATTTTTGGAAAATCTTATAGAAAAATAGATAAGAATAATCAAGATGGACACTATATTTTTGGAGAAGAAAAGCATAATTATGATCAAGGACATCCTTTACCTTCAGATGTGATAGCCAAATGGGAAAAATTATCGAAATCTAAAGGAAATGTTATAGATCCTTTGGAGATGATAGAGTTATATGGAACAGATGCAGTTAGAATGACTTTATGTGGATGTGCAAATCAATCTCCTCAAATAGATTTAGATTATCGTAGATTTGAAGAGAATAGGAATTTTGTTAATAAAATATGGAATGGAGCTCGTTTTATTTTCATGAATCTTAAGAGTTTTTCTAAGTTAGATTTAACAAATGATTTAGAAATAATTAATTGTGATTTAGAAGATATTTATATTTTTTCACAATTAAATAGACTTATTGAAAATATGAATATTTATTTTAATAGTTATCAATTTGACAAAGCTGCTACAGCTATATATAGCTTTTATTGGGATATATTTTGTTCTTTGTATATAGAAATAATAAAACCAGTTTTATTTGGGAAAAGAGGAACTTTACAAGATAAAAAAAATAAACAACAGATTTTAGTTGTAGTTTTTTCTCATTTGTTAAGTCTAATGCATCCTATAGCACCTTTTATTACTGAGGAGCTATTTTTAAAATTAAAGAAGAGTTTGTTAATCAACAATGATTTTTTTGAAGTAAAAAATCATTATTTGAGACAAACACTTGAAATTCTTACTGCTAAATCTTGCATGTTAGCGAAATACCCTTCTCAGGTAGTTTATGAAGATATCAATAGCAAGGCAGAATCTGATTTTTCTTTAGTCAAAGATATTGTTTATGTAATTAGAAATATTTTAGGGGAAATGTCAATACCTCTTCATATGAGTGTAGATGTTTTTTTATTAACGGAAAATATTGATATTGAAAAATATTTTTCTTTGATTTCTTCTTTAGTTAATGTTTCTTCGATTCAAAAAGTTATTAGTGTACCAGAGGATAAGATGTATTCTTTAGGTGTATTAGGAGAATTGACTATTGGAGTTATCATTCCAGAAGAGTTTATAGGAAAGGAGAAAATTCGTTTAGAAAAAGAAAAAATTAAATTAGAAAAAGCTATATCTAGTTTAGAAATATTACTTAGTAATAAATCTTTTATTGAAAAAGCTAATCAAGAGCTTGTTTTTAATAAACGGGAATCTTTAAAGAAATTGAAAATAGAGTTAAAAGAAGTTTCGAGGAAATTATTAACACAATAGAGCTTTACTTGTTTTGGAGATAATGCGTGACGTATATTGGAGATTATCGCGTAATTAAAAAGATTGGAAGAGGAGGTATGGGTGAAGTCTTCCTAGTAAAAGATCCTAATTTTGATCGATATCTTGCTTTAAAGAAAATTCGTTCTGAACTTTGTCAAAAAAAATCGTTGAAAAAAAGATTTTTGAGGGAAGCAAAAATTGCTGCGCGTCTTATACATCCAGGAGTTATTTCAGTTTATTCTATTCACGATGTAGATCAAGATGTTTATTATACTATGCCATATTTGGATGGGCAGTCTTTGAAAGATATTTTAAAGGCTGTTTGGGAGAAAAAAGTCATTTCTCATAAACTTAAAAAACAGACTTCCGTTTCTTCTTTTATTTCTATTTTTTATAGTATTTGTCAGACTATAGAGTACGTACATTCTAAAGGTGTTTTACATAGAGATATTAAACCGGATAATATTTTTGTTGGTAAGTTTGGAGAAGTTGTTATTTTAGATTGGGGAGTAGCTCTTGATATTTCTGTGGAAGAAGATAAGTTTATACAAGATATAGATTATTTAGAAGTAAGTGAAGAAGAAGTAACCATTCCAGGAAAATTAGTAGGTACTTTAGATTATATGGCTCCTGAAAGGTTGTTAGGGGCGCCAGCTACAGAACAGACTGATATTTATTCTTTAGGAGTAATGTTATATCAGATGTTAACTTTATCTTTTCCTTTTCCTAGAAGAGAGAAACATTCTTTTAGAAAAAAAATTTCTTCAGAAAAATTTATTGCTCCAGAAGAAATAGCTCCTTTTAGAGATATCCCACCATTATTATCTAAGATAGTGGAAAAATGTATAGCTAAGGATATAAATGAAAGATATTCTTCAGTAACATCATTATTAAAAGATTTGTCTTTACATATAGATGGTAATCCAGAATGGTTTTTAAAAGAAAAACTTTCTTTACTTAATAAAAATCACTGGTTGTTTCAAGAAAACATATTATTATCTAATCATGTTCCATTAATGGAAACATTAGATCTTACAGAATGGTTTTGCATCATGGTAACTAAAACTATTTTTTCTGAAGATATTGCTTTAGAAGTTACTTTACGGTTTTCTGATATCATGAAAGGTTTTGGATTTTTATTAACTCCTCCAAAAGAACACCAACAAGAAGAATTATTAGATGGTTATTGTTTATGGATGAGTTTTAATCAAGGAGAACCTGTTTTTAAATTATTTAAAAATGCTATTGAAGTAATTAGTTCTTACGGATTATCTCTATTAATTAGTGACTTTCATACTATTCGTATAGAAAAAAGAAATAATAAATTAACTTTATTTGTTGATGGATCTTCAGTTCTTACTTATGTAGATTATTTACCTGAGCGAGGTTCTCATGTAGGAATTGTTTTTAAAGATGTTGAGTTTTTTAATAATGAGCTTGCAGTTTATGAGAGTAGTAGGAGTTTATATGTAAGTTGTTTAGCAATACCAAATGCTTTTTTAGCTGATAAAAATTATGAAAAAGCTTTTATTTTTTATAAACAGATAGTTAGCTCATTTCCTGGTAGATTAGAAGGTAGAGAAGCTCAGTTTCGAGCAGGATTAACATTATTAGAAGAAGCTAAAAGAATTACTGATGTCAAAGAAAAAGAAAATTTATATTCTTTAGCTTTTGAAGAATTTTCATTATTGCATAAAACTTTAGGTGCTCCTTTAGAATATTTAGGTAAATCATTAATTTATCAAAATCAAAAAGATTTTAAAGAAGAAGTAAAATGCTTAGAATTGGGTTTACGTCGATATAAAGAGCATGCATTAGTCGATTATTTGAAAGAGCAAATTCTTTATAGAATGTATGAAACTATATATAAGCATAAAGAGACTGCTTTTGCTTTAATGTTAATAGTTTTAAGGTTATTGCCCGAGGATACTGTTTCTCAAAAGTTTCAAAAATTTTGCAAGTATATTTTTAAAAAAGATCTTTTTTTGGAAGTTTTAGATTTATTTCCTAATTTTGATTACTTAGGTGTTGAAATAATTGAAAATTATAAAATAAGTATTTTTCTTAGCTTTAATCTAGCTTCTTTAAGAGTTCTCTTAGAAATTTTTTGTATTTTATTAAAAAATGCTTATATGCACCTAGGTCTTATCAAAGATGTTATTTTTTTAATATATAGATTAGGAGCTTATGAAAATGGTATTGAATGTATAAATAAATTAAGAGAAACTCTATTTAACTCAAGTTTTTTAATAGAAAAAAATGATTTTCAAGAAGTTTTTGATTATTTAAATATTATTAATGAATTAGTTCATTGTCGTTATTCTTCCTTAGAATCTTTATTTTTTTCTTTAAAATGTAATCTTAATAATAAGATAAAATTATTTCATTTTATTTCTGAAGTCTTGTTGCAATTCCATCAAGAAGATTTACTTATTCGTATAATAGATAGGTTTTCTTTAGAATTATCAGGTTTTCAATATACATCTATATTAAAGCCAAAAAAAATTTGGGCTTTATTGCAATTAAAACAATATTCTCAAGCTCAAATATTGCTTTTTGAATATCCTATCAAAGAACTTATAGAAGATTCTTCAATTATTTTTACTTTATTTGGTTGTTGGTTGGCTGCTACAGAAGAAAAAGAATTGGCTTTAATTCATTTTTCAGGAATTTCTGAAGAATTAACAATACCTTCTTATTTATTAATGGCTTATATGTTGTCACAAGATACACCTTTTTCTATAGAAAAGCTTTTTCTTTGGGAGAAAAGGATTTTATATCAGCAATTAGTGTTATTTTATTCTTGTTTAGGAAATAAACAGAAAGAGAAATATTATAGAAATTTATTGAAAAAACAGGTGGTTAAGTCTCTTTTTTCAAATAGTTTTTAATTAAAGATGATTTAGATAAATGTATTTTTTGAAGAGAGCCTTGATAAATAATTTTTCCTCCTAAATTACCTGCTTTAGGTCCTAATTCAATAATCATGTCAGCGTTGGATATCATATTTAGGTTATGTTCACAAAAGATAACAGAGTTTCCTTCTTCGACTAGAGAAGAAATGACTTTTTGTAAATAGTTAATATCATCTATATGTTGTCCTGAACTTGGTTCATCCAAAAGATATAAAGTTGGTTCTTTATTTTTATCGAGAAGTCCTTTTGCTAGTTTGAGTCGTTGTATTTCTCCGTCAGAAAGTTCTGACAATTTACGTCCTAAAGACAAGTAATCTAGACGTAGTTTGGATAAAATATTGAAGATAGGTGTTATTTTTGGTAATGCATAAAATAAAGTTTTCAGCTCAATTATACTTAATTTTAAAATATCTCCGAAGTGATAATTGTTATATTTAACTGTTAAACTTAGAGGAGAGAGTCTATTTCCATGACATTGATCACAAATCATAGAAACAGGAGGGAGAAAAGAAATATCAATAGTTTTATATCCTATACCTAGACACTCTGTACATTTTCCTAAAGGACTATTATAGCTAAAATGTCCTGGTTTTAACCCTAAAACTTTAGCACTAGCTAATTCAGAAAAAAAGTCTCTAATTTTTGGAGATAAATCTAAAAATGTACCTATATCAGAACGAATAGAAGTATGTAATGGATCTTGATTTATAAGAACAACTTTTTTAAAAGGACAATTGGATTTTTTAAGTTGATTTAGTGCATGAGGCTCTATTATATTTTTTATAAGACTTGTTTTTCCTGACCCAGAAACACCGGTTATTGCTACGCAAGCATTTAAAGGTATGGTTATATTAACCTTTTTGAGATTGTGGCTTGAGGCGTTTTTTATTTCTAATATTGGATTGTGAGAGGTATCTATAATTTTTCTTTTTAAAAAAACTTTTTTCTTAGATAAATATAACCCAGTTAAAGATTGTTTTTCAGATAAAATGTTTTCAAGAGTTCCTTGAGCTATAATTTTTCCTCCATGAACTCCAGATAAAGGTCCTAAATCTATGATATAATCTGCTATTTTAGGTATTATAGATAAATTATTTTCTATTATTATAACAGTGTTATTTAAAGATTTGAGATAAAATAAAGCCGATTTTAAAGATTTTATATCTTGTGGATGTAGTCCTGTTGTAGGTTCGTCAATTACGTAAGTAATTCCTGAAAGTTGGCTACCTAACTGTCTAGCAAAATGTATTTTTTGTGTTTCTCCGTGACTTAGAGATTCTGAAGATCTATTTAAGTTAATGTAGGATAAACCAATTTCAATAAGAAAATTAAGTCGATAGAAAAATTGATGATATGATGATTTTAATATTGGAAATAGAGGATGAGAAATATCTGGAAGTTTCAAGAATTTTTGTATTTCTATAATTGGCATTTCACAAATATCGTAAATAGACAGATTATTAATTTTTACATTGCAAGCTAATTTATTAAGACGTTTACCATTACAAGATGAGCATGGAAATTTTTGAAGAGGTAAATAGAAATCTTTTTTTGTTGTAATGAAATTGTCTTGAAAAGTTTGTTTAATTAAATGAGAAATTCCTTGCCAAATATAAGGTTGGTTATTGTAAGAAAGTATTTTTGAGGAACCATGAAGGAGTATAGTTGTATCTTCTTCGGTTAATTGTTGTAGAGTTTTATAAGGATTTATAGATAATTCATTAAATATAAATGAAAAAAGTTCTAAAGATTGTTTTTTGTTTGTTAATAAATAACATAGTTCATTGATAGAAGTATTAGGAAAAGATTTTATAAGTAGCTCTAAGTTGGCTCCATATTCAAATCCAAGACCAAGACATTCTAAACACATACCTTCTTTAGCATTAAAAGAAAATGTTTTTGGGGTAATATTAGGAAAGCATTTTCCTGTAGATTCAACACAAAAATCTAGGTTAAAATAGTGAGTATTGTTTACAGATTCTATTATAACTTGATTTTTACTTAGCATTGTTGCTCGATCTATATCAGAAGAAAGTCTTTCTAAAGAAAAAGTGTGTAATTTAAAGTGATCTATAATTACAAAGAATTGATCTGGACAAGAATACCAAGGAATAAAATCATCTAAATCATATATGGTATCATTAAATTTTATTTTTAAAAATCCTTGGGTTTTTAAATGATTTACCATTTTATCATCATTATTATATTTCTTACTTAGTGGAGATAAAATAGTTATAATTTTTTCGTAGTAAAGCTTATAAGTTTTGTCGATAACGAATTGTTTTGTAATTTTAGAAATGGGTTCTTGTGTTTCTGGACAAAAAGCTTGTCCTTGGTAAGCAAAAATAACTTTTAAATAATCATAAATTTCAGTAACGGTTCCTACAGTACTTCTTGGATTGTTTGAAGCTACTTTTCTTTCAATAGCAATTGTTGGAGAAATTCCATATATTTTATTGACTTTAGGTTTCTCTGGTTGAGATATTAAAGATCTTACATAAGGAGATAGCGAATTGAGAAACCGTATTTGACCTTCAGCAAAAATTGTATCAAAAACTAAAGAAGATTTACCACTTCCCGATACTCCTGTAAGAACGGTAATTTTATTTTTAGGAATTTTTAAATTGAGATTTTTTAAATTATTATGATGAGCATTTTCTATAACAATGGAATTAAGATTAGAATTTAAGGCCTTACATTTTTTTTGTGAAGAAATCTTAGTAGGAGTGTTTTTTAAAGCGTGAGATAAGGCTTTTCCAGTATAAGAATTTAATTGTGCTATTTTTTCAGGAGAACCATAACCTACAATTTTTCCTCCTTCTTTCCCTCCTTCGGGACCTAAATCGATAACTAAATCAGCTACTTTAACTATTTCCATGTTGTGTTCAATAATAAGAACAGTATGTCCAGATAAAATGAAACGATCTAGTATGTTAATGAGGTTTTTAACATCATGAAAATGTAATCCTGTAGAAGGTTCATCTAAAATATATAAAGTATGTTTAGATGGAGGTTTAATTAATTCTTTTACTAATTTTATTCTTTGAGCTTCTCCTCCAGATAAAGAAGAAATAGGTCGTCCTAGTTTTAAATAGTGCAAGCCTATATCAATTAGAAGTTGCAAAGGTTTATAAATAGAAGGATAGTTAGAAAAGAAAATTAAGGCTTCCTCTACAGTCATGTTCAGTACATCATGAATATTTTTATTATTAAATTTAACTTCTAAAATCGCTTCATCAAATCTTTGAGAAAGACAGGTTTCACATTCGATTTCGTATTCTTCATATTCTGTTGTTATTTTTAAATATCCTCTTCCTTCGCAATCTGGGCAGCTTCCTTCATTTGTATTAAAACTAAAATGACTAGGGGTATAACCATAAAGAATACTTTGAGGAGTTTCTGAAAATAATTGTCGGATTTTTTCAAAAAATTTTAAATAAGTGGAAGGATTTGATCTAGGATTTTTTCCTACAGGAGTTTGGTCAATATTTACAAATTTATCTATGTATTGTTTTCCTTCTAAATAACCTAAAGGACTTTTTAGAGAATATTTTTCATTTTGTGATAGTAGAGGCAATAGGGTATCTATGATTAAAGAAGATTTACCACTTCCTGATACTCCAGTAATAGCAATCATTTTTCCTAAAGGAATTTCTACACAAATGTTTTTTAGGTTATGGAGACATGCATTTTTTAAGATGATAGAGTGGTTATTATTGTTATCAATAGTTTTTCTAAGAGGAATGAAAAGATCTTTTCTTAGATATTTTGCTGTTAAAGAAGAAGTTTTGAGAAAGTCTTTCACTTTTCCATTGAAAACAACATTTCCACCTTCCGTTCCTGCTCCAGGTCCTATATCGATGATTCTATCACAGGATAACATTGTTTCTTCATCATGCTCAACTACAATAACAGTATTACCTTGGGACTTTAGTTGTTGAAAAGCTTTTATAAGATTAGAATTATCTTTTGGATGCAAACCTATTGAAGGTTCGTCAAATATATAAGTTACGTCAACTAATCCAGATCCAATTTGAGAAGCTAAGCGTACTCTTTGAGCTTCGCCTCCAGAAAGAGTTGTTGAAGATCTATTACAAGATAGGTAAGAAAGTCCTAAATTGCATAAGGTTTCAGTCTTTTTTATAAGATCATTTATTAATTCTTTTTCAAAGAGAATTTCTTTATTAGACTTACTTATTTTTTTAAAAAAAACAAGTAAGTCTTTCATAGGCATGTTGGATAATTCTGAAATAGTTTTTTCATGAAAACGTGCAGAAGCAGGATAAGGTTTAATGCGTTGTCCAGAACAAGAGGGACAAATTTGTCTTTTTAATAAATGAGCATATTTTCTTTTGTAAGAAGCAGATTTAGCTCGATCATATCTTTCTGCTGCTTCATTAAGAACTCCTTTCCAAGACATAAACTCATGCCAAGAGGATTTTTCTGTATGAAATTCTATTTTTAGTTTTTTAGTTCCTGTACCATATAAAAAAATGTTTTGGTTAGTTTTAGATAAAGTTTTCCAAGGAGCATATATATCGAAAGAAAAAATTTTTCCTAATGATTGATAAATATTTTTATATATAAAATTTTTAAAGCTTTTTGCTACTAAACAACAATCCTCAGAAATACTTTTATTTTCATCAATAACGAGTTCTTCGTTAAAAATAATTTTTTCTCCTAATCCAAAACATAAAGAACACATGCTTTTGGGATTATTAAAAGAGAAGTCTTGAGGTTCTAATGCTTGGTAATAACAGTCTGCTTCTATAGAATAGGCTTCTGTAGAAAAGATAATATCAGGTTTATTTTTTGTAGCAAGAAAAAGGGTTCCTTTTCCTTTCTCTAAAGCTAGTAGAACATTTTCTATAATACGGGATTTGTTTTCTGGAGAAGGAGTAAAAGTATCTATTAAAACATCAATATAATAAATAGTATCTTTGTCAAATTGTGGTTGATCTAGTAAATTAATAATTTGATTATTAACCCTTAGTGTACTAAATCCTTGTCTTATAAGATGTTGTATTTCTTCTTTAAATTCTCCTTTTTTTCCTTGGATAAGTGGGTAGAAAATTGAAATTTTTTCGAAGAAATTTAATTTTAAAATAGAAGAAAGTATTTTTTCTTTACTTTGAGCTTGCACAGGTTTTTGACTAATTGGACAAAATGGTATCGCTAAATTTGCAAATAAAACGCGTAAGTAATCATAAATTTCTGTCATGGTACCTACTGTAGAGCGAGGATGTTTAGTTATACTTTTTTGTTCTATCGCTAGAGTTGGGGTTAAGCCAAAAATATCTTCAACATTTCCTTGTTTGAGATGTTTGAAATGTTTTCGAATAAATGAAGATAAAGAGCTAATATACTTTCTTTGTCCTTCTACAAAAATGGTGTCGAAAGCTAGAGAAGATTTACCGCTACCAGAAACTCCAGTTAAAACAATAAACTCCTTATTTCTAAAAGAGAGATTAACTGATTTTAAGTTGTGAGTATTGATATTTTTTAAAGTTACTAAAGACATATTAATGTGTATTTTTATACATTTGTTATATTTTTTAAATGTCTTTTAATTTTCGACCATTTTTTATTGTTTCTGTATTTTATTTTTCTTTGAGAAAAAAAAGAAATTATATTTCTAATGTTTAGAGTATTCATTTTGGTGATACGTAAAATAATTCTCAATAAATGTAGAAATATATATTTAAAAAAAATAATTTTTTATAGTTCTTTTTTTTATTTAATAAAATTTATTTTTGTTGTTTTTAACAAAAAAATAAATTAAAATTTCTTTTTTTAAATAAACTATTAAAAATTTTTGAGAGAATTATGAGTACACCAGTTAATAAACAATTAAAAACTTATTATGGCTTCTATAGCCCCCCCCATTAATATCTTCGGATTCAAGGAAATTGAAAAAATGTAGAAAATATTTATGCATGGCAGCTGGTGGCATGTTTTTTACAACATTTGGTGTTTGTTTAAGTATGATGATTAGTAAAGACGAATTAAAGCATCAAAATTTTGAAAAATTATTATGGCTGTCGTTATCGTTGAGTGTGTTGGTTGTTTTATTATTATTTGGAGTATTGGTAACCTCTTATAAAATCTTTACAAATGAAAAAGAATCCTATGAAAAAGAAAAAAATGATATGAAAGGATTATGTCATCGTAAACTTAGAGATCCACGAAGCCTTGGTAGTATGTTAGAAAATCTGAATTTAGTACGGTCTTTGGAAGAAACTAACGTTTAAGGTGAGTTACTTTATAAGTAAGATTTACTAGTTTTTCTTTCTAAGAAGCCATTGTGGTTTTCTTATTCTTCAAAAAATATAATGTCAGAAAAGCTAAAGAGAGCCTGTCTTTTTCTGATACTTCTGTAAAAATGATATATTCTTCATTTGTGAGAGAAATACTAATAGATTTAAATAGAGATATTACTGAGTACTAGGAAATAGTTTTTGTATTTAGATTTAATTATTTATAAATGATTTCTGTTATAAAAAATTAACGTTAGCTCTCTAAAGTAATGGAGATTTTTTGTTTTTTTTATAAGATGATTTTATAAATAAAGGATCTAAATATTTTGGTTATTTTTTTATTCGATACCTAAATATGCTTAGGATAAAAAGAAAAACTGTAATCCAAAAGATGTTCCGGTTTTGAAAGAGAAATAATTAAGAATGTCTTTTCTTTTCCTCCAAGAAGCTTCATAAATATTTTCAAATAAAGAAATATAGTGATCATTTTTTCTATAGAATTAACATCTACGTTTAATCTTGTTCTTGCGTATACCTATGATTTTTCTGAAATTTTCTAAAAAAAACAAGTGTTAGCATAGATTTATTCAAGATTATCTAAAGAAGTTGCTCCTGAAAATTCAATTGATAGACTATAATTAGTTAAAAAAAATAAGTAGTCCCAATAGTAGAACGTGTTTTTTTTATTTTTAATTATTAAGAAAAAATTTCTAATTGTGAGAATAGATTTCTATATACATTAGGTATTTTCTTTGAAAATGATTGTTGGGCAGATTTATTTTAAATATTGGTTGTATAAGCATTTAACGATTCTTTTCAAAGAATCGTTAAATATTTAGAATAAAAGTGAAAAGTATTAAATAAAGTGATGAAAGTTATGTTTAATCGAACAAAGATTGTTTGTACAATAGGTCCTAAAACTTCTGATGAAAAACAAATAGAAGCTCTTATTAAATCAGGGATGAATGTAGCTAGATTGAATTTTAGTCATGGCTTTCATGAGGAGCATGTTTTAGTAATAGAACGAATTAAGAAAATACGTAAAAAGTTAGGTCTTTCAGTAGCGATTATGTTAGATACTAAAGGGCCTGAAGTTCGTTTGGGAAAAATTCCTGAAGGAGAAAAAAAGGTTTTTAAAGGTGATAAAATTTGGTTGACTAGAGAGCCAAGTGGTGGAGAGAATGAAGTAGCTTTGCAACCTAGTTTTGTTTTAAATTCTTTTAAAGAGGGAGCTCAATTACTTATTGATGATGGTTATATTTCTGCTCATGTTGTTCAATTTCTACCAGATAGAGTACAAATAGAATTTGATAATACAGGACTATTAAAATCATTAAAATCAGTATCTATCCAGGGTGTGTTTGTTGATCTTCCATTTTTAACAGAAAAGGATATTGCAGATATTCATTTTGGATTGGATCATGATATTGATTTTATAGCAGCTTCTTTTGTTCGTTATCCAGAGGATATTGAAGCTATAAGAAAACTCTTAGAAGAAAAACAGAAACCATGGGTTAAAATTATTTCCAAAATTGAAAATCAACGTGGTATAGAAAACTTTGAAGAAATCCTTGATATTTCTGATGGAATTATGGTAGCGAGAGGAGATTTAGGAATAGAACTATCTATTGTAAAGGTTCCTAATTTACAAAAGAAGATTTTGAAATTATGTAGAATAAAAGGGAAGTTATCTATTACAGCTACTCAAATGTTAGAATCGATGATTCATAATCCTCTTCCTACAAGAGCAGAAGTTTCAGATGTATCAAATGCTATTTATGATGGAACTGGAGCTGTTATGTTATCTGGAGAAACAGCTTCTGGAAATTATCCTGTAGAAACGGTTAGAATGATGAGTGATATTATTCAAGAAACTGAAAAGAATTTAGATATTCAGTCTTTTCCGCCATTATCTATTAATGATATTAATTTATCAGTTTCTAAATCATTAAGTGCTTTAGGTTCTTCTTGTATGGATATTGCAGTTAATATTGATGCAAAAGCTATTATTATTTATACCGTTTATGGAGGCACAGCTCGTATTTTATCTCGTTATAGATCACAAGTCCCTATTATAGCTATTACTCCTAATATTCATTTGTTTTATACATTAAGTATGCAATGGGGGGTCATTCCTTTACTTTTAGATAATGAAGATAAAACAGTTTGGAAGAAAATAGCTTGTCAATATGCTATTGCAGAAGGCATTTTGACTTCTTATGATAATGTTTTAATATTGAGTCGAAGTGCTTCATTAAATGAAACCAATATGTTAACTCTAGAGGTTGTTTCTGATCTTTTGGAAAACTGAGATTGAGTGTTAATAGTTTATTAAAGTTTTTTGTTCATGAAAAGTTTGTTTTGGAATTAAATTTACTATGTTTTCAGTTTTCATTAATTTTTTTTTGGAGAAAACGTGCAGAGATCCTGTTTTTAAGAAATGTCTATTTATTTTTTTAAAGTGAGAAAAATTAAATACTCCTTGGTAAATATTTAATAAATTTTTTAATTCATTTTCGTACTTATAAGTAATAATTTTATGAAATTTTGTGATATCTAAATAATTGTTTAAAATATTTCTGAATTTAATGTTTGTAGCTAGATGAATTTCTGCATTTTTATAAAGTTCGTAAAGAGCAGAGATTAGTTGAAAATGAAAAGACTCTTGTTCTGATGAAGCAATAATAAGTATTGTATGAAATCTATACATCTTTTTTAAAGCAGGATTAATCTTTTGCTTCCATCTATTGTGAATCCACATCCATTGTTCAGGAGCTTCTTTAATACTAGTTTCTAAATTTTTCATAAGAAGATCCATAATTCTATTAGTTTCTTCTTTAAAAGGTTTTTTTGTATTAGGAAAAATAAGTTCGGAAGAACTAAAAACATTACTTAATTGTTTTCGTTTTACAAAAATATTACATACAGGAGTGTTAGTTTTATAAGCTAATAAAGCTGCTGAATTACTAGTCCATACTTTTTTTCCAAAGAAGAGACAAGAATAATCAGAAATAAGTACAGACTGGTCTCCAACTAATCCTACAAATTCTCCTTTCAGTAATTTTTCTTTAGCTAGTTTAATACCCCCAGAAGGAGAATGAATACGTCCTTTATATTTTTCTCTTAAAGAGATAATTTTTTTGTATATTTTTTGATTTTTGATTTTTTTTGCTAGAGCTATGCCAGGAAAATAACGACTAAGAAATGTAAAAGGAATTTCCCAGTTTGCTTGATGTCCAATAAAAAAAATGCAGCCTTGTTGATTACTAAGTCTATTCCAAATAATATCTTTTTTGGGAAGATCTTTGGGATTAAGAATAATTCTATTATCTAATTGTTTACTAATTTTTTTTGTACATAATAATTCTAGTATAGTAATAGCTATATGTTGACAAGATTGTTTGGCTATTTGTTTTTTTTCTTTGATGGGCTTTTCAGGGAAAGCTAAATTTAAATTTAATAAAGCTGTTTTTCTAAATTTTTTAATAAAATGATAACCTGCAAAACCAATGGCTTTTCCTAGTTTATGTGTTAACCAAAGTGGAAAAAAATTTAAAAGAGTTGTAATACATAAAAATAACCATAACTGAACATTTTCAAAAATATTTTTTATAGTAAAGTATGAAAAAAGTTTTTTCATAAGTTTTAGTTAAAATGACTTTTTAAGCTTATTATTTAATCGATCTTAATTAATAAAGCAAACATATTAACTAATAAGATGTTTTGCTAAAGCTGCAAAAGCAATAGCTGCTGTTTCTGTTCTAAGAATATAAGGGTGAATATTAACACCTAGAATGTTTAAAGTTTCTAAAGTTTGTAATTCTTGTTGTGAAAAACCTCCTTCTGGTCCTATGGCATAAGAAATAAAATTATCTTTGGATATGAGAGCAGTTGTTAATTTTGGAGAACAAGCATTAACATTTCCAAAAAAAAGAGGTAAAGGAATGTTATTTTTTTTCCAGTCTTTTATTGGCGGAAGTAGAGAAATTTGAGGTAAATCCAATCTTCCACATTGTTTTATGGCTGAAATGGTAATGAGTTTGAGTCTATTAATTTGTTCTTTACTTATGTTTTTCTTAATACTTTTATCTCCAGGAAAAAGATAGAAAGAAGTGATTCCTAATTCTGTTCCTTTTTCAATAATAGTTTCTAAACGATTGGAGGGAACTAAAGCTTGATAAATTATTATTTTGTCTAAATTTTTTTTTAAAATTACTTCTTGAATATTTAGAAGAAGATAAGTTTTTTCAATTTTTGTAATGATTCCTTTAGCTAACTGTTCTTTTCCATTGACAATTTCAATCGAAGATTTTTCTTTATTACGCATGACGGAAACAATATGTAAAAATTCTTTTCCTGAAATAGTCAGGTTTTGATTTTCATTTAGTTCAGCATCTATAAAAAATCTTTGAGAAGGCATAGAAGTTTATTTTTTTATTAAAATGTTATTTTCAGAGAGAGTGACTTCATTATTTTTTAAAATAATATCAAATGATAAAGGAACTCCTATTTCATTAAATAATGTTAATTGACGTAAATATTCTTGGAAGCGTTCTCTTATAGGTTGTTCTTTAGATAGATTCATATTTTTCACTTGTTGTTTTGCCTGTGTTTCTGGAGTTTGTGCTAAGGTAGCTTTAATAAAAGCTTGTTCTAAGGCTTGTTGGTTAAAGCATTCAATTGCCCAATTAAGTTTTTGTGGAGTTTGTGGGTTTGTAGAAGATGGCATTACTATAATCATGGATAAATTATTTTTTACTGTATCTAAGAAGAGCCTGCTTACATTTTTTACAAACAAAGGTGTAATAAGTTGATAAATACCATAATTTGAATACACGGGATTTTCTATTTTTAAAGAAATTATTTCAGGATTAATTTTTGGAAGATTTTTTATAGGAAAGAATAAAAATATAGGAAGTTTAATGCCTAAAGGAATAAGTTCTTGTTTTAAGAATAATATTCTTAGAAATTCAGCTTCTGGATCATTAAGGGAAATAAATACTTCTGGTTCCAGAGGATTAGGAATTTTTTTCCATGAACTTGGTACTTTAAAAAAAACTTCTTCTTTTTTGTCTTGTTCTTCATAAAGGGTATTTAGATCTTCTTCAGAAATAGAACTAAGATTAAATTCAAGTTGCAATCCTCTATTTTTTAATTCTTCCACTTGTTCTAGAGGACCTGTAATTTTTTGATATAATTTTTTTGGCCATGTTTCTAAATATTGATATCCCTTTGGAGGAGTCCCTTTTGGAGGAACTATTTTTATGGGAATTTCTGCTGTAACTAGCTTAGTTAGGTTTATTAACAAATCGTTAGCCACAACTTGTTTAACTTGCTGTTTAATGTCGATATCTTGGTTGAGACTTACAAGATTATGTTTATCAATACTAGCTATCCAACTATCTTTATGACCTTCAGCATTGATAACAACTTCTAAATCAGTATTACGTAAATCTTCTATAGCTGTTTTGAAACCAGTAATGGTTAAGGTTACTTTTTTAATTAAAAAGCCATTCGTTTGCAAACCAATAATTGTTTGATTTGGAGGTAAATTAATAATTCTTACAGGAACATTAGATATAGTACGAGTAATCGTAATAGTTTGATTTACTACAAACCATATAAATATTGCAGCAAATAAAGAAATTAATTTTTTTTCCCAATTTTTGATAAAAAGCTTTGTTATTAATGTTTTCATTTTGAGCAAAACCAAGATTTTATAGATTTACTATTGGAAACTTCAGAAGATAAAACGCTTCTTAAAATTGCTTTAAACCGATCTATTTTAATTCCTCTTGTAAGAATACCATCTCTAGAAATTGAAATTTTTCCATTCTCCTCTGAAACTACAATAACTAAAGCATCACTTTTTTGACTAGCTCCTAGAGCTGCTCTATGACGAGTGCCCATAGTTTTTGATAATTGAGAAGTATCTTGAGCTAAGGGTAATATAGCACTTGCATATAAAATAGTTGTGCCTCTTAAAATAACAGCTCCATCATGTAATGGAGAAGAAGGAAGAAAAAGAGATTCTAAAAGCTCAGGTGAAAAGTTAGCATTAATTTGTATAGCAGAGCTATCAGAATAAATATCTGTATTTTCTAAAACAATTAGAGCTCCAATTTGCTTAGCTGCTAAGTTATAAACACATTGAGATAAACTATCTATAAATTTTTCAGCATCATTTATTTCTTTATATTTTCTACCTTTAATTCTAATTTTAGATAGTGCTAGTCGTATTTCTGGTTGAAAAATAATGAATACGGCTATAGCAGCTATGTTCACAACGTATAACATGAGCGTTTTAATTACAGGAAAGTTTACCCATGTAGCAAATACGAAAATAAAAAGAAAAACAAGAAAACCAAATACCACATCCATGGCCCTTGTTCCCCAAAAAAAGCTTAATAGGTAGTTTAACATTACCCAAATAAGTAAAATTTCTGAAACTAACGTAAATAGATGTGAAAAATGCATTAATTTGTGTCTTAAAGTATAAATTAATTTTAATGTTTATTATCTCTTTTTTTTAGAATTGTATATTAGATCTTTGTTGATATCAAGATGTCGTAATTTTTTTTGCTTTTTTTAAGATATATTTATTAATTTTTTTTAATTTTGATTCTATGATGTGTTTATTTATATTTGCTGCTATACCTTCAGGTTATGTTTTATATTGAAATAAGGATCTTTTATGAATGATGTAATCACTTTATCTAGAATACAATTTGCTTTATGTGTGTCTTTTCATTATTTATTTGTTCCTTTAAGTGTTGGTTTAAGTTTAATGTTGGTATTTATGGAAGGCATTTATTTGAATACGAAAGATGTTATTTATTGTTCTATGACAAGATTTTGGATAAAAATATTTGCTTTGATTTTTGTTTTAGGAGTATCTACAGGTTTAGTACAAATATTTGGTTTTGGTACTAATTGGGCTAATTTTTCTATTTTTTCTGGAGATATTTTTGCTTCTTTATTAGGAGCTGAAGCTATTTTTGCTTTTTTTTTAGAATCTTTTTTTATGGCTATATTACTTTTTGGTTGGAATAAGGTTTCAGAAAAAATACATTTTTTATCAACAATTATGGTTGCTATTGGAGCTCATATGAGTGCCTTTTGGATTATAGCAGCTAATTCTTGGATGCAAACACCTTCTGGTTATATTTTAAAAGAAACAAGAGGTGTTTTAAAAGCTTATATGAATGGTTTTTGGTCAGTAGTTCATAATTTTTCTACATGGGATAGATTTTTTCATGTTGTAATTGGAACTTGGATTTGCGGTGCTTTTTTTGTTGTTTCTATTCATACTTATTATTATCAGAAGCAAGAATATAAGAATTTTGGGAAAAAAGGATTGAAATTAGGATTAATTATAGCTGGAGTTTCTTTGATATTACAATTATATTCGGCTGATATATCTGCTAGAGGAGTTGCTAAGAATCAACCTATTAAGTTAGCAGCTTTTGAAGGAGTGTATCAAACTACCGAGAGAACTCCAATTTGGCTATTTGGATATGTTAAAGATAAAAGAGTTATTGGAATAAAAATTCCTGGAGCTCTTTCTTTTTTGGTTCATAGAAATTTTAAAACTCCTGTTCAAGGATTAGACTCAGTAAGTTCTGAATTATGGCCTAACGTTCCTATTGTTTTTCAGTTTTATCATTTGATGGTATTTTTTTGGGGAGTTATGGTTTTGTTAGTAATAAGTGGTATAGTTCTTTTAAAAAAAGAAAAAAGATTTAGGATTATTGTATGGGCTTTATATAGTTCTGTTGTTTTTGCAGAGATTACTAATCAGGTAGGGTGGTTTGCAGCTGAAATGGGAAGACAGCCTTGGACTGTTCAAGGATTATTGAAAACTAAAGAAGCTGTTTCTCCTGTGCTTTATAGGTATCAAATAGTTCAAACAATAATAATGTTTTCAATTATTTTCTTCTTAATGTTTTGTTTATTCTTATTTTTGTTATTTAGAAAAATAAAACAAGGTCCTGAAATTGAAAAATTAGTGTGTTAAGTATGAGATAACTAATGAAAGAAATTTTTGTAGCTTATTTATATCCAAGTTTGTGGTTGATTGTTTTATCTATATCAATGAGTTTATATGGTATTTTAGATGGATTTGATTTAGGTGTAGGAGTTCTGTATCTTTTTCCTAAAAAAGATGATTATCGTAGGCAATTATTAAATGCTATTGGTCCGGTTTGGGATGGGAATGAAGTGTGGTTAATAGTAATTTTTGGAGGATTATTTGCTGGATTTCCTTCAGTATATGCTAACTTGTTATCCTTATTTTATTTACCCATATGGTATTTGGTTTTTTTTCTTATTTTTAGAGTTATTTCTATAGAATTTCGTAGTAAATCAGAATCTCATCTTTGGAGAGGAATTTGGGATATCGTTTTTTCTTTATCTAGTATTATGATTATTGTTTTTTTAGGAGGATTTTTAGGAAACATAATAGCAGGATTTCCTATAGATTTTTCAAAAGAGATGATAATGGAAAAAGTTTCTTACATTAATTTTTATTCGGTTCTTATCGGAATTTTTTCGGTGAGTTTAGCATTATTACATGGCATAATTTATGCTATAATTAAAGTGTCGGAAGATTTTCTTTTATATTTAAAAAAATTAATATTTAAAATAGCTTTTATATTTTTTGGTCTTTATGTTTTTACATTTCTATACACATTACTTACTAATTCTTATATAAAAAAAAGAATGATAAATTGTCCCTTATCTTGGTTGTTAATTGTCTTAAGTTTGTTTTCCTTATTTATGATTATGCTTTATATAAAGAAAGAAAAATTTATTATGGCTTTTTTATATTCAAGTCTTAATATTTTTTGGCTTATTAGTAATACGTTTGTTTTGCTATTTCCTAATATTTTGCGGTCATCTTTAGATGAAACTAAAAGTCTTACTATTATTAATGCTTCTTCTGGAGAATCTACTTTAAAAGTTTTATTAATGATTGTAGTTATTGGATTACCTTTCGTATTAGGTTATATGTTTTATATCTATCGTACTTTTCGAGGAAAAGTAAAAATAAGTTCTTCAGGATATTAAAATAAATAACCAAGAAAGAAATCTTGGTTATTTATTAATAATTTCTACGGAAGTGACAAAAAATGAAGGAAAAGCAAAGTAATTGTTGGGTCTAGGCAATCCTATTATTTTAATTTCTTTATTTAAAAATTCATTAAGATCAACTTTAGTACTATATAAAAAAGCTATGGATCGAGAATTATTTTTTAAAATAAATTGTCCTGGAGCATTTTTTATTACATAAGGATATGTTTCTAATGTTCCTATTAGAGTTTTATGTTTTTTATGTTCACTTTTATAAAAGTCATCCATAGAAGATAATGGAGAATCAGAAGGTAAATCTATTAACCATAATTTATATAGAGATTCTTCTATATCTTCATAGTTTTTTGACATAGGTGATTTTTTTATAGGATCTATTCTGCGTAGGTGTTTAGATAATTTTGATTTTTCGTAGGAAATTGTAGAGGAAGATAATTTTTGATTTTCTTCTTCTTTTTTATTTAAAAAGAGTTGTTGGATTTTTTCTAATTCACTTTCGACTTTTTCTTCTATTCCAGGAAGATTTTTAAAATTTCCTTCTCTTATACTAGTAATGTTTTGATAGATTTCTTCTAAATTGACATGAGATAGGGGTTTTTTTAACTCCTTTTCAGCAACTGCAACGGCTTTTTTTAATAGATCATTAGCTAATTTTATTTGATCATTTATTTCATTAATTAGAGAAATATCTCCTTTTTTTTCTATAAATTCTTTAGAAATATAAAAGAAACAAGTAGAAGGAAGTTCTATTTCTACCCAATTTCCTTTTTCTTCATATACAGTTACAAAATCTCCTTTATGTAGCTTGTATAATATAGGAGATAATGTTGAAGGGGCAGCTCTTACATTAACTTGATCTCCCTCTACGATTCCATTGATAATAAATGTACGGAAGACATAGCCTTTTATGTCAGAACTTGGTTGAATAGAATAAAAATTTTCGGTTTCACCAACAATTGGAAGTAAATCTCCTACAGATACTTCTTTTAAAATAGAACTATCTAATTTTGGAGCAGTTCTTATTCTAACTTTATTTCCTTTGACTACTCCTGTAAATGGAATAAAATTTTCTTGTTCTGAAGTTATAGAAGTATTTTCAATAACAAAATCATTAGGAAGTGTAATTTTTTTAGGAACTGCCATTGCAGATATAGTGCTATAGCTTATTAATCCTAAAGTGCATAAAAAAGTGATGACTCTATTTTTCATTAGCATGGAAGCCTCTTTTAATGAACACTATTTTTTTCTTAAGTTTTTAAGGTTTATTTTAGAATAGTTCAAGAGAAATATGTTTTTTGATATTCAAAATTAAAAATAATTCCTAAACAAATTAGTTGAGAATAATAAGATTAAATTGAATATATACAGTTAGGTGAAAAACCTAACTGTATAATACGGCTTTAATATGTTCACAGTGATTTTGGCCACAAGAACATTCTACTGGACTTCCCAAAGATACATTATATTGTTCTTTTGGATCTAAAGGATTGGTTACTGTATAAACTTGGGTATCACTTTGAATTATATCCCATGAACGAAATTTTAGATCTTCATTATCAATGTAATCTTCTTTAGATGCTTCTTCTTGTTGAAATAAAAATCTTCCTGTTTGACAATGCAGGCAATTACAATGAGGCTCAGGAGAAAGCAATAATTTGAAATTGTTACCTAATATCATTTTTAAAGTATTGCCCAGTTTAGTTAATGTTTCTTTGGAGGCGGTTGGTGTATCTTTTTGAGAGATATCGTGTTGTAATATTGCCTCTAAATCAGTAGAAAGACTTGGAAAAGGAATTCCTAGCTTCATAAAGGATTGAGAAGAGCTAGGAGAAGATAGTTGTTGAAATAACTCAGTAATAAATTTGAAAGGATTATTAGATTCTTTAGAAGATTTATTGCTAGCTTCTAGTTTTTCTAAAAATTGTAAATGTGCAGAAAAAGCAAGGTCTATAATAGAAAGAGGTAAGTTAGGAATAGCAACTTCATTGTTATTGACTAAAGACAAGATTAAAGTTAAATTCTCTGAACCTTCCTCAGATACAGTTTTTAAAAAGTTTACTTGTTCCCACTTAGCAGAAATGTAAGGGGAAATACAAATTAACTGATCATTAATTTTTACATTCATAATAGACTCATTTTTAATGAGAATTAACGTTATTTATTATTTTGGTTTATTTTAGTAAAATATAAGTTTTTTCTCAATAATTTTAGCACTTTCTATATAAGAGTGCTATTTAATTAGTATAAATTTCTAATTTTGAAATATGTAAAAAAAAATTTATATTAATTAAAGAAAATATGAAGAATTTATTAAGATATGAATAGTTATGTGTTTTCTTTGCTATTCTTCTAAAAGAGTTCCAGATTTCATAATTTGAAGAGCAGAACATCAGTTTCTGTAATCCGTATAGAGGGGAGATGTTGTCTTCTTTATCTTTAGTATAGTAAAAGTGAAATAAATCCAAGGACTTGGGATTTGTCTGCATTATAGGTTGTGAGAGTTTAAAAAAAGTTGAGGAAGAGGATAGTTCTCTTTTTTCCAATAAGAGATAGGTATAGCAGAGAAGACCTCTGTTGGAAAGTCTTTCTTCAGTGATAGGAAGATGAGAGAGTTCAGGTGTTTGAAAAATTAACCAAGTGGTGTCTGGAAAAACTAGACGAAACCTTTTTCTTTCTGTTCATTTTATAGAATGTATCTAGGAATGACTTTTTGAGAAAAGATGTTTTCGTTTTGTTCTATTTGTTCTATCAGTAGTGGTATCTTTTTTATAGTGACGGTGTCGTTTGTGTTTATTGCAAGGGATTTTTTTGTAGTTTGCGGTTGTATTTAAGAGAAGAGAAGGGTCTGTTTTTTTAGGGGGTTGGGAATCAAGTTTTGTAGAGGGTTGGGAATCAAGTTTTGTAGAGGGTTGGGAATCAAGTTTTGTAGAGGGTTGGGAATTGAAGAAAAATATAAGTACTAATAATAAAAATGTCACTATGAAACATTTAGTAGGGCCTATTAAATTTATTTTTTCTAGAGGTTTTGATTTAGAGTTTTTTCTGTGAAACATACTGTGACAATCACCGCAAAGTACGACCAGATCATGCATATAAGCATGTTCAAAACCATGCATTGAGTAACTTCTGTGATGGGTTTCTAAATTACGGTGATTGTTGCATATCTGGCACTTGAACTTTGCTTTAAATTTAGAATGTGCTGCAATGACTTTCCAGTAAGGTGTTTGTAGGAAGTCTGTATACTTCATGTTTTTAATATATTCAGACACAATTTTCCAGTTTACTTTAGAATATCTTATCAGATTAAGTTGCTTTTTTAGAGAGACTGATCTATTCCATTTCTTATTTGGATTTAGGTAGCTTTCGAGATAGTAAAAGGTATTTTGTTGGATTTCTTGATCAATCTTAGGATGATTTTCTTGATTTCTTGAAATCTGTTTTTCTTTATCTGGCGTTAGCATAAAGATTCAACTAGATATACTTCCTGATGGTTTTTGACATTATTAATGTTGTTTAAAGTACTTTTACTTTGCATAAATTTTTTTGTTTTGGTTTTAATATTGTACTTAATTCTCTAACTGATGAAATAATTGTTGACATCTTGCTAAGATATTTGTCTTTTTCCTTTGTAATCGAAGTCTTTTCATTAAAGCAAAAAAGAGTATTTAAAAATTGAAATTTATTTAATGAAAGTATAATTAAAACACATAAAATAAAATAAGTAAATTTAAAATAATTAGTTTGTTATTATTTAAATAATTTATATTTGATCAGTTGTAAGAAAAAGTCAGATTTGGCTATCTAGTATATAGATAAAAATGTTGTAAAAGAATTTCTAAAATTTTGTCCAAAGTAAATAATATTTTTTACCAGAAATATAACTGCTTTTTTAATCAAACATTGTCTATCTTGGATTCAATAATGATAATAGTTTTTTGATGGGTTTTCCATGTACAGATAGATATTATGAGTTTCCTGAGATTATAATGTACCATAGAAGAAAATCTTTGCTAATTTAGTTGCTCTTGCTAATTTTTTTGGAAACTGCTGGGTGTTTTGATAATTTGTTACTCTTTATTTTTTGAAATAATCCTCACCTTTCTCTCTAATAGAAGGGGTTGTTTGAATTGCACTCTAAATAAATTTATAGTTAGGGAGATTATGTGCATTTTATTTAGTTAGTAGATATAGGTCTTAACCAGATTTTTATAGGAATTTTATGAAACACTTTGCTATTTTTTGTCATGTGAAATGAGTTAGATAGATTTTTTAGAAGGCGAGAAGGGGATTAAATATATAATTTTGATTCTTGGTATTAATGCTTTCAATTATGTAATGATGCTGATTTTTTAACATTCTGATGGAAAGTCATTCCAGAAAAATTTTCATAGAACTCGATGCCATTTTTGTTTTAAAGGATTTTCACCAATAACTAACAGAGAATCTTTGATTGGGTCAAATATAGCATTCATTATTCCTTCTTGGCATTATGGTAATTTGGGATGTTTGGATTTTTATTTTCCGTTGTTTGTAAAAAACATAAAGGTTTGCAAAAAAGATTTAGTTTCTAAGCAAGATTAGTACTTTACCTTCTTGAGATGTACTAGATATGACTCATAGGAAAATAATGTTATAATTATATTTGTTATGACAATTTAGATCCTCATTTATCTTAGAATTTTCTTATAATTTTCAAAATCTACTAAAAAGTCCTCTTTCTTTGAATGAAAAGAAATTTTCTTATCCATATAAGTGAGCTTTGTCATAGTTGATTTTTTTTGTGAGAAATTTTAATCATATGTCTATAAAAAACAAAAAGCTTCAGTTGTGAATCTGAAGCTTTAATTGGAGGTGGAGAGAATCGAACTCTCGTCCTTAGCAAATTCCATATTAATATCTACATGCTTAGTGTTTAATTAATAATTTGAAACCTTAGTTAAACACGGCCATAGCTTCAAATAACTCTTTTTATCTCGAATTTTATTATAAAGAGATGAACATCATAAAATTCATACCAGATAATCGACGACAATTCTAAAATCTCTGGTCTAACTTTAGGTTGCCGGGATAACTTTCGTTAGATTGTTATCAACTTAGCTCATTATTAAGCAGCCAACAATTCGCTTTGTGCAATGTCAGCAAAATTAATAATTTCGCATTTAGCCTTAGGTTCGGCATTTAATGTTTTATCAGCTTTTTAGGAGGCCTGCTGATTTCCTCCGCGTGCAATTAATACTTTATTTCCAAGTCGAAACCTTTACACCCCCAAAGAAACTATTTTTCAATTATATGAGTAAATTGTATACCAAATTGTTCATCAATAGCAACAATTTCTCCATAACCAACCTTTATTTCATTTAAATATATTTCTAAAGGTTGATCTTTTAGTTCATGTAAGAAAATAACATCTCCTTCTTTTATTTTTGAAATTTCTTCTAATGAAAGTATTTTTGTTCCAAAAATAACTTTTAAAGATACTAGTAGGTGATTCCATGCATGAATATCTACAGGGTTTGTATTTTTTTTATTAAAAGACTTTAAAGGTATTTCTAAAGGAGATAATTCTACTTTTGCAATATTTTTGTCTTCACATTCTTTGGAGTTTTTTAAAGTAGTAAGTGATGAAAATAGGTTTTGATTATTATTTTTCATAGGTTTTTTCTATTTTAATTGCTTTTAGATTATTTACATATCCTATAGAACCGACGAAGAATTTATGATCATTAATGAAGATAGATAAAGGAATATTAATTTTTGAATCAAGAACAAGGATATCTCCTATTTGAAGATTTTCTAAATCTGTTTTGGGTAATTTTATAGATCCTAATAAACATATAAGTTTGAAAGAAATTTTATTTATATTCATAATAACGACAAATTTTGAACTTTTTTCTTTTTTTGGATCCTATTACTTTTTGAAGTAATTGACAATTTTTTCTTATGAATAAGAAAAAAATTTCTAATTTTATTACTAGTGGTATATTTTTTTTAAATTGTTTTTTTAATTATTGAAATTAATTTGGAATTAATAAGGTTTTTTCGTTAAAATCCCTTTGAAATTTTTGTTATAAGATTTAAATTATGTCAATAGAAGATAGATTCAAAAATGCATGTAGTGAAATAAAAGAATTTTTTCAAGATGCTATAAAACCTTTAACAGATAAAAATACTTCTAAAATCACAAAGGTTGCTTATGCAATTATTCTTATTATTTTGTCTCCATTATTATTATTTTTAGGTTTGGGTGTTGTTTTGTCTGCTGGATTGTTGTTAACTGGAGTATTAGTTGCATTACCTTTGTTAATATTAGCTATTATGGTAGGATCTGTTTTGCTTCTATTTAATAAGAGAAGTGATTTACTTCATTAATTTTTAATTTAGGAAATAAAATTTCTAAATTTTTTTATTTATAACTATAAAAAATTAAAAGATTATATTTTTAATTAGAAAATTAAGCTATATGACTACTACTGACAATGATATAAAAAAATCTTTAGTTGCTCTTGAAGAAGAAGTTTTGCTTTTTTGGAAAAGGTTTTCTATTTTTGAAAAATCCATTTTTAATAGACGAGATAAACTTTTATATTCTTTTTATGATGGACCACCTTTTGCAACAGGGTTACCTCATTATGGACATTTTTTATCGGGAACAATAAAAGACGTTGTAGCTCGCTATAAGACTATGGAGGGATATTTTGTTCCAAGAAGATTTGGTTGGGATTGTCATGGTGTTCCTATAGAATTTGAAATAGAGAAGCATTTTCATTTTTCTTCCAGAGAAGATATAGAAGCTTTTGGTATTGCTAATTTTAATGAAGAGTGTCGAAAAATTGTTCAAAGATTTTCTAAAGCTTGGGAGAGCCGTGTAGCTAGAATGGGACGTTGGGTTGATTTTTCAACTACTTGGAAAACCATGGATCTTTCTTTTATGGAAAGCGTATGGTGGGTTTTTTCTCAATTGTATTCTCAGGGTTTAGTATATGAAGGATTAAAAGTAGTAGCTTTTTCTACAAAATTGGGTACGCCTTTATCTAATTTTGAAGCAAGTCAGAATTATAAAGAAGTTGATGATCCTTCCATAGTTGTAAAGTTTCCTCTTAAAAATGAAGATAATACTTATTTTCTTGTTTGGACTACTACTCCCTGGACTCTATTTGCAAATATGGCTATTGCTGTATCTCCTGATTTAGATTATGTCAAAGTAAAAGATATAAAAAATCAAGAGGTTTTTATCATAGGTAAAACTGCTTTTCAGAAATGGTTTAATGATTATGATAATATAAAAATTATTGAAGAGTTCAAAGGAACTGTTTTAGAAGGAACACCTTATATTCCTATATTTAGTAATTATTCTCATAAAGCTGAAGCTGGAGCTTTTCGAGTAATTTTAGGAGAGCATGTTTTAGATTCTGAAGGAACAAGTTTGGTTCACACTGCTCCTGGATTTGGAGAAGATGATTTCCAAGTATGCCAAAGATATGGAGTTCCTTTAGTTAGTCATATTAGTAACACAGGTCTCTTTACTCAGGATGTTCCTGAGTTTAAAAATAGATACTTTCTAGATACTAATAAAGATATTATTAAAAAATTGAAATCATTGGGATTGATTTTTTATCAAGGAACTATTCGGCATAGATATCCTTTTTGTTGGAGAACAGATACGCCTTTAATGTATAAAGTTGTGACAACTTGGTTTATTTCTGTTGAAAAAATTAAAGATAGGCTTGTTCGCGTAAATCAAGAAATTAATTGGATTCCGAATCATATTAAGAATGGTCGTTTTGGAAAATGGTTAGAAGGAGCTAGAGATTGGGCTATAAGTAGAAATAGATTTTGGGGAACTCCTATTCCAATTTGGAAAAGTAAAGAAGGAGATATTTTAGTTATTTCTTCAGTAAAAGAATTGGAAGAAGCTACAGGAATTAAAGTAACAGATTTGCATAGGCATCATATTGATCATTTGAAAATTATAAAAGAAGGAAAAGAATATACGCGTGTTCCTGAAATTTTTGATTGTTGGTTTGATGCTGGTTCTATGCCTTATGGACAAAATCATTATCCGTTCGAAAATAAAGAAATTACAGAAAAAAGTTTTCCTGCCGATTTTATTGCTGAAGGTCTTGATCAAACAAGAGGATGGTTTTATACATTAAATATCATTTCTTCTGCTTTATTTAATCAGCCAGCATTTAAAAATGTTATTGTTAATGGCATAGTTTTAGCAGAAGATGGACAAAAAATGTCGAAACGACTGAGTAATTATCCTGACCCAGATGTGGTAATAAACAAATATGGAGCTGATGCGATAAGACTATATATGCTTCATTCTCCTGTTGTAAAAGGAGAAGAAATGAAGTTTTCAGAAAAGGGGGTAGAGAATATTTTAAAACAAATTTTATTGCCTTTTTGGAATGCATATACATTTTTTTCCATTTATGCAGAAATTTATAATTGGAGTAGTGAAAATCAAAAAGAAATTTCTCTTAAAAATGATTTAGATAAGTGGATTTTTTCTAATATAAATATTTTAGTTGAAAAAGTTAGAGAAGGATTAGATTCTTATCAATTAAATTTAGCTGTAGAACCTTTTGTTTCTTTTATAGATAGTCTAACTAATTGGTATATTAGAAGGTCTCGTCGTCGTTTTTGGTCTGAAGAAGATTCAGAGGACAGACAATCTGCTTTTTATACTTTACATAGAGTTTTACTTACTCTTTGTAAAATAGCGGCACCTTTTATTCCTTTTCTTTCTGAAACTATTTATCAACGTTTGAAAAATGATAAAATGCCTGAATCGGTACATATTTGTGATTTTCCTAAATATGATCATTGTTGGGATGATATTAAATTAGTAGAAGAAATGAATTTTATTAGAAGAATCGTTAGCCTTTCTCATACTTTAAGAAAACAGGAGGGATTAAAAGTAAGACAGCCTCTTTCTTGTTTGCATATTATTCCAAACAGTGTTCTTTTGAATGAAAACTTGTCCTTTAATATTAACTTAATTCTAGAAGAGATTAATGTTAAAGAGGTTAAATTATATGATTTTCTTCCAGATTTCATAGAACTTAATATTAAGCCTAATTTTAGAGTTTTAGGGAAGAAAATGGGTTCTTCAATGAAAGAAATTCAAAAAATAATAATGAATTTTTCTAATCAGGAAAAACTGAAATTATTTCATAATCAATCTCTTAAAATTGTAATAGATAATAAAGAGTTTGAATTAGTTTCAGATGATGTAGTAATTCTTTTAGAAGCTAAAAAAGGATTTGTTTCTTTAAGTGATGATTTATTTACAATTATTTTAGATTGTCGTTTAGATGATAATTTAATAGCTGAAGGTATTTGTCGAGAATTAGTAAATAAAATTAATACAATGAGGAAATCTTTACAACTTCATGTCACAAGTAGAATTGGTTTAGAAATACAAGCGCCATCCTTTATTAAAGAAATATTTATTCAATTCCAAGATCATATTTTTGAAGAAACCTTGTCAACTTCTGTTGCTTTTTTAAATAAAGTTATGGATGGAGAGTCTTGGGATATCAATGGTTACATAGTTAATATAAAAATTATAACATAAAATAATTTTTTAGTTATTTGTTTATATTTAATCTTTTTTATCTTTAAATTATTTTAAAATAAATTCTAAAGAATTTACTTAAATAAATATTTTTATTTTTTTTAAAATAAAAGTAGTTTATTTGAAAATTAAACTCTTAACGGGTCTTTAATGTGTTAAATTCTAGTCATAATAACTATAATAACCATGGTTATTGTTGTCCAAATAGTTATTCAAAAGCAAGATTAAATTCTGATTTTCAGGTTTTTTCTCAAGCAGTAGATTCTTCGAAGAGATCTATTGAATCAGATTTTAGTGATACTCATGGTATTAATAGTAATGATCTTAGTTCAAGACAACGATTAATAGAGAAAGTTATATTAAGTGTTTTTTTGTCGTTCATAGCTTTAGGAATTGTAGCAGGAATTTTAGCTTTAACTATGCTAAATATTGTAAATATTTCTGTACCTATTTTTATTGTTAGTGGAGTGTTATTAGTAAGTGGATTACTGGGATTAGGTATTTTTGCTATTTATAGAGTAAGTTGTGCATCTAGAAAAGCTTTGGCAAAAATGAAGTCGGAAGATGAAGAATTTCATTTGAAATATCGTTTATTAAGTGAACAAGAATTAGTTAATTTTTATTCGAAAATAGTTGATTTGGAAGATATTGAATTACGTAGGTTATCTAATAAGTTAGCTAAGGCATTTTATTATAATAATCAGAGTTTTAATGGTGATCTTCAATATTTTCTATCTAACTTGTATTTAGAGACTTATTATTTGTTGCATAAGGTATTTCCGGAAGAAACTGAAGATAATATAAATCAAAGGGTTATTGATTTTTTAAAACCACTTGTAGCTTCACAGAAAAAAGAAGACCAGATAAATTTTTTAAATTCTGTAATTGGTGATAATATATTAGGATTGGAATTATCATCTTTGTTAGGTAGTAATTCTAAATTTTCAAGTGGTGCTTTATCTTATGTTCTAGAAAATATATTAGTTAGAGGTATTAACTCTTCAAAAAAAGAAGAATTTAAGAGCATTCTTGTTGGTTTGGGTAGTAGAATTTTATCTTTCTGGACTTTATCTAATTGGGAAGGTTTAGCTATACCATATTCATTGAAAATAGTTTTGTTATCAGCTATGCAAGATAGTTATTTAAGTAGAAAAATAATGTCTAATTTGTCTAATACTAATATGACATTATGGCAAAGTATTTTACGTTCTGAGAATAAGCAAGCTATTGAAATTTTTCTATTTGAATATGGTATTTTGAACTGTAATGAAAATGGAGATTCTGCATTAATGGTGGCTGTTCAAGAAGGAGTTGATATTTCTTTAGTTGCTTTTTTATTGGATAAAGGTTGTGATGTTCTTGTTGAATCAAGGAATAATAAAGGATTAGATATTTTAGATTTAATGCCGACTTATCTTGAAAAATATTCCAAGGATAAATTAAGAAGTTTACTTAAAATAATTGTAGAAAAAAGTTTGTCTGTTAGAGAAATGACAAATGAATTCCAATTTAAAATATTAGTTACTTCATTAAAATTAGATTTAGGTTTAACTTTTTTAAAAGAATTAGTTCAGTTAAAAATTAACTTATGGGCTTATTCTAATTCAACAGAAACTTTATACAGTTTTTCTTTATCTCATGATTGTTTTAATGTGGCTAAATGGTGTTTAGAAAATAGTAAACCAGAATTTTCTGAATTAATTGCAAATATGATTAATAATAAGTCTTTACTTATTTCTTTTTTAGATTCCCCAAATTTTGATGAAGATTTATTTAAGCTTATGTTGTTTCATGGTTTATCCTTAAATCTTCCAATTACTGAAAATGGAGGAAACATATTGTCATATCTTGCTATTAAAGGAAAATTAGAAATTCTTATTCATTTGTTGCAGTTGTTTGTATTTGATGAAGAAGAAAAACCTTTTGATGAAGAACAGAATAAACTTAAACAAAAACTTGAAGTAGCAATTAATTCTCTAGATTTTCAAGGCAATAGTTTATTGCATTATTTGGGTAGTAGTCTTTCTTTAGATTTGTCTTCAAATCTTATTGAAGATTTTCTTGTTTTACTAATGACATCTTATAATTTTAATAAGTTAGATGCTGTAAATAATGATAGGAGATCTATTTTAGTTAATGCAATGATAAATAAGAAATTTACATTGGCTTCACTATTGTTAAATTTTATGTCACCCTCTGATATAAATGCTGGAGCTAAAGGTATTAGTATACATGAACATAGTCATCCTTTTTTTCTATGGATGATGTATTATTTTGAAATGCCAAGAACAGAAGCTATGATTGAAAAAATGATACGCAAAGGATTAAATTTGAATCTTTTACTTACACCAGCAAATAAAACTATAAAAGATATTTGTATTGAATGGAATTTATTAAAAATTATTAGTTTTTTAAAAAAAATAAATGTTTGGAATAGCATGTTGTTAAGAAAAGAATTATAATTTTCTACGGGAATGAATAATAAAAATTAACAAGATTAGCAAAAAGAAAGTCCACGTGATTGTATTAGAAATACTTATAGGATAGTTTGGTTGAGGAAGAAAGCCAAATCGTTTTCCAAATGGCCAAATAATGGCTATGGGAGAGCCTAAAAGATTTTCTTCTGGAACAAAACCAAAGTCTCTACTATCAGAGCTCATGGCATAATTGTCTCCTAAAACAAGAATATGTTTTTCAGGAATTTTAATTCCAAAATTTTTAATAAAATTACAAAAATTATTTTTATCTTTTATATTAGGAATAGTGTTTGGAAGAAATCCAATATAAGGAGTTAAATTAGAAGAAGCAGTTTGTTTTATCATTTCTTTTTTTAGAAATGTTTGTAAAAAATTATCACTTTTTAAATATAAAGGAATATTCATTACGTATAAATCTTCTTCATTATAAAAAGCATATCTTAGAGGAAAAGCAAGTTGATAAGGATGAGAAGGCAGATAAGAAGAGTTAAAAGTAATTCCTGCATTAAATAGGTTAATAACTAAAGTATTATCTAGATTATTTAATATGTGTTTTTTTGAAAGGTTTTTTTGGATGCCGCTAAATAAAATTTTTGAAGCTTTCCCATTTTGAATTTCATAGCAGCCATCCGGAATATTTTTAGATAGAAATAATCCGTTTATGAGAGAAAAATCTTGCTTAAGAGCATATTTAAAAGCTATTCCATCTCTTACAATAAATCTGGATGTAACAAGATGTTTTTTTATAAGATTGAGATGTTCTTGATTTAAAGGAATTAAACTAGAAAAAGGGCGAATAGAAGGAACTTGGATATTTTTGGTTAAGTAATAAAACATTGGCTTTGGATAGGAAAGATTGGGTGTATGACATAGCTCAAGGTAAGCTAGTATTGATTTGTTAGAAGTATCACTATTAGATAATTGATTAGGATAAAAAATTTGAGCTTGTCTAGGAGTTAGTATTCTTGTCATGGCATAATTTTTTATACCCCATAAGTCTGAATAACTTTCGGGAGAATTATGATATGTTTTGAGTAAAGAGGGAGTATCTGGACTCCAAGATTTTCCATTATTTGTTGAAAAGAAACCATTTAGGAAACCATTAAAATTTTCTATTTTCCCTACAGTTAAGTTCATTTGTTTAAAGAAAGTTACTTGGATTGTTTTTTTTTCTATAGGAGGAATAATTCTTCCATCAAAAGAGATGTAAGGAATATGGTAAATATTGGAAATTTTATTTTTTTTTAATAAATAAGAATCACAAAAATCTAATATAGGTAATCCTTCTTTGTCTATGCCAAAGATTTTTCCATTATGGAAATAGAGAGTATCCCCAGGTTTTCCTATACAACGTTTGATATATCTTTTCCATCCAGGTATAAATCCAAAATATTTTGTTTTAGCATCGGGAATATCTAAATTTTTTCCAGAAAAAACAACTAGACCTCCTCGAACAATGGATTCTGGTGAAAAAAGAATAGTTTTTTTTAAAAAAGGAATATGCAAGCCAAACGTTGATTTTGACACCAACATTCTATCTTGTTCCTCAATTGTGGGTCTCATAGATCCAGTAGGAACTTCGTAAAGTTCAAACCAAAATTGACGAATTAAAAGAGCTAAGCATAATGCTAGAAAAATAGTAGAAATAGCAGAAAAAGTTTTCAAAATAGTAGACATATTTTGTTTATTATACCTTCTTAAAAAAGAACGTAAAAAGAGTTCTTTTTCTTTTATCTCTTTATTATTAATAAAATCTTTATTTGCATTTTCTAAAATTGTTAAATTGAGAATTAAATTATGTTTTTCTTTTTCACTGAGACTTACATAAGGTAATATCTTACGTATTTGAATTAAAAGTTTTTGTCTTCTCTTAAAAAAAAATTTTTTAAACATAAAATTTAGATTTTATTAAAAGCACACAGATTAATTAGTTATCATTTGTTTTTCCATGAAAATATAATTTTAGTGAGATTTTTTTTTGAATCTATTGTGGATAACTTGTTAATAAGTAGTTGAAAAATTGTTTAAATTTGAAAAAAATATAGTAGTAATTGTTTTTATATAAGTAATTTAAAAATTTTTTTAATTTTAGATAAATTATGTTTATAAATAGGTAATAAGTTAGTTAAGTAATCCAGCATCTATGGCTCTTATTTTAATTTTTCCTATAGGAGATTCTATTTCTAACCAGATAGGAAGACATAAAAACTTATCGTTACTTATCGAAGGAAGATAGATTTCAATTCTTTTATTTGACATAATAGATCCATCTTCAGGCCAATAAGCTTCATAAGTGTTGCATTCAGAGTAGTTGATAGATTTTCCTTCTATAATGAGTTGAGGTTTCCATGGTATTGGATTGTTTAGAGCATCTTTTGTCATTTTTACATTGTCTTTGGGAAGAGATTTAAATGTTAGAGAAGTTAAAATTGAAGAGAAGGAGAATATTTGTTCTTTAGAAACTTTTTTATTTTTTTTACAAAAAATAGGTTTTGTAAAACTAGTATCATTTTCAATAATAGTTTCGAATTTAGCAAAATAGTTTGAATCTTGATTTAAACGTTTTTTCCAATCATAAAGATTTTTTGAAAGGTTTTTTGAGAAAAAAACTTCATGTAAAATAATTTTGTTTAATTGCTTTTCTTTTAGTATGATTCCTATATTCGTTTGATTATGCTCAAAAACTATGTAAGAACCAGCGGGACAATTATTTATTACCTTTAATAAAGATATTTTTTGTTCTCCATGTAAAAATGAATTTTTGATAGCAAAAATAAATAGAGATAGTATAAAAATTTTTTTCATAAAGGATTGTTAGTTAATTATATGATTTAAAAGCTTTTTTTCTTGATTTTTCTTTTTTTCCATACTAACCTATCTTTTAATTTTTGTTTCTTAATTTTATTCCAAGAGGAGCTTATTTATGAAAAAAGATATTCACCCTGAGTATCAACAGGTTTTATTTGTTGATTCCTCTACAGGTTATAAGTTTTTATGTGGGTCAACACTTCAAACTACTCAAACAGAAGTTTTTGAAGGAAAGACATATCCTGTTTGTTATGTGAGCGTATCCTCTTCTTCTCATCCTTTTTTTACTGGAAGCACAAAATTTGTGGATAGTGAAGGTAGAGTGGATAAATTTTTAAAAAGATATGCTAAGAAAGATAAAGAACCTACTTCTGAAGTAGAAGATCCTTCTAAAGAAAAGAGTTTTATTAAAAAAGATTCTGGTAAAAAGAAAAAGAAGTAGTTAATTTAAATACTTATGGAAGATAAAATTAAAGAATGTTTATCTAGGTTGATTGTATTAGAAAAAGAGCTTTCTAATGAAGCTGTTTTTAGTAATGTCGATAATTATAAGAAACTTACGAAAGAACATGCTTATTTATCTGAAATTAAGCAAGTTTATGATTATTTAAATAAATTAAAAAAAGATATTAATGATTATGTCTTAATGATGGATGCTGAAAGCGGTAATTCTGAAATGATCAAGTATTTAGAAGAAGAATTGCAACAGCTCCATCAAAAAAAAGAAGAAGTTTTTCAAACGTTAATTAATTTATTAGTTCCTCAGGATCCGGAAGATGATTTTAATGTCATAATGGAGTTGCGTGCTGGCACTGGTGGAGATGAAGCTGCTTTATTTGTAGGTGATTGTGTTCGTATGTATCAATTATATGCTACAAAAAGGGGATGGAAAATAGATACATTATCATATCATTCTTCAGATATAGGAGGCTTTAAAGAATATATAATGGGTATATCTGGAAGTAAAGTTAAACGTTTACTTCAATATGAATGTGGGACACATAGGGTTCAAAGAATTCCTTTAACTGAAACTCAAGGAAGGGTTCATACTTCTGCTATAACAATAGCAGTTTTAACTGAACCAGAAGATGCACAAGAAATAATTATTGATGAAAAAGAATTACGTATAGATACATATAGATCTTCTGGAGCTGGTGGACAACATGTTAACGTTACGGATTCAGCTGTTCGTATCACTCATTTGCCTACAGGCATAGTAGTTTCTTGTCAAGATGAGCGAAGTCAGCATAAAAATAAAGAAAAAGCTATGCGAATTTTAAAAGCAAAAATTCTTGATGAAGAAAAAAGAAGAAAAGCTAAAGAAGAATCTCTACTAAGATTGTCCCAAATAGGATCTGGGGATAGGTCTGAAAGAATTCGTACTTATAATTTTCCTCAAAATAGAGTTACAGATCATCGTATTAACTTAACTTTATATAGTTTGGATAAAGTTATGCAAGGGGATCTAAATCTTTTAACAGAAAGTCTTGTTCGTCATTTTTATGAAATTAAGCTTGGTCAATAGAGATATTGTTACTTTAATAGCTTTTGGAAAAGATTTCTTATCTTCTAGAGGAGTTCTTTATCCTGAAAGAGAATCTAAGTACTTATTATTTTCATTATTAGAAGTATATTATGATAAAAATTCTTTGTTAGAAGAACTAATTGATAACAAAATAAAAGAGTCTTTTTATGATCTTTTGAAAAAAAGAGGGCAGAGATATCCATTATCATACTTAGAAAAAAAGATGGATTTTTACGGTTTAAATTTACATATATCTCCTGGGGTTTTTATTCCTCGTCAGGAAACAGAACTTTTAGTAGATAATATCTGTGTTTTTTTAAAAAATCAAAATCAGGAGAGTCTTCATAATAAGGTTTTTTGGGATGTATGTTGTGGTTCAGGTTGTATTGGTTTAGCTATTAAAAATAAATTTCCCCAAATTAAAGTTTTTTTGTCAGATATTTCTGATAAAGCAGTTGAACTTACAAAAATTAATGCCAGTAAAAATAATTTATCTGTAGAGGTCTTGAAAGGAAATTTATTTGAACCGTTTAAAAATTTAACATGTGATTACTTTTGTTGTAATCCTCCTTATCTTTCTTATAAAGATATTTTTAAAACGGATCCAGAAGTTAGATGTTTTGAGCCTTGGGTTGCTTTGGTAGGAGGACCTTTAGGAACGGAGTTTTATTCTAAAATAGCACCATTTTTATTTAAGAAATTAAAAAAATCTGGAGCAGCTTGGATGGAAATAGGTTATAATCAAGGGAATTCTATAAAGGAAATTTTTAAGAAGATTAATTGGAAAGGAACTGTTTTAAAAGATTTTTCGAATAATGATCGTTTCTTTTTTCTTGAAGGAGATAAGAGGGATGTGTATTCTAGGTAGATTAATTTTTTGTTTTATATAGCTAAAATAAAATACTATGTTTAAGTCACTAGCTGAAAAGTTTACTCAGATTTTTAATTCTTTTCATGGTTCATATAAGATTAGTGAAAAGAATATTTCTGATGCTGTTAGAGAAATTCGTTTAGCTTTGTTGGATGCTGATGTTAATTATGGAATAGTGAAGTCTTTTATTTCTCGAGTTAAAGAGAAAGCTTTAGGAGTTTCTACTGTTAATAAAAATGTATCTCCTGAACAGCAGTTTATTAAGATCATTCATGAAGAATTAGTTGAATTATTAGGAAATGATGATGGTGATCAATTAAGAATAAAAGATAAACCAACTGTAATTATGTTATGTGGGTTACAGGGTGCAGGAAAAACAACGTTTTCTATAAAATTAGCTGAGTATTTAAAAAAACAACAGAGATGTAGATCTTTACTTATTGCTTGTGATTTTCAACGTCCTGCAGCTGTTGAACAACTTAGTATATTGGCAGTAAAACATGGATTTGAAGTTTTTGCTTCTTCTTCCTTAAATCCAATTAAAGCTGTTGAAGAAGGTTTGTTAAAAGCAAAACAGAATAAATATGATGTAGTTATTATAGATACAGCAGGACGTTTACATATAGATAAAAATTTAATGGATGAACTTTTGACAATCAAACAAGTAACTTCTCCAAAAGAAATTTTATTTGTAGCCAATGTTGCTTTAGGTCAGGATGCTATTCATTCTGCAAAAATATTTGACGAAGTGTTACAACTTTCTGGAGTAGTTTTTACTATGATGGATGGAGATGCAAAGGCTGGAGTGGCTTTATCTTGTAAGTCTTTATTAGGAAAACCTATTAAATTTGAAAGCCATGGAGAGCATATTAATGATCTTTATGCTTTTAATGCAAAGTCCATGGCTGATAGAATTCTTGGGATGGGAGATACAATTAATTTTGTTAAAAAAGCTCAAGAACAAATGAGTAAAGAAGAGCAAGCAAAACTAGAACAAAAAATTATAACAGCTTCTTTTTCTTATGATGATTATTTAAAACAAATGAAAATGTTGCGAAAAATGGGTTCATTTAAAAAATTACTAGGAATGCTTCCAGGTGGGTTTTCTGTAACAATGCAACAAATGGAAGAAACAGAACAAGAATTAACTAAGATAGAAGCTATAATCTTATCTATGACTAGAAAAGAACGTTATGGATTAGAAGATTTGAGTATGAGTAGAATAAAAAGAATAGCTTTGGGTAGCGGCACAGCTATTAGTGATGTTACCAAGCTAAAGAAAAATATGAAACAAGCTAAAGAGTTTTTTAAAACTATGAATAATAAAAAAATGAAGGAAATGAAAAATTTTATGGGAGGATTATAAAAGTGGCATTAAAAATTCGATTAAGACAGCAAGGAAGAAAAAATCACGTTGTTTATAGACTGGTTTTGACTAATGCCACATCTCCTAGAGACGGAAAGTATATAGAGTTACTTGGTTGGTATAATCCTCATGCGAAAGAAGATCAAGCTCTTTTAAATATAAAAACGGAAAGAGTTTTTTATTGGATTGCTCAAGGTGCTCAATTAACAGAAAAAGCTTCTTTTTTAGTTAAAAGAGGTGCTCCAGAAGTACTAAACCAAGTGAAAGAAAAGGCTTTATTAAAGAAACAAGCTAAGTGTCAAAAAAGACGAAACTTTAGAAAGAAGTTAAATTCTTCTTCTAAAAGATAGGAAATGAAGATAGATATTATTTCTTTATTTCCGGAATATTTTAAGTCTCCTTTTGAACAGAGCATTTTAAAAAGAGCTGTGCAAAAGAAATTGGTGACAATTAATTGTATTGACTTAAGAAATTTTGGTTTGGGAATTCATAAACAAGTAGATGATCGTACTTATGGAGGAGGAGTAGGAATGGTTTTAAAACCAGAGCCTATTTTTAATGCAATTAATTGTGTAAAAGAAAGTAATTCCCATTGCATTTACTTGTCTCCTCAGGGAAATTTATTAACCGCAAGTAAAAGTAGAAAGTTAGCGTCTTATTCTCATTTAGTTTTTTTGTGTGGTCATTATGAGGGTATAGATGAAAGAGTAATTGATGAATGTATAGATGAAGAGATTAGTATAGGAGATTATGTTTTAACTAATGGTTTAGCTGCAGCTTTGGTTGTTATAGATGCATTAGTGCGTTTTATACCTGGAGTGATAGAAAATACATTAGCTAGTGAACAAGATTCTTTTGAAAACAACCTTTTGGATTTTTCTCATTATACGAGACCTAAAGTTTTTAGAGGAAGAAAAGTTCCCCAAGTTCTTCTAGATGGAAATCATAAATTAATAGATGAGTGGAGAATGTCTTCTAGACTAAGTAATACTTTTAATAAGAGGTCAGACTTATATTTTCGATATCTATTAGATAATAGTGCTAACCTTAATAAAGATTGCAGTTTTCCAAAACAAAATGTCAGAGTTGATGTTAAATATTTTTTAATAGCTAAAAATATTGAAGAAACACTACGCTTTTATGCTAATGTTTTTTTTGGTTTTTTTGAAGTTATTTCAAAAGAAATGTTATCAGCTCAAGTATCTTTATTTGAAGGACAGTTAAAACTATTGTTTGAAGTTTTGAAAGAAAAAGAAGTTATCAAAACGAATTTATTTTCTATAACTTTAGAAGAAGAAGATGTCTTTTTTGCAATATGTCATCAATGGAAAAAAAAAAGTAATGTTTTTTTACAGCAATTAAATAAAAATTCTTGGACTTTTTCTAGTAAAGATCCAAGTGAAAATGGATGGATTTTCATTTTAAATGGAAAGGATAAAAACTTATGAACTTGTTAATTAGACAATTTGAAAATAGTATTTGTAAGCAAAATATTCCAGATTTTTCTGTGGGAGACACAATTCGTGTAGCTACAAAGATTATTGAAGGAGATAAAGAAAGAATACAAGTGTTTCAAGGCACTGTAATAGCTAGGAAAGGTGGAGGATTGAGAGAAACTATTGCTATGCATAGGATTGCTTATGGCGAAGGAATGGAAAAAACCTTTTTATTACATAGTCCTAAAGTTGTAAGCATAGAAGTAGTAAAAAAAGGAAAAGTAAGAAGAGCTCGTCTTTATTATTTAAGAGGAAAAACAGGAAAAGCAGCTAAAGTTAAAGAGAAAATAATCAAGTCTGTAAAAAAGAAAATAGATGCTGTTGAAGAAAATTGATGATAATCAGAAAGATTTTTTTAATAGAATGACTTTTTTTGAAAGAGAGGCTTATTCTAAAGGTTTTTCTTATGTAGTAGGAATAGATGAAGTAGGCAGAGGACCTCTAGCAGGTCCTGTTGTAGCTGCTGCTTGTTATATTCCAAGAGGAAAGTGTTTTTTTGGTATTAATGACAGTAAGAAACTTTCTCCTTATAAAAGGAGACAGTTGTGTGATGTTTTAAAATCAGATCCAGAAGTAATTTATAATTATGGTATTGTATCAGTAGAGATAATAGATAAGATTAATATTTTGAATGCTACTAAGCAAGCTATGAAAGAAGCTATAAGTTTTTTTAGAGATAAGATGGATTTTATTTTGGTTGATGGCTTGAATCTAGAGATATTTGATGTTGCTTGTAAAAGCATTATTAAAGGTGATTCTTTGTCGCAATCAATAGCAGCAGCGTCTATTTTAGCAAAAGAATTTAGAGATGACATTATGAGAAAATATCATGAAGAATTTCCTGAGTATGGGTTTGATAAACATAAAGGGTATGGAACAGCATTACACTTGCAAAATTTGAAAAAATTTGGTCCTAGCAAAATACATAGAAAGAGTTTTTCTCCAGTAGCTGCTTTATTATAATAATTCTAACAATTTCTGGATGGATAGTTTTATATGCAAAATGTTCTTTTTTTAAGAAGTATGACTGCTTATGGAAAAGCTATATGTGATTTAGATGATGTATCTTTTGCTATAGAAATAACATCTGTTAATCGTAAGCATTTAGAAGTTAGTTTTAACATTCCTAAGCATTTGCAATGTTTTGAACTTGATTTTAGAAAGATTATAGCTTCAAAATTGTCTAGAGGAAGCGTTCACGTAAATATTCGATGTCTTGCTCATAAAGACCTTATTAAGAAATGGGATTTTGGTAATAATTTTTCTTATATTAAAAACTTAAAAACTTTTTTAGAAAGACTTAAAAGAGAGTTAAATCTTAATGAAGATATATCTTTAGATTTATTACTAAGGTATATGGATTTGTATAAGACTGATTTTAATGATCAGGATGTTTTAGGTTACAAAGAACTTTTGAAAGAAAAATTTCTTGATGCTTTAGTTATGTTGATTTCTAATCGGGAATTGGAAGGCAAAGAAATTGGAAAAAGTATCGTGCTTAGTTTAGCTTTGCTTTTAGAATTTGTTAATAAGATAAAAGAATTTATTCCTGAAATAACAGAGAGTTATAAAAAGAAAATTACAATTAAAATATTAGAATTAGAAATTTTTTTAGAAGATAAGAATAAATTGTTAAAAGAGATTTCTTTGTTATTAGAAAAAATAGACATAACAGAGGAAGTTATTCGAACATTAAGTCATATAGAGCAAATACGTTTGATTATTCAAAAACCTTTTGATGAAATGAAAGAAGCAAAAGGAAGACAATTAGAATTTTTAACTCAAGAGATTTTACGAGAGTTAAATACTATGAGTGTTAAGTCTTCTGAATTATCTGTAATAAAGTTAGTTATTGATGCAAAAATTGAGCTTGAGAAAATTCGAGAACAGTTGCAAAACATTGAGTAAATTGAAATGCAAAATATGAAAAAGCTAGCTACTCAAAAAGAATTTATTCCTTTATTATTTATTATTAGTGCTCCTTCTGGGACAGGAAAAACGACTTTAATGCGTATTTTAAAAAAAAAATTTAAAGATAAAATTGAACAAACTATTTCTTATACAACTCGTTCTCCTAGATTAGGAGAGAAAAATGGAGTTGATTATTATTTTACAGATGTTTCTTCTTTTAAGAAGTTAATTGTTGAAAAAAAATTTTTAGAATATCAAATAATTTTTGGAGAATATTACGGAACAACAAAAGAAGAAGTTTTTAGAATTTTAGAAAAGAATAAATATGCTTTTTCTTTAATTGATACTCAAGGAGCATTAAATGTTCAAAAAGTGATGGAAAATGCAATTCTTATTTTTTTAGCTCCTCCTTCACAAAAAGAACAATTAAATAGACTTAAATATAGAGGATCAGAAGATACACATGAAATTGATCTGAGATTAAAAAAGACAGTAATAGAATATAAAGAAGCTCAACATTTTACTTATTATGTTATTAATGATAATTTAAAAGATACTTATGAAGTTATAAAGAGCATTGTAATAGCAGAAGAACATAAACAGAGAGAAAAAAATGAATAAAAAGAATAATAATTTTTTAACAAATGAACATTTAAATAAGGAATTTGATAGTCCTTTTAATTTAGTAAATTTTGCGATCAAACAAGCAAGGAATAAAATTGCTCGTGGTGATCTTTATGGTTCTAATTTAGTAACTGAAGTTTTATTAGACTTAGAATGTTCTTTAAATGCAAAAAATTCTGAAGAAGAAGTAGATAATCAGTTTGACTAATGTATTTAGTAAAGTAAAGGTGAATTAAAAAATATTTTTATGAATAAAATATTAATTACAGCAGCACTGCCTTATGCTAATGGGCCTTTGCATTTTGGTCATATAGCTGGAGCTTATTTACCTGCAGATGCTTATTGTCGTTTTGAAAGGTTATTAGGAAAAGATGTTTTATTTATTTGTGGTTCAGATGAATATGGTATAGCAATCACGTTAAATGCAGAAAAAGCTCAACAATCCTATCAAAATTATGTTGATTACTATCATCACTTGCATAAAGAATTTTTTAAAAAATTAAATATTAATTTTGATCATTTTTCTCGGACAACAAATCCTTATCATAAAGAATGTGTAGAGAATTTTTATAATGATTTAAAGAAAAATGGTTATATTTGTGAAAAAGAAACTCAACAGTTATTTTGTGAGAAAGAAAATCGGTTTCTTGCAGATCGTTATGTTGAAGGTACATGTCCCCAATGTTCCTATAATTACGCTCGTGGTGATGAATGTCAAAATTGTGGAGCTAGTTATGAGGCCACGGATCTTATTAATCCTCACTCCAAGGTTTCTGGAGAGTCTTTAATTAGAAAAGTTACTGTTCATGATTTTTTATTGTTACCTTTATTTAAAGATAGATTATTAGATTATTTTAAAATTCATCCTCTTAGAGATAATGTTAAGAATTTTGTAAAAACTTATATTGATAATTTGAAGCCAAGAGCTATATCTCGTGATTTAAATTGGGGAATTCCTGTTCCAAATAAACCTAAAGGAAAAGTATTATATGTTTGGTTTGATGCTCCAATTGGATATATTAGTGCAACGAAAGAATGGGCAGAAAAAGTAGTTAAAGATTCCTTTGCTTGGGAGAAATATTGGTTAGATTCTTCAACACGTTATGTTCAATTCATAGGAAAAGATAATATTCTTTTTCATGCAGTGGTTTTTCCTGCTATGGAATTAGGTCAAAATATTTCTTATAAAATGGTTGATCAGTTAGTTGTAAATGAATTTTTGCAATTAGAAGGAAAACAGTTTAGTAAGTCTGATGGAATTTATGTTGATTTAGATAAATTTTTAAATGTTTTTTCAGTAGATCAAATTAGATATGTTTTGGCTGCAAACGCTCCTGAAGTTGCTGATTCTGAGTTTACTTGGGAAGATTTTCAGAAAAGATGTAATTCTGAATTAGTTGGAAAATTTGGAAATTTTGTTAATAGGGTTGTATCTTTTGCTTTAAAAAATGAATTTGTAGAAATTTCGTGTCCTGAAAATTTAGATGTAGAAGATATAGATTTTTTATCTCAAGTTATTGAAATTTCTATTAAGGCTCAAGAACATTATGCAAATTTTAGTTTAAGAAAAGCTGTTAGTTGTATTTTAGAGTTATCTCAGTTGGGTAATGTTTATTTGAATAATCAAGCACCTTGGTTAGTTATTAAAAATGAAGAAAAAAGACCTTTAGTATATAAAACTTTGTTTTGTTCTTTATTTTGTCAAAAAGTTTTAGCTCTTATTTCTTATCCTATTATGCCAGAAACTGCTTTGAAAATTTTTAGTATTTTGGGAATAAATATAAAAGCAGACAATATTGAAGGTATTTGGAGAGAGGATTTTTTTCTTTATGTTCAAGATAGTTTTAAACTGGAAAAAGTAAAATTATTATTTTCTTTAGTTGAAGATAAAGATATTGCTAAATTTGTTAACTAATTGAAAAAGCATCTTTTATAGCTTCTCTGAGTCCTGTACATCTTTCTTGTACTTGATTACGTGATATGGCAATGGCAATAGCTTTTCCTGTTCCTACAAGAATAACGAGTTTTTTTCCTCTAGTAACAGCAGTATAAAGTAAATTTCTATGAAGCATCATAAAATGAGATGTATGTATAGGAATGATAACACAAGCGCTTTCACTTCCTTGATATTTGTGAATGGATGTTGCATAAGCTAAAGTAATTTCATCCGTTTCATTAAAAGAATACAGAACTTTTTTATTTTCGAAATCAATAGTTAGGTTTTTTTCTTCAAAATTAATTCCAGTAATGTAGCCTATATCTCCATTAAAAACTTCTTTGTTATAGTTGTTTTTTATTTGCATAATTTTATCACCAATGGCAAATTTTTCTTGCTGCTTTATAATATAGTCTTTTTTTGGGTTGGTAAGGTTTTGTATTGTTTTATTTAAGTTATGAGTTCCTAAAATACCTTTTTTCATAGGGGAAAGAATTTGAATGGATTGGGAATCTAAATGGTGCCATTGTTTTATTTTTTCTAAGTACAGTGATAAAATACATTCTAAAGCTAATTCTGGAGTTTGTTTTTTAAAGAAATAAAAATCACTTTTATTTTTTGTAGATCTTAATTGAGGAAATAGACCAGAATTAATACGATGAGCATTCAAAATAATTTGTGAATTTTTTGCTTGTCTAAAAATTTCATTAAGAATAGTTACTGGAATAACTTCAGATTTTATAAAGTCTTTTAAGACGTTTCCTGGACCAATGCTAGGAAGTTGGTGGACATCTCCAATAAAAATGACTTTTGCATGAGAAGGAATAGCATTCAATAAATGATGCATTAAAATTGTATCAATCATGCTTACTTCGTCAATGATAATAACATCTATATTTAAGGGATTTTCAAGGTTTTTTTTAAAGGATCTATGTTTAAAATCATATTCTAATAAACTGTGAATAGTAAAAGCTCTTTTTTTTGTAATTTCAGAAATTCTTTTAGCTGCTTTTCCAGTAGGAGCAGCTAAAAGAATTTTTGGAGAAAGCTTTTCAAAAATAGTTAAAAGGATTCTTGTAATTGTACTTTTTCCTGTACCTGGACCACCAGTAATAATATGAACTTTATTTAAACAAGTGGTTTCTATTGCTAATTTTTGACTTTCAGATAGAACAATATTTTGTTGGTTTTGAGCCCAAGAAAGAGCTTTTGTTATATCAAATTTTCTTAAAATGCTATTACTATTAATTATTCTTTTTAGGTTATTAGCTAAACTTTTTTCACAAAAAAATAAGGACGACAACCATATTTTGTCTAAAGAAGAATTATAAAAAATTTTATTTTCACTGATCAGTTTTTGAGTTTGAGAAAGGATTTTTTCTTTAGAAATTTTTTCAAAATTAGTATCAGTTTGATTATTAAGAATTTGTAAAGATGTTTCTAAAAGAGTTTTTGAAGAGGAACAAGTGTGGCCGCTAGAACAAAGTTCTTGTAAAGAAAATTCTATAGCAGCTTCGATTCTTTGATTGGAATTTTTAGGAAATCCTAATTTACAAGCAATAATATCCGCTGTTCTAAAGCTAATTCCAGGAATTTCATAGGCTAAAATAAATGGATTTGTTTGAATTTTTTCTAAAGATTTTTCTCCATATTTTTTATATATTTTGTAGGCAAAATGAATAGAAATATCATGGTTTTGAAGAAAAAGAATAATATTTTTTATAAAATTTTTTTTTATAAATTGATCTATAATAGACTGGCATTTTTTTTCTCCAATTCCTGGTATTTTTTTTAATACATAGGGGTCTTTTTCAATAGTTTCTAGGGTATTTATTCCAAATTCTTGAATGATTTTTTGAGCTAGTTTTGGACCAATACCTTTAATTGTTTTTGATGTAAGATAACCGAAGATTGTTTTTATATTTTTTGGGGTTTCTAAATAAATATGAGAGAATTCAAATAAAGGTTTATTAAAAGATTTATTAGGATTTTCTTTCCATTCCCCATGTAAACGAAGATATTCTCCTTCAAAGTTGGTATCTAAAGATCCTGATATTATAGTAAGCTCATTTTTTCCGGCTTGTTTTAAAGAAGCAATTGTATATCCCGTTTCAGGATTTTGAAAAAGAATGCGAATAATGCAACCGAAAATTTGTTCCATAAAACATATTTTTTTAAAGTACTTTTTCTGTTTGGTGTTTTATAATAGGTTTTCTTAAAGCATAAAATCCATATAGACAACTAGATAACATCAAACTAATACCAAAAAATTGAGTTGAAGAAGGAAGTTCTTGTTTGCATATAAAAAATAGTACGAGACCAAATATAGTTTCAAAAATTAGTAAAGCACCCAAGAGAAGAGAAGAAATAAGAGTACTTGCTTTTATCCATAAATAAGTTCCTAAGGAAGAAGATCCTAATCCAAGAAGAGATGTAATCATTATAAATTTAGTAAGCTCTTTTCTAGAAACATTTGCAAATATGGAAAAGTCGATAAAATTGAAAGTATATCCTAAGATTAAGGTAAGAAAACATAAAACGAATGTGCTCATTCCTATTAAACAACTCCATTGTTGAGAAGAGATTTCGGGATGTTTTTTCATAAATTCTTCATTATATACAACAAATAAGCCCGTACAAACTACAGAAAGAAGACTGCCAAGTAAGCCAATTATATAAGACAAATAACTATTGGAAGAAAAAGACCAATCTATAGCTGCATTGTTAACTAAAATAATACCAGAACTCATTAGAAGACTAAGAATAAGCAAAGATTTTATAGATAATGATTTTGCTTTAATATTGGCATATATAAGTACAAATATGGGAGTTGAAGCAATAATAACCATAGTCACAGGAGCTGTTGCATAACGAATACTAATGATTACCCCAATATAATGTAATAAATTTGACAATAAAGCCCATAAAAAAGACATAGCCCATATATGAGAAGAAATTTTTTTTAAAAAAGAACGTTGTTTTATAAGTAAAATACAAGTTGATAAGAGTCCATATATAGAATACCTAGCCATTACAATAAGTATATCTTCAAATGTAAGAAGAAAATAAGGAAGGGCAAAAGAAGTTGACCAGACTAAACAAGATGATAAAGCTAAGAGAGAACCAAAAAATTTTGTTGATTTATACTGTTTTAAGGAACTATTTGTATTAAGCATGACTTCTTTTTAATATTATTATTTATCATAAAGTTTAATATAGACTAACTTATTTTTATAAGTAAGAAAAATTGTTAAGAACAAAAAAATTTAAAATTTACTTAATATTTTAATTGTAAATTATTAATTTTATAATATCATTTTCTTAAAAATAGAAAAGATTTTTTTTATTTTTAAATAAAAAATCTTATTTTATGTAATTAATTCATTAAAGTACTTTTTGTAGTAAAAGGGGGTAAGGTATTGTTGTATAGTAGTAATGCTGCTTAGAAAAGAGAAGTTATTTATATAAGAAGTAAAGAATTCCAAATTCTGGAGAGCTTAAACTTACTTAAGATAGGAAATTTTTTTTATCTTCGATTTGATGATAAGGATCGCACATATATTCAACCTCTTTTATAAAGCGCTACAAGAATAACTACGAATTAGTTATAAGAATTACTTCTAAAACAGAAGTAGCTATGAAAGCTGTTTTGCTTATGTCAGGTGTTTTATAAAATCCAAAGACGAAACTAAGAAACTGTATTTAGCTATATTATTTCTTTTTTATCATTTTAAAACATATAGGCGTTATGTGTATTTTATTATTAAAGTTACTTAGAGAACTATAAAATAAGTAGAAAAGACATTGAATTCTGAAGAGTTACGTAATTAAATTTCAAAAGTAAATATGCCACTTTTTTTTAATTTTCGTAATAAGAAATGAATATTAACTAAAAAAGCAATTAACAAATACCTGCTAATTGCTTTAAACTTCTCCGGAGGATGGGTTCGAACCAACGACCAATGGATTAACAGTCCACTGCTCTACCGCTGAGCTACTCCGGAATAAAAAATGCTAACTACATGTTATTCGTTTTTACAAATTTTGTAAATACTTTGATGTTAATTTTTTATCCAAAAAAAATTTCCTTTAGAAAATTTAATGTATCTTTATGTTCTTTTTTCCAAGAAAACTCATTTTCTACTTTAGGGTTATGAGAAAAAGTATTTTTAGAAAATTGTTTAGGAAAAGATTCAAAAAAATGATGAGCTTCAGAAGCTATTGATAAATTATCAAGATAAAAACTATTGATTGTTGAATTATGAATAATTTCATCTAGAGATAAATACAGGAGGGATTTTATAGCTTGAGAAAGAGAGGGTAATTGAAAATTATATTCTGAATATTGTTTAGAATATAATTCTAAATGAGGAATATATATAGATACGGGTGTCTTTTTATTGAATTTATAAATGAAGCAAGAAAGTGAATTGATTTCACATTTTTTAATATATGTTTTTATTTTTTTTGATGGGTTTGTTTCTTGATTTAATAAATGAGTCCAGTTGTGACTTGAAGCTTGCTTATTATAAAAAATAACATTAAAAGAACATTTATTCATTTTAATTAAATTAAAATTAATTTGCTTATGAATTAAACTTTTTATTGATAATTTAAGAACAATATTGTCAGCTTCAAAAGCTCCCAATTGATTTGGAAAACCTAAAGGATTATTTATAATGATATGTCTTATTTTGAAGCCTAATCCATTAAGAGAAATGTTGCTAATACTGACTTCTGTTTGCAATTTTTCAGAAAGCCATTTTTCTATATAGTTTTCTTTTTTTACCCAAAAGAAAATAGCGAATAAAAGAAAGGATACAAATAAGAATGAAAAAAATGATTTTATTAAACCAAACATAATTTAGTAATTTGAAACTTAAAATAAAAAAGCTCTTCTTAAAAGAAGAGCTTAACGAAAATCTTTTAGTTTCACAAGAATTAATAATCCATTCCACCTGGCATAGCAGGAGCAGCTGGTTTTTCTTCTGGAATTTCGGCAATAAGAGCCTCGGTAGTTAGAAGTAAGCCAGATACAGAAGCAGCACTTTCTAGAGCTGATCTAGTAACTTTCATTGGATCAACAATGCCAGCTTCTAACATGTTGACATAAGTGTCATTTAAAGCATCATAACCTTCATTACTTGATAAAGTTAATACTTTTTGACAAATGATGGCACCTTCTTTTCCTGCATTAGCAGCAATTTGCTTTAAAGGAGCTGATAAAGATTTTAAGATAATTTTAGCACCAATTTTTTCATCTTCGTTAACAATATCATTAATGAGATTTTCTACTGTAGGGATACATCTTAATAAAGCTGTTCCGCCTCCAGGTAAAATTCCTTCTTCAACAGCTGCTATTGTAGCATGTTGAGCATCATCGACTCTATCTTTTTTCTCTTTCATTTCTATTTCAGTAGCAGCTCCTACTCTAATGACTGCAATTCCACCAGCTAGTTTAGCTAATCTTTCTTGTAATTTTTCTTTGTCATAATCAGAAGTTGCTTCTTCAATTTGTTTTCTTAGTTGATCGCAACGAGAATTTAATTCATCTTTCTTTCCTAATCCTTCTACGATTATGGTGTTTTCTTTTTGAATAATAACTTTTTTAGCTCTACCTAGCATATCTAGAGTAGTATTTTCCAATTTCATTCCAAGTTCTTCGCTAACTAACTCTCCTCCAGTCAAAATAGCAATATCTTCTAACATAGCTTTACGTCGGTCTCCGAAACCAGGAGCTTTTACAGCACAAACTTTAAAGCCTCCACGCAATCTATTTACAACTAAAGTTGCTAAAGCTTCGCCTTCAATATCTTCTGCAATAATAAGTAAAGGTCTACCTGCTTCTACAACAGCTTGCAATATAGGGAGTATTTCTTTGATGTTGGATATTTTTTTTTCAAATAATAAGATAAAAGTATCTTCTAAGATACATTCTTGTGACTCAGGATTAGTCATGAAGTAACTAGAAAGATATCCTCTATTAAAATTCATACCTTCGACAACTTCAAGAACAGTTTCAAATCCTTTAGCTTCTTCTACAGTAATAGAACCATTTTTGCCTACTTTTTCCATTGCTTGGGCAATCATGCTTCCAATTTCTATATCATTATTTGCTGAAATTGTGGCTACTTGTGCGATTTCTTTTTGATTTTGTACAGGTTTACTAATTTTTTTTAGCTCTTCGACAACAGCTTTTATAGCTTTGTCAATACCTCTTTTGAGGTCCATAGGATTAGCTCCAGCAGTTACATTTCGCAATCCTTCTCCATAAATGGCTTCTGCTAACACTGTTGCAGTAGTTGTCCCATCACCAGCAATATCAGCTGTTTTGCTAGCAACTTCTTTAACCATTTGAGCACCCATATTTTCGTGCTTATCTTCAAGTTCTATTTCTTTAGCAACAGTTACACCGTCTTTAGTAATTTGTGGGGATCCAAATGATTTTTCAATTACAACGTTTCTTCCTTTTGGACCAAGAGTAACTTTTACTGCTTCTGATAAGGTTTTAACTCCTTTTAAAATTTTTTGTCTGGCTTCTTCATTATATTTAATGTCTTTAGCTGCCATAATTTTATTTACTCCTTTTTATTCTTTTGATTTTTACTTTACAATTGCTATAACTTCGTCTACTCGTAAAATAACAAATTCTTCATTATCTAATTGAATTTCTTGTCCTGCATATTTGTCCATTAAGATAGTATCACCAATTTCAAATTCAAAAGGAATTAAATTTCCTTCTTTATTTCTTTTTCCTGATCCTAAAGCAACGACAATGGCTTGTTCTTGTTTTTTCTTTGCTGTATCAGGAAGAATGATCCCGCCTTTTACTGTAGGATCTTGCTCTAATCTTTTTACGAGTACTCTATCATGTAATGGTTTTAAATTAACCTGTGTGGCTTGCTTTGTCATAAGTTCGCTCCTATTTTAATTCTTTAAATCTTCTTGGTTTAAAAAAACCATTTTTCCTTTTAGCTCATGAAGATAACAAAGGTTATTTTTTTATTCAATATTTTTAGCGCTTTTTTACATAGAGTGCTAAAAAAGTTATTCTAATAATTTTTTTAGAGAGTTGATTTGATTAGATAAAAGAGAGAAAGCTTCCTCAAAGACTTTACTCTCTGTCATATCTAGTCCAGCTTCTTTAAGAATAGTTAAAGGAGGTTGAGATCCACCTTTTTTTAAAAAGTTGAGATATTTACTTATGACATCTGAATTTTTTTCTGAAAGAACTTGTTTGGCAAAATAAAGTGCTGCACTAATGCCAGTTGCGTATTGATAAACATAAAAATTGTAATAAAAATGAGGAATACGAGCCCACTCTAAAGAAGAATTAGAACATAAAGAAACAGAGCTTCCTAGATATTCTATTAGTAATTGAGAATATGTTTGTTTTAAAAATTCTGTTGTTAAAGGAATTTGATTTTCTGCTGCTTGATGGATCAATAGCTCAAATTCAGCAAACATTGTTTGTCTGATAAGGGTAGCAAATATGTTGTCAATTTGGCGAGATATTAAATTAATTTGAATTTCCTTTTCATTAATGTATAGATTAAATAAATAATTTATTAAAAGACTTTCATTGAAAGTAGAAGCTATTTCAGCTAAAAATATTGGATAACTAGAGTCATGAAAACTTTGATTAAGATTGCTATAGTAGGTATGCATACTATGTCCTGCTTCATGTGCAAGAGTAGAGACATCTGATAATGTTCCTTGAAAGTTCATAAGAATGTAAGGAACGCTCTCATAGCACCCGCTAGAATAAGCTCCAGATCGTTTGTTTTGATTTTCATAACGATCTACCCATCTGTGCTTTGTTAAGCCTAATTTAAGCGTATTTTGATATTCCTTACCTAGAGGAGACAGGGAATTAATAATTAAATCAACAGCATCTTCGTAAGTAAATGTTAGAGTTTCATGACTAATGAGAGGAGCATAGATATCGTAGTAAGAAAAGGTTTCTAATTTTAGTGAAGATTTTTTTAATTTAAAATAATCATGAATAATAGGTAAATGTTTTTTAGTTGTTTTAATTAAATTAGTATATACTTCTTCAGGAATGTAATTAGGATATAAAGCTGCTTCTAAACAGGAACTAAATTTTTTTGCTTTACTATAGAAAACATGACTTTTTATGTTTCCTTCTAGTAATGAAGCTAAAGTTACTTGATATTGATCATATCTATTTAATTGTGCTTCAAAAGCATTTTTTCTCAAAGTTCTGTCAGAGCTGTGCATATACATTTGATATAAGCCATGAGATAATGGAAGATCTTTATTATTTTGGTTTTTAATTAAGGGGAAGGGGATTTCCATATCACTTAGAGAAGAAAAAGCGTTTTTATAATTAGAAGAAATATTTGTTGAGGCAGCCAATAATAACTCTTCATTATCTGTTCTTGTGTACTTTTTCATTCTTAATATTTTTTCTAAGAAAAACTTGTAAGAACTTAATAGAGGAGATTCAATGAAAGAAGAAAGAGTTGTTTCAGGAAGTATTAATAATTCTGGAGAAAACCAAGAAGTTTCTTCATTAAATTGGATATATAAGGAAAGAGATTGTTGATAATATTTTTGAGATAAATCATTTTTTAAGTCTTGATCAAGATTTAAATGAGCATATACGTATAATTTATTTAAAATTTTTTCTTTAGAAAACATGAGGTCTAAAAAATTTTTTAAATTTTTTTCTGAAGAAAAGATTTCTGCATTTTTTGATAATTCTGGAAAAAAAGGAGGAGTTGTAGAGGCAACGGATTGAAGATCTAATAACCAATTTTCCCAATTTAAATAAAGCAAACTAGTATCCCAAGTATCTGAAGATTTAACAGTACTTCTCAGCGGAACTTTTTTAATATTTTTATCATTTTCCATAAGTTTTTAACCTTTTTCCAAGTTAAGAAACTTATGATAAAAAGAAAGTTTTTTTGTGGCTATCAATAAGCTATGTCTTTATAAAATAATTTATTCTACAAAAGGAATACTTTTTTCAAGTACTGTTTTATAACAAAAAAGAGGAGCATTATGCATTAAAGATAAAGCAATACTATCACTAGGTCTTGCGTCAATTTCCGTAATAAATAATAAATTATCTTTTTTTTGTTCTAAGATAATATGAGAAAAGAAAATATCATCTTGGTTATCATTAATAATAACCTGTTTTATTGAAACATCTAAACCCAAAAAGATAGATGACATTAAATCACAAGTAAGAGGTCGTTTTTTATTTTTTTTTAGTAAAATGGCTTCTATATTTTGTCCTGAAGGCAAATCTATATAAATAGCAAATTGTTTTATAGGAGTTCCAAGAATCATACAAGCATAAGTTTTAAAACAATTCAAACGATAAAATTTAATGGGTACTATGTTTGGTAGTTTTTTTTGTGATTGTTGAAAGAACATTTTATTCCATTTTTTTTTCTTTTAAAATACGAGTTTCTGTAGGGCTCCCTATTAGTATTTCTGCTTTTTGAAGGAGAAAACCTGTTTCTATCACGCCGTTAATTTTTAATAAAGCTTCTTCATGAATTTTTGGTTGAGGAAAAAAATTAGGAAAAGTAATATCAAATATGTAGTTGCCGTTGTCTGTAACAAAAATATTTCCTTGTTTATCTTTTCTTAAATGACCTTTATAACCTTTTTCTTGGATTTTTTTTTGGATGGCTGTTGAACCAAAAGATAAAATTTCTATAGGAAGAGAACAATTTCCTAATACAGGAACTAATTTACTTTCATCTGCAATAATTACTAATTTTTTTGTGGATTGTGCAAGGATTTTTTCTCTAGTAATAGCTCCACCTTTTCCTTTTATCATACGGTGAAAAGGATCTATTTCATCTGCTCCATCGACGACTAAATCTAATTGGGAAAATTGTGTATCTTTTAAGATAGTTAATCCTCCTAAAGTAGCTATTTTTTCTGATTGTTTAGAAGAAGCAACAACAGAAATATCTAGATTTTCTTTGTGAAATCGTTGTATTAAAGCTTGAATAAAATAAGTAGCAGTAGAACCACTACCTAAACCGACTACCATATTTGTTTTTACAAGCTTAGCAGCTGCTTCTCCTAAAGCTTTTTTTATTTTGTCTAGGGTTAATTCTTTTTTTTTCATAATTGTTAAGTTGTTTTATAATTTTTAAGATTTTTATAACGAAACTTTTCTTTATTAAAACATGGTTATTCAGGCATTATTTAATTTATTTTTTATAAAATGACAAACATATGAAAGTAAGTGATTTATTAGTATATTTAGAGAATTTGTTAAAACCAAGTCTTTTTAGAGATTATTGTCCTAATGGTTTACAATTAGGAAATGAAAATGATCAGATTAGTAAAATTGCTTTTGGTGTAACAGCTGATCTTGAAACTATAGAACAAGCTATAGCTTATCAAGCAAATGTTCTTGTGACTCATCATGGTATTTTATGGAATGCAGATAGTCTTCCTATAGTTGGAAGAAAAAAAATTAGAATAGAAAAATTATTACAATCTAGAATTTCTCTTATTTCTTATCATTTACCTCTTGATGCTCACAATGAAATTGGAAATAATTGGAAAGTTGCTAGAGATTTAAATTGGAATGATTTATGTACGTTTGGTTCTTCATTATTACCAATAGGTGTAGCAGGAACTTTTGATCCAATTTCTATTGAAGATTTTCAATCTTTATTATCGAAATATTATCAATCTCATCCTATAGGTAGTGTTTTAGGAGGAAAACGCATTGTTTCTAGCGCAGCTATTATGTCAGGAGGAGCTTATAAGGAAATAGATTTAGCTACAAGATTGGGTTATGATTGCTTTATTACGGGGAATTATGATGAACCAGCCTGGTCAATAGCTATGGAAGAAAAGATTAATTTTTTTGCTTATGGTCATACTATAACAGAGAGAATTGGAATTACAGCTTTGTCTGAAAAAATTGAGAAAAAATTTGGATTAAATTGTAAGGTTTTAGTTTCTACTAATTTGTTTTAAGATTTTATTTTGCAAGAGTTAATTGAAGGTTATTAATATGGAAAAACTTATAAATATTTTAGATGAAAGAGGATTCATTTACGATAAAACTAATAAGTTATCAGAGATAAAAGGACCTTTAAAAGTTTATTTAGGTTTTGATCCTACAGGAGATACATTGCATTTAGGTCATTTAGTAGGAATTATATCTTTGAAGTGGTTTCAGAAATTTGGTTGTGAAATTATTGCTTTAATTGGAGGAGCTACAGGGATGATAGGAGACCCTTCAGGTAAAAATAAAGAAAGGATCTTATTAGAAAATTCAATTATTCAGAATAACGTTAAGTCTCTTTCTTTTATTTTAAATCATTTACTGGATAGTTCTGTTTCAATTGTTAACAATTATGATTGGTTTTCTAAATTTTCTTGGATAGATTTTTTGAGAGATGTTGGTAAGTATTTTAGGGTTGGATCTATGATAACTAAAGAAAGTGTAAAACAAAGACTTCAATCCGAAGAAGGTATTAGTTTTACTGAATTTAGTTATCAGCTTTTGCAGGCATATGATTTTTTGCATTTATTTGAATCTTTTGGAGTTGCTTTACAATTAGGAGGAAGCGATCAATGGGGAAATATTACTTCTGGAATAGACTTAATAAGGAAGAAAAAAGGAAAGGATGTTTATGGATTAACTTTTCCTTTATTAGTAGATGCAGAAGGAAAGAAAATGGGAAAAACAGAATTAGGTACAACCATTTGGTTAGATGAAAAAAAAACTTCTGTTTATGACTTTTATCAATATTTTTATAGATTGCCTGATTGTGAAATGCCTTACTTATTGAAAATGCTTACATTTTTGGATATCAAAGAAATTAATAAATTAGTTAATTCTATGAAATCTCCTAGTTACGTTCCAGGTTCTGTGCAAAGTATATTAGCTTCTGAAGTAACTAGATTTGTTCATGGAGATCAAGGAGTTGAGAAGGCTAGGAAAATTACAGTGCATTTATCTCCTGGACATATGACAGAATTGAGTAGAGAATCATTAGAATTTTTTAGAAATGAAAAGTTAAGTTTTCCTATGAGAATTGATGATATTTTAGGAAAATTTATTTTAGAAGTTATTATTAGCATAGGTTTATGTAAAACAAAAAGTGAAGGACGTCGTTTAATTGATCAAAGAGGTTTATATATGAATAATGAGCCCGTGCTTGATTATACAAAAATTATTGAAAAGCAAGATCTTATAGAAAATGAATTCATTTTATTTTCTTTGGGAAAGAAAAAGAAGATGGTTATTAATATAGTAGATTAGTAAAAAATTTTTTTTGAAGAAAAGTGTTTTTTTTGGGGTTTTAAAAATTTTTTTTGTAAAAATCTCTTGAATCGAAAGTAAGTATGTTTATTATACGCTTATAATTCAACTGTGTAAAAGAAGCTATAATTGTTGAATCCTTAAAAGATAAAGATCAGGAAAGTAGGAGGCGTAAAAAATATGGCAACTATGACTAAAAAGAAATTGATTTCTACAATTTCTCAGGACCAAAAAATTCATCCGAATCATGTTCGCATGGTAATTCAAAATTTTTTAGATAAAATGACAGATGCATTAGCTCAGGGAGATCGTTTAGAATTTAGAGATTTTGGTGTTTTGCAAGTAGTGGAAAGAAAGCCAAAAATAGGAAGAAATCCAAAAAATGCTGCAGTGCCAATTCATATACCAGCAAGGAGAGCCGTGAAATTTACTCCAGGAAAAAAAATGAAGAGGTTAATAGAACAACCTGCAAAATAAAAAAAGATCTTCTCCCTTCTATAAATTAAGTTTTTTATAGAAGGGATTTTTTTATTTTTTCAAGTTATATTAATGTTTTTTTATAACATTTTTTATAGTAAGCTATGTGGAAAGTTTATGGACGGTATGTTAAAAGATGACTTTCATATTGCAACTTATGAAGATAAGTTAAAAAAATTATTAGATGCTTTTGTTTATAATGAAAATCTTAATTTTATTTTAAATGTTTTTGAAAATGATTCTTTAATAAAAATTCATGAGATAGGAAAAGCATTATATTTGTTGATTTCTTTTAAGTGTTGTCCGTATAAAAGCTATGATGCTTTAGATATTAATTTTACAAAAAAAAGAACAGTCTGTTTGTTTGCTAGAGCAAATTTTATTTGGGGAGCTTTGCCTTATCCTGCAGAACAAGCTGAATTAGGATCTCTATTACTGCAGTTATCTATATATAATAGTAAATATAAAGAAATTGCCTTGGATATGTTAGATTTTCAGCAAGCTTCTTTAACGCATAAGTGTGAAGTTTTTTCTTCTTTATTTGTTCAAAGTATTTCTAGAAATTTTGATGATATCAATCGAGCCAGTCATATTTTTTTATCTAAAATGAATGTTAGTTATTTAGAAGACTATTTTTTTATTGATGAAGAGATTGGTTTTATGATGTTGAGGAATAAAGAGTCTTCTGCTTATATTACAGGTTCTGGTTGCAAAAGTTCTTTGGGGGCTTTTTTATTTAAAGATGTAGGTATTGTAGCTCTAGGTCCTCATCAAGGAGTACCAGAAAGTGGAGAAGAATTTGGAATTTCTGGAAAAGCTCATTATTTTCAATTTTTTCAAAATGAAAAAAGTACGAATATAGCTTTTTCATCATCTTTATCTTCTATTTCTAAACGTAATACAAATTTTCAATTTTTAAAAGATTCTTCATTTTCTTTTTCAAAAGTAAATATTTGCGCAGAAATTTCATTATTAAAATATTTTATTGACATTGAATTTGTTAACTGTTCGAAAGAGAATAGTTTTTTTTCTCTATTTTGCAAAGCACATACTTGTTCAATTTTTAAAGGACCATGTTTAAGAGCTTATTCTTTAGATTCTTATAAAGGTCCCGTGAATGATGTAATTTTAAGAGGATTAAATGGAGAAAGTATTATAATAGAGCTTTTTGGAGGAAGTAAAAATTTACAAATTTTTTCTTTACCCGGAGATAATACTTTTTGGGGAGCAAATTTTTTGATGCTTTTCAACAGAAGTCATGATAAAATGGAATATTGCTTTAGAGCAAAACATGGTATATAAATTGTTTTTATTGCAATTATTTTTAATAAGGAGATAAAAGAAAAACATAATGAGTTTTCTTCCTCATGAAAAGCAAATATTAGAGTATCAAAAGACGATTACCCAGTTTAAAGAAAAAAACAAAAAGGATGCTTTATTTTCAACAGCCGATTTGCAAAGATTAGAAAAACGTCTAGAAAAATTAAAAAAACAAGTTTATTCTGCTTTAACGCCTTGGGAAAGAGTTCAAATTTGTCGACATCCATTACGTCCTAGATCTATTGATTATATTCAAGCTATTTGTTCTGAATTTAGTGAATTATGTGGTGACCGTTTATTTAGAGAGGATCCTTCTGTTATAGGAGGATTTGCAAAGATTAATGAAGAAAAATGTATTATTATTGGACAGGAAAAAGGTAAGGATACAGAATCTCGTCTTAAGCATAATTTTGGTATGTTGCATCCTGAAGGATTTCGCAAAGCTTTAAGATTGGCTAAATTAGGTCATAAATTTTCTTTACCTGTAATTTTTTTATTAGATACTCCCGGAGCTTATCCAGGTTTATCAGCAGAAGAAAGAGGTCAAGGATGGGCTATAGCAGAAAACTTAAGGGAATTGTCAAGTTTAGCTGTGCCTATTATAGTTCTTGTTATAGGAGAAGGATGTTCAGGGGGAGCTTTAGGAATGGGCATAGGTGATATTATTGGCATGTTAGAACATTCTTATTATTCTGTAATTTCTCCAGAGGGATGTGCTTCCATTTTATGGAAAGACCCCAAAAAAAATAGTACTGCAGCAGCTATGTTAAAAATGAATGCTGAAGATTTATTAGCTTTTGAGATTATAGACGCTATTATTAAAGAGCCTTTAGGTGGAGCTCACCATAATAAGGAAGAAGTATTTCAAAATGTAAAAGATTTTATTTTAAATCAGTTGGAGCAGCTAAAACAGTTTTCTTTAGAAGAATTATTAGATAGACGATATAAGAAATTTCGAAATATAGGGCGTTATGAGGTTGCTTCTAAAACTGGTATCAAAGAATAAAAAACATCTTGTTTTATTTGCTTTTGTTGCTTTTGGAGTTATAGGTTTATCTGTAGCTTCTCAATTAGAGGTTTTTTCTGTAGGTGTTGTTGTTAAAACAGGTTCTGATTTTTTTCTTGTTTTTGGAAAGGAAAAAGAGAACGGTAAGTTAACAAAAGTTTCTGAAGTTGACTTTGAAGAAGTAAATGCTCGTTTAAAAGAAATTCAATCAGATACAACTCAACCACTAACAAAAGAAATTGTTAATGAATATCTTGCAAAGCGTACTAAAAAATCCTTTATACAAAAAGGTATGGATTGGCTAGATAAAAATTTTCATATTCATAAAAATTTATGTGCTTTGGCAATATTTTTGTTTTTTGTGGCAATTTTTAAAGCTGTTTTTCTATTTACGAATAGATTTTGCTCTCAATTAGTTGCTATTCGAGTAGGAAAAGATTTAAGATTATCTTATTTTAAATGTTTTCAATCACTACCTTTTTCTTTTTATGATCATCATGATGTTGGTAATTTAACAAGTCGCATTAATACTGATTCTCAACAGATAGCTACTTCCATTAATAGTTTGTTTATTAATTACTTGTATGCTCCTTTTATTTTTGTTTCATCTATAATATCGTGTTTATGTATTTCATTTAAATTATGTTTATTAGTTTTTTTGGGATTTCCTCTTTTAGTATTACCAGTTTTATTTATAGCTAAGAGAATTAAGCTTATTGCTAAATTGTTTTTAAAAAAGCAAGAGAAGTTTTCTTCTATACTTGTAGAATTTTTAACTGGAATTATGACTGCTAAATTATTTCAAACAGAGAACTATGTTTTAAGCAAGTATAGAGATGAAAATAATGCAATGGCTTCTTTAGAAGAAAAAAGTGCTTTATATGCTTTATCTGCAAGGCCAATTCTTCATGCAGTTTCTTCTTTGTTTTTTGCATTAATTATGGTTGCTGGATTGTATAAGTTTTGCATTCCTCCAGAAGAATTGTTGATTTTTTGTGGAACGCTCTATATTGCATATGAACCTTGTAAGAAATTTGCAGATGAAAATAATAATATCATGAAAGGAATAGCAGCAGCAGAAAGATTTAATGAGCTTATGGATATAATAAAAGTTTCTGAAGAGAAAGCAAAAGAAAGTTTGTTACATTTTTCTTTTGAAGATAAAATTACTTTTCAAAATGTTTCTTTTAGTTACAATGGAATACCTATTCTTAACAATATTAGTTTTTCTATTAAAAAAGGAGAAACAATAGGCATTGTTGGTCCAACTGGTTCAGGAAAGTCTACATTAATGAAATTGTTACCTAAGTTATATGATTCTTTTACTGGAGATATTTTAATTGATAATACATCTATATCTAAAATATCTTTTTCTTCTTTAAGGAAATTTATTTCTTATGTTCCTCAAAATTCTTTTTTATTTTCTGATTCTGTTTGGAATAATTTGACTTTTGGAGAAAATTTTTCTGAAGAAGAAATAGATTGTGTTGTTAAACAAGCTAGATTGGATGATTTTGTTTTTAATTTACCTGGTAAATATAACTTTTTAATAGAAGAAGCAGGAAAAAATTTGTCAGGAGGCCAACAGCAGCGTTTTGCTATTGCTCGTGCGCTACTTAAGAATTTTTCTATTTTGATATTAGATGAAGCAACTTCTGCTTTGGATTCTATTAATGAATCTTACATTAAGATAGTTTTAGAAGAATTTAAGAGAAAAAAGACTCAAATAATCATAGCTCATAAGTTAACTACTTTGGATTTTGTTGATAGAATTATTTACTTGGAACAAGGTAATTTAATTGCCGAAGGTACTAAAGAACAACTACTAAAAAATTGTCCAGAATTTAAAAAAATGTGGCAATATGGCAATCAAGAATTGTCTTATGTTTGACCATTTATATTATTTCTAAAATAAAGTTGCTGATTTTTTTTGAAAATTTTTGGAAATTTTTTTCTAAATATCTTCTTCCTTTTAATGAAGGAAAATCTGTTGCCATTTTAAATATTCTACAAGGAATATTTAATTTTTTTGAGGAAAAAGCAATTCCATAAGCTTCCATATCCACAAGGTCTATGTTATGACATAATGAGCAAACAGTGGAATTTCGAATGGGAATATCTGATGAAGCTATAGATATGGAGCTATTATTAGGTAATTGTATTTTTGGAAAGGCTTTTCTCAATAGAAATAGAGATTTTAAATCTTTTTTAATAAGAATTTTAGTAAAATTTAGTTTACTAATAGTTTTTATTTCATAAAAAGCTCCTATAGAAAGTTTGTTATTAATAATTCCTGAAAATCCAATATTAATAATCATAGAATATTTTTTACCATGTGTCATTGTTTCGAATAAAGCATTTAGAATACCTATACCTGAAATAATAATGTCGAATTTTGAAGACACATACTTGTTATTTAGAACTTTATCTTTAGTTGCTTTAAATTTTTCAATAGAAGCTTGAGCTTCTTGATAAGTTGCAAAAATAATTAATTTTTTATGCATGAAATAACCAATTTTTTTCGCTTAATTGGTTCCAAAAATATTTTAAAGCTAAAATTCCTGTAGATGAGATTGAATAGACTTCAGAAGAAACATAAGTATTAATAAATTTTCTTATTATTTCTGTATCTTTTTCTTGAGATAGGTTTTTAGAAAATGAGATAACTGATTCTAAAAATGTTTGAGAGTAAGAAAAACTTTCTTTCAAAATACTTGTTATAGATAATTTTAGTTTAAAAGGTAAATTTCTTGAAATAGCGATGCAACCTAAAGGAATAGGTAATGTTGTTTCTTTTATCCATAATTGTCCTAAATCTGCGAGAATATTGATTTCTTTAGATAAATTAAACCGTGATTCATGGATGAGAATACCACTATCAACTTCTTTTTTTTGAACAGCAGAAAAAATTTTATCGTAACTAAGAAATATAAATTTTTTAGAAGAAAAATAACGATTAAATAATTTGTGAGCAGTTGTATCCTTTCCAGGGGAAGCTAAACTTTGAATGGAATTTAGTTGATTATGATTAGATTTAATTAGTAGAGGACCACAATTATAGCTTAAAGTAATGCCTACAGGAAGTATTTCATAATATTCCATAACCTTAGGATATAAAGCTGCAGAGATTTTAATTAGAGGATAAGCTTGTTTTTGTGCAAGTTCATTTAGAGTATTAATATCAAAAGTGTGAAGATCTAATTTAAATGGAGTTTTAATTTTATTTTTTTTCCAAGGATAGAATAAAAAAACATCATTTGGACATGGTGAAAAAGCTGCTTTGATATACAAGAATTTTTTCATTTAAATGACTTTTATGTATCTTTAAAAAAGACGCTTACAGCTTCTGAAAGAAGTTGATTTTCAGGTTTATCTAAAACCCCTTGTTCTTGTAGCCATTTAATGTACGATGAAGGAACAGTTTGTAATTGCTTTCCTTGATATTTACCAAAGGGCATAATAAAATTTCCTCCAGTTAAAAGTGTTTTTTCTGCATTTAATAAATTAATTACATCTTTGGTACTTAAATCATTAATAAGAAGAGAAAATACTTTTTTTAGAGTGATTACATCGTCAAGAGCTCTATGAGCTTGATTTTTTGGAAAATTAAAAGTTTGTCTAAGATATTGCAAACTGTGCCGAGGTAAATGAGGACAATATTTTCTAGCCCATTTTAAAGAATCTACAAATGTCCAATTGGGCATTTCTAAATTATGTCGTATACACTCGTTTTTTAAAATGGGAAGATCAAAACCATCATTATTGTGAGCGACTAAAACATTATCTCCACAGAATTCTTTAAATTGAAAAAAGACTTCAGAAAAAATAGGAGATTTTTCTATATCTTTATTAGTTATACCGTGTACTTGAGTAGCTTCGTTCGGAATTGGAATATCTACGAAAATAAAGGAAGAAAAAGTTTCTTCAGAATTTGATTTACATGCTGCTATTTCTATAATTAGATCTTTTTCTACATTAGTTCCTGTTGTTTCACAATCATAAAAAATAAATGATTTATTTTTCATAAGTTATTTATTTTTAGGCAAATCCATGTTTTTTAAAGTTTCTATATCCATTTGACCAGATGCAACCAAACCTATTGCTTGAGAAAATGAATCACAAACAAGTTGAATGGAATTAATATAAGCTATCAAGATCTTAGTATTAAGCTTTTTATCAATACAAGGCATAACTAATCTATAAAAAATTAACCCTTCATCTTCATCTAGATTAAATCCTGGTAAATCGAGATCTTTGTTTAAAATATGCAGTAAACGAGAAGTATCGTTTAAATGTGTTTTAATTATTTTATAAGGAAGATAAATAATTAGTTGTAAAACTTCACCATTATTTCTTATAGAAAAGAATAAAGGCAATTCATTTTGATAGATTTTAATTAAAATATAAGGAAGATTACTTTCCTTTTCAAATAAGGGATTTAAAGAATGTTCACTTAAAAATTGAATTAAGTTCTTTTCTGTGAGAATAATTTCTTCCATAAAACCTACATTAGTTAATTTCAGTTAAACATTTTTCTGAAGAAAACTCATTTTCCTCCATATTAATAAGTTCATCTCTTACTATTTGTGTATTTTTAGGAGCTTCAATACCTATTGAAACCTGATTTCCTTGAATTTTTAAAATGGTAATTTTAATGTCCTGACCAATTCTAATTTTTTGCTCTTTTTTTCTAGTTAAAACTAACATTAAATTGTCTTACGCCTCCTTTGATGAATTGTTTGCACTTAACTTAATAGTCTAAAAGAAGATTTGCATTTTAAGGGTAAGCAAAAGACGACTTGACAATAAGTAGAAGAACAAGTTCACAAGACTTTTCACAATATATAACCCCTAGAAAGATAAGTTAAAAATATACTAATTGTTAAAAATAAACAATAAAAATATGTTGCCTTTAAAGATAGATAAGAATGTATTTTTTGTGGAGAAATTAATGATAAAATTGCAAATGATTTTTCTGTTGTAATCACCTATATTAACTTTCTCTATCTAAAAGATTTTCTTTTAATTTTTTTAATGAACGTAGAATTATGTCACTGGATGAAGAAGATTTTTTAATATTATTTATATTTTCATGAAATAAATCTTGAAAATTAGTTTCTAAAGGAAGTTCTGAAAGATATTGAATACCAGAAGGAGATTCAGATATAACTAAAATTTTATTTGCTATTTTTATGATGTATAATGAAGATTTTTGGCTTAAATTTTTTTTATCTATAATTTTTATTAATGAAGATTTATTAAAAATATTTCCTTTTGATTTTAAGAATTTTTTAAATAGCCATATGCTAGTGAATAGAAAAGTTAATAAAAGTATTAAAGAAAAGCTCATTTTTAAAAATTCTTTTTTCATAGACATTTTAAAAGGAGAAGAACTTAATTCAACTTCGCTTATCTTTTCATTAAGATCTATTAACACGAAAAAAGAAGAAATACACTTATAGTATAAATGTTTTATAAAAAAAAAGTACTTAGACATGGCATTAAAAACTACTGATATTTATTTTGCAAATATAGATTTTTTTATAAAAAAATGATAGTACATAATCATTTGTTTTATAAAAGGAATTTGTTATGTATAAGTTAATCGCTTCTGATTTAGATGGAACTTTATCTGATAGTAGTAGAATTTTAGATTTTAGAGTGAAAGAAAAAATAGAAGATCTTTATAAGAATGGATGGATTATTCTATTTAATACAGGGCGTTTTTACAAATATGCTGAAGAGCTATTATCTTCTCTAACTTGTCCTTATTTTTTAGCTGTTCAAAATGGAGCTTGTTTATTAGATCCGAGTAAAAGTGTTATTGATGAGTATAGTCTTTCTAAAGATTGGCTTTCAGTTTTGGTTAAAGAGACTAGAAAATTTAATATCACATGGTGGATAGAATCGGGTTTTTCTTATAATGATATAATATTTTTGGATAATTTTGATTTTTATTCTACGGAAAATAAAGAAATATTTTTGAGTGTTATTAATAATTATTTTCCAAATGAAAGAGAAAAAAAAGTTTATATAAAAGAATTAAAGAATTCTTTGTTAGAATATCCTTATGATTTTTTTTCTGTTGCAAAGACTATAGGTCCTTTGTCTGTTATTAGAAATATTGCTGATAAGCTTAATGAAATGTTTCATAATGCATGTAGTATTACAAGTATTTCAGTTCCTAGACATCTTAATTTTGGGATGATTCATATTACGCATAAACAGGCATCTAAAGAAAAAGTTTTATCTAGATTGGTTAATAATATTTCTTCTGAAAAAGATGTTTTTACAATAGTAGCTGGAGATGATCAAAATGATTATAAGATGATTAAAAATGGTGATTTTAAAATAGTTATGAATACAGCACCAGAATTTATGTTAAGACTTGCTGATTATATAGCCCCGAGCGCAAAAGAACAGGGCATTATAAAAGCTTTAGAAGAAGGAGAAAAAATGTATTTAAAACAGTTATCTAGATACTAACAGTCTGAATAACTGTTTCATAAAGATTTTAATTGCTAAAACATGATGGATTGATTCCCATGATATGGTATCCATGATCTACGTATAAGGTTGTTCCATTTATTCCTGATCCAAGTTCTGACAATAAAAATAAAGCTGCGTTTCCTACCTGTTGAGCGCTCATTTCTTCAGCAATAGGAATCATTGTTTGGTAGTAGTCTACCATTTTTTCAATGAATCCAATTGCTTTTGCTGCACGACTTGGTAAAGGTCCTGCAGAGATTGTATTTATTCTTATTCCCCATTTTTGACCTGCTTCCCAAGCTAGTATTTTAGTATCACTTTCTAAAGCTGCTTTTGCTGAATTCATTCCACCACCATATCCAGGAATGGCTTTATTTGCTGCTAAATACGTGAGAGAAATACTTCCTCCACCTTTTTTCATAAATGGTCCAAAATGTGATAATAAACTAACAAATGAATAGGAAGAAGCACTAATAGCTGAAAGATAACCTTGTCGGGTTGTTTCTAAAAGAGGTTTTGTTATTTCTGGAGAATTGGCAAGAGAATGGATCATAAAATCTATTTTGCCATAATCATTTTTTACTTGGCTAGCTACTTCAGAAATAGTAAAATTGTTAATTCCTTTATATCTTTTGTTATTTTTTATTTCTTCTGGAATATCTTCTGGTTTATCAAAAGAAGCATCTAAAGGATATATTTTATCGATATTCATTAATGAGCCATCAGATAATAGACGAGACTTATCAAACTTACCTAAATCCCATGATTGTTGAAAAATTTTTGCTATAGGAACCCACGTACCAGTAAGAATAGTAACTCCAGCTTCTGCTAAAGCTTTAGCTATACCCCAACCATAACCTTGATCATCGCCTATTCCAGCAATGAAAGCTATTTTTCCTTTTAGATTTAAGCTCAACATTTCACATTCCTTGGTTCATTTTAGATGAATAAATAAAAGGAAATATTATCTAGTTTTTTAGAATTTTACAACCTGTTAATCATTTCCATTTTTAATAAGTTTAGGAATAGAAAAATTTTATGTTTGCTAGTAAAAAATAAAACAATATAATGTAAAGAAATTTTTTTAAAATTCTTTAGATTTTCTTTATGAATATGAGGAGATTTTATGCCAATACCTGCGTTAGGATTAGGGGCTACAGTACGTTCTGACAACCCTTTATGTTGTGTGGGATGTTGTTCGTCTGGTGATGTAGATGTAAATGTTGTGAGAGGATCTAGTTCAGGAAATGTTCAGGAAAATCAAGATAGTTCTGGTGATTCTAACCTTAAAACAGTTAGTGAGCTTGTTAGCGATGTTGCTAGTAATGCTTCAGATGATAAAAATAGTGCTGTGGTAACAACCCAACCAAAAAGTATTTCTTCTTTGATGCAAATAGAATCAACAATAGAACAACAAGTAGATGATATTGCAATAAGTATTTTACGTAGTGAAAGGTCTGGAAGATGTTGCACTGCTATTTATGATGCTTGTAGTCCAAGATGTACTGCTCCTTGTGGAAATCCTACTTGTGGATGTAGCGAAGGAGAATGTGGATGTGGATCTTTTGGACGATTATTATGTGGAATGTTTGATGCTTGTTGTGTTGTAGGAGCAGGAGGAAGTAGATTAAAGTTATCAGCTTGGCATAGAGGTTTGAGACAAATATATGATCCTGTTGTTATAGGTTTTGCTGAAAAACAAACAGGTATATCACTTCAAGATTTGCTTATTCAAGGAAGAGCACCTACTACAAAAGAAAAAGAACAAATGGAAGCTGCTTGTGCAATGGCTCATAGTTTTTTGACTTCAGCTTTAGGGGATGAGAATGTAAATTCATGGAAAAAAGATCAGGATAAGTGTATTAGTTTATTAGAAGATGGGGATTGGGAAGCAGCCGTAAATAAGACTTTATCTTGCGAAGCATCAAATATATCTCCTATATCTTCTAATTTGGAAAATGTTTTAGTGGTTTCACAAGAGAAAATGTCTGTGGGTAATTGCGAGCCATTTTCTGTAAAAAATCTTGGAAAAGAATTATCTAACTTGAAAGTAAGTACAGGACTTGGTGTTTATGGTGTTTTAGGAGTATCTGAAGCAACGATAATAGCACAAATTATTGCAGAAATAATTAAAAATCATCCTGGCAATCACGGAAATTTTTGGTTAACTAGGCAAGTCTTGAGATATTTAGTTTGTTTAGTATTGAGTATTAGAAATTTATCTTTTATTAATACAGAAGGAGAAAAGAGTGGGACTCCGTCTTGTAAAAGAATAAGAGATATTAGAGGTAAGTGTCAGGATCATCATAGTTTAATGTTATCTTGTTCTACATTGGCTTGTATTGATCTTCAAGAAAGGAGAGAGAGTCTAGCTTCTTTGGACTCAAATTTATTAAATAAAGAAACGATATCTGCTCATGTTGCTAGTCAGTTGCTTGTAAAATATCAAGAAGCTAAAGATAGACTTGCAAAAAAAGGAAAAAGTAAAGAACAAAGCGAAGTAAGTGGACCCTCATCTTATAGTAATGATGTTTTTGTTGAAAGCGACGAAGACGAAGAAAATGTAGTAACTATGATTTAAGGAATTTTTAAACTAAAAATTGTTAAAGATAAATTGGTTTTTTAGTCTAGTTATTGCAAAGCTTCTTTTATTTTTAAAATTATAAGAAGCATATTAGAAATAATTTTTTACTATTTAATAATAACTTAAATTCATTATTTTTATTTAATTTTAAAAAAAATTATATGTTTGATTATTTTTATAGTTTTTTGGTTCTAATAAATTGAGTATTTATTAGTTCTTAATTTTTTAGTAATAAAAAAAACAGTAGGTTAACTTAAAGGGTGTGCATGTGAGTAACTGGAAAGAAGAACAAGATAATTGTTGTTTTTTATTAAATGATCCTAATTGGAAATTAGCGATAAAGGAAGGAGGAAAAACAAGAAGATCTTTAAGTAAAGTTAAAAATGTTTTGATTGTTACAAAAAAAAGTGATTTTTCTAATTATATTTGTAGTAAATTTTCTATTGATTATTTAGGATCGAAATTGTCAAATCTTATGGTTTGTTTGGGTAATAGTGTGCATGGTGTTTTAGGAGTATCTGAAGCAGCAATAATTGCAGAAATTGTTGCTGGAATTATTTCCATGCATCCAAATAATCAAAGATATTTTTGGTTATTTGAAAATACTTTAAAAGCATTAGTTTGCATAGTTTTAGCAGTTAGGAATCAATCTTGTATAGATCAAGAAGGCAATCAGAGTCGAATAGATAAACCTGAAATAATTTCCTTAAGAAAAACTTTTTTTAAGCAAGATAAACCATTTATATTATCAACTCAATCAATATTGTTTTCTCAAAACGTTTCAGAAGAAAATCAAGAAATAGAGATATTAATGAGTTTGGAAAAGCAAAAGCTTGTTGAATCTTTAAATCTTCCGAGGAATATAGTTGATAGATTTATTTATAGATATGTAGAAGCAAAGGTAAATATTAAATATAAAAAGGAAAAAGGAGATAAAGAAAATATTAGTAATATAAAAGATATTTTTTAATCTAAAAGTAGTTTTATATATCTTTAATTCTTTATATATGGGATAATCATTAGCGTAATTATTTTCATGGAGGAAATTAATTTCTGTCAATCGTTTCCATAATGTCTAGGCCTCTCAATGTTCAAAATAATGAAGGAAAATTTCTTCTAGGTAGTGAATTAGGAATTATTAGGCTTTTACGAGAGGGTTCGCTATTAGAATTTCAAAAATTATTAGAAGCTGGATTACATCCAGATTCTATATTTACACATCCTAGCTATAAAAATCTTTCTTTAATAGAATTTGTTGTAAATACAAAAGATCTTAATTTAGAAAGAAAAACAGCTCTTATAGAAATTCTTTTAGAAAAAAGTGCTACTGTGACTCATTCTGTTGTTAGTTTTGCAATGAGAAATTTATCAATATTGCATTTGGAAGTAATAGCAATTTTATTATTTTCTTTGCCTGCTTCAGAATGGAAGCAAATGCTTGACATTTGTGCAAGTTCTTTAGTTAAAGAAAAGTTATCTTGTATTTTTAGCCTTAAAAACTTGTTTTCTCTTTTAAAAGGTAAAAAATTTTCTCTTTTTAGAGCAGCTCTTAAAGTGTGTTGTCTTAGAAAGCAAGATATTTTTTCTTTTGATCCTTTTGATGTAAATAATTATGTTTCTGGAAAACCTTATACCTTATTGCATTTTTCTACTTACCATTTGTCATTAGCTTCGTCTAGAAGAGAAGAATCAAAATGTGAATTAGAGAAAGTAGTTAGTCTATTATTAAGATTAGGAGCAGATCCTTCTAAAGTAACTGAAGAAAGTTCTTTAAATAGAAAGGTTTTTTCTTCTTTAAGTTTATTAGCAATTGGTTTTTCAGAAGAACCTTTAGGTGAAATTATACCTAGTAAAGTTCATGAAGCTTTATTAGAAAGATGTATTCAAAAAGTTTTAGAGAAACATCCTTTAGATAACGCAGAAAAAACATTAACTTCGAAAAAAATAGCAGAAAAAGTAGCTAAGAGAGCAGCTCCTTGTTTACTTTCTCGAACTTCTGGTCCAAAAATAAAGAAATTAAAAATAGAATATTCTTAATAATTTAAAAATTTAATATCTTGAGTGCTAGAAAAATAGTAAATAGGTTCTGGCATTATGTCATTAGATACTTTTATTTTTTTATTAGTAAAAGGGCAAGTAAACGATAAAGAAAAAGCGTGTAAAAGATATCTAAAAGCAAAATATTTAGAATTATTGAAATTTTGGTATTCTAAATCTCCTATAATGGGAAATCCATTATCATAAAGATGCAATCTAATTTGATGAGTTCTTCCAGTTATAGGAGAACATAATATTATTGCTCCAAATTTGGTTTTTTTTAACAATTTCCATTGAGTTATAGCTAATTTACCTTTATCTGGAAAAGGAGAAGAAGCCATAACTAATGCTCCCTCCCTTCTTTTTTTCACATGTAAAAAAGATTTTATAATTCCTTGTTTTTGATTAGGAGCTTTGGATACATAAGCAAGGTATTGTTTTGAAATTATTTTTTTTTTAAAAAGATTAATTAATTTCAAATTATTTTTTTTTGATTTTGAAAATATTATGCATCCTGTCGTATCTCTATCGAGACGATGTATTATTTGTAATTGCAAAGTTTTTGCTAGTTGTTCACTAGAGATATAGGCAGGTTTATTATAAATTAGGTAATAAGGGCTATCAAGAAGTATTCTATTAGAATCAAATTTTATTCTAGAAAATTTTTTAGGAAAAACTAAAACTTCGTCATCTGGAAGTAAAGTCGTAGATTCAAATCTTTCAATTTTTTTATTCACCAAACATCTTTGGTTTCTAATCATTTGAGAGATATCTAGAGCGTTATAGTCTTTTTTTAATTTTTCTTTTAAAAAAAAAGAAAGACGAATTTCTTGGGAAATTTTCCATTTAAGAATTTTATTCATAGAAAATAATATAAAATAAGAAAGAATTTTTATAAAATGCCTTCCTAATTTTTCTATTAAGTTGTTTATGTTATTAAAAAAATTTCCTACAGAATCATTAATTAGTTGGTTTATAAATAATCAAAGAAAACTACCTTGGAGAGAAAATAGAACGGCTTATCGTGTTTGGGTTTCGGAAGTTATGCTTCAACAAACGACAGTGGCAACAGTCATTCCTTATTTTAATAAGTGGATGCAGATATTTCCAAGTATTAAAATACTCTCTGAAGCTAGTGAAGAATTAGTCTTAAAAAATTGGGAAGGATTAGGATATTACTCAAGGGCTAGAGGTTTATATTATGGAAGTCAGTTAATTGTAAAAGATTTTAAAGGATGTTTTCCAGAAGAAGAAAAAAATATAGCATTAATAAAAGGTATAGGACCTTATACTTTAAATGCTATTTTAGCTTTTGCTTTTAAAAAGAAAGTATGTCCTGTTGATGGTAATGTTTTAAGAGTGCTAAGTAGATTTTTCGCAATTGATGAAAGTATTCTTTTATCGAAAACTATTAAAAAGATATCTTTTTTGGCTAATTCTATTTTACCTGAAAAAGATTTTATTTATGTTAGTGAAGGTTTAATTGAATTAGGTGCTTTAATTTGTAGAAAAAAAGCTTTGTGTTCCATTTGTCCTCTGAAAGATAGTTGTAGTGCATTTCAGCAAAATTTAGTAGATTTTTTGCCAAAAAAACATGTAAAACAAAAAATACAAAAAATTTTTAGGGTAGTAGGAGTTATAAGATGGAGAAATGCATTTTTTGTTTTTAAACAAGAAGGAAATGTTATTATGTCTGGATTATATGAATTTCCTTACTTTAATATGGAGACTTTGAATGAACCAGATGTTATGTATTATGAGAAGTTATTTTCTCTCAAAGTTAATTGTCCTTTAAAATTTGTTAAAAGATTGAAAATACAAAAACATTCTTTTACTTTGTTTAAAGTTACTTTAATTCCTTTATTGTTTGAAATAAGTAGCGATAATTGTGTTGAAATAGATAAGTTTTTTTTATTAAAAGATTTATTATTGTTGCCGTTTTCTTCTGGTCATAAAAAGATTCTTCATGAACTGGCACTAAGTTGATTATATAAAAATCATTGAAATATTAAATAGGGGAAGATTTTTGAAAAAAAAAATAAATAATGAATTTCAAGATTTGATTGATATTTGGTCTTTAATTATTGAAAGTAAAAAATGTTTTTGGAGTAACGATCAGAATATTTTATCCATACTTCCTTGCATATCTTCAGAGATAGAAGAGTTAAAAGAAGCTATAAAGACTTATGATTGTGAAGAAATTATGAGTGAAATTGGAGATATTTTGGGATTATCTATCATGTTGTGTTTTTTAGCTGAACGTGATGGAATTTGTTCTATTTCGAATATTGTTAAAGATCAATGTGATAAAATCAAAAGAAGAGCAGCTTATATTTTTGATCCAGCACTATCTGAAAAAATAACTTCAAGAAAAGAAGCTGAACAACAATGGATTAAGGTTAAGAATATTGAGAAGAAAAATAAAAAAGTTAGTAGTCTTAAGAAAGATATTATTGTAAATATGTGTAATGTTTTAGAAAAAAAAGAAGAAAAAACTCTTCATAATGAAGAATAGAATTCTTTTTTCTAAGACAATTAATAAGAATTTTTCTTGATTTTTTATTATTTTTTCGATAAATTCTTCGAGAAGTTGGGGATTTTTTTAAATAAATAAATCTTGAACTGGGTCAGGATTGGAAAATAGCAGCCCTAAGAGAATTTTGTTTATGTTGAAGTTTTCTCTAACTTCTTCTTTTGTTTATTTTATCTTCTAAATATTAATTGCTTGCTTGAGTTCTAACAATTTTCTTTTTATAATCATTTTTATTGAGAACATCCTTTGGGAAGCTTTATAGAAAAATGTTTAAAGGAGCTATGCATATGAGAAGAAAATTATATTTATGTATTTATTTAGGTTTATTTTTATTGTTTGGGTGCTCTACCTATAACTCTGCTTTATATAAGACAGGAGGTAAATCTAAAGGAATTGTTCTTATGCTTCCAGTGATTGAAAATTTTCAAATTAAAGAAAAAAATAAAGTTTATTCTTGGGATTTAAAAGAAGAATTTAATAAGGAAATAGCAAAAAGGTTTAATTTATCTAATAAAATTTATTTGTTGAAACAAAACGTTTCTTCAAAAATTGCTGAACAATTTTTTTCTCCCGATGGTTTTTATATTTCAAATCAAGTTATAGGTCAGTTATTACCTGCAGAATTTGTTGTTGCTACTGAGTTATTAGATCAGAATGAATTAATAGACGATTTAGGAAATGGAATTATTACTGCTTCTTTAAGAGTGCGTGTTTATGATTTACGAAAAGATGAAGTAAAATTAATTTATCAAGAAATTATGGATGCATCTCAACCTATTATTACTTCTAATATTAATGATTATGTACGTTATGGTTGGAAATCAAAGGTTTTTGATTCGACTCCTATGGGATTAATGCATAATCGTCTAATGAGAGAACTTGTAGGACGTGTAGAGGGTTATATTTGTGCTAATTATTAAAAATATATGATTAAATTAACATTTTACATGACTAAAATATAATAAAGGTAATTGGTTGTAATAATATGTTGTATTTGTTCTTTTGGCTTTTTTCTTTGTATTTTTTTATATTTTTTAAACTTTATAAACAACCTTGTTTTCCTAAAAAACAGGTTGTTTTTTTTAAGCATGTTTTTTTTTCTTTTTTTATTTATTTTTTGTCTTTAATTGCTTGTGATTTTGCTTTTGAATTCTCTTTTCCAAGAGAAGGAAATTTAATTTTATTATTTGAAGTTTTTTTATCTTCATTGTTTTCTTTTTTTTGTTTATGTGGATATTGTTTAACTCTAAATAAAAATATTTTGAAAAGAATATTTTTTTTTGATAGTTATGTTTTATTAAAAAAAATACCTATTGTTTTTTTTCAAGCTATTTGTGTTCTTATTTTGTTTTATCCTCTTTTACAATTGTCTACACTTGTTATTACATTAGCTTTAAAAAAAATCTTATTAATTCAAAATTTAATTGTGGAGCAAGCTCTTATTAGTCACCTTAAGCAACTGAACATAAATTTAACGGTAGAAATTTTATTTTTATTTACAGTTATTTTTATTGTTCCATGTATTGAAGAATTTCTTTTTAGAGGAATCTTACAAAGTTTTTTGCGAGAGAAACTTAATAATAGAATAAGTGCTATTCTTCTTTCTTCTTTCTTTTTTTCTTTAGCTCATTTTTCTATTCTTCAAGGCTTAGGTAATATAGTTCTTTTATTTAATTTATTTATTTTGTCTGTTTGTATTGGTTGGTTTTATGAAAGAATTCAGCTTTTAGCCGCTCCTATATTTCTTCATATGTTATTTAATGCATATAATTCTTATCTTATTTTGTCTAAATAGAGATAAAATTAGATAAGATAACAGAGTAATAACTTATAAAAAAACAGGGATATAAAAAAACCGGGATAACACCTCAAGAGATGTACCCCGATACCAATTTGATTATATTTTTTAGATAAATTAAAAGCGGAATTGACTGTTAACGTGAATAGCTCTTTCATCTGCGAATCGAGCTTCAACAGTAACAGAAACTTTATCGGCATCAACTAGAGTTGATCCAACGACAAAACCAAAGCTTTTGTGAGATTTAATTTTGTTTAATGTTAACTGAACATTCTTCATAGGTTCAATTGCTGCTGCATCAGCACCTGTAGAAGATTTAACATAAGTAGGAGTGTTTAATCCTCCAGGTAAATCAGTTGTAACATCAGTAGTTGGTTGTTTTACAACAGCTTTGTCGAAATCAACATTAGCTCTAGACCATTTAATACCCATGTATGGAGTTAAAAGGTTTATTCTATAAGAAATACCTAATCCAACTTGCCATTCGGAATATTTAGCTTTTAAGTTATCTCCTTGGATTATGCAAGGATTTGTGTTAGATATTACTTCAAGTGTATTAATATTTGGACGTGCACCCATGTATTGAGCTTCGCCTCCTAAAGTAGCACAACCACATTCCCATAGAGATCCTCTAACACCAACACTCCAAGAAAATCCATGTTTTCCGTCTAACTTTACACAAGAATTATCTATTTGTGTAAATGGAGTAACACCATTAGAAGCAGTTGCGTTGGATAAATTACCTTCTAAGTTGAAAGCACTAGAAGGACCATCTACGTGTAATCCTGTAGCGCCTAAAGTTCCAAATACATCAAATCTATCCCAGATATTGAGAGCTAAATAGCCAGCATTTGTAAATACTTCAGATTTGGTCATTTTTTTGTTATAAGCAACATTCTCTGTTTGTTCTTTACCATTAACTTCAGGAAGAGAAGTTTTAAAGAATCTGTCAAAGACATAATCGCCATAGAATCCTAATCGAACGCTAATAGCATCACACCAAGTAGCACATGGATCGCAAGGATCGGTAGCTACACCTTCCCATAAAACACCATCAATTAATAAACTGGCTTCACTAGGATTACCTAATGGCAAAGCCTGCAAAGCAGCAGAAGTTAAAGCGGAAGTTGTTAATACTGTCATGAAGAGTTTTTTCATACTCACCTCAAAGATTTCTCCTTAATTATCATCATGTAATTCCTAGTGCTCCTTTTCTATGTATGCTAAAGTTATCAAAAAACTTGTAACTTCTTTTGTTGAAACACTTTCATAACTAAGTATGAGAGCAATTTTCAACGCTACCAAATGAGCACCAAGCTCATTAATCAGAAACATAGCAAATTTGTCTCTTTACAGTAAACATTAGTATCTAATTTTCTTAATTTTTTTTTAAAAAAGTGTTTTTTTCTTCTCGGTATGAGGTTTTTTACTTTTTTTTTGCGAATTGAAAAAACCTATTTAAAATAGACTAAGAAAAGAAATTGGGATTTATAGTCTATGTTTGAATTTGATATGAATTTTATTGTTTTTTGAGTTACGTTATTGAAAAAATTTTTTATCGAATAAACTAAATAATGCTGGTATGATGAAAATAAACGGTCTCATAATAAAAATAGAGAACATATGTTTTGTTTTAATTATTTTGGTATCAGTGATATTGGTCGAGTAAGAGTTAGAAATGAAGATTTTTGGTATGCTGATAAAGATCAAAAGTTATTTGTTGTTGCAGATGGTATGGGTGGCCATTTAGCCGGAGATATAGCTTCAAAAGAAGCTGTTTTTCAATTACTTAAATTATTTAGAGAAAAAAATAGTTTATTTGTAAATAGTAATTTAAAAAGATGTTTACAAGAATTAGCTTTAATGTTGTCAGATGTTAATAGTTGGGTTTATGGAAAAGGAATTACTAATTTAGATTTAATGGGAATGGGAACAACTTTAAGCTCTTTATATTTTTATAAAAATTATGGATTTATTGGACATGTTGGAGATAGTCGCATTTATAGGATGAGAAAAGGAATGTTAAAACGTTTAACAGAAGATCATTCTTTAGTGAGAAAATTAGTAAATTCTGGAGAATTAACAGAAGATAAAGTATCTAATTTTCCATATAAACATGTTCTTACTAATGTTATAGGAAGTAGACCTTCTGTTAAAGCAGATGTTACAAGTGTTAAAACAGATAGGAATGATTTATTTTTGTTATGTTCAGATGGTTTAAATAATGCCATAAGTGATAAAGAATTAAGTGTAATTCTTTCTTCTTCTTTGTCTTTAGAAAAAATAGGAGAAAGATTAATATGGTTGGCTAATAATCGTGGAGGACATGATAACATTACCGTGTTGTTAGTACAAGTAATATGATTTATTTAGATAATAATGCTACAACTTGTTTAGATCCTGAAGTTAAGCAATTTGTTTTTAGCTTATTAGATGACTCGTATCCATTGTTAGGAAATCCTTCTAGTACACATTCTTTTGGAAGAAAAGCAAAAAAGTTAGTTCGGGAATCAATAGAAAATATAAAATCGTTTTTTAATACTTCTTATTTTGAAGTATTGTTCACATCTGGAGCTACTGAGGCTTTAAATACACTTATTAATAGCTTACCTTCAGGACATATTATTTCTTCTTCAATTGAGCATCCGTCTGTTATAGAGCCTTTGAAACGGTTAGATAATTGCATTAGTTTTTTAGATCCTTTGCCAGGAAATGGAACTATTGTATTAAGTCAAATAGAGGAAAATATTAAAACAAATACTGTTGCTTTAGTTTTAGGTTCTGTGAATAGTGAAACAGGAGCTAAGTTACCTTTAGAAGAAATAGCTCAATTTGCTAAGGAACGTAATTTAATATTTATTGTCGATGGAGTTTCTTCTGTTTGTAAGGAAGAAATAAATTTATTTGAAGGTATTTCAGCATTTTGTTTTAGTAGTCATAAGATTCATAGTTTAGGTGGAACTGGTGTGGTTCTTTTGCATCCTTCTTTTAGAATAAAGCCTTTTTTATTGGGAGGTCACCAACAATTAGGCAAAAGAGCAGGAACAGAAAATGTTTTAAGTATAGCTGCACTTGGATATGCTTTAAAGATAACTAAACCGAAGTTATTAGATATTATACATAAAATTTCTATATTGAGAGATTATTTGGAAAATTCTTTATTAAATACTATTTCTGATATTGAAATCCATAGTTTTAAGTATCCTAGAATCTGCAATATTTCAAATATAGCTTTTTTGGGATTAGAAGGGGAAATTCTTCAAGCTTCTTTGGATTTAGAAGGTGTTTCTGTAGGTTATGGAACAGCTTGTTCTTCGGGAATAACATCTTTTAATTCAAGTTTGATTTATACTGGAATTTCTGCAGAAGAGGCTGCTTCATCGTTGCGTTTTTCTTTAAGTCGGTTTTCTACCAAAGAAGAAATAGATGAAGTATTAAAAATTTTAATTAATGTGGTTTTACGTTTAAGAAGTTAAGTTAAGGGAAGCTGTTAATAGAAACACTTTTTATTCCAGAGAGATTCATTTCTTTAATTTGGAATGATATATTATCGATATGAACTATTAAGCCTTCTTCTAGAGGTTCGTCTATGAGGGTAATCATTAACTGAGCTAATGTTTCTACATCATGATGAGGAAAATTAAATCCAAATTGTTTTTTTAATTCTGAAAGTTTTGTATTTCCAGGAAATGTTCTATTAATAGAAGTAGTTTGTTCTTTTTTGCTTTTCGCAATGTTTGGGGTATTAAAAATAAGATTAAAAATAGCTTGTATAGGCAATACTCCTATTACAATTCCTGAATTGTTAAGAACTAAAGCTAAGTTGTTATGATTTCTTCTAAATTCTTTAAGGATATTTATTAATTTTGAATGAGAAGATATAAACCAAGGTGATTTCATATGTTTTCCAATAAGATCTGTTTCTGGTTTATTAACGAATTGTTTAGAAGAAGCAATACCTATTATATTTTTCTTATGTGTATAATAAATAAGAACAAAATCGTGTGGAGAAGTTATTATTAGTTGTTTTAGTTCTTTTACACTAGATTTCATAGGAAGAGAAGAGCATTTTGCTAAAGGTAACATAATATCTTTCGCTTCAATTTTACTGAGAGAGAAAATGTTTGTTGCAATCATATTGAAGTCATTTTCTTCGTGATGAGTTTCTAAAATTTTTTGAAATTCTTCTCTATTAATAATAGTATTAAAATATCCTTTTTTTACTTTTAATATTTTGTATATTAGCTTGATGAGAACAGATAATCCTTGGATAAAAGGATAGAAGAGACAATAGACAATGTAAAGAAAAGAAATACCTTTTAGAGCTATTGTTTCTGGAATTTTTCTAGCAATTATTAATGGTAAAATTTCTCCAAAAATTGTTACTAATATTATTTGTAAAAACGGAGCAAAGTCAGGATTTATTTGTATATATTTAAAACTTTCTCTACAAGATTGAGAGCCAATTTGTAAGGCAATGTTAACTCCTAACATAATTGTGCCAAATAAGAAATGAGGAGTTCTTATAAAAAAGCTAACTAATTCTGCTTTTTTATTATTTTTTGTTAAATAATATTGCAAACGAACTTTATTAAATGATACGCAAGCCATTTCCATCATAGAAAAAAAACCTTGCAATAGGATGCAAAATATATTCAAAAGGAACCAAAAAAAAGGATTTTTAAACATTAGGAAGTTTCCTTACATAAATACGACGTATTCTATTTGGAGCTGAATCTAATACTTGAAATAATAAATTTTTCCAAATAAATTGAGAGCCAGCTGTGGGAATGGTTTCTAGTTGTTCTGTAATCCAACCACCTATAGTAGCTAAGTTATTAGGATTGGGTAAAGTAACATGAAAAATTTGTTCAATTTCTAATAAATCTAATTTACCGCTAGCTATAACAATGTCTTGGTTTGGACGTGTATATAACACTTTTTCATCACGGCGATCTATAATTTCGCCAACGACAATTTCGAAAAGATCTTCTTGTGTGATTATTCCGGAAACAGATCCATATTCATCAATTACTATGCCCATAGTTTCATTTTTAGCAATTAAGTGACTAAGGGCTTTTTTAGCTGAAATCATTTCAGGAATGTAATAAGGCTTAGTGAGTATTTCTAATAAATTGTTACTAGAAGTAATTTTATTAGAATGGAGTAAGAAATTTTTAACAGAACATATTCCTATTATATTTTGAATATCAGCAGTGCAAATAGGTACTCTAGAACAATGTTTTTTTTCAAATAAGTAGAATAAATCATTAAGAGGTTGTTGAGTATCATAGAAAAGAATTTCATTTCTGGGATGCATTCTTTCTTTAACAATGCAGTCATTTAAAGAAAGATAGCCATAGATAAGATAACTTTCATCTTTTGTGATAATACCATGGTCTTCATAGCTATAAAGAATTTCTTTAATTTCTTGAAAAAAAGGATGAGAAGAAGGTTGAATAAAAGAATTTACTAGATAATTCATTCCCATAATTATCCAGTTTAATAGCGGCGTCATGATTTTTTGGATTTTTTCTATTATAGGAGCTATCGTAGGAGCTATTTTTTGATGTAGAGGAACAGCTATGGCTTTGGGTATAATTTCTCCAAATACTAAGGTTAACATTAATGGACAACCAACTTTTAACCACCAACTAGATGAAAAATCAAAAAGAATAGCGGCTGTATTTTGAATGAGAATGTTAATTGCTATATCACAAAAAATTATTGAAGCAAGTAGATGATGAGGATGTGATAATATAAAAGCTAATGTTCTTTCTTTATGGTTTTTACTTACTTTATAGTGTGATATAAGATTTGAAGAAATAGAAAATAAAGAAATTTGTGATAGAGAAAAAAAACTTGAAATTAATGTTAATAGAATTAAGAAAATAGAAATAAACAATGAATTAACCATTTTTCTATATTTATTTATAAAGTTCTTTTATTGGAAGGAAGAAGTATTTTAGTATAACCCTTAGGTACTAGACCTAGTTTTTTCATCAAAATTAACTCTATTAGTTCTGGATCTTGTTGGTTTTTGATATATAATTCTAGTTGCTTTTGTCTTTCAAAATTTTTTTGTATTTCATGATTAAAATAACTAACTTTCTGTTCAAGTTTTTGTATTTCTAAGATTTGCTTATGAGAAGCTTGATCATAGATAAGAGAACAGATAGTTATGAAAAGAACAACCCACCATGATTTTATAATTTCTTCAGATAATGAATGAGAAATAGCTAATATTTTCATATGTTACTTTGTTTAAACGATAGGAGTAGTTATGCCTATTTGTTTTTGATATTTTCCATTTCTATCAGCATAGGAAAGGGAACAAGAGTTCGCACTTTCAAAAAAGAGAACTTGAGCTATTCCTTCATTGGCATAAATTTTTGCAGGTAAAGGAGTAGTATTAGAAATTTCTAATGTAACATAGCCTTCCCATTCTGGTTCAAAAGGAGTAACATTCACGATAATACCACATCTTGCATAAGTAGATTTTCCTATACAGATAGTAAGAATGTTTCTTGGAATTTTAAAATATTCAATACTTCTTGCTAAAGCAAAAGAATTAGGAGGAATAATACATACTTCTGTTGATAAGGATACAAAAGCATCTTCTGTAAAATTTTTTGGATCAATAATTGTATTATAAACATTTGTGAAGATTTTGAATTCTTCTGACACTCTTAAATCATAGCCATAACTAGATAATCCATAGCTGATTAACTTATTTCCTGTATCTTTATTGTAATTTACTTGTTTATTGACAAAAGGAGAAATCATGTGCTTTTCTTCTGCCATTTTTTTGATCCATGCATCTTCTTTAATACTCATATTTTTCCCACAAATTGTTTTGTTTTTCTATGTTTATTATTCAAATAGATATAGCTTTTGAAAGTCTTTTTTGCTACATTCCTTTTAAAATTGAGAAATTTTTACTTTTCTAGGATGCAAAAACAAACTAATTTTACTCCTCTTTCTAATGATAAAAAATTTGAGTCTTCCCTTAGACCAAATAATTTTTCTAATTTCTCTGGTCAAGCTAACTTAAAAGAGAGATTGACTGTTTTTTTAACTGCAGCTTTGCAAAGAAAAGAATCTCCTGGGCATTGTTTGTTTTTTGGTCCTCCTGGTTTAGGTAAAACTTCTTTGGCCTATATAATAGCAGATACAATAGGGAAAGGATTAGTTACAACTTCCGGTCCTCAATTTGAAAAACCTGCTGATTTAGTAGGTGTGTTAACAAATTTACAAGAAGGTGATGTTTTTTTTATAGATGAAATTCATAGAATGGGAAGATCTGCTGAAGAATATTTATATTCAGCAATGGAAGATTATAAGATTGATCTAATGTTAGATTCAGGTCCAAGTGCTAGATCAGTAAGAGTAGAACTTCCTATGTTTACTTTAGTTGGAGCGACTACAAGACCTGGATCTATTAGCTCTCCTTTACGTTCTAGATTTATGTTTAGTTGTCGTCTAGATTTTTATGGTATAGAAGATTTGGTATGCATTCTTGATAGGTCAGCAAAAATATTGCAAATCAAAATAGAAAAAGATGCGCTTTTGTCCATTGCTTCTCGTTCAAGAGGCACTCCAAGGATAGCTAATAATTTATTGAGATGGGTTAGAGATTTTGCTCAAATTAAAGAAGAAAATATAATTGATAGATGCGTAGCAGAAAAAGCATTAACTATGTTATCGATAGATGATTGGGGATTGGATGCTACAGATCTTAAAATTTTAAGAGTTATTATTGATTATTATCAAGGTGGACCTGTTGGTTTAAAAACTTTGGCAATAGCTGTGGGAGAAGAAATGCAAACTATAGAGGATGTATATGAACCTTTTTTAATTTTAAAAGGTTTGATAAAACGTACTTCTAGAGGAAGAGTTGTAACGGAATTAGCCTACAGTCGTTTTCCAAAAAAGTAGTAATTTAAGGAGAAAATACAAATGACACATTTAAAGAAAGTTATTGTATTAATGTTATTATTGTTTAATAGTTGTGCTGCTTTTGCTGAAATTAAAGTATCTGAGTCGCTATGTTCTGAAAAGCAGGTATTTAAACCAGGACCATCTATTAAAGTGTTGATTAAACAGGATGTTATAACAGCTTTAGTGGAAGTTCGAGGAAATTATAAAGTATCTTCAAATAATCAGATATTATCTATGGGTTATGTAGGTAAGCGTTTAGCCGTTCATTCGGTGTATGATGGTTTAATGTGGGGTGATGAATATTCTAATCAAAATCATTTAGTTATAGAACCTACTGAAGAAAATGGCTTCGTATTTATTAATGGCATTCAATATAAAGGAAAAGTTCATATTTATAAAACAAATCAACATTATGTCACATTGATTAATGAAGTAACAGTTGAGGATTTTTTAAAATCTGTTCTTTCTATTAAAATTATGCATCCTATGCCTAAAGAAGCTTTAGCTGCAATAGCTATAGTAGAACGTACACGATTTTATGAAAGATTATTAGAAAATTATGATATAAATCGTTTATGGCATGTTTTAGCTGAGTCTGAAGGATATTGTGGTTATGGTGTAACGAAGCGTTTTTTTGGAGTAGAGGAAGCTGTTGATTGGACTTCGAGAATTATATTAGATAATGTTCCCGATAATTTTTCTTGGGATTTAGATAATGAGGTACAACAAAGTATTTTAGATTTAAGTGATTTAGGTTACAATGCTAGACAAATTTTTGAATCTTTCTATCCTAATGCAAAATTGCTTGTTGTTGAAGAATGGGATCAAGGAGAAGATCAGATAATAAGTTAAGATATAAGTTAAAGAACAAATTCTTATGTTGAATATGATGTAATTTGCTATTAAGATATATAAGATTTAATTTGTGCTTTTATGGCAAAAATATTTTAATGAAATAGAAAATTGTGATAAATTGATTTTAGAAAAAAGATTAAAGGAGAAGTGCCAATGTCAAGGCAAAATGCTGAGGAAAATCTAAAGAATTTTGCTAAGGAATTAAAACTTCCTGATGTAGCATTCGATCAAAATAACACATGCATTTTATTTGTAGATGGAGAATTTTCTCTTCATTTGACTTATGAAGAACACTCTGATCGTCTTTATATTTACTCGCCTTTATTAGATGGATTACCTGAAAATCCTCAAAGAAAACTTGCTTTATACGAAAAATTATTAGAAGGATCTATGTTAGGTGGTCAAATGGCTGGCGGTGGTGTTGGCGTTGCTGTTAAAGAACAATTGGTATTAATGCATTGTGTTTTAGATATGAAATATGCAGAAACCAATCTTTTAAAAGCTTTTGCTCAATTATTCATTGAAACGGTAGTTAAGTGGCGAACTGTTTGTGGTGATATTGCTGCAGGAAGAGAGCCTTCCGTTGATACTATGCCTCAATTACCTCAAGGAGGACAACCTGGGGTTCCTGGCATTCAACCTCCTCCACAAGGTCTCAGAGCGTAGTCTAATTTTTATTTTTAGCATTAAGCATTTCTAGTAAAGAAATGCTTTTTTTTTTGCTAACTTTTTTTTTTCTGTGTATTCTAATTTAATATTTAATCTTATTAAGCTTAGGTTGTATATGATATTTGGTTTTTTTGCTGGTTTTTTAGGAGCTGATCCTGAAGAGAGATTTACTGCAAAAGGAAAAAGAGTAATAGTGTTGCGTGTTGCAGTGAAAACTCGTCAAAATATGAAAGATGAAACTATTTGGTGTAAGTGCAATATTTGGCATGATCGTTATGATAAGATGTTGCCTTATTTAAAGAAAGGATCAGCAGTAATAGTTGGAGGAGATATTACTGTTGAATCGTATCTTGGTAGAGATGGATCTCCTCAATCTTCCTTAAGTGTTAGTGTAGATTCTTTGAAGTTTAGTCCTTTTGGTAAATCAGATAGAACAGAGCAATCTGATATTTCTCAAGGAATGTCTTCTTCCATTGATAGTATTTCTGAAGATATGATGGAAGAGAGACAGGATCTTGCTTTTTCTTCTGTTTTAGGAGAAGATGGGTATGTAACAGATGACATTCCTTTTTAAAAGAGGAGGGAACTATGTTTTTTTCTACAAAAGTTTCTAATAATAAAAGAGAAGAAGCAGATCTTTTGGTTATTCCTTTTTGGAGACAGGGTAAAAAAATAAAAATAGCTAGTAGTATAGATATTGATACTATAGATGAAATGGAATTTATTTTAGCTTCAAATGATTTTACAGCTAAAGTTGGGCAAACCTGTCTTATTTATTCGAATGAGTTTATGGAAAAAAGAATTTTACTTCTTGGCTTAGGAGAAGAAAATAAGCTTACTCAGGAGATAGTTCGTGATACTTATGGTAAAGTGGTTAAATTATGTCTTGAGAAGAAATTGGCTACTGTAAATTGCATTTTGCCTATAATTTCTGAATTAAAAACACTTCATATTGATTTATTTTTATCTTCTTTAGCAGAAGGTTTTTTATCAATGAATTATGTTTTTCCAAAATATGGAAACAAAAAAGAAGAAGTAGATTTTTTATTAGAACGTGTAAATATTTATGGAATAGTAGAGAAAATAGCAACGCCTATTTTAAGTAAAATTGAATCCATTTTTGAAGGGGTGTTTTTAGCTAGAGACTTAGTAAATCATAATGCTGATTTAGTGACGCCTCAATATTTAGCAAAGATTTCTCAGGGTTTGGCAAAAAAATTTTCTACATTGAAGGTTACTGTTTTTGATAAAAAAATGATTACTTCTGAGAATATGGGACTTATTGAAGCAGTTTCTAAAGGAGCTGCTGTAGATCCTCGTTTTATTATCTTGGAATATAGGGGAGATCCTAGATCAAAAGATCAAACAGTGATTATTGGAAAAGGAGTTACTTATGACACAGGAGGTTTAGATTTAAAACCTGGAAAATCTATGCTTTCTATGAAAGAAGATATGTCTGGAGCTGCTACTGTTTTAGGAGTAATGTCTGTAGTTGCTTCTATGGATCTAAAAGTAAATATTGTAGGACTAATTCCAGCGACAGAGAATGCTATTGGCAGTAAAAGTTATAAAAATGGAGATGTATACATAGGATTATCAGGTGATTCTGTAGAGATTGGTAGTACAGATGCAGAAGGAAGACTAATTTTAGCTGATGCAATTGCTTATGCTGTTAAAAAATTAAAACCTTCTAGGATTATAGATTTTGCTACTTTAACAGGAGCTATTACAATTGCTTTAGGAAATCGATGTGCGGGATTATTTTCAAATAATGATAATTTAGCTGAAGCTTTATATGAAGCAGGAAATATAACAGGAGAAGAAGTATGGAGACTGCCTTTATGTGAATCTTATAAAGAAGATATTTCTTCAGATATTGCAGATATTAAAAACATAGGAAAAGGTTATGCTGGGTCTATAACAGCAGCTTTATTTTTAGAACATTTTGTAAAAAATATAGCATGGGCTCATCTGGATATAGCAGGTACTGCATATCAAGATGAAGCAAGAAATTATTTACCAAAATATGCTTCGGGATTTGGTGTTAGATTAATGTATGCTTATATAGAACGTTATCTTTTATCATAGTTATTTCTATTAAAGAGTTGTATTTTTTTATACGACTCTTTTTCTAAAAAGTGTTAATTAGTTAATTTTTTTTTTATTTTACTAAAGTTTTCTTTTTTTTTGTCGATAAAGCCAATAAGTCAATTATTAAATTGGGGGAAATTATGTTGGGAGTGAGAAAAAAGAAAACTTCTGCAAAAAAAACTGTTAGAAAGGTTTCTATAAAAAAAACATTAACAAAAAAAACAACAACTAGAAAACCAGTAGTTAAAAAAGCTCCAGTAAAAAAGGTCTCTGTAAAAAAAACTCCAGTAAAGAAGTCCACTGTTAAAAAGGCCTCTTTAAAGAAACTATCAGTAAAAAAGACAGCAGCAAAAAAAGTTTCTTCCAGAACAGCTCCAGTGAAAAGAATTTCTACTAAAAAAACATCAGTAAAAAAGACTACTGCTAAAAGAGTTTCCTTAAAGAAACCAGTAGTTAAAAAAGCTCCAGTAAAAAAGGTCTCTGTAAAAAAAACTCCAGTAAAAAAGATAACTGTTAAAAAATCTACAAATGGAAAGGTATTAGGTAGACAGGTTAATAGATCTAATAAAAAAATTTCTTCAGCTTCTTCACTTAAAAAATATGAATGTAAAAAAGCTTGTCAAGGAAGATGTCATTTAAATGAGAGTTGCGATCCTCGTTGTAATCATAAAGGTCTTAGTTGTAAGGGAATGAATAAATCTTCTCATTCTTCTAACAAAAGTATTATGGCTAAAAAAAATTGGGGAGGAAATGGTATGTCTATGCATGAGTGCAATTCTAATTGTAAATTAAAAGGAGTTAATTCTTCTGGAAAAAAAGTATGTTCTTCAAATGTAAAGCGTTCTTTTAAAAAAGTTTCTAAAACTGGAAAAGTAAGAACAGCAGAGGGATGGAGAAAGCATTTAATTAAAATGATAAATAATTAAGTTTTATTTTTAGTTTTAATTTGTGTTAACGGTAGGAATATATGTTCTACCGTTTTTTTTATTTTTAATATAGGATGAATACAGAAGTATTTTTATTTTAAGGATTTCTATATGTCGGTATATACTAATTTTTTGTTATTTAAAGAAAAATTTTTTCTTAATGACAAAAAGTTAATTTTAATTGGTTTACCAGATAATTCTTCTTATTTTTTAATTTCTAAAATGTTGTTTTCTGGAAGAGAGATATTTTTATCAGGAGAAGCTCTTTCGAAATCTTTGTTTCAAGAGGAAGTAGAAAATTATAATTTTCTTTGTCCTAATAAGGACATTATTCTTTATAAAGCTGAAGATTTTAAACAGGGAGAGACTTTTTTAGAATCTTATTTTCAAAAACCTAATCAGAATAATCGTTTAATTGTTTTTACTGAAAAAAAGTTATTATTTGATTTTTTATTTAAGGCAGGATTTCAAAAAACTCTTTTAGTCTTAAACCTTTTTGAGGAAAAAATTTATGAAAAAACAAAACGTTTATATGCATATTTGCAATCTTTTTTAAGTAAAGAAAAAATCCAATGTTCTTCATCTACTTTGCAAGAGTTTTTATCGTTTTGTTCTAATTGCTCTCATAAAAGAATTTTAGAAAAATTAAATCAGTTAATTTGTTTTGTTGGAGAGAAAAAGATAATTACTGTAAAAGATATACACAGTGTATTAATTGATAAAGGTAAAAATGATTTTTGGGAAATAAGAGATTTAATTCTAAAAAGGGATAGAAAAAGTTTATTAAATTTATTTATGAAAAATGAAAATGGATATAAAGAAAATGCATTAAGCTTAATAGCTTTTTTAAGGTCTCAAATGCTTTTTGGTTTATCTTTGATTAATGAACAAAAGTCTCCATTTAATAAAAAGTCTATTTTGTTTAGTAACTATGGTGTAGCGAGTTTGAAAAAATCTATTGTTCTATTATTTGAAATAGAACAGAATATCAAGAATAATAGATTATCTTATGCTGTTAATCTAGGAATGTTGTTTATTCGTTTAACTAAAAAATCATGACTTTATATCTAATTCCTAATACTTTAGGTAATAAAAATTCTTTTAGTTTGTCTTTGGAGATTTCAGAAATTATTCCAAAATTACAAGGTCTTATAGCTGAAAGTGAAGGTGGTGGAAGAGCTTTTTTAAGATTATTTAAAGTTCCTTGTGCAGATGTTTTTCCTTTAGCAATTTTAAATAAACAGAATTCTTTATCGTATTTTAATTTTTTATTAGAACCTCTATTAAAAGGAGAACACTGGGGATTGGTTTCAGATGCTGGACTTCCTTGCATAGCAGATCCAGGTTCTTTGCTTGTAAAATTTGCCAGAGAACAAGGAATAACAGTCAAAGCTTTTTCTGGTCCTTGTTCTATAACAATGGCTTTAATGTTATCTGGATTTTGTGGACAGCAATTTGTTTTTTTTGGTTATCCTCCTCAAAAAGAAAAAGATAAAAAGAAGTTTTTTAAAAAATCTGAAGAAGAGTCTAAAAAATTTCGTAGAGCAATAGTTTTTATAGAAACTCCTTATCGTAATAAATACACTTTTTTATCTTTAATAAATATTTTATCTTTAGAAACTAGTTTATCTATAAGTTGTAATTTAACATTAGTGGATGAATATGTAAACACATTGACCATTAGACAATGGAGGGAGTTAGATATAGAAATTATTTCTAATATGCTAGTAAAAAAACCAGCTGTATTCATTATTTATTCAGAAGATTTAAAAAAATTAGAAAAAATTAAAAAGACATAATAATTTCTGCTACAGAGTCATGAAATAATAAACCTTTTTTAGAAAGTTTTACTTCATCATTATTAATAATGGTAAGTAAATTTTTTTCTGCAAGTTTTAGACAAATAGGTAATAAAGAAGTTAATTTAAATTTTTTTAAGGAAATTCCATTGATAAGGCGTAGTCCTAAAGCTAAAGTTTCCTTGTTTTTTTCTTTTTTTTCTAAAGTTTCTTTGTATTCTATGGGAATGATTTTTTTTTCAAGACTTCGACAGTATTTATGAAAATGAGATATATTTTTAAATCGGCTGTTATTCCAAAAACTAGAAGCTGAAACTCCTAAACCAATGAATTCTCTGTTTGTCCAATAGCCAATGTTGTGAATAGATTGGAAAGAGGGTCTAGAAAAAGCTGAAATTTCATATCTTTCAAAATTACAATTTTTTAAAAAGTTTACAGCTGTTTCTAACATATTTTTTCCTTCTTCCTGAGAAGGAAGAGTGGATTCTAAAGTGCTTTTATATTTGTAAAACATAGAATGGGGTTCTATAGATAGATTATATATAGATAAATGGGTGATTGGTAATTTAGAGATATAAAATAGAGTTTGTTGCCATTTCTTTAAATTTTGAAAAGGAAGTTCATAAATAAGATCTAAAGAAATGTTATTAAACCCTAAATCAGAAAGAATATTAATAGAATCAAAAATTATTGTTTTAGAATGATTTCTTCCTAAAAAATGTAATAATTTATTATTAAAACTTTGAGCTCCTATACTAACTCTATTTATACCCAGTTTTTTTAATTCTAGAAATTTTTCTTTGCTAATATCTTCAGGATTAGCTTCTAAAGTAATTTCTGTATCATTGCATATATTAAATAGAGAAAGAATAATATTTATTGCTTTAAAAGAGAGTAATGAAGGAGTTCCTCCTCCTAAGAAAATGGAAACCAATTTAGAAAAAGGAGGTAGCTCTTTACTTTTTATTTCCCATTCTGAAATTAAAGCATTCAGGTATTGAGAACACCAGGTTTCTTTAAAAGGAATGGTATAAAAACTGCAGTAATTGCATTTTTGTTTGCAGAAAGGAATATGTATATAAATAGAGTATTCTTTACCAATCATTGTCATCTGGGTCTATAATTCCACCTCTTCTCCAACGATTTCTATCGCTAAAAGGATCTTCATCGTCATAAATATCAATTTCTGAGGTTTCTTCTCTTTCATCATCTCCAAGATCTAATTCAATAGTTTCTCGAGTGTCTATATCGATATCAGTTTCTGATTGATCATTAAAATCTATATCTGAAATGCTAGGACTTTCTGGATAAACTGTTTTTGCTGGACTTCTTCTTGGTGTTACATATTCTTCTATTTCACCATTTTCTTTTAATAACTGCAATCTAGTTTTTTCTTCTTCTATTTTTGATTTTAGTTGAATGATTTCTTCTTGATATCTATTTATTTCTTTTTTAGGAACAAGACCAAGAGCCATCCATTGTTCTAAGTCTTTGAGTTCTGCTTCCAATTTTTTTAATCTTTCGCTTTTCATATCAAACACCATTTATTTAGCTTATGAATTTCTTTGTTTGGTTACACTCTTTTCTAAATAAAAACAATAAAGATTGTTTTTGAAAATTTTATAAACTGTTATGAAGAAATCCATATATTACTGTTAAAATGTGCGCAGCATATGGATTCTAAATTTTGGTCGCAAGTAAATTTCGATGAAGTTCCTCTATTGGAAGAAATTTATTTTAAGTTTTTAAGAAAAGAACCTATTGATTTATCTTGGAAGCATTTTTTTGAAGGGTATCATTTGGGTTTTTCGGAATCAAAAATACAGGAAGAACATAGAAGAAATAATTTAGTACGTTTACATTTTATTAGAAATGTTTATCGTTTATATGGCTATTTAGAAGGAACTTTTTCACCATTGACAAAATCTAATGATAGTCAATTGTGTGAGAGAAAATATGAAGAGCTAACATTTTTAGATGATGAAGAAGTTGCTTCTTTAGGTTTATTTGAAAATTCAAAGGTTAAATTTTCCAAATTTATTAAGAAATTAAAAAAGCTTTATTGTGGAAATTTATGTGTAGAGGTTCTTAATTGTTCTAATGAGATTCAAGAAGATGTATGGAATTTCATGGAGAACTTACATGATAGATCCTTTACTACTGAAGATCGATGTGAGATTTTTAAAAATGTAGCGAAAGCAACTTTGTTTGAGGAATTTTTGCAAGTAAAGTTTACTGGAAAGAAGAGATTTTCTTTAGAAGGAGCTGAATCTTTAATTCCTATGTTAAATTTTTTAATTGAAGAGGGAAGTAGCACAAATATAGATAGTTTTTTCATAGGAACTTCTCATAGAGGGCGACTTAATATTTTAGTTAATATTTTAAAAAAACCTTTATACAAGGTTTTTATGGAGTTTGAAGATGATATATTTTCATGGAATTTAGATACTATTGGGGATGTAAAGTATCACTTGGGTTACATTAATAAGATTAAGACCCAAGAAGATAAAGAAGTTTTAGTTTCTATGTTACCAAATTCAAGTCATTTAGAGTCCATAGATCCAATTTTATCTGGAGTTGTTAAGTCTAAGCAGGTATTAGATAATAATAAAAATTCAACTTTAGCAATTTGCATTCATGGAGAAGCAGCTTTATCTGGTCAAGGAATTGTTTATGAGACCATGCAATTAAATAGATTAGATGGTTTTACAGTTCATGGAACAATTCATATTATTATAAATAATTATATAGGATTTACAGCAATTCCAAAACAGTTTCGCTCAACAGATTTTAGCTCTGATATTGGAAAAGTATTTAATTTTCCAATTATTCATGTAAACCAAGAAGATGTAGAAGCTTGTTGTAAAGCTATAAGATTAGCTATTTTTTTGAGAAATAAACATAAGTGTGATGTTATTATTGAATTATGCGCTTATAGAAAATATGGGCATAATGAAGTAGATGAACCTTCTTTTACTCAACCTCTAGAATATCAAATTATTAAAAGAAAATCTTCATTAATGGATTTATATAAGTCCTATCTTATCTCTTTAGATAAAAATGTTATAGAAAAGCTAAAAGTTATTGAAAATACTATTAATCAAGAAATCGAAGATGGTTTTCAAAAATTAGTTAATAAAGAAATTTATAAAGATGAAAAAGTATGTAAATCTTGTGAATTTTTAAAATCTGGAGGATTATTTTTTAAAATAGATACTTCTCTTTCTTTGAAGTTTTTATCAAGATTAGGAGAAAAATTATGTTTTGTTCCCGAATGCTTTAATTTACATAAAACTCTTAGAAATATATTGGATAAACGATTAAAAATGACGAGAGGAGAAATTAATTGTGATTGGGCTACAGCAGAACAATTAGCAATAGCTTCTCTGTTAGTTGAAGGAACAAATGTAAGAATTTCTGGAGAAGATGTTATTAGAGGTACTTTTAGTCAAAGACACTTAATTTGGTATGATCAGGAAATAGGCGATTCTTATTCTCCTTTTTATCATTTATCAGAGAATCAGGGTAAAGCTATGTTTTATAACTCGCCTGTTTCAGAATTTGGAGTTTTAGGATTTGAATTTGGTTACAGCATAGAAGATCCTCAAACATTAGTAATTTGGGAGGCTCAATTTGGTGATTTTGCTAATGGAGGTCAAATTATATTTGATCAATATATTTCTTCAGCGATTCAAAAATGGGATATTCATTCAAATTTAGTTGTGCTATTGCCTCATGGCATTGAAGGACAGGGTCCGGAACATTCTTCTGCTAGGATGGAAAGATTTTTGCAAAATGCTTCTGGTATTAATTCTTATATACTAAGTCCTTCCACTCCTGTACAATATTTTCATGCTTTGAGGAGACATATTAAAAAAAATGTATCTCTTCCTTTAATAGTATTTTCTCATAAGAGCTTGTTAAGAAAAGCAACATGTTCCAGCAATCTAAGTAATTTTTCTTTGAGTCTTTTTGAAGAATTTTTGGAAGATGAAAAAGCAGATTATTCTGCTAAGGTTTTAATTCTATGTCAAGGAAAAGTGTATTATGATTTTTTAGATTATAAAATGTCTTTTAATAAAGATTTTTCTTGTTCTTGCATTCGTATTGAACAGTTATTTCCATTTAATTATGAAAAGTTTTTGTTGTTATTAGAGAAATATAAGAAAGTGGAAAGAATTGTTTGGTTACAGGAAGAACCAAGCAATATGGGAGCTTACGAATATATGTTTATGACTCTTAAAGATATATTGGGAAATATTCCCTTGCAGTATGTAGGAAGAGCAAGAAGTGCTTCTCCTTCTACAGGTTCTTATAATTTATATAAGAAAGAGTTAGATGAGTTAATGAATAATCTTTTTTCTTTAAATAAGGAATTTTAATTTATATGTCTCAAGATATTATAATACCTAGTTTAGGTGAATCTATTAATGAAGTAGTTGTTTCTTGTTTGCTTGTAGATACAGGTAGTTTTATTCAGGAAAATCAAGGAATTTTAGAAATAGAAAGTGAGAAAGTGAATCAAGTGATTTATGCTCCTTCTTCTGGAATTATTTATTGGAAAGTCAAAGTAGGAGATACCGTATCTGTAGGAGATACTGTTGGTTTTGTTAGAGCCGAACAGGAAAACAATTTTTCTTTTGAAGATAATTTGAAAGAAACTAATAAGTTATCAGCAGATAATGAGAAAGTTAATTGCCAATCGAAAAAAAATCAGAAAGAAATGTATCGTGGGGAAATTATAGAATTTCCTGGTAGTATTAGTCTTGGCAGTAATAAAACTTTTACACAATTAGAGAATCCTTTATCTCATAAAAGTATTAAACAAGAAGTTTTTACTTCAAATCTTAAAGAAGTTTCACGGGAAGAAAGAAAATCTATGTCTTCTCTTAGAAAAACAATTTCAAAAAGGTTAGTTCAGTCTTTGCGTGAATCTGCTATGTTAACTACATTTAATGAAATTAATATGAATAAAGTTCTTACTTTGAGAAAAGAATATAAAGAACATTTTTTTGAGAAAACTCAAATAAGATTGGGTTTTATGTCATTTTTTATTTTTGCTGTTACGCAAGCTTTAAAAGATTTTCCAATTTTAAATTCTTATATAAATGGTGATGACATTGTTTATCGTAAGTATTATAACATTGGTGTAGCTGTTGCTACAGATAGAGGATTAATAGTACCAGTTATTAAGGATTGTGATAAATTTTCATTAATTGAATTAGAGGATAAATTAGCTCTATTTTCTAAGAAAGCAAGAGAAGGATCGTTATCTATAGAAGATTTATCTGAAGGAGGATTTACTATAACTAACGCTGGAGTTTTTGGATCTTTATTTTCAACTCCAATTATTAACCCTCCTCAAGTAGGAATACTTGGCATGCATAAAGTTGAAAAAAGACCCATTGTGATGGATAATGAAATAAAAATAGCAGACATGATGTATGTTGCTTTAAGTTATGATCACAGAATAGTAGACGGAAAAGATGCCGTGTCATTTCTTATGAAAATTAAAGAAATAATAGAAAATCCAGAAAATGTAAAAATAATTTAGCTATTAAAAGGTAATAACAGTGCAGCCACCATTTAATTTACATTGACAAGCTAGACGTTCTTGTTGCTGGTCTCCTAGAAAGTCTTCTTCTTCTTGAGTATATTCACTGAGATTTTCTTCTCCATCGAGAACCTCTACAACACAGGTTCCACACACGCCTTCTGTACAAGCAAAAGGAATACCTGCTTCTTCACATGCTGGAATAATGGAATCACCATCTTTTATTTCGAATTCTTTAGATTCGTCATTATCTTTAATAATTAATTTGCCCATGAAATAAAAACTGTAATAACAAAAAATCGGAGTAGAGGGATTCGAACCCCCGACCTATTGCTCCCAAAGCAACCGCGCTAACCAAGCTGCGCTATACTCCGAAAAGGAAAGACTATACTCACCTAAAAGATTTTATCTCAATAACAATTTTATTATTTTTAATTTTTTCATAATATTTCTTTCTTAGAAGACAATAAAATAAAAATAGATATCTTGATTATAAATTTTTTTTTCTTTATCCAATAGAAAAACAACTGATTGTTTATGCTTCGTGATAAATTAAAGGTAGATTTTATTTTACCTCTAGGTTTGCTTTTTACTATTGTTATTGTTATTTTTCCTTTTTCTTCTTTTTTTTTAGATTTTGGTTTAATTCTTAATATTACTTTTTCAAGTATGTTGTTTTTTCTTACTATTTTTTCAAAAGATGTTTTATCTGTAAGTTTTTTTCCTTCTTTATTGCTTTATGCAACATTATTTAGAATAGGATTAAATTTAGCTTCTACTCGATTAATACTAACTTATGGAGAAGCGGGTAGTGTTATATCGTCTTTAGGTAATTTTATAATAAATAATTCACTCCTTTCTGGAATTTCTTCGTTTATTATTATTTTTTTTATTAATTATTTACTAGTTACAAAGGGTTCTGAAAGAATAGCAGAAGTGAAAGCACGTTTTTCTCTAGAACTTTTGCCAGGAAAACAAATGTCTTTAGATTCTGAGTCTGTTTCTGGAAAAATTACACATGCAGAACTAATAAGAAGGAAAGAAGAAATTGTTAGAGAAGCAGAATTTTATTCTGCTATGGAGGGAGCTTTTAAATTTATTAAAGGAGACATATTTATTAGTATTTTTATTTTTATTATTAACATTATTGGAGTTTGTATATTAGATGTAAAAAATTTTGATTCCTCTAATTTATTGACTTTAGTATTAGGAGATGGGTTAGTTAGTCAATTGCCAAGCTTATTGATATCAACAGGAGCTTCCACTTTAATATCTAGAGTTTGTCAAAAAGGATATTCTTTTTCTCAAATATTGTTACATCAAATGAAGTCTTTTCCAAGTATTTTTACTTTGAGTTCTTTTTTTCCTTTAATTATGTTAATGATTCCAGGAATACCATTAATTCCTACATTTTTTATTTCTTGTTGTATTTATATGTGTGGTTTTTTTATTAATAAACAACAAGAAGATTTCACTAATTTTTCTTCATTTTCTCATATTATTATTTCTATAAATTTTAATTCTAAATTTTCCTTATTTGAGATAAAAACTTTACTAAAATCTATCATAAAAGAATTAAATGAGAATTTAGGAGTAGTCTTTCCGAAGATAAAAGTTTTAAAATCAAATACTTTTAGAATTGAAGATGTTTCTATATCCCTATTTGGGAAAAGTTTAGTTCTATCTAGTAAGACTACTTGTGATTATCATTCTCAGATTTCATCTTTTTTAGAAAGTTCAGTAGAAGACACTATTAATAGTGAATTTTTTGATAAATTATCCTTAAAATTAAAACAAGATTGTGGAATTTTTTTAGATGAACTTGTTCCTAAGAGACTTTCACGAGATCTATTTATGGCAGTTTTGAAATTTTTAGTAAGAGAAGGTATCTCTTTAAATCTTTTACCAAAAATAGTTTCTATTTTATCGATGGAAGTATTTCAAAATTCTGTAAATCCTAGTGTTTTATCAGAACTTATAAGAAAAAATCTTGGACCATTAGTAGGAAAGAGTATTTTAAAAAATTCCAAATCTGTTTTTGCAATTACTATTGAAGAGAAATTAGAACAAATGTTGTTAATACCTAGAACTTTAATGAATATTTCTCTTTTAGAAAAGATTTTATTAGAAATAAAAAGTATAGTAGAAAGATTGAATTTTCCTAAGAGAAATGAAGCTCTTGTTATAATGACTTCAGAACAAGCTCGTTCTATTATAAAAAGAATTATAGAAAGACAGTTTAGTTGGATTCCTGTATTAACTTACCCAGAGTTATCTTTTGAGATAGAAATTTATAATGTAGGGATTATAGAAGATTGTATATTGGCTTTATAAATAATTTTTATCTCCTTTTTTTTTATAAAAAAAATTATTATAAAAATATAGATTATTTATTTTTTGATTTATGAATGTTTTTAAATTAAACAAATGTTCTAAATTATGGGAGTTATATCATTTATCTAGAAATATATTGGATAGAGATAATTTAATTGAAGAATATTTGTATTTAGTTAAAGTCGTTACTTTGCGCTTAATGACTAATTTTCCTAGTCATATTAAAATGGAAGATTTGTATTCTTCTGGAGTATCAGGTTTAATTAAGGCTATAGAAAAATATGATCCTTTGAAAGGAAAAAGGTTTGAAAGTTATGCAATGTTTATTATTAAGGCAAATATTATAGATGAATTAAGAGCTCAAGATTGGATTCCTAGAAGTGTTTATCAAAAGGCAAATAAGATATCTAATGCCATGGAAACTTTAAGGTTAGAATTAGGTAGGAATCCTACTGATTTAGAAATTAGTTCTTATTTGAATATTTCTAAAGAAGAATTTTTTGAATGGATAGCTAACTCTCGTCCAGCTATATTTGTTCCTCTCAATGACTCTGAAAGTAATTCTTCTTTAGAAGGAGATAGTTACGCTTTATCGGAAAAAATACCAGATAGTAAAGCTTTTACAGGTTTTGATATAGCTAATCAAAATGAATACGCGAAAATTCTTCAGCAAGCTATTCAAAATTTATCTGAACAAGAGAGAAAGGTTCTTATTTTGTATTATTATGAAGAAAATATATTAAAGGATATTGGAAAGATACTTGGGTTAAGCGAATCTCGAGTTTCTCAAATTCATTCGAAAGCAATTTTGAAATTAAGAGGTTTGTTATTTAAATTATTAAAAGAAAATGAGTGATAGTATTTATGAAACAGGTTCTTTCCAAACTTGGTATTCTTTTAATAAATTCACAAGAGCTTCTTCTGCTTTATCCATATCAATGGACGATTTAACTCGTTCATGTTTTACATAAAGATCTACTTTTCCTGGTTGAGAACCTACGAAACCAAAGTCAGCATCAGCCATTTCTCCAGGTCCATTTACAATACAACCCATAATAGCAATTTTTATTCCAGGAAGATGAGAAGTACGCTTTTTTATTTTTTCTAAGACAGAAGGAAGATCAAATAGTGTTCTACCACATGTAGGACAAGCAATGAATTCTGTTTTTGTAAATCTTTTTCTAGTTCCTTGTAGAATTGATAATCCTAAAGAAATTTTTTCTTCTAATAAAAGTTGTTCAGCAGAAATAACAATTCCATTTCCAAGATTATCGTTAAGCAAAGCACCTAATTCAGCTCCAGAAAAAATTGTTGTAGCTTCCAAAGAAGTTGTATAATTAAAAGAAATTAAGAAGGAAGAATTTTTATATGTTTCTTTATTTTGTTTTGTTTTTAAAAAATGAAAAAATGATTTAATAATATCTACTCTATTTGCTCCGTTAGCATTTAAAATAACTATGGGTTGAGAAGAAAAATAAGGTTTTTTAAAGAAAGCATCAGAGACTGTTAAGGTATTAGTATTATTCTTAACAATATAAGGAAATTTTTTCTTTTTTATTATGGAAAAGAGGGGACTTTGTGATATTTCTTCCGAAACAATCAGTTGATTCTCAAACTTTTTTTCTGAAAAGTTTTTTTCTAATATATTTTCTAAGTTAGGATTAATAAGATCTTTGCAAGTTAATTCTATGCCTAAGAGAACCTCTTTATTTTCAGAATAGGAAATTTTAGAAGAAAAGCTTGATAAAGTATTAGGTACAAAAAATTGAGGCTTAGATTTAGATAAGCTTTTTAACCTTGAATTAGATAAACTGATAAGATATTTACATGGAGTAATTTCATTTTCAGGAGGTTCAGTTAAAGAAACTCGAATTGTATCACCAATTCCTTCTAATAATAAAGATCCAATTCCAATAGAAGATTTAATTCGCCCATCTAAATTATTTCCTGATTCAGTGACTCCTAAATGCATAGGATAAGAGAAGTTTAGAGAGTCTATTTTATGACATAGGTTTCTATAGGCAGCTATCATTATTTGAGGATTACTAGATTTCATAGAAAAAATAATATTGTGAAAATTAAATTTGTGACACACTTGCATATATTCTATAGCAGAAAAAACCATTCCTTCAATTGTGTTTCCATATTTTTGCATAATTCTTTCGGAAAGAGAACCATGATTTACACCAATACGAATGCTTTTATTTTGTTTTTTACATTTTTCTATAAGAGGACCTAACTTATTTTCTATTTTAGCTGTATGTTGAAGAAAATCTTGTTCTGAAAGTGTATTAGAATTTTGAAAACTACTTAAAGTTTTTGCTTTATCAGAAAAATTTCCTGGATTAATTCTTACTTTTTCTACAAAATCAATTACTTGCAAAGCTGCTGCTGGAAAAAAATGAATATCTGCTACCAGAGGGATATCATATCCTTGTTGTGTTAATTTATCTTTTATTAATTCACAAGCTAAAGCTTCTTTCATGCCTTGAACAGTAAAACGAACTATTTCACAACCTTTATCTGCTAAAAGTTTAGTTTGAGTAACAGTACTATCTACATCTCTGGTATTTGTTGTTGTCATAGATTGTATGCGGATAGGGTTATTTGCTCCAATTCCTATTTTTCCTACAAATACTTCTATAGTTTTTCTTTTGAACATAAGTTTATCATTAAATAAAAAAACAGAAGCTTGATGGTAATCATACTTTTAGTATTTTTCAATAAAGAAAAAAGTGTTCTTAGAAATTTTTTGAATATATAATATATTTTTTTATATATTGATTTTTTATGTATATTTTTATTCGTAAGATTTTTAATTATTTTGTTTCTTTAGGTAGTGTAGTTTTTTTTGTAAAAAGAATTTTTACGAAGTATTATTTAAAAATTCCTTTATTATATCTTGTTTTAATGCATGCTTATCAATTTGGTGTTAAATCTGTAATTTTAACAACAGTTATGGGAATTTTTACGGGATTAGTTTTGGCTGCTCAGTCTTTTTATCAATTATCTAGCAAAGGATTATCTGATGCTGTTGGTTTTTTTGTAGTTAAAAGTATGTTGGTAGAGATAGGTCCTGCTTTAACAGCTATTGTAATTACGGGAAGAATTGGAGCAGCAATTACAGCTTCTTTGGCTAGTATGAATGTATCTGAACAAATTAATGCAATGAAGACAATGCAGGTAAATTACATGAATTATTTAGTTTTACCCAGGGTTATTGCTGCTTTCATTTGTCAACCAATGTTATCTTTTATATCGAGTTGGGGAGGTATTTTAAGTGGCTTTTTATTTTGTTTTTTTGTTTTTAAAATGCCCATTTCGAAATATTGGTGTATGGTTTTAGGAAATATAGTTTTTTTTGATGTTTGTGTAGCTTTATTGAAATCTTTAATTTTTGGTTTTATTATTGTAGTTTTATCCTCTTATTATGGATTAAAATCTGATAATCTTTCTAAATTAACTGTGGGTTTTAGAACAACTAAGAGTGTAGTGACATCTTATGTTACAATTTTAATTACTAATTTTTTAATCACTTTGTTAATTAATAGATTAGAAACTTTATGAAAAAAAAGATTTTAATAAAATTAGAAAATCTTTTTAAAAGTTATGGCTCTAAATTGATAGCTAATGATTTGAGTTTTAATATTTTTCAAAATGAAATTTTAGTTGTTTTGGGAAAGTCTGGTACTGGTAAAAGTGTTTTTTTAAAAATGTTGGCTGGATTAGAAAAACCATCTTCTGGAAATATTATTTATGATGACTCTTTATTAAATTCCCATAATAAATTAAGTAAAGGTAGTTTAGGAATGGTTTTTCAGTCTGGCGCGTTGTTTGAAGAGCTGTCAGTAAAAGAGAACGTAGCATTTTATTTGAGAGCTAATGGATTAAATAATAGTTATTTAAGTAATTTTCAAATAAATAAAATGGTTGATAATGCGTTACATTTAGTTGGATTAGAGAATTGTGGTGATTATTTTCCTTTTCATCTTTCTGGAGGAATGAAGAAAAGAGTGGCTCTTGCAAGAGCTATAATTTATTCTCCGAAATTATTACTTTATGATGAGCCTACAACAGGTTTAGATCCTGTAAACAGTAAAATGATCACACAACTGATTAAAAAAGTTTCTAGACAAGAAGGAATTACTTCTATAGTAGTTACACATGATTTGTTATCTGCAAAGAATCTTGCTGATAGAATAGTAATGTATGATCAAGGAAAAATTATTTATTTGGGAGATTCTAATTCTTTTTTAAATCATAATCATGAAATTTTACAAGAATTTTTAACATACTTTGAAGATCAAAAATCTTTAAAAGAAGAGTAGTTTTTATGCAGAAAAAGAAAGATATGTTTTTTTTGGGGTTATTTTTTTTTTTAGGAATAGTATCAATATTAGGTTGGACTTTTTTTTTCTCTCCTAATTCTGGAGATAATAAAAAGAAATTAAGAGTATGGAGTGTTGATATTCAAGGAATTCTTCCTGGGACTCAAGTAGCTTTGGCAGGAAAAAATGTAGGAAAAGTTTACAAGATTAATAACTTACTTGATTCTCAAAATCAATTAGTAAAGGATAGTTTTGATAGATATTATGCTTATGAATTAATTTTAAAGGTAGATTCTTTAACAAAAGTATTTAAAGATGATATCATATCTATTAGCTCTTCAGGATTAGTTGGAGATCGTATAATAAATATTATTCCTAAAGGGATTAGAAGCATTGATAATGAAATTTCAGATAAAGTTCTTTTTGCTTCTTCTTCAAATATTTTTCAAGAAGTTTTGGAGGTCTCAAATCATGCTAAAAATATGTTATCAAAATTATCTGAGGAAATAGAAACTTGCTCTACTTCTTTAAAAGAAGCTTTATTTACAGTAAATGAATTAGGAAACACTTTAAAAAATACGGATTTTCTAGAAGAAGTAACAAAAACGAACATTTTATTAAATGAAAATTTATTTAATTTTTCTAGAATTTTAAGAAATAATGATAAAGCTATTCAAAAATTAATTAATGATTCTTCAGATTTAGTTTCTGATCTTCGAAATTATGGATTATTTTTTCGATATAATAAGGCTTGGAAAAAAAAAGAAAAAGAGCTTTCTTCCAAGTAAAAGGAATTATTTTTCTCTAATTGTTGGCTATAAAAATTTATTAAATTATTGTGAAATAAAAACTATAAATTAAGTTGAGTTAAATTATATGTTTAAAATTCCTTATGCAAATATAGAAAAAGGAACATTACTTATTGCTTCTCCTGATTTAGATCATGGAATTTTTTCTAGAAGTGTTATTTTATTATGTGAACATACTAAAGAAGCATCTTTTGGAGTTATTTTAAATAAACCATTGGATTTGGAAATTTCTGAGGAATTAGGTATTTTTTTTGATAAATCTAATATGGAAGGAGTAAGATTTTGTATGGGAGGTCCTTTACAGGCTAATCATATGATGGTTTTACATTCTAATGCTAATTGTGAAAATGCTATTGAAATTTGTTCTGAAGTGTTTTTAGGTGGGGATGCAAATGTTTTTCAAAATTTAAATTTTGAAATGTCTTTTCAAATTAATGTATGTTTTGGATTTACTTCTTGGCAATCAGGTCAATTAGAACAAGAGTTTTTTGAGGGACTTTGGTTTATTTCTAAAGCTTCAAAAAATTATGTTTTTTTTAATCCTATTGAGGATTTATGGAAAGTTATATTAACAGATATGGGTGGTAAATATGCCTCTATTTCTGCCATTCCTAAAGATCTTTCTTTGAATTAATTGAATTTTAAGAAATATACTTTTACTTATTATATTTCTTACTTATTATTTCTTAGATAAATGAAAAAAATTAACAAGATATGTGTAATAAAACTATAGAAGAAAGAGCTTTGCGTGTTTTTCCAGGAGGAGTTAATTCTCCTATTAGATCTTTAAAAGGTTTAAGAAAATTTCCATTAATTATTAAAAAAGCATATAAGGACATACTTGTTGATAGTAGGGGGAAGTTTTATATTGATTATTGTGCTTCTTGGGGTGCTTTAATTCATGGTCATGCACATCCAAAAATTACATCTATAGTAAAAGAAGTAATAGAAGAAGGCTCGTCTTATGGACTTACTTCTGAAAAAGAAATTATTTTTGGAGAATTCATCTTAGAAAAGATGGCAAAGAAAAATCATAAAATAAGATTTATGACATCTGGAACAGAAGCAACAATGACAGCTGTTAGGTTAGCTAGAGGAATTACCCAAAGAGATATCATTATAAAATTTGATGGTAATTATCATGGTCATTCTGACGTGTTTTTAATAAATTCTGGATCTGCTTTGGCAGAAAATTCTTTATCTTATTCTAAAGGAGTTCCGCAAGAATCTATAAGAAATACTTTAAGCATTCCTTTTAATGACACAGCTGTTTTATTAGAAACAGTAAGAAAATATAATGAACAGATAGCAGCTATTATATTTGAACCACTTCCAGCTAATATGGGAATTATTTTACCTAAAGATGATTTTCTTAATTCCTTAATTGTTGAGTCAAAAAAAATAGGAGCTTTATTAATAGCAGATGAAGTATATACGGGGTTTAGATTAGGATTTAAAGGAGCTGGAGAAGTATATAATTTTGATGCAGATATTACTATTTTTGGAAAAATTATAGGTGGAGGATTTCCTACAGCAGCTATCTTTGCTAAAGAAGAAATTATGAATTATTTATCTCCAGAAGGAAATGTTTTTCAAGCTGGTACTTTATCTGGAAATCCTATTTCTATGGCTGCAGGATTAGCTTGTTTAAAATTATGTAGTGAAATAGGTTTTTATGAAGCTTTGGAAGAAAAGACAAAGTATTTATTAAAGCCTGTAGAAGTTTTTATAAAAAAACATAATTTGCCTTTAAATATTGTTCAACAAGGTTCTATGTTTTCTTTTTTCTTTACAGAGAAGAAAGAAGTAGTTAATTTTTATGATGTTAAAGAATGTAATCATCTTCAATTTAAAATGTTTTTTAATCAATTATTAGATAATGGCATTTATATATCCCCTTCACAATTTGAAGCGTCTTTTTTATCTTCAGTGCATAGTTGGGATCATTTAGATAAAACGAGTCAAGAAATTATTTCTGCATTAAAAAAGATTTTTGATTTTTCTTAGGAATCGTAGTTACATAAAATTGAAACTTAATCAAAGAAAAAATGTATAAAAGTTAATTTTTAATTATTTGTTTTTTTGAATTTAAGTTAATTAAAAGCTAATAAATTTTATACCTTTAACATTGGATACAAGAAATACAAGGTGCTGTGGAAAAATATGTTAAAGGTCCTATGACAAATAAAAAAGGGAAACTTGTAATAGTTCCTATTATCATATTTGGAGAACCTATTGGGTAAATAGCCCCACTTGCAAAACATAAGAATACCAATAATAGTCCGAGAACTGCAATTATAGGTAATGCTGCAAGTAATAGATTTTTTACAGTAGTTTTTGCTTCAACTAAAGGAATATTATCTTCTATATAGCAAGAAGCACAAGATGAAATAAATAGAGTTAAACCAAGAGACATATAAAATTTGTGAAAAAATAAGAATTATATATGTATATTATACATATTTATAATTTTATGAAATATTAAAATATTGATAATTAGTTTTTTAAATCATATTTTTTATTTTTATAATAAAAGTAAAATTATTTTTTATGTCTTTTTTTCTTATTTTTGATTATATCAAGCAATTATTGAAGAATAATTAATTCATAATGATTGATGAGTACTAATATTATCTTGAGCATGGATAAAAATACTATCAGTGTTGAAAAAATGAAGCAATCCATACTAAATCGATTGAATTTGGGAGTTGTTAAAGATTTACTAACAGCTTCTACTAGAGATATTTTTCATGCTGTATCTCAAGTTGTTTTAGAATGGCTTTCTGCAGGATGGTTAGACACGCAAAGAAAGTATTATGAATCTAATTCTAAAAGAGTTTATTACATTTCCATGGAATTTCTTTTAGGAAAAAGCTTAAAGAATAATTTAATTAATTTAGGTTTACTAGAATATGTGCAAAAAGCTCTATCTGATTTAGGTTATGATTTAGATGATTTGTGTAGAATAGAAGAAGATGCAGGCCTTGGAAATGGTGGTTTAGGACGATTGGCTGCTTGTTATTTAGATTCAATGGCTACTTTAGGCATTCCAGGATATGGATATGGAATTCGTTATGATTATGGTATTTTTTCCCAAAAGATAGAAAATGGTTATCAAATTGAATATCCAGATAATTGGTTAAGATATGGAGATCCATGGGAAATTAGAAGAGGAGAGTATCTTTATTCTATTCGATTTTATGGAAGTATAAAGGAATATATAGATGGTAGAGGTAAACATATTGCTGAATGGATAGATACGGAAGAAGTGATGGCCATGGCTTATGATGTTCCTATTCAAGGTTATGGAAATCAAGTAGTTAATTCATTGAGGTTATGGCAAGCACAGTCATCAGAGGGTTTTAATTTTACTGATTTTAACCATGGAAATTATGTAAAAGCAATAGAGTCTATGGCTTTAAAAGAAAATATTTCTAGAGTACTTTATCCCAATGATTCTTCAATTGCAGGGTTAGAATTGAGATTGAAACAAGAGTATTTTTTGGTTTCTGCAACTATTCAAGATATTATTAGAAGATATACAAAGTCTCATATTACTTTGGATTTATTACCAGAAAAAGTAGTTATACAGTTAAATGATACTCATCCTGCTTTAGCTATAGCAGAATTTATGCATATATTAGTTGATAGAGAAGAAGTTGATTGGAATACAGCTTGGAATATGGTAGTTAAGATTTTTAATTACACAAATCACACCATTTTACCAGAAGCTTTAGAAAGATGGTCTGTAGATTTATTTAAAAAGTTGTTACCTAGACATTTTCAGATTATTACAGAAATAAATAAGAGATGGTTAAATGAAGTAGAGATTCTTTATCCTAATAATATTGAAAAGAAAAAAGAATTATCAATTTTAGAAGAAAAAGATAATGATTGTAAGATTAATATGGCTAAATTATCTATTATTGGTAGTAATAAGGTTAATGGAGTATCTATTTTACATTCGAAAATTCTTAAGACAAAACTATTTCCAGAGTTTTTTCAGATTTTTCCTAATAAATTTTTAAATGTAACAAATGGCATTACTCAGAGAAGATGGTTAAAATTATGTAATCCTAATTTATCAAAATTAATAGATTCAGCAATAGGTGATAATTGGTGTTTATCTTTGAATAAGATTAAAGAGTTATTTGACTTATCTAATTCTGCTACTTTTATTGATGATTGGAGAAAAATAAAAAAAATAAATAAATCATGTTTATCTAAAGAGATTTTTTATTCAACTGGAATGAAAGTTAATCCTGAATCTTTATTTGATTGTCATATAAAAAGAATTCATGAATATAAACGTCAATTATTAAATATTTTAAGAGTCATTCATGTTTATTTAAAAATTAAAGATTCTTCATATCAAAATATAGTTCCAAGGACTATTATTTTCAGTGGTAAAGCTGCTCCAGGATATTTTTTAGCTAAATTGATAATAAAGTTAATTAATTCTGTAGCTAATATTGTTAATAATGATCGACTTGTTTCTGATTTTTTAAAGGTTATTTTTTTACCAAATTATAGTGTTTCTTTAGCAGAAAGAATCATTCCTGCAGCAGATCTCTCTGAGCAAATATCTGTAGCAGGGACAGAGGCATCTGGAACAGGAAATATGAAGTTTGCACTTAATGGAGCTATTACTATAGGAACTTTAGATGGATCTAATATTGAAATGAGAGAAACAATAGGTCAAGAAAATATGTTTATTTTTGGACTACAGCAATCAGATATAGATAAGCTAAGGCCTCATTATTTTCCTAGAGATTTATATAATAATCAGGAAGATTTAAAAAGAGTGTTAGATCTAATTTCAGAAGGTTTTTTTAGTGAAGGCGATAAAGATTTATTTAGACCTATATTAGATAATTTATTAAATAATGATACGTTTTTTGTTTTACAAGATTTTCAAGATTACATTTTATGCCAAAAAAAAGTAGACATTGCTTTTAGTGATAAACATCTTTGGAGTAGTTTATCTATTAAAAATACTGCAGGTATGTATAAGTTTTCTAGTGATGAATCAATAATGAATTATGCTCGAAATATTTGGAACATAGACATAAGTCACTGTGTATAAAATTACTTTGAAAAAATCATTAGATTTATATCAAGTTTTTTTAAGCGTTATTATTTAGTGTTTTACATTTTTTAATTCAGTAACAATACTGCTGGGTTTTCTAATAATTTTTGAAGTTGTTTCATAAAAAGAGCTCCTTCATATCCATCTATAACTCTATGATCTAAAGAAAGATTAAGAGTAATAGTATATCCAGGTACCACAAGGTTATTTTCAATAACTGGTTTAGATATAATTCCTCCAACAGCTAAGATGGCTGATTGGGGAGGGTTAATAATTGCTGAAAATTCTTCAATATTGGTCATACCCAAATTGGAAATACAAAATGAACCACCTTTGTATTCATGTTCATTTAATTGGTTATTTTTAGCTTTTTTTACTAATTTTTTAGTTTCTAAAGCTAAAGATTGAAGATTTTTTTGATCTGCACATCGGATAATAGGAGTAATAATTCCATCTTCTAAAGCTACGGCAAATGAAATGTCAATAGTTTTAAATAAGACAATTTTATTATTTACGCTATTAAAGCCAGAATTTATATTTGGAAATTTTTTTAAAGCAATAGCACAAGCTCTTGTAATAAAATCATTGTATGACAGTTTAATATCTAAGTTATTTAGCTGATTTTTTAGGTCAATTAGTTTTTTAGCATTTATTTCTTGCTTTATATAAAAGTGAGGTATGGAAATTTTAGCTGCTTGTAATCTAGAACTTACAACTTCTCTTATGGGAGAAAGATCTTTTTCTTCATAAGCTCCAGGTATGGAACTAAAATTTAATGGAGGTTGATAAAATCTAACTATATTTTTTTTAGGAGCATTAATTAAATCTTTTTCTATAATTCTTCCTCCTGGTCCAGAACCTTTAATTTCTGATAAATCTAAATTTTTTTCTTGAGATATAAATTTTGCTAGTGGTGAAATTCTTTGTACATTAGATTCTGTTTGGACAGAATATTGAAAATCGGATAAAGGGGGTTCTGGAGAAAAAGAGGGTAATTGATAAGAACTATGTGAAGAAATTGCAACATTAGGGGAATCAGAATTCAATGAAGATTCTTGTTCTTTATGAGAATTTAAAGGTATTGGAGAGTTTTCTACATTTTTAGGTATGGAAGTTAATATTTTTTCTTTATCAATTAGTTCATCTTTTTCTGAAGTAATAATGGCTATAGGTTCTCCAATAGTGGCTTTTTCATTTTCTTTAATTAAAATTTCTCTTAACCATCCTTCATCTAAAAAAGAATATTCTATAATTGATTTATCAGTAGAGATATCAAGGAGGACCTCATCAGCAGTAATATATTCATTTACATTTTTTCTCCATTTTACAACTGTTCCTATTTCCATTGTAGGGGATAGCTTAGGCATTTTTACTATATAGAGCATATTTTTTTCCTTTATAATAAAATTTTCTTAATCCCTTTCAGGATTCTATCTGGATTAGGGAGAGTTTCGGTTTCTAAAATTCGCGAATAAGGCATTGGAGTTTCCTTTTGGCATATTCGTAATACAGGAGCATCTAATAAGTCAAAAGCTTTTTCTACAAGAGTTGCTCCAATTTCAGCTCCAATTCCTGCAAAATAATGGCCTTCTTCTACAATAATACAACGATGAGTTTTTGATACTGAATTTAAGATTAAATTTATATCTAATGGCTTAATAGTTCTTAAATCAATGAGTTCTATAGAGACTTTTAATTCTTGTTGAGCTTTAAAGATAGCTTGTTTGCATACATTGACCATATGACTATGAGAGATGATAGTTAAATCAGTTCCTGATAAAACAACTTTTGCTTTGCCTAAAGGAACAAGATATTCTTCGATGGGAACGTCTGTTTTTAAATTATAATCAATTTCATTTTCAAGAAATAGAACAGGGTTATTATTTCGAATAGCTGATTTAAGAAGACCCTTAGCATCATAAGCATTGCTAGGAGCTACTATAATTAATCCAGGAAAATTAGCATACATAGCTTCTATACAATGCGAATGTTGAGAAGATACTTGTGCAGCAGCTCCATTAGGTCCTCTAAATACTATTGGCACAGAAAATTTGTTCCCAGTCATATAATGCATTTTAGCAGCATGAGAAATAATTTGATCAGCAGCAACTAAAGAAAAATTCCAACTCATAAATTCTACAATGGGTCTTAGTCCTGTAAGAGCAGCTCCAATAGCTAAGCCAGCAAACCCTGCTTCACTTATAGGAGTATCAATAATTCGAGAGCTTCCCCATTTATCCAGAAGACCTTTGGAAACTTTGTAAGCTCCATTATATTTCCCTACTTCTTCCCCAATTAGAAATACACGAGAATCTTTTTCCATTTCTTCATCAATTGCTTGTCTTAAAGCTTCTCTAATTTCTATATTTTGTATTTTAGTCTGCATATACATCTTCTTCTAAATTAGTTAATGAAGGCCAAGGAGCTGATTCAGCATATTTTAAGGCTTCTATTACAGAGTTTTTAATTTTATTTTCTATTTCTTGATAGATGTCATTATCTATAATTTTTAGATTAATTAAACTTGTTTTAAGTTGGTGAATAGGATCTAGTTGCAAACTGTATTCGAGTTCTTTTTTGCATCTATATAAACCTGGATCAGAAATAGAATGGCCTTTAAAACGACTGCAAATAGCTTCTACTATGATGGGTTTAGAATTGTTTATGATTGAATTATAAAAGTATTTAAAATTTAATAAGCAATCAATGAAATCCATGCCATTAATGACATAGCCTTCTAAAGAATATGCAGAGGATAGATTTTTTGCTATATTATTGCTAAAAGCTAAAGCATCATTTACATTAGTTCCCATTCCCCACCCATTATTTTCTATAATAATTAACAAAGGGAGAGAATGTAATACAGCCAAATTTATAGACTCATATACAACACCTTGAGCTAAAGCTCCTTCTCCTAAAAAACATAAAGAAATTTGATCTTTTTTTTTCTGATATTTTAAAGAAAAAGCAGCTCCTACAGCTAAAGGAACATGTCCACCAACAATTCCAAAACCTCCAGGCATATTTTTTGTACAAAGATGCATAGAGCCACCTCTTCCTTTAGCGATTCCATGAGCTTTACCATAAAGTTCACATGCAACTTCTTTTAATGAAAGTCCCAAAGCTAATGCAAGACCATGACATCTATAGGATTGAAAAAACCAATTATGCGCTCCACAAGCAAATGCAGGCGAGGAGACTATTGCTTCTTGTCCTATATCAGAATGAAAGAATCCTCCTATAAAGCCTTCTCTATAAGCTAATTCTGATCTTATTTCAAAATGTCTTATTTTTAACATTGTAGATAGAGCATTGAGTAAGTATTCAGAGCCAAAATCTGAAAGTACTTTGTGAATTCTTTCTTCATATGTAAGAGAATGAGGTGTAAAAAAAGACTTATTATAATGTTTTAAGGCAAACTGTTCCATAAACATAATTAAATGAATTACAAATGTATAATATATGTTTGTGATTCAAAATACAACATAAAGAAAATCAAAAAAATATTTTTTAGTATCCTTATTTCTGGAAAAAAAACAAAAAAACATTTACATTCTTTTATCAAATAATTTTTTTTATCCCTTAAAAAGGATATTTTACAAGATCTATAATTAAAATTTTTTATAGAAAAATAGTAATTTTAGCGCTTATTGTAAAATAAATAATTTATTTTTTATCGAAAAAATAGTTTGAATAATTAATCTTTTTAAGATGAGTTTGCATATGAGTAATGAAAGTGAATTAATAAAGTACGACTTGTACGATGATCGTGTGAAAAATGTAGTTGAGGAATTTTATAAAGATTTACTTTGCTTGGAAGATAAAGTATCTCAATTATTTTTTTTAATGATTGAAGCTTCATATGATTCGTCCTTATTAGAAGAAATGGAGCTTTTATTAAATATTTGGAAATGTGGTGGAATAATTTTTTTAGGTGGAAGTATATCAAGGCAACATTTTTTGATTCAGACTTTTAAATCAGTTTCCAAAAATCATTTACTTATTGGAAATGATCTTCAACATGGATTAGCTTTATTAGTTGAAAAGTCTCATATTTCTTTAAACGATAAAAATTTAGATTGGTTTTTAATTGGACAAGAGTTGTCTTCCAACAATTTATTTCATGGAATATTGATTCAATTAAATTTTAATTTGGGATTAGATATTGAATTTTTCAATTCTGATATAGATAGAAATCTTTTTTTTTCTGGTATAAAAAAAAATAAACAATCAGTAATAGCTTCTTGTGTATGTAAACTTCGTGAAAAACCACAAGTTTGTCAACAAGCTTTTTTTCAGACATGTTCTTTAGAGAAACTAAAGCAGGATTTATATCATTGTCAGCAGAAAAAAATATCTAATTATAAAGAATTTTCTTTTGTTAATCTATCATTGATAGATCAGGAATTAACAATTCCATTTTTTATTCAATGTTTTAAATCAGGTATAGAAGGTTTTTTATTTTCTACAAAATCTGAAATAGATATGAGTGTAAAATTGATATGCGAACTCATACGTTCAGGAAAGCTTAGTGCATTATTGTTTGATAAAATATTAGAAAAAATTTTACTTTTAAAAGCTATTAGTCAAGAAATTAGTTCGCACAGTTTTGTTTAAGGAATTGTTAAAAATTTTTTATCTATAAGTTCTGCTATTTTTTTTTCTAGAATTGCTACCTTTTTATGAACGTAAGGAGCTTTGCAACTTGCAACATAAATTTCTTGAGCAGTTTTTTTTGGTTTAGCTGGTATTCCGCCATAAATTCCAGGTTCCGTAATGCTTTTAGAGATAGCAGAACAGGCCATAAACATTGTTTGACTACAAATATTAATATGTCCAGCTACTCCAGTTTTTCCTCCCATAACTACATGACTTCCTACTTTTGTAGATCCAGCAATGCCTACTTGAGCGACAAGAAGAGAGTGTTCTCCTATAGTAACTTGGTGACCTATTTGTACCAAATTATCAATTTTTGTACCCTTTTTAATAATTGTAGATTGAAAGCGAGCTCTATCTATAGTTGTATTGGCTCCAATGTGCACATCGTCTTCTAAAATTACATTGCCTAGTTGTTTTAAAAGTGAATGTTCTCCATTAGCATTTGTTACGTAACCGAAACCACAACTACCTATTACTGCTCCTGGTTGTAGAATATTTTTATTACCTAAAATACAATTTTCTCTTATTGTAACATGGGAATGAAGAATGCAAGAACTTCCAATTTTAGCTAAAGCTCCAATATAGCAGTGAGAACCTATTTTTGTGTTGTCCCCAATAATAACTCCTTGAGCAATTACAGTATATGGTTCTATTTGAACATTTTTTCCTATAACAGCTGTCTCATGAATAACAACTGTGGGATGAATAGCATTGAAACCAGAAGAAGGGATACTTAAAAAGATTTCTATTAATTGATTAAATGCTGAAGAAGGATTTTCATTAATTAAATAATTTGTTGAATCCATGCTTGCATCATAATCTTTAGGAGAAATAAGAATAGCACCTGCTTTAGTTATTTTAAGTTGAGGTTTATATTTAGGATTAGAGAAGAAAGAAATATCGTGAGGTTGAGCTTCTTCTAAATTATTAACATTGGTGATTATATAATTACTATCGCCAACAATTTCTGAATTTGTTAATTTTGCGAGTTTTTCTAGAGAAAAAGAAGGAAAAGAATCTTTCATACACTATGTCCTTATTTTAATTTTTGCTAATATTTTTTTGATTCATTAGAAAAATGACTTTTTCAGTAACATTAGATTTGGGATCTATAGAAAAAATCGCTTCTTCGTTTAAAATGACATCCAAATTTAGATCTTTTCTTATTTGGTTAGAAGCTTCTTTTATTTCTTCTAAGACATTTTGTATAAGTTGATAGTTTGCTTGATTGATTATTTGATAGTATTGAGAATGGTAAGCATTATATTCTTGATTTAATTGTTCGAAATTATTTTTGAGCTCGTTAGAAGCAGATTCAGATAAGCTCTCTAGATAATCTTCGTCTTGCAATTTTTTAGCTAGAGCATCAAGTTCTTTTTCAATTTGAGTAATTTTGTCTGAAAATTGTTTTTTAAGTTTTTCTAAGTTCTCTTTTTCTTTTTTTCCTAAAAAAGATTTTTCGACACATTCTCTAACATTCACAAAGCCAATATCTAAAGATAATGAATATATTGGAGGTAGTGAAAAACAGAGAGCAAGTAGAATTAAAATTTTTTTCATATAAACCTTTTTATGACAATTTTTTTAGCTTAAATTATCAGAATATTCCTCCTAAGGCAAAGAAAAATCTTTGAGAATTATTTATTTTTTTATTGTTAAATATTTCTACAGGATGAATAGGCCATCCTAATCCTAACATTATAGGAACGTTTTGCATAAATTCAAATCTTACTCCAAAACCAACACTTGTAGAAAAATCTTTATCAATATGAAAGCGTCTCATGGAAAGATAACCACTATCAACAAAACAGAACGCATTAATACAAGGCTTTTTAATCAGAGGATGTTGCAATTCTTCAGAGATTAGGAAAGAAGAGATTCCTCCCTTAGGTTCCCCAGAAGAAAATTTAGGACCAATACAAAAAGGCTTATATCCTCTAATTGTTGTTTCTCCTCCTAAAAAGAATCTTTCGCTTAAAGGAATCATGTCTGGAGTAGAATTATTATAAGGTTCTATAAATTGAATTTCTGTTTTAATTTTAAGAACAACTTCTTTAAAAAGGCGTCTATATAAGGTATTAAAACAACTTAATTTTATAAAGTGATATTTTCCTCCTAATCCAGCTAATTCAGCTGATAATTTTGAACGTAGTCCTTTAGAAGGATTTCTAGGGTGATTTGTAGAATCATAAGAAAATGTTGTTCCTATAGCTGATACGAATCCTCGATTTTCAGAAACATTAGGACCAGATTCAGAAGAACTCGATTCAGGATTATCATCATTATTGATAATATTATTTTTTTTATCTTTTAAAAATAATTTTGAATGATTTCCTCGATAGTAGATACCATATTTGCTGAAAATGTTGCAAATATAAGTTGCTGATACATTACCCCCAAAAGAGTCTATATGATAGCCAGAAGACAAAGCTTTATTAACAGATTTATCAATATTTATTCCGAGAATCCAAGGAGTATTAAAAAAATGAGGTTTTGTCCATTGAATAGAATAGTCAGTAATTTTTTCTCCGATGTTAGCTTTTAAATGAAGATATTCTCCTCCTCCTCTAAGTGCTTTAGGACCTTTTTTAGCTATAGAGGTTATTCCTTCTAAATTAAAGTTACTTTCAGATAGTTCTAATCCACCAAATAACCTGTTAAGAGAGCTAAATCCTAGGAATAAACCTATGCTTCCTGTTGAGGTTTCTCCTACTTCTATAAAGACATCTCGATATTCTTCATTTTCATTAAATGGATCTATTTGAGAACGTACTGAATATACATTAACGCTTTTGAAATATCCTGTATTTTTTAGACGTGTTTCTGTTTCTTGTAAACGACTAATATCAAAAATATCTCCAGGACAAATTAAGGTTTCATGTAAAATGACATCTTGTTTGGTTTGTGTGTTACCTATTATTTTGATAAGTCCTACTTTATAAGGATTTCCTTCGTGAATACAATAATAAATATCGTAGATAGGTTCATTTTCATGTAAACAAAACCGTACGTCAATTGAAGCATTCATATACCCATATTTTCCATATAGGTCTTTAATGTTTTGTACCGAAGACCATATATTATCGGAACAATAAACGGATCCAGAAGATATTTTAAGGCATTTAGAAAGATCTTTATTTGTGAAGAATTTATTACCTTCAAAATGTAAATGACCTATTTTATAAAGAGGTCCCTTATTAATATCAATCATCAGAGTGGTTTGAGAAGTTTGATTGTCTTTTAAGAAAATTTCCACTTGAACATCAGCATAACCTTTATTTTGAAATAAGTTAGTGATCATTAGTTTATCTTGTTCTATTATTTCTTGGTTGTAAACTCCAGAACCTGTAAGCCAATTCATTAATAAAGAATGTTTTTTGGTGAAAATGGTATTTAAAACTTCTTGTTCTTCAGAAGAATTAACTCCTATAACTTCGATTTTATGGATTTTCTCATGTTTTCCTTCATTGATTACAATGAGAAGATCTACGGAAGAATCTGTTTTTTTTATAATTTCATAGTTAATATGAGATTCAAAAAAACCTTTTTTTAGGTAATAATTACGCAATTTGTTAAGTTTTTCTAAGAAATTTGTTTTATCGAATTCTTCATCTATTTTTAAGTCAAGTTCTTTAATGATGGTAGACTCTTTAATTTTATTGTTGCCTTGGATAATAATGGCATTTAGTAAAGGACGTTGTTCTACCGAAATGATAATGATGGCTTTCCCATTTTCTATTGTAATTTTAGGTTCAACAGAATCATAATCTTCTGAAAGATTTTTTAAATCTTGATCGAAAGTATTTTGCGAAAACAGATGGCCTTTTTTTGATTTTAGTTTATCATTACTTATTGAATGATTAGAGTTAGTGACAATAATTTGAATATTTTCGATAATTATAGGGCATTCTTCTTGCTTAGCATGGCTAATGATAGAAGTAAATAAAAGACAAATAGTTAATACTAAGAAAATTTTATTTTTAGGTTTCATAGCTTAAGAAAAAAACATTGAATTAGGGATCATAGAGAAGAAAGTTTATTCTTGCAAGATTGAAAATATTTTAATTAATTATTTAATAGGTATTTCTACCAATAAAAGCTCTTTCTAAAGTATTTCCATCTAGATATTCAAAAGATAGACCTACAGGAACTCCTAAAGCTAATCTAGAAATTCTAAGAGACAATTCGGAAAATTCTTTTTTTATATATAAAGCTGTTGTGTCTCCTTCTAAAGTAGCATCTAAGGATAATATCAGTTCTTTTGGTTTTGATTTTATAATTTTATTTTTAAGTTTTTCTATGTTATTATAAAATATCTTATTTTTTTTTAAAGGAGATAAGAGTTCTCCTATAATGTAGTAACTTCCTTTAAAACATTTGGTACTTTCTAAAATAAAAGCATCTTTTGGTTGAGCTAAGACACAAATTACTGAGGTGTCTCTAAAGCTGGGGCTACAAAAAACACAATTTTTTGAATTTATTTCAATGAGACAATTACATTGAGGACAAGTAGAAATTTTTTTTGGTAAATTTTGAATAAGTAATCCCAGTTCTTCTATTTGTGATGAAGGGTTGCTAATGAGGTGAAAAGCTAGTCTTTCTGCTGTTTTTTCTCCAATACTTGGAAGTTTTTTAAGAGAAAGAATAAGTTTTGATAAATGTTCTGGATATTTTGGCATAAAGTTAACCTGATAGTTCTTATTTAAGAAGTTTTATTTTAAGCAGCTTTTTGTTAAAGTAAAAAGTTATTTATAAGCATATTACATAATCATAAAAGGATAGTAGTGAATAAGAAGATAGCAACAATTCTGGGAACAGGATCTTATTTACCCAAGAAAATTTTAACTAATGCTGACTTGGAAAAAATGGTAGATACTTCTGATGAGTGGATTGTATCTCGAACAGGAATAAAAGAAAGAAGGATAGCTTCTGAAGAAGAACATGCTTCTTTTATGGGAGTTGAAGCTGCTAAAATAGCTATAGAACGATCTGGAATTAAGAAAGAAGAGATTTCATGTATTGTTTTTGCAACTTCTTCTCCTGATTATATTTTTCCTAGTAGTGCTGCATTAGCTCAAAGTGCTTTAGAACTGGAAGAAATTCCTGCTTTTGATTGTTTGACAGCATGTACAGGCTTTTTATATGGACTTTCTATAGCTAAAAGTTATGTTGAGTCTGGAATGTATGAAAATGTATTGTTAATAGCCGCAGATAAACTATCGGCTTTTGTAGATTATAAAGATAGAAATACATGTATTTTATTTGGTGATGGAGCTTCTGCTGCTGTTATTGGTAATTCTAATAGGAAAAATGAACAGCAAATTTTAGAAGTTGTTTTAGGAGCTGATGGTTCTTTAGGAGAATTGTTAACATTACCTTTAGGAGGAAGTAGATTTCCTTTGGGAAATTCGTGTTCTAAAGGGAAAAGTCCTTATATTAGCATGGAAGGAAAAGAAGTTTTTAAACATGCTGTAAGAAGAATGCAACAAGCTTCATTAATATGTTTATCTAAAGTAAATTTGAAAGAGTCGGATATCGATTGGTTAGTTCCTCATCAGGCTAATCAAAGAATTATTGATGCTATAGCTAAAAGGTTTTCTATTAGTGATGAAAAAATTTTTCTTACAGTTGAACGTTATGGTAATACGGCGGCTTCTTCTATTGGAATTGCTTTAGATGAATTATTAGCCTTAAATAAAGTTCAATCTAAAGAACATATGCTCTTAGTTGGTTTCGGAGGAGGACTTTCTTGGGGAGCAGCTATTTTAAAACAAATTTAATTAGAAAAGGAATGATGTGAAAGTAGGGCTTATTTTTCCTGGGCAAGGGAGTCAATATGTTGGAATGGGAAGTGATTTTTTATTAAAGTTTCCTGAATTAAATGAGTTTTTAGAATGTGCTGATGACATACTAGGTTTTTCTTTGTCAAAAATTATGATTAATGGACCTAAAGAAAAACTAATAGAGACAATGTATAGTCAAACAGCCCTTTATGTTCATAGTTGTATGATTTTAAAGAAAATGATTCAACAATTTCCTTTTTTAAACATTAAAGTAGTTGCAGGATTAAGTTTAGGTGAATATACAGCTATTACGGCTGCAAAAAAAGTTCTTTTTGAAGATTTATTACCGATAGTTAAGTGTCGTGGGGAATTAATGAATAAAGCTTGTTTAAGTAAACAAGGGGGTATGGCGGCTGTTTTAGGGCTTTCTTCAGAGAAAGTAGAACAAGTTTTAGATTGTTATCCAGGATTGGATGTTTGGATAGCTAATTATAATTCACCTAGCCAAACTGTGATTTCTGGGTCATTAATCGATATAGATCGACTATCTGATGAGTTTAAAAAAATTGGAGCTAAAAGAGTTGTTAAATTAGATGTTTTTGGAGCTTTTCATTCTCCTTATATGCGTTTGCCTGAAAATAATTTTCTAAAAGAAATGATTGACAAGATGCCAGTTAGAGAGACTGACATTGATATAATTATGAATACTTCTTCGGATAAAGTTTATAATTCTTTAGATATTAAAAATAATTTATTAAAACAAATATGTTCTCCTGTACGTTGGTATCAAAGTATTATTTTAATGAATTCAGAAGTAGATATTTTTATTGAAGTAGGAGCTGGAAAAATTTTAAGTAATTTAAACAAGCAGATAGGTGGACTTAAACCAACAATTAATGTAGGCAAAATATCTGAATTAGAAGAATTTTTTAATTTTTTTGGAGATGAAAAGAGATTATGAATGGAATGTTACAAGGAAAAAATGCTATTGTAACTGGAGGAACTCGGGGAATTGGGTTAGCTATTGCTAAAGAATTTTTAAAAGAAGGTGCTTCTGTTTCAATTTGGGGTTTATCAGAAGAAGTTGGAAATAAGTCAGTGCAAGAACTTTCTTCAGTAGTTTCTGGAAGTAAAGTGTCTTTTAGTAAAGTTGATGTTAGTAATCTTCGTGCAGTGAAACAAGGTTTAGAAGATTTTATAAAAGAATTTGGTTCTATTGAAATTTTAGTAAATAATGCAGGAATTACTCGAGATGCTCTGCTTATGAAATTATCAGAAGAGGATTGGGAAAATGTGCTGAGAGTTAATTTATTTTCAGCTTATTACACTTGTTCCAGTGTAATTCGCCATATGATGAAAGCTAAACAAGGAAAAATTATTAATATTTCATCAGTAGTAGGGTTACATGGAAGTCCTGGGCAAACTAATTATGCTGCAAGTAAAGCAGGATTAATTGGTTTTTCTAAGGCTCTTGCTAAAGAAGTAGCTTCTAGAAATATTAATGTTAACTGTATAGCTCCTGGTTTCATAGGTACTGATATGACCAAAGTATTAAAACAAGAGTTATTAGATCGTTGGTTAGAGATAATTCCTATGAAACGAATGGGATTCCCGGAAGAAATAGCAAAAGCTGCTTTATTTTTAGCTAGTTCTTCTTCTGATTATGTGACTGGACAGGTTTTATCTGTTGATGGTGGTTTATCTGATTAAAAATGATTTTTTAATTTATACAATTCTTGCGAAAAAGTTTTTTACAAGAATATAATTATTCATTTCTTATATAAAAAGCATAAAGGAAATAAGTATATGTCTTTAGAACAGGAAATTATAGATATAATTGTAGAACAATTAGGAGTGGAAGAGAAAGATGTTTCTTCTGAAAAATCTTTTATAGAAGATTTAAATGCTGATAGCTTGGATTTAACAGAATTAATAATGACATTCGAAGAAAAGTTTGGTTTTGAAATTTCTGAAGAAGAAGCTGAAAAGCTTAGAACTGTAGGAGATGCTATTGAATATATTAAATCTAAAAAGTCTGAAAGTTAGATTTTTAAGTAGTTAATTTGGACTTTTTAAAAAAGTCCAAATTAACGTAATCTAAAAGAAATGTTTTTAGAGTATAGTTCTAATAAAGAAATAGCTACAGAAGGACATTCCAAAATAATGCTTTGGAATTGTTGTTTATTTAAAGATAATGTAGCAGCTTTTGTTTTTGTTTTTGCTGTATAAAGTCTATTTTTATAATGAAATAGATTTTCATCGCCAAAAAAATCTTGTATAAATAATTCACAAATTAATTTTTTATTTGCATCAATAATTTCAATTATTCCTTCACAAATAATATAAAGATGGGATCCTGTTTGATTATATTCAAAAATAGGAGTATTTTCTTTATGGTAAGTAATTTCCATATTTTCAGAAATAGAGAGTAAGAAGTCTAAATCTAGAGAAGAAAAAATCTGTGTTTTTTTTAGAAAAAAAGCTCTGTCAATAATGTTGTTACAATTATGGGGCATATATTATTACCATATTAGTTATAAGCAAAGTTGGTTTTTTGTTCTTTTTTAGATTGATTATTTACTTGATAAACTGAAATTTCTTCATAATTTTTTTCTTTAGTTATAAATTCTTCTTGTAGTTTTTTGGCTACTACTTGATTAAACCCAAAAGGAGATTTTAGCATTATTGTTAATAATTTGCTTAAAGGAAATAAACTTCCATAAGATTTTATGTAATATTTTGTAACATCTACATTGAACTCTTTATTTAAAAGAGGTTCAACAAAAGAGAAAATATTATTACCGCACATTTTTTGCAGAAATTCTAATGCTTGAGCACGTGTTTTAGAATTATAATTTTTTAAAGACATTGTTAAAATGTTTGGATCTGCAGACCATGTCCCAGATATTCCTAGAAGTTGTATAATAAAATCTATAGAAGAACAGTAATTTATTTCTAAAGTCATAACTAAAAGATTTAGATTTAAGTGAGGATAGGCTTGTTGAATATATTTTTGATGATAAGCATAAAAGTAAGCTTTATCTATTTCTTTTTTTATGATTCTATAATTGTTTTTTCGTAAAATATTTGAATCAATTTGTCTAAGAATTTTTGCACAAGAGATTCTAATACGATCGTGAACTTCATCTTCATATAAAATTGTAAGTAATATAGGAGAAGCAATAGATCCTAAGCTAATAATTATTTTTTCTAAAATTGCTCTTTCTTTGGGACGAAAGTTTTTTGAAGCTAGTAATAAATTTTTTAGATTATTAACAGTAATAATTTTACTGAGCGATTTAAGAATATTATTTTGAGTTATTTCATCTTTTATTTTTTCTAGTAAAAAAATTAAATTTGGAGTGTATTTTGTATGTTCTGGTGTAATTATTTGATGTAGTGAAAAACTAGAAGCTTTTAATATTTTTGTATCCGAAGACGACTCCAAAAAATTAATTAAAATATCTAAATATTCTTCTTTACCTTCAAATCCTAATAATTTAATACCAGCACATACTTCTTCTAAATTATTAGAAGATAAGATTTCATGTATTTTTCCTTCAGCTTTTTGGTAAATAACAGAAGAGGTACTTGTTTTTTTTCTTATTGTTAGGATAGCTGCTATTTTTAAATATAAACAAGGATTATCAAGATCTTGAATAACATTAATAGGATTTAGTAAACAATGACGAGATAAATACATTTGAATAGCACTTTGGATAGCTGGATGAGGAGAAGATTTTCTCCATCTTTCTAATAATTCGAGGGCTAAAGGAGCTGTAGCTGATTTACTTTCTCTTAAAATTTCTATAGCTAATATTTTTCTAGGTAAACTGAATTTGTTAATATGATTTAATAGTCTAGGCAATAAACTGGGGTTGTTTATTTTAAGTAAATGTTGAAAGGCTACAAGTTGTTCTTTTTCATCTTGTTTTCGTAAAGCAAGCAATAGAAAAATTTCTGTTAGACGTTTTTCTTTATTAGAAAGTTGGCTTAGCCAAACAGATAATTCTTTATCAAATGATATTTTGTTATAGCTTAAGTTTGAAAAAATGGCTTTGGGATAGAAATGACGTAGAAGTAAAACTAAAAATGTAGTTATTAAAGAAATACTAAAACAAATAAAAATTTGTGTATTTGAAAAAATAAAACACAATCCAGAGCAAAATAACATACCTATAGGTTCTATAAATGATTCTATAAAAATTCTTATATGACTTCTAAGTTTATTAGGAACACCAGAGATGAGGAGCTGTAAGTTATTATCATCTAAAGCATAAATAAGACCTTCTCTAGCAATAACACTTAAAGTAGCTAAGAATAGGCACGAATATTTTAGCCAAATGGAAAATAAACAAAGAAATAAAATAGGAGCAATAATAATAATATTATTAATACCAATTTTTTTTACTATTCTACTGTAAGCTGTAAAAGCAAAGATCATATTACCTACAGAAATCCAAATTCCACATAAACTTAGAAATCGTGTAAGATTGTAAGGTTTTTCAGGGGAAAAAAATATTTTTTGAAATACATCGAGATAATTATATTCAGTTAAAATAGCTAATAATTGCATGCAAAAATAAAAAGCTATTAGACAAATAGAAAATTTTGACTTTGAAACTATTGAAATTGATTGTTTTATAGAAATGTTTTGTTCTTTATCTATATAACAAGAGTGTTCTTTAGAAAGGAAATTAAGTTGTTTAGAAATAACAAATACGAGAGGAATAGCGAATGTTGAGCATAAAGAAAAGAAACATAGAATTCCTTTTATTCCAATAACATTAATAAGAGAAATAACTCCATTACCAATAGCATCTCCTAAAAAAATAACAGCATTAAATATGCTAAAAAATCTTTTTCCATCTTGTAAATTAAAGAATTCATCAGTAAATGTCCAAAAAGCTGTAAAAGCAAGAATAGTTAAACTCCACCCAAATAAACGATAAAAAAAATAAACGCGAGGTAATATTGATGTAGGAAAATAACAAGTTAAAATTAAAAAAATTAGATTAAAAACTAAAGTAAGCACTATGGGAAATAGAAATAACAAACTTGAAGATATTTTTCTTTTAGAAAGGGAGTAAAGAATGAATAAAGCACAACTACAAGAAAATATAGAGGACCAAAAATAAACAGAAGGCAATCCTTGAATTCCTACATGTTCAACAAACAAGCCCTCAGAGAGGGTTAGAGTACCGTAATTTCCTATGCCCCATAATAAGCCAAGGAAAAGAAATAAAGAAACTTTTTTTCCTTCTCCTGGATATAGGTTAAAAAGCAAGCGAATGGTTTTTTCCATTTCACCATATCAACCTATTAGTTACTTAAAAGGAAACATTTTATTTTAAAATGGAAATAAAAACAAGTTGTTTATTATTTATTTTATAGAAATTTTATTTTCATTCCCATTTATAAATAAACAAATTACAGCAGCTAAGCAAACTAGAAATACAATAGAACAAGCTACCAAAGCTAAAACAGTTACTTGTTGAGTACCTAATGCTAAAGCTAAAGAACTTAAATGCCCAGTTAAACAAAGAGGCAATAGAATAATTCCTATGAGAGATATAAACAGAATTGCTAGAATTAATGATGTTAATATAGTTACTCCTGCTTTTCTTGCTTGATTGGATTTCTCTTTTAGTAACTCTAATTTTAATTCATTGAGAGTTTTTTGATTGGTTACAATAAGAGAGTGAAGACATGCCATTTCTGTCTTAAGTGCCTGTACTGTTGCATTAGAAATTTTCATTATTAACTACGTATTTATGAATTATTTTCCTGTACAAAATGAAGAGTTTGATTACCATGAGCGTATCTAATAAGAAGAATTCCTAACGCTGCCATAATTGAAAATATAGAAATATTTATAGTACAAATTACAGCCATAGCTGCTGTTAACCCTAAACTAGTTCCTAGAGAAGAAATAGCTACTAGTGAAGATACAGCAGGAATAACGCCAGTTGCTCCTAAAATAAAAATAATAGACATAGCTAAAGCTATTATAGCTAAAACAATAGCTATTGTACCAAAGCAAGCTGCAGGTATTGTTCCTGGTTTGGAAGAAATTGTAATATTGAAATGATTATAAGCCTGAGAAGGTCGAGGTATAGCATATGAAGGAGAAGACATTAAACAACCATTATTATTTAAACAAAAGAATAATAACATTAATCTTTATTTAAAGTAAAAAGTAATTTTATTTAGAATGATTTCTTTTTATTAGCCATTTGTTAAAAGAGATAAAGATTATTAAAGGAATGCTCCATTGTAAGATTAAATTTGCAAGACTGGTTAATGAAAAAGGGTAAAACCAAGATTTAGGGTTTGAAATGAAACTTTGGTAAAAATACCAACAAACTAAGCTAATTCCTTCTATGGGGATTACTATTTTGATAAGGAAATCAAAATTTTTATTTAAATGAATGTCGTTAGAGACGTTATTAATGACTTTCTTTTTGAATTTAATTAAACCATATTTAATTACACTAAGAGCAATTATTAAACCATTAATGATAAGACCTATTCCCCAGACAGTGTCTTGATTGTTGAAGAAAGATGGTTTTAAAGCAGAGGGAATACCTAATAAGAAGGAAATAATAGCAGTAATAATGAAAGAAATTTTTTTTGATATATTTAGTTCTTCAATAGTTTGAGCGGTTAGTAAAAACATGGAAATTAAGGAAGAAAGAGCAGCTACAGCAAAAGCTAAGAAGAATGCAGATGAAAAAAAGATTTTAATCAATATACTTCCTGGTAGTTGAGAAAATAATTTAGGTAAATAAATAAATGTTAAACCGAGATTAGATGATCCAGAACCACTAATTAAAGCTAAAATTCCTTGATTATCCAAAGAAAAAACGGCAGAAAATACAATAATTCCCATAATTAAAGATACTATGTTATTAGAAACTGCTGTGATAATCCCGTTACTTACAATGGCTTCTTTTTTTCTAACATATCCAGCATACACAAGAAGAAGTCCCCAACCAGCCCCAGTATCCCAAGCATTTTGAGTAAGGGCTTCTATCCATATTTTATAATTTTTAAAATCTGTTACATTTAGAGAAAACAAGCTTTTTATACCCAACCAAGCATTAGGAAGAGTAATGGCTCTGATAAAAATAATGACAAGACAAAAGATGAATAATGGAATGAGTATTTTATTACATCTTTCTATTCCTTTTTTTATTCCATTGTACGTAATAAATGTTGCAAATAAAATTGAAAGAAAATGAAAGAATAAAGGTTGCATAGAACAGCAATGATCATTCCAAAGTAATTCGAGATTACTATGAGAAAATAAAATGCCTTTTATGGAATAAATAAAATAAGAAGCTCCCCAACCAACAACTGATGAATAATAAGCTAATATAGCAGTTGTAACAAGAGCTATAAAAGCTCCAGCCCAAGCAAAATTTTTTCCTGCAGTTTTTATGACAGCTCCTATAGGAGCTTTTTTTGTGAGTTTACCAATGCCAAGTTCTATGATAATTAAAGGTATTGACCAAGTAATTAAAAACATGAACCATAAAACTAAGAAAACTAAACCACCATTTTGAGCAACAATTCTTGGAAATCTCCAGATATTTCCTGCTCCAATAGCTATGCCAATCATTGATAGCACGAAACCTAATCTTGAAGAAAAAAATTCTTTTTGTTTCATGTAAAAATAAAAATTGTTAAAAATTGATTAAACTGGAATTAAGAACATATAAGAGTAGTTGTTTTTTGTCACGATAATGATCTTATTAATAAGAACTAACAACAGATATGTTGTAAAATACTCTTTATAATTTTATTATTATCTTTTTGTATTTAGAATTTATTTTTTACAAATGTTTGAAAAATTAGATATTTTTGTTGCTGCATCCATTTTTGCTGGTGACTTTTCCAAATTAGGAAAAGAAGCAGAAATGATAGAAAAAAGTGGCGCAGATGCTATACATATAGATATTATGGATGGTCATTTTGTTCCTAATTTAACTTTGGGACCTAAAGCTGTGATGGCAATTAATAAATCAACAGATTTATTTTTAGATGTACATATGATGACTTATAATTCTTTTGAGTTAATAGAGGATTTTGTTAAAGCTGGAGCAGATAGAATTTCAATTCATTTTGAATCAACAGAAAATCTTGAAGAGATGTTACAATATATTAGGAAGTGTAATATAGAAGCTGGCTTGGCTTTTTCTCCAGAAACTTCTTTTGAATTTATTCCTAAATTTTTAACTATGATTGATTATATTTTGATTATGACAGTTAATCCTGGTTTTTGTGGACAACAATTTTTATCGAAAACTTTGGATAAAATAGCATATACAAGGAGTTATTGTGATAAATTTAATATTCAAAGATTTAATAAACAAAATGGAAAAAAAGAACCTTTTCTAATAGGGGTTGATGGAGGGATAGATAATAGGACAGCATTGGAATGCGTTAGAGCTGGAGCTAATTTTTTAGTGTCAGGATCTTATCTTTTTAACAATCAAGAAGGTTGTATGAAAGATAAAGTTAGTTTTTTACATAATATTGGAGAATAAAGATTATGGTAGCTAGTAGTCAATTAAGTTCAGGAATGGTGATTTCTTTAAAAGATAAGTTATATAAAGTAATTACCGTTGAAAAAATTTCTCAAGAAAAAGGAGATCCTTTTATTCATGTAAAAATAAAAGAACTTGATTCTGATTTACAACTTGAAAAGACTTTTAAACTTAACCAAGAAGTCAAAGAAGTTTCTTTGAGTACAAAAGTTTTAGAATATTTGTATCAAGAAGGAGATAATTTTTTATTTTTGGATATAGGTACTTATGAGAAAATATTAGTTCCATCAAAAATAGTATCTAATAAAATTTTATTTTTGAAACCAGGAATACAATTAACTGCAACTGGTTATAAGGATTCTATTTTTTCTTTAGATTTGCCAAATTTTTTAGAACTTATGATTGCTAAAACAGATTTTTCTAGTTCTGAAGTATCTTTAACAGGTGGTACTAAAACAGCAATATTAGAAACAGGAGCAGAGATACAAGTTCCTCCATTTATAGAGATTGGAGATATAATAAAAATAGACACTCGTACTAGCGAGTATATTCAAAGAGTATAGGAAAGGAATATGGATTTAAAACAAATAGAAAAGTTAATGGTATCAATGGTTAGAAATGGACTAACTCGTTTTGTTCTTAAAAAAGAAGGATTTGAATTAGAGCTAGAACGATCTTCTATTGATTCTATTAATAATAATTCTTCTTATAAAGTTATTGATCATTTTTCTAATGAAAAAGCTGTTTTTATGTCTAATAATCCTTCAATTCCTGTACAAAATTCATCCGATTCTTCTTCAGAAGAAACTTTTGTAAAAGGGACTTTTATTTCTTCACCTATGGTCGGAACTTTTTATTCTACGCCATCACCAGATCAACCTCCTTATGTGAAGATTGGAGACTATGTTTCAGAAGATACTGTTGTGTGTATTATAGAGGCTATGAAAGTAATGAATGAAGTAAAAGCAGGAGTTTCAGGAGTTGTTGCAGAAATTTTAGTTAATAGTAGTGATCCTGTTCAGTTTGGCTCAAAATTATTTCGTATTGAGGAAAAAGGATAAATATGAAAAAGGTATTGATAGCAAATAGGGGAGAAATAGCTGTTAGGATTATTAGAGCGTGTCATGATTTAGGATTAGCTACAGTTGCTGTATATTCTGAAGCAGATGCAGAAGCTCTTCATGTTCTTTTGTCCGATGAAGCTATTTGCATAGGTGAGCCTCAAGCCACAAAATCTTATTTAAAAATATCGAATTTACTTGCAGCTTGTGAAATTACAGGTGCAGATGCTATACATCCAGGATATGGTTTTCTTAGTGAGAATGCCAATTTTGCTTCTATTTGTGAAAGTTGTGGATTGAATTTTATAGGGCCTATGTCTTCATCTATTGCTACCATGGGTGATAAAATACAGGCAAAGGCTTTAGCAAAAAAAATTAAATGTCCAACAATTCCTGGTTCTAATGGTATTGTTCAAGATGAAAAAATTGGACTTGAAATTGCGAAAGAGATAGGTTTTCCTATAGTTATTAAAGCAGTTGCTGGAGGTGGAGGAAAAGGTATTCGTTTGGTTGAATCTGCAAAAGATTTTCCAAGATGTTTTTCAGCAGCTTGTGCAGAAGCTTCTGCTAGTTTTAATAATCCATCTGTTTACATAGAAAAATTGATAGAAAGGCCTAGGCATCTTGAAGTACAAATTTTAGGGGATAAATATGGAAATTATGTCCATTTGGGAGAAAGGGATTGTACTATTCAACGCAGAAGACAAAAATTAATAGAAGAAACACCTAGCCCAGTTTTAACACCAGAAATAAGGGAAAAAATAGGAAAAATTTCAATAGAGTTGGCTAAAGCTGTTGGTTATTTTTCTGCAGGAACTGTTGAGTTTTTGCTTGATAAGAATAAAAAATTTTACTTTATGGAAATGAATACTCGTATTCAAGTAGAACATACAATTACTGAAGAAGTTACTGGAATTGATTTAGTTAAAGCTCAACTTGAGATAGCGATGGGGAAGAAGTTACCTTGGAAGCAAAAGAATATTAAATTTAATGGTCATGTTATACAATGTCGTATTAATGCTGAAGATCCGAGTAATAATTTTTCTCCTTCTCCAGGAAAATTAGAATATTATTTCTCTCCAGCAGGTCCTCATGTTCGTGTAGATAGTGCTTGCTATAGTGGTTATTCTATTCCTCCTTATTATGACTCAATGATTTCTAAACTTATTACTAAAGGAAAAGATCGTAAAGAAGCTATTGCTATTATGAATAGAGCATTAAGAGAATTTCACATTGGCGGAGTTCATTCAACTATACCTTTTCATCAGTTTATGATGAATAATTTGGATTTTATAAATGTAAATTATGATATTTGTTTTGTTGATGATCTTTTACAAGCAGGTTATAATTTTTCTTTGTAAGCAACTTGTAATTTCTTGGATTCTTTTTCAACAATAGATAGAATTTTTTCTATAGAATTACTGAAGGTCAAACACTTTAGATCTTTTGCATTAGCTAGTTTGTGAGAAATAATTTGAGTTTGTAGCCAATATATTAATGGTTGCCAAAAGCTTTCGTTAAATAGTATTGTTTTTTTTAAGGGAAGTTTTTTATTTTGCATTAAAACTAAGAGTTCAGTTAGTTCATTTAACGAACCTAGTCCACCTGGAAAAAATATAATTATAGATGCTTTTTGAAGTAGAGATAGTTTTCTTTTTTGAAAAGTTTTAAAATATCTTATGTTTTTTTTAGCAATGTAATTGTTAGATTTTTCACCATAACATAAAAAAGCTTTTGATTGGTTAATGGAAACTGAAAAAGCTCCCTTATTTCCTGCTTCCATTATTCCATAACCTCCTCCAGTTAAAATGTGATGACCAAGTAAAGAAAGTTTTTTAGATAATAATTGTGCTGTAGAATAAAAGGAATTAGAAGATTGTATTTTAGATCCACCTAGAAAAGTTATGGTTAATTTTTTTGAAGATAAAATTTTCATTAATTTAGTAATTAGCAATTGTTTTTTTTTGTTAATTATGTCATATACATACAGTATCTTGAATAAGTTTTTATCTTAAAAATATGCTAAAAACACTGAAATCTTTTATTGCTTTAAAGTATAGTGTTTTTTCTTTTTTATTTTTAGGATCTTTTGTTTTTTTTTTATTATCTCTATATCAAAAATTAGATGTTCTTAATTATTCTTTTTTCAAGAAGTTGCTTTTTGGAACACCTATACTTTTTTTTGTGAGATCATTTGGAATAATTATTAATCAAATTATAGATTATGATTTTGATAAAAAGAATCCTAGGACGAGTAATAGAACACTTCCATCGAAACTTCTTTCAATAAGAGTAGCTTATATATATGCCGTTTTAAATGTTATTATTTTTTTGATTTTTTCTTGTTATATTAGTTTTCGGTGTTTTTTTGAAAGTTGTTTAGCTTCTTTATTTATTATTGTATATCCTTATACAAAGCGTTTTCATGTTTGTTGTCATTTTGTTTTAGGATGTATTTATTTGTTTGCTGTTATTATTGTAGGAGAAGTTCTTTTATCAGAGTTTAATTTATTTTGTTTTGTTTATGCTATTATTGTAGGTTTATTTATTTCTGCTAATGATATTATATATAGCATTCTTGATAAAGAATTTGATAAGCAGCAAAGCTTATTTAGTTTTCCTTCTATTTTAGGAGAAAGAGCTTCTATTTTAACTGTATATTTTTGTTATGGTATATCTTTTTTATTATTAATTTTTTTGGGATTTTTATCTCATTTTTCTATGTTTTATTATGTCTTGCTGGCATTTTTTTTTGTAACTTTAATTTATTTATGTATGAAGTTACAAGCAACTTTAAATTTTTCTTCTAAGAAGTTTTTTTCTTGGGAAGAAGCTTTCTTTTTTTCTAATGTTTTAATTTCGTTATCGCTATTCTCTTTGTTTATTATTTTATTTATATCTAAATTGAAATGAAAAAAAATTATATTGTTGGTATTACTGGTGCTTCTGGGGTCATTTTAGCTTTAAAGTTAATTCAGTGGCTTTTAGATAGTGGTTATAATGTAGATGTTTTAGTAAGTACTTCTGGATATAAGACTTTATTTTTTGAAGTTTCTCATTTAATATCAAGTAAACGAGGATTAAAAGAGTTTTTTAAGAATTATGAAAAACAACTTCGTTTATTTAATATTTCTGATATAGGTTGTCCTCCATGTTCTGGTTCTTATAAACATCAAGGTATGATTATTATTCCCTGTAGTATGGCTACAGTTTCTGCTATTAGTATAGGTCTTGCAAATAATTCTATTAGGAGAGCAGCAGATGTAGCGATAAAAGAAAAAAGACCTTTAATCATAGTTCCTAGAGAAGCTCCTTTTAGCACAATTCATTTAGAAAATTTATTAAAGTTAGCAAAGTTAAATGTTGTTATTCTACCTCCAATTCCACAATGGTATTTAAAATTTGAATCCCTAGAAGAGATGGAAAATGCTATTTTAGGAAGAGTATTAGATATGTTAAAAGAAGAACATAATTTATATAAACCTTGGAATGGAAATTATTAATGTAATTTAGTATTTCTTCCATTAATTACTTCATGTAAATTTTCAATAGCTATAAATGCTTGAGGGTCTTCTCTAGAAACTATTTCTTTTAGTTCAGATAATAAAAGACGTTCTACAACAATGTAAAGAAGTTGTTTTTTTTCTCCAGTATAGCCTCCTTCAGCATTTAAATATGTTAAGCCAATTCCTAAAGAATCAATTAAAACTTTTCCAAGTTGTTTAGGCATAGTTGTAATAATAGTTACAGATTTAGTATCTTCAAATCCAACTATGACTATATCCATAACTTTTGTGGCTACGACATAAGTCATTAAAGAAATAAAAGCCGTATGCCAATTTTTATATGAAAGTCCAGCAGCTATAAATATGAATATATTAACGAATAATATAACTTGTCCAATGCTAAATCCTCGTTTTTTATTAATAATGATACCAAGAATTTCTGTTCCATCTGTGGATCCTCCATTTCTTATGATAAGCCCAATACCACAACCAATAATAAAGCCGCCTAAAACAATAATTTCTAAATCAGAGCCTTTAAATATTAATGGGGGAATTTTTAACCAAAAAGGCATATTATAAAGAGCTGCTAAACATAAAGAAAAAATAAATACGGCAGAAATCATTTGTAATACAAAATGCTTTCCAATGTGTTTGTAAGCTAAAATAACAAAAGGCATATTGAAAATTATTAAGAAATAGGGCAAGTATTGGTGGCCAAAAAAATGAGCAGCCATGATAGATAGGCCAACAATTCCTCCATCAATAAATTGATTTGGCACTAAAAATACTTGAACTCCTATAGCAGCTAGGAAACCTCCAATAACAAACCAAGATAAAGTTTTAAAGTAATATAAAGAAAAACTAAAATGGCGGAACCTTTGATTTTTTGATTTTTTTTTTCCCATAAACTTTAAGATCCTCAAATTAAACGCGGGAAACGGGGCTCGAACCCGCAACTTCCGCCGTGACAGGGCGGTGCTCTAACCAATTGAACTATTCCCGCATTTCTTTTTAGATGGATGCGACAGGATTTGAACCTATGACCCCCTGTGTGTAAGACAGGCGCTCTAACCACTGAGCTACGCATCCTTTTTAAGAAATGAAGACGTAGCTTACTAGTTTAAATGTTTAATTTCAATAGTTTTTTATTTTTGTTAAGGTAACATTAATTTTGTTGAACAAGTGTTTCTAGATGCTGTGAATAAAATTCATTAAATTGTTTTTTTATTAAATCTATATTTTCTTTGGAATTTTTTAAAGGGGTATTAAAAGTACTAATTATTGCTGCTGTAATGTATTTTTCATATAACGATTGAAATTCCTCAGAGTGGATGTGTAGATTTTCATAGACGAAGGCTCCTACTAAAGTTCCCAAAGCATAAAAATTTTTATTTTTAATAGTACCCATACATCTTGGATCTTCTATAATGACTTCATGTCCTTGTTCTGTAAATTTAATACCTGAAAATTCTTCATTTTTATCTATTTGAGGAAGATTAATATTAAGAATATAATCTTTAGGTAAAGAATATTTCAATATATATTCAATAAGTATCTTTAAGTATTTAGCTACTTTTTTTGGATTTAAATAATTTATTTTAGAAATTTGTGATAAAGAAATTGAAGGAATTCCTTTCATTCTAGCTTCTAAAGCAGCATTAACTGTACCTGAATACATAGTATTTCTTCCTGCATTAGATCCACTATTAATTCCAGATATTACTAAATCAGGAAGATTATTTTTGAATAAAACGCTTAAAGCTAACTTAATGCAATCAACTGGAGTTCCATCGACAGACCATGACTGGGAAGTATCAGTTGATTTAGAAAGATGTTCTATAGCTACCGGCTTAGTATAGGAAAAAGAAGCTCCAGCTCCAGACTGATCTCTCAAAGGAGCAACAACAAATATATTATTGTAACCAATATCTAAAAGGATAGTTTCTAATATTTTAATTCCTGGAGAGGAAATTCCATCATCGTTGGTGAGTAATATTTTTATTTTTTCTGTCATAATTAATATCCTTTAGCCTTATAGAAAAACCTTAGTTTAGTTTTTATTATGTTGTTTATCGGAATAAATATAAAAGACATTTGTGTGTTATTATTATTTAATAAATAAGATTATTTAAATTTGTTTAAGTAAAATATTTTTAATATAGATTTCCTTTTATTATTTTAATATTAAAAATTTTTTAGTAATAAATGTTGAATTTTACATTTTTATTAAGACTTTGCATAAGGCATTAAAGCATATGTTATAATTGTTGTTAAGAATTTGATGAAAAAAGCTATTTTATTAAATAATTTTTTCTGATTTCTTAGATCCATAAAGTAAGGCTGAGTGAGCTAGATTATTAGTAACATTGGGAAATGTGTATGAAAGTTGTTTCAAAATTTCTTTAGTCTTTTTTCTTAAGGAAATAACAGGACAACGACAGGATATTCGAGCAAAGTTATATTCTTTAGCAAATGTTAAAATTTGATCTTCGGAGACGAAGATTAAAGGACGAATAATATTAATATTAAATCTTATCATATGTATCTTTGGTAACATACCAGCAAATTCGCCTTTATGTAATAAGTTCATAAAAATAGTTTGAGCTAAATCATCTTTATGATGACCAAAAGCTATAGTATTACAATTTAAATTTTTAGCTTCTTGAAAAAGTAATCTTCTTCTTACTCTTGAACATGAATAACATTCTGGATTGTCAGAATTATAAGGAGAATTAATTGATTTATAAGGTATATTTAGAGAAGAACAAATAGCAGATAAGTAGGAATTATTTACTTGAGCTCCACAAGAAAATTTTCCTGCTATGTTAATAGCATGTATTTTAAATGAAGGAAATCCTTTACCAGAAATGGCATGTAACATAAATAACAAAGAAAGGCTATCTTTTCCTCCACTAAGAGCCACAATTATTTTATCTACTTCGTTTAACATATGAAATTGATGCAAAGCTTTTCGTGTTAAGCTTTCTAATTTCTTTCCACAAGACTTCCAAGGAGGCTGAGCTAAAGGTAATTTGATAGGAAACATGAGATTATTTTAATGAATAGCGATGATAAAATCAAATATCATTAGACATAATAATAATAAGAGAAATATTATTAACTAGATATTAAAAAGTTTTTAGATTATGTCTAGACAAAAATTTAATAGAAATGCTCCTTGTTCTTGTGGATCTGGAAAAAAATATAAGCAATGTTGTTTGCTTAAAAAAAATTCTGTTGCCAAATATGATTCTCATGGAAGAATGAAGTTTTCAGCTGTTGTTTTAAAAAATAGTTCTTTGGATTGTGTTAATCTATTTAAAAAATATTCGAATAGAGAAAATAAAGAGGTTTTAGAAGGGAAATTAAAAGAATATTCTATTAGCAAAGAAAGGTTATCTAAAATGTCTAAAAAACAATTAAAGCAGTTGGAAAAAGAAGAAGAAGAAAAATGTGTTGAAAAATTAAAAGAACATTCTTTTGAAGTTTTGGATGCAGTTAAAGAAAAAGAAAAATTTATTCCATCTGATGAAGATTTTCGAATTTCTTTATAAAAAGCCTTTAAAAATGTGTTGAGAATAAATAATATTAACTGTATAATTTTCCTTTTTGCTGGAGTAGCTCAATTGGCAGAGCATTCGACTTGTAATCGAACGGTTGAGGGTTCAATTCCTTTCTCCAGCAAGTCTTTTTATAGGGGGTGTCGCATAGCGGTCAATTGCATCGGACTGTAAATCCGACTCCATACGGATACGTTGGTTCAAATCCAGCCGCCCCCATTTTAGTATCTTATTTTATGTAAGTGAGACTCAAATCTTTTTAAATATTCGGGTTAAATATTTGAAATTAATTTGGATTAAAGGATATTTTATGAACATGTAAGGTATTTAAACTTTGTTGAAATCCAGATTTAATCTTTCTTACAGCATACCTTTTTTCAGAATGAATATTAATTTTAGAAATATCAATATCAATAAGGACAGCGGCTATAGTGTCTTTACCTGTTTGTATTTGATAATTAAATTTTTTTTGATCTATACTTTGTAAATCTAAACGAACTTCTCCTTCTGTAAGAATTTCACTTTTGGTGCTAGCTCGCCATAAATTATCATAATTTATTTTATTAATTAAAATTTTTGCTAAACGTTTATGCTTTTTTACTAGCTCAACAAGTTTTGGAGTATAACTAGAAAATTGTTGTTTTTTTGTTACATATATTCTTTGAGTTCCTAGAGAGGAGATAGGGGGGGGGTAGGAAGAAGGAAAGTATGGATATGTTTTTGAGAGCATGGTTCAATCATATAAGATAGATAGTTTTTTTGAGATTGTTAAGAAAAGTTATTTTAAATATTGAAATGAATCCTAAGAGCTTACTAAATATTTTGCTATCATATAGTTGAGAATATAAAGAATTTTCTAAAATATGTTTAATGCTTAGAATTAAAAATGGATTTTTTTCTTTTATAGAGAATTTTAAAATTTTATCTAAAAAAAATTTATTTTCTAATAAAAGATTTAAGAACGAAACAAAATTATAAATATTTAAATTAAAATCGTCTACATATTTAAAATATTGATCTTCTTTAACTATAAACATATCATTTATATAATATATAAATTAGCTATTATTGTACTTATATCTTATTAAGATGTTATAAATCAACTGTTATCTCTAATAGTTTTAATAGCAATTGTTAATAAAAATTATTAATTTTTTTTAAATTTAGTAACAAAATTCCCCATTTTTTGTAAAATTAGGGAATTTTGTTTTTCTTGTATTTTGCTAAATTAAATCTTTTTAATTAAGAATTTTAATAGAAAATTCAGCATCTTTTATATTTCTAGTCCATGTGACTGTATTAGAACCATCATTTAAGGGAACATTTGAAATATACTTTGGTTCTCCAGAAATACTTTTTTTAATGCGAATAACATCTCTATCTCTGATAGTATCGTCAATATTTCTGTTAACTTTTTCGATTATCCAAGTATAACCATTTCCATCATCAGTTGAATCAAAGTAGGCTTGAGTATATGTGCTATACCAAGATAAAAATTTTTTATAACCTTCGTAAGGAAGTGGAGGATAATCTTTATATATTATAAAAATTTCTGATCCATGGAGAAGTGGTCTAACATGTCTGTTAGTTGTAGAAGCTATATAAAATTTCATAGGAGAATTTTCTCTTATTGTAGGAAAAGCATAGGTATTTGATATCCAAAATTTTGTATAGAAACCACTAATAGATCTAAAAGGACTTTCATTTTGAACAAATCCGACGAGTTGTGATGAATCTTGTATCATGATTGTTCTGCAAGTTTTAGGTACAGCTCTACAATGTTTTTTAAGATAAGTTGTAATGGCTTGATCTAGGTTTTTCTTAATTTTTTCTAATAGAGAATGATTTGTATTTTGAAAGTAATCTGGTGTTAATAAATCAGAGATTCTTTCTACTTTTATAGAAATAGCAGCAGGTTCGTTAATTACACTTTCAGACCAATCTGTGAAATCTAAAGTTTTATCTTCTGATGATAAATGAGGAAGAACAGTACCTCCTATAAAAACCGTTTTCGATGTGATTGATTGAGAGAAAGAAGAATAAGTATCTTTTTTATTATAAGAAGCAGTGGCATGAAGCATAACTTCTTCAGCTGCTGCTGATATGCTAATATGTTTTTCTTTTAGTTGTGTAAGAGATTGGGAATCAATTTTTAAAACTTGGTAACCTAATCCCCCATAAACAACAGATGTAACATAATGAGTACCAACATTAGCAATAAAATCATCAAAAGTAGAAGGTTTTTGAAGGTTTAATTTTTTTGTAACCCAAAATTGAAATTCATCATCAACAACAAATTTTTTTGGGTCATAAGCAATATTTTTTCTTAAAACATAAAGCTTATGTGTTGCATTAGAATATGTAACAGTATTTTTATTTTCTGTTGTATTTTCAGTAATAAAATCACAGGTAAAACTAGAAGAAAAAGCAGAAGCTTTGGCTTGTAGATCTTCTCCATCTCCTCCAATACTTAATGAAAAAGAAAATTTTTCATAAATGTCTGTATTTTCTTGAAAAACTGATGTATCTAAGGATACGTCAGTACAAAAAATAGGATCAAATTTTGTTCCTAGAGGAATTCCAAACCTTCCGTCTGAGCTAGGAATGGAATTTTCTTCTGTGACATCAAAATTTAAAGCATTAATTCCAGTTAAAGAGGTGGATACTGCAGCAGGATCTATTTTGGTAATATCAACAGCTTTACCCAAAAAATTAGTGTTTTTTAATAATCCTCCAGGATAATCATTATTATTTGCATTGCTCATATTAAAATTACCTATTGTTTTTAAATGATTTTTGTGAAGCTTTTTTTCTTTTAGTAGAGGATCATTTTCTTCTGCCAAATAAACAATATTTTTTGTTGATAGACTTATGTAAAAAGCTTTCTCAATCAATAAAAGATTTTCTTTTGTACAAGAAGAGATGACTGTTTCAGAAATAGCTAAAAGAGCAAAAGTTTTTTGACTATTTTTTTCTTTTATTCGTAAATAATTAAATTTTGGAAATCGATTTATAACAAAGCAAAAATCTTGATGATGAGAGTTGCACAAAATTTCATTTAGGGAACTATAGGAAGATATTGAGTCTGAAATAAAATATTTAATTAATTTTTCTTTTTCATCATTTAAATTGTGTTTGGATTTTTTACAAGAAAAGAAAAAGTTACTTCTTTTTATTTTAAATTTTTTCATGAAAATATTTTTGATTTCTTAAAGAATAAAAGATGAATTTAGTATTTTAATACTAAATTCATTTTATTTTTATATTTTAAAATTAATTTGGATTAAAAGATATTTTATAAACATGTAGGGTATCTAAACTTTGTTGAAATCCAGATTTAATCTTTCTTACAGCATAACTTTGTTCAGAAAGGATACCAATTTTAGAGATAGCAATATCAATAAGAACAGTAGCTATGGTATCTCTACCAGTTTGCATTTGATAATTAAATTTTTCTTGATCTATACCTTGTAAATCTAAACGAACTTCTCCTTCTGTAAGAATTTCACTCTTAGGTCTAGCTCGCCATAAATTGCCATAATTTATTTTGTTAATTAAAATTTTTGCTGAGCGTTTATGTTTTTTTACTAAATCAACAAGTTTTGGAGTATAACTAGGAAATTGTTGTTTTTTTATCACATAGATTTTTTGTGTTCCTAAAATAGGAAATGCGTGGGCACCTCCGCAACTAGGAGGAGTAATTTTGTAAGATAAGTAATTTTGAGCACTTTTCAAAAAAAGTTGCTTTAATGATTGAAATAAAGAGGAAGAATTTTTTAAAGAAGAATCTATTAGTAATCGAGAACACGGATGCTTAGTTGAATTATGACATATATCTAGAACTAAAAAGGGAGGTTTTTCATCAAAAATTAAGGAAAAATTTTTTGTTTTTATTGGAGAATGTAAAATTTCATTTAAAGAACTTTTATTTTCTAATAAAAGATTTAAAAATGAAACAAAATCGCATACATCTAAGTCAATGTCATCTGCGTATTCAAAATATTGGTCTTCTTTAATTGTAAACATCCCATACCTATTGTTTTGTAAAGATTACTATTTGTCTTAACAACTGTGATATTATAACTTTTAAATATTTAGATGCACTAATTTTTTGTTTTATCAATTCTATATTAATTGATTTTAATTTTTTTTATAACTATTTAATGATTAATTTAAATTAAATAAAATTAAAGAGATTTTATAATTTATGATTAATAATAAAAAAAAATTAAATAGATTAATTCCAGATCCGAAAGCTCTTTGTAATATAAGTACAAGTTTATATGTGACTGGAGGAACACAAGCCGATAGTTTAAATGTAAATTCTACTACTTCTTTAGAAGAAAATACTTATATGTCATCTTTAGATGTAAAAGGCATAGGAACACTACAAGGGACGTTATCTGTTTCAGGTTTGTCAAATCTAGGAAATTCCTCTATTTGCAATGGGAATGTTAATGTTCAGAATAGTTCGATAACTGGATTGAGTAGTCCAGAAAATGGTTCAGATGCAGTTAATTATAGTTACTATTTGAATTCTTTGCAGGATGTTTTTCAGTATGTAAGTAGCCAGTATGGTAAAAATTATTTTTGGGGAGAAGAAACCTTGTTGGATTGGCAGGCATTAAAAGATGCTACATATGAAACGGAAAATGCTGGAAAAATGTTATCTTTTCAAGGAAATGTTCTACAGATCCTTTTACCTGGAACTTATCAAATAAATATAAGTTTCAATAAAGGTCAAGGATACAATGAAACGGGAGGTCAAATGAATTTAATTTTATCTGGGAAGGGGTCATCAAATTCAAGTATAGCTATTGGAAATAATTATACTCAATTTGTAACTGGATGGGGAAATGCAAGTATATCTAACTGCTTAGGTGCTATGTTTTCAGTTTCAGAAAACGATGTTCAGAGTGGAACATACTTAACTCTTGAGAACCTTAGTGGAGGTTATAACTTAACTTATTTTAATTATAGGATAATTAGATATGCCTTTTTATAAAAATTAATAAAAAAAGAGAATATAATGTTAAAAAATAATAGAGAAAGTAGTTTTTTATCTAAAAATACATTAACTACAAATATTAATTTACCTACAACAGTTGAAGAAAATTGTTATACCGATTCGTTATCAGTGTTAAACAACGCTGAATTGTCGGGCAATTTACAAATGATGTCAAATGCTACAATAAATAGTTTGTCTGTAGAAGGAAATTTTGTTGTTAAAAAAAGTGCTAATTTTAATGGAGACGTTATAACAAATGGAAATATAGATATGCAAAACAATAGGGTTACTGAAGTTCCTTCTCCTAAAAATTTAACAGATGGTATTAATTTAGAAGTATTAAAAAAAGGTTTTCCTGAAAGTTTTTTAGGTGTAACAAATCATTATCTTTATTGGTGGTGGGATGCAAATGCTAGTTATATTTGGACTTCTCAGTTAATTAATGTTATGTCAACCGATAATGTATCTCAGTATATAACATTTAATAATCAACAAATACAATTTATATTGCCAGGGATTTATAAAATTGGAATTACTGTTGGAAAAAGTGGATATGCAGGAAATGGATATGGAGGATTTATACAAGTTATTTATACAAATAATGGAAAAGAAGTAGTTATGGGATCAGCAAGTTTGTTAAATTCTGGAGTAATTAACTCTCAGGGATCAATACAAACTAGTGTTATTGTAAATGAAGGAGAAACGGGAGGTTATATAGAATTAAAAAATGCTAATGGAGATGGTTTTAAAATGGATTATTTAGTTTTCAGCATAACTGTTTTTCCTATTTTTTCAACTTAAAAATAGGTTATAAGAATGAATCAATCTTACGTAAATAAGGGAATAAATGTAAATAATGTATTGAATACAAATACATTAAATGTTTCTCTAGATTCTAATTTTTCTGGAAATACATTAGCAAAAAATATGGTGAATGTTTATGGAAGTACTAGTGTAGAAAATGGTTTAACTTTACAAAGCAGTTCGTTGTTTTCTCAAGGTTTTTCTTCTAGTTCTTCTTTAAATTTAAATAATAATAAAATAGTTAATTTAGGTAATCCAGTTTCTGATACTGATTTAGTAAATTTAAATACGTTTAATCAGTATCAACCTCAGTATTATTCTTATCAGTCAGTTGCAGGGGCTTTTTGGTGGGATGTTAATGCTTATTATCCTTGGCTTTACTTACCAGCTAGTTTTACAAGTCATAGTCCTTCTTATAGTAATTATTTTGAATTTTCTGAGGGAGATATTTTATTATTGAGTCCGGGATTATATAGTTTTTCTGTTTATATATATAAAATTGGAGGATTAGGAAATGGATATGGAGGTCATTTAAAATTAGTATATACTGATTATGGAGGAAATGAACATATTTTAGGATGGATGTATATGTGGAATGAAGATGGACAGAATTTTCCTGGAGCTTTAGTTGATCTTAGCTTCCCTGTAGATCAAAGCGGAGCTCTTAGTATTTATTTAATAGATAATGGTTATTTTAAAGTTGAATTTATGTCTTTTCAGATTATTCATTATCCTCAATTATAATTTTTAAGATACTTTCTATTATTAGTTTTTGATAGAAAGTATCTTATTTTTCAGTTAAAGAAGATATTATTGATTTTAATTTATTATGTTTTAGTAGTTCTTCTATAGAAGGAATACAACGGTAAGACCAATTAGCTTTTGAAATCGTTCCTGGAGTATTGATTCTTTCTTTTAGTGAATGAGGGGAAATTAAGTTTGGAATTAAAGCTAAGTATTCTTGTATTAAATTAATATGAAAAAGACTTGGAGTATGATGACTATCTTTTAGGATTTCTCTATGTTTTTCACGAGAAAGAATTTTTTTGTATTTCCATTGTTTAAATATAGAAAAAAGTTGAGCTTCTTTTGGAGAATTTTTCCACCATTGATATAAAGTATCTGAGTCATGAGAAGATACTGATGTTAATGAAAGTTTGGAATATTTATAATATGGAAGAAAAGAGTTATCACCATCCCAGTTTCTTTCCCAACGAATAATTTTTGTTCCACAAATGCCTAATCTAAACATTTCTTCTTTAACATAGTCAGGAACAATCCCTAGATCTTCTCCGATTGGTAACATTTTTGAAGATTGTAACATCATATTTAAGATAGCTTTTCCTTGATTTAAACAATCTTCTTTTGTTTTTGGTATAAATTTTCCTTGATGTCCATTAGACGTGAGCTTTATAGCCCAAATTCTGAAAAAACCAACAATGTGATCTAATCGATAGATGTCATAAAATTGAACATGCTGTTTTAATCTTTCTTTCCACCAAATATAATCTTCTTTTTCTAAATTTTTCCAATTATATAAGGGAAACATCCAATTTTGTCCTTTTTTATTATAAATGTCTGGAGGAGCTCCAGCTGTATTACTTAAAGAAAAAAATTTTTTATAAAACCATACGTCGCAACTTTCCTTACTTACTAATATAGGAAGATCTCCTTTAATTAGTAAATTGTGTTGTTCAGCATAATCTTTAACCTTTTTTAATTGTTTGTAACATAAATATTGAATGTAACAATGAAAATTAACTTTCTTATAGTATTTTTTAAAGAGAGTATAAATATTATTAATATTTCTAATATCTTTATCCCAAAAATTCCAAGAATGCCAATTATATTGTATTTTTAATGTTTTAAATAGAGAATAAGGGAATAACCAAAAAGAAGAATTTTTTTTAAATTTTTCAAATAATATATCATTGTCACATTTATTAGAAATTTGGGATAAGTAGTAGTCATAAAGAATGGCATGTTTGAGTTTATATATAAATATATAACTTTTTTTCATGTTAGATGACTTTAAAATTTTTATTTGTTTGGAGTATTTGTCATTGTTTTTTATTTCTGGAATGGCAAGAATAGATAAGTAAATAGGGTTTAGGGCAAATGCAGAAATGCAATTGTAAGGACTAGAATCTAATCCTGAATCATTCAAAGGTAGCAATTGTAAAACATTAAAATTTACTTGCTTGCAAAATTCTATCATAGGAATTAAGTCTAAGAATTCTCCTATTCCACAGCTATTGTCGGAATGTAAACTGAATAAAGGTACACACATTCCATGATGATGTTTTATTCCTATTCTTTTCCAATGAGAAAAACTAGGAGTAGTTTTTAAAAATCGGATTAATTCTTTCATTGATAATTACATATGGTATAAACCAAAGTCATTAAGAGCAGGAATTGTATTATTTTCTAAAGCATTAATCCAAATATTTGCATGGAAAGAAAAATTAGTTAGGTAGGTACTTAGTATATCTTCTTTAATAAAATCCATTCGTAAAATATCAAACAAATATAATTGTTGAGAAACTTCTCCATATCCTATGTATCCAGATATGTTGATTTGTGAAGCTCCATTAATTTTTAAAGCAATTTCAAAAATACTATTTCTGTAAGGACTTTCTTGTAGCTCTCCAAGAGTAGAAGATATTATTAAATCTCTAGTGTCTTGACTAATGCCTAGTTGTATAACAATATTATTATTAAATCGTATTTGGCAGGTGTTATTTTCATCTGGTTGTAATGGTATGCCTAAAATGTTGCCTAAGTTAGATAATATTTGTTCAAATTGGTTTTGCATAATTTTTAATTTAAAGGTTTTTTAGGAAAAATATCTGGATGAGGGTAGTCATCATTGTTTACGTTAAGAATATCTAAGGTATTTGCTATTGTTAATCCTAGTTGTTGTCTTTGTTCGGCTGAAGCAAATAACCTTGGAGAAGATTGAGTTAAGGCTTGGTAAAACAAATTTAATATATTAGACATGATATCAGGATCTCCTCCAGAAATTTCTTGAACTGCTCTTTGGATTTTTGTATGCGTAGGAAATTTGTCCATAACAATAGCCTGAAAGGTTTTTGCTAATGTTTCATAGGTAACGTCTTTGGGAAGTGCAACGTTGTCAGATTTCATCATTAATGATAGTCTAGGCATAGAATCTTGAAAAAAAGAGTATAAATTTAAAACTGCTTGTAGAGATTTTATCTCAGACATTAGAACTTGTAATTTTGTAGGATCTATTGAGGGGCCTTCAGATTTTAAATCTGAAGACATTCCTTGTAATAAAAAAGAGGAAACAGTTTTTTGTTCTTCACGAGTATATTGACTAGATAAAAGGGCAAAGAGTTCATTAGAAGATAATATAGATGTTGTTACATTTAAATACAAAGATCTTAATGAAGAAGGAGATACTTGTAATTGGCTTCCAAATTCTTGAGAAGCAAAAAGTATATTTTTACCTCCTTTAATTGCTTGAAGATGCTTTTGTTGATAACTGTCCTTGGCTTGTTGAATTGCTTGTTGTAATTTTGGAGATTTTGTAGATGCTGATAAGAATTCTAAAGAAGAAAAAGCTAAGACAGGATCGGAAAAACTAGCTTCTACAAGAGATAAGATATCTTCAGGAGTAGAATTTTCAGAAACTTTGTTTTTTAACTTATTAAGAACATCTGCATCAAGCTCATGATTTTCTTCTTGATATTGTTGAGAAAGATCATCGTGTTTTTGGCGTTCTTCGATGCTTTTTATTGTTTTTTCTTTTGTTGTTGAAGTAGTTTTTCTTCTTGTAGATAAAGATTTAAAAGAGGTTTCTTTTTTTCTAGTTCGTGTTGCTGCTGCTGGATTAGTAAAGTCAGGATTTTGTGTAATACCAATTTCAGAAGCCTCTTGTTCTGCATTAGCTTCTTTGCTTTTTGCTATAGCAGCTTTTTGTTCTACAGCAGATAAATTAATTGGAGTTGGACCCCCTCCAATTCCACTAGATGAAGCCATTTATCTCTTTGTTTTTGATGGTTTTATATTTATTTGTATTAATTATCATTTATTTTATCTTAGCAATAATTAGCATTTATTTATTTAAATATATCTTCATATTAATTGCTGTCAAGATTACTTATTCATTATTTTTTAATATGAAAATTGTATAAAAATATCATTTACATATAGAAATTTTTGTTTAAAGATATATAAAAAGAGGGTTTTTAAACCCTCTTTTTATATGTTTTTAAACATCTATTGTGTTGATTAGGTAGATATTTCATGAAGAATTATTAATAGAAATTATATTTCCAAGGTTTATTATTTCTAAATATGTATTTTTTGAAAAAATATTATTTTCATTTATAGGCAATAAAGTAGATAAAAGTATGTTTTTTGGGTAACTTTCTAAACAACTATTTAAATGGATAGAAGTTACTAATAAAAAAGGACTTGTTAAAAATGATCCAATTTGAGCTTAAGGATCTTGCTATTATTCTATTAAAATGAAAATGGATGCTAAATAAATATATTATCTGATTTTAAAATAAAAAGTTTTTTGCGAAAAATTAAAATAATTTTCTTAAGAAAAAATTGTTCCTTGATTACGAGTAAAATCAGAATTTTTTTTCCAATTGAAACTTGGTTTGTTTGGTCTAATTAAATAAGATTTACTAATTGTTTCAGGTATTTTTAAAATAGAAAATGGAAATTTAAAAAAAAGCAATTAATTAGAAAAATATCTTAAATAATTATAAGACTATTTAAGTTCTTCTTGAAACCAGTTGATAATGCTATTTTCTATTTCTGATAATTCAGAACACTCAGATAAGGCATGTTGAGTATTTTTTAAAGAAGTATATTTTATTTTTCTTTGAGAATGCATATTTTCATAAGAAAAAATGGATTGATGATGAAAAGGAGTTACATAGTCATCGATTCCATGAATATGAAGAACAGAAAAATGAGTAGGAAGATGTTTTAAAGCTGCAGCGTCTTCTATAGCAAGAAATTCTGCTGAAAAAGCATGTCTAAAATGTGTAGCTTCTGCATCAGCAGGCAGAGTTAACATTGAGTAAATATTATTATTGGGATTAAATCTTTCTAAAAAATCATATCCCCATAAGCACCCATTTGCAATAGGAGCCCAAAGAACAGTTGTTTTTATACAAGGATGTTTAGCTGCTCCAATAATTGCTGTATGACATCCCAAAGAGTGCCCAAAAATTCCTACTTTATCTTTCTCAACAAAAGGAAGTTTAAGAACATAGTCTAAAATACATTCAAAATTTTTATCAAAATCAGAAATTAAGTTATGACTCCAACATCCTTCACTGTCTCCACATCCTTGAAAATCAAAACGAATAACAATAAATCCAGATGCTGTTATTTTTTCTGCTAAACGAATAAAAGAACCCAATCTTCCATATTTACTGTCTTTTAAACCATGACAAAAGATGATAACAGGAAATTTAGAAGGGTTATTTGTATCACATATTGGTTTATGAATGACTCCTAAGAGTTTATTGTCCCTATCTTGAACATAAAAAGGAATATGTTCTGATTTTTTTTTTATAGAAAAAGCTTTTTCATCTGTTATCAAAGTATTAGATAAAGAAGGAATTTTTGTATTTTCAGAAAAGATTTTTGTGAAGAATCCTAAACAAAAACAAGTAAGTAAAAGAAAGGTGTTTTTTAGCATAAGGTTACTACTTTAATAAGAAGATTTTATTTTTTATTAGTATTTTTTTCAAGAATTTTGAAAAAGATGTTTTTTGTATTTTATTATTTGTAATATGATTATTTTTAATGAGATGTCTTTTTTATTAGAGAATTGTGGTTATCATTTTGGGTATATTCCCGATTGTGAAATTAAAATAGGATTTATTGTAGACATTGGCTTAAGTTGTTTTTTTTCAATAAACAATAGAAATTTTTTTATTATTAGCTCATATTTTTGGATTTTTTAGTTTATTTTTTACAAAGTCTATTTTGATTGTGATGAATTATTTTGAGATAAGCTTTTTTGTTCTAGTGTATCTATTTTTAAAATACCTTATCAAATATTTAGTGCATAATTAAACTTAAATTATTAGTTATTAAAATTTAATTTTTCTATTAAGCTTTTTCCAGCTAGATTATCTATAAACCAAGTATTTTTAGTAGAATTAGAAAAGACAAAACTGATGGGGTATTCTATTTTTTTATTTATAAATAACTCGGTAATTATAGAAGATTTATTTTCTCCAGATACATAAATGTAAATGTTTTTAGCTTTTTTTAAACAAGGATAAGTTAAAGTCATTCTTTGAACATTTTTTTGTGGAACATTATTAATAACGACTAATTTATTTAATTCTTTTAGTGCTTGAGTATGAGGAAATAAGGAAGCAGTATGACCATCTTCTCCAATTCCTAACATTATGAGATCAAAAGAAGATTTAGGAATTATAGATTTTATAGTATGTTCGTAGTTTTTTGCTTCAAGTTCAGAAGCGTGTTCTGCTGGCATAGAAAAAATATTTTTTTCTGGAATTTTTAGTTGTGAAAGTATCGATATAGAATTAAAATAATTACTTTGAATATCCGTTGGAGAAACACATCTTTCATCACTCCAAAATAGAAAAATCTTTGAAGTATCTAAGATTGTATTTTTTTGATTTACTATTTCTTTATAGATTTTTTGAGGAGTGCTTCCTCCAGAAAGAGCTACAAAAAAATTTCCTTTTTTTTTGATATAAGTGTTACATAACTTTATCCAATTTTTGGCTGCATCTTTTATAAAAAGATCATAATTAGAAAAAATGATTATATTATTATTTTTATATTGAAATGTGTTAGTTGACATTGTATTTCTCAAATAAATCTTTTAGAAAATTAAAACTTTTAAAAAACAGAGAAGGAGATGGAGGAAAAAATACTTCTTGGATAATTTCTAAACCTTCTTGAAGTCCTATAATGAAATTTTTTTTGGGATGGGTATTTTCTCTATTATTATAGCTTTCTGAGTAGTTTAAAGATACTTGTTCTTTGGAAGAGACTCTTTGAAAATAATAAGTTCCGGAACAGATAGAAGGAAAGATTTCTATAGATTTTATGGATCCAATTTCAAATTGTTCTTGTAAGATAGGTTGTAATAAAACTTGAGTAATAGTTTTATTATTATTTATATAACTTATTTTAAATGTATTTTTAAATTGCAGGTTTTCTAACTGCCAGTTTAAGGATGTTACTAGCCAAGCTTGTAAATATAAAGCTTGAATTTTGTTTGGACTAAATTCATTTTCTATTTTATTTTCAGAAATATAGTTAATTACTATCTTTTTAGAAGAACTTAATCCATGCAAAGTTTCAGGAGAATCAAAAAAGTTAGAAAGTAATTTTCTCCAAGAAGAAATAGCTGTCCAGCTAATGTCTGCTATACAAGAATTAGAATGTTCATAACAAGAAAAAATACTGGAAAAGAATTCATGTAAGTTAAGGGTTGTATTTGCATCAAAAATAATACGAGATGCAAGTTTACTAATAGATGTTAATATCGAAATATTGGGTTTTATAGGAAGAGTCCATAATAGATATATTGGTAAATCAGATATTAAGTTTGGATAGATAAGAAAAGGAATTCTTTCTCTATATGATCCAGAAACATTAATAAAAATAATTTCACAACGATTAGCTGCGGACATAGGTTGAACTGTAATATTTAAGTAGTGTTTTTGAGAAATATTTTCGTTGTCCTCTTCTATTATGAAAATGATTCTTGAAGGAAATTTATCTATTAAAGGAGATATTATTTTATGTTGGTAAAGGGAGCGTTGACTTTTTTTTACATATAAAATTAAATTGAAAAAAAAAGGAAGCATTTTAGATAAACTAGAAGTCTTTTGTAGTTTGTCTAATTCTTTTTGAATATGTTCAAACTGGTTTATATCATCATTATTTATCATAATAATCTCCATTGTCTTTTATCTGCTTGAATGAGAGTATCGGCAGCTTCAGGACCTGTAGATCCAGCTGGATAATTATGTAAGTTTAATGTGTCGGAATGTTCTTTCCAATAGTGCAAAACTGGAGAAAATAAAGCCCAAGAAGTTAATACTTCGTCATTTCTAGTAAATAAGGTACTATCTCCTAACATTGCATCACAGATAAGTTTTTCATATGCTGTGGCATTAGAAATATCAAAATAAGAATTGTAATCAAAATCCATTTTTACAGGACGGATTAAATTATGTGTTCCTGGAACTTTACAATTGAATTTTAAAGCTATCCCTTCATTTGGCTGAATTCTGATAACTAAAATATTGTTATCGGAGGAAGCAAATTGTTCAGAAGAAAATATAACTTTAGGAGGAGCTTTAAAAATAATAGCAACATCTGTGCATCTTTTTGGCAATCTTTTTCCTGCTCTTAAATAAAAGGGAACTCCCGACCATCTCCAATTATCTATATATAACTTTAAAGCTACAAATGTTTCTACTAAGGAATCTTTAGGGATATTGTCTTCTTGCCTATAACCATTGACTTTTATTCCATTAATGTAACCTTCAGTATATTGACCTCTAATAATAGAAGAATCTAATTTAGGTAGAGAGAAAGGTCTCAAGCTTTTTAAAACTTTTACTTTTTCATCTCGAATGGTATCTGCTTCTAAAGAAGAAGGAGGTTCCATAGCTAAAAGACATAATAATTGCATCATGTGATTTTGAATCATGTCTCTAAGCATGCCCGCTTCCTCAAAGAAGTTTCCCCTAGTGCCAATGCCAATAGATTCGCTAACAGAAATTTGTACGTGATCAATATATTGGTTATTCCAAAAAGCTTCAAAGATAGGATTAGAAAATCTTAAAGATAAAATATTTTGAACAGTTTCTTTACCTAAATAATGATCAATACGATAAACTTGAGATTCATCTAAGGCATTTGCTATACATTTTTGTAAGCTAAGAGCGCTTGGTAAATCTTTTCCAAAAGGTTTTTCAATAATTAATCGTGACCAAGGAAAGGAATTTTGAGAGTTGTATATTAATTTATGTTTTTTTAGGTTTTTAATAATTTTTGCGAAAGATGTTGGTGGCGTAGAAAGGTAGAACAATCTATTTCCTTCTGTATGATGATCTTCATCTATTTTTTTCAGAAAAGTGGTGAGATTAACATAGCCTTCTTGATTATCAAAATCTGATTGAAAGTAATAAATAGATAAAGAATCCCAAATTTTTTCATTAAATTCTGAAATAAACCCTTGAGCTGTTTTTTTTAATTCCGATCGAAATTCTTCATTTGTTTTATATCTTCTAGCGAAACCAACACAAACAAAATTTGTAGGAAGGAGTCCTATTTTAGCTAAATTATAAATAGCAGGAATGAGTTTTCTAGAAGTTAAATCACCTGTAGCTCCAAATATAACTAAAATACAAGGGTCTGGAATTTTGTTTTGACTTTCTTTAGCTACAAAAGGATTAAAAAATTGTTGGTTATTATTCACGTAGTTAAATAGATTTGTCATAATTTATACCTGTTTATTGGTAGCATGTAGAGTACTTAAAAAACTTTGTAAAATTAAAGTTGCTGCAATTGAATCTATTTTTAATGTTCTATTTTTTCTATTAACATATCCTTGTTTTAAAATTTTTTCGGCTTCTATGCTAGAAAGTCTTTCATCCCATAAAATGGCTTTTATATTTAAATTAATTAAAATTAAATTGGAAAAGGTTTCTACTTCTTTTGCTAGAGGACTTTTTAGTCCATTTAAAAGCAAAGGATTACCTATAACAATGTTATTAATACAATGTTCTTGAATAATAGGTTTTAATAATGAAATTTTATTTTCTAAATTTTTTTTATCAATAATAACTTTTAAAGGAAAAGCAATAGTTTGTGATAAATCAGATATAGCTAACCCAATTCGTGCTTTTCCATAATCTAAACATAAAATTTTTCCAGGCTTAATTATATTCTTCATAAATTAATTTTTTTTAAGCTGCAATATAGCTTTTATAAAGCTGAGAAATAAAGGATGTGGAAGAGTTGGTTTTGATTTAAATTCTGGATGGAATTGACAACCTAACATCCAAGGATGATGGATATTTTCTACAATTTCACAAAGATAATTTTTTTCGTATACTCCGCTTATCATAAGACCATTTATTTCTAATTGGTTTGCATATTTGCCATTTACTTCAAATCTATGTCTATGACGTTCTGATATAACATTTTTGTTGTAAGCTAAGAATGCTTTAGAATTAGGATTAAGTTTACACTTAAAAGCTCCTAATCTCATAGTTCCACCTTTGTAAGTCATATTTTGTTGTTCATCTAACATACAAATTATAGGATTAGAAGTATTTTCATCAATTTCAGTAGAATTGGCATCTTTTAAGCCTAATACATTTCTAGCAAATTCAACTACAATTACTTGTAATCCTAAACAGATTCCAAAACAAGGAATATTTTGTTCTCGACAGTATTTAGCAGCAAAAATTTTTCCTTCCCAACCACGAGAACCAAATCCTCCTGGAATTAAACAACCATCTATATTTTTTAAAGAATCTTCTGTAATGTTTTCTGCATCAATACTTTTAATGCATACTTTGCAATTTAAATTTATACTGGCATGAGATAAAGCTTCAAAGATGGATTTATAAGCATCGCTATGCTGAATATATTTTCCTACTATTCCAATGTGAACTTTAAATTGGGAATTTTTTACTTTATATACAATTTCTTCCCAATCACTTAAATTTATAGTTTCTTTTTCTTTTAAATTAAGTAAAGAACATATGAAAGAAGAAATTTTTTGTTTATGAAGTAACAAAGGAAGTTCGTAAATAGTTGATTTTACATCAGCTACATCAAAAACAGCATCTTGAGGAACGCTACAAAATAAGCTTATCTTTTTTTTAATATCTTCATTAAGATTTTTTTCAGAACGGCAAATAATCATATCTGGTATAATTCCGATACTTCGCAAAGTTTGAACTGAATGTTGGGTAGGTTTTGTTTTAACTTCTTTTGCTGCTGATATATAGGGAACATATGTCATATGAATTTTTACACAGTTTTTTTGATGTTCATAACAAAATTGTCTTATTGCTTCTAAAAAGGGCAGGGATTCTATATCTCCAACAGTTCCTCCTATTTCTACTAAGATAATATCAGCCAAAGAGGAATTATAACAGTTTTGAATTCTTGATTTTATTTCATTAGTAATATGTGGAATTACTTGAACTGTACATCCAAGAAAGTCGCCTCGACGTTCTTTTTTTAATACCGCATCATAAATATGTCCTGCAGTGGCTACAGAACTTTTATTTAAGTTTCCTGAAGTAAATCTATAGTAGTGACCTAAGTCTAAATCTGTTTCTACACCATCGTCAGTAACATATACTTCCCCATGTTCTAAAGGGTTCATTGTTCCTGGATCTAAATTCAAATAAGGATCGAGCTTTAACATTGCTACTCGAAAACCACTTCTTTCTAAGAGTAAAGCAAGAGATGCTCCAGTTAATCCTTTACCTAGAGAGGAGACTACTCCTCCCGTTATGAATATACATGAGAATTGCATAATAAATAATCTTCTGCCATTTTTATATCTTCAGGATAGTCAATGCAAATACTTTTTTCGTTAGCAAAAATGGTATAAATTTTTTTTCCATTTTCTAAAATTTTTAATTGTTCTAGATCTTCAATAGCAGCTAATTTTCCTGGTTGAAGCCGAGAATATTCTAAAAGTAGCTCTCTGCGAAAACAATACAAGCCCATATGTATATAAAACTCTTGTTCTGAAAGTTTTGAATAAAAAGCAGGAATGGGAGAACGACTAAAATAAAGAGCTTTTCCATCAAGGCTTATAACACATTTAACTGTTTTTTGAGAAAATTCTCTAGAAGTAGCTTTTTGTTTATAAATAGGAGTAACAAGATCTGCTTCTGGAGTTAATTGCATTTTTTTTACTAAATTATCTAAAATTTTTGGATTAATAAAAGGCTCATCTCCTTGAATATTTACAATAATTTCTGCTTCAGGATAATGGTTTACTACTACTTCTGCTATTCTTTCAGTACCATTTGAACAATGAGAAGAAGTCATTATGGCATTACCACCTAAATCTATTATGTGGTTGTAAATACGAGAATCATCTGTTGCAACAGACACGTGATCAAGTAATTTTGCTTTGCAAGCTTGTTGATAAGCTCTTGAAATTACCGTTTTCCCAGAAATTTTTGCTAAAGGTTTTCCAGGAAATCTAGAACTATTCCATCGAGCAGGAAGAATACCAACTACTTTTCCAAGAAAAACTTTTTTTTGAGACACTCGTTGTTCCTTGTATTAATTTTGTGAAGATTTTACATAAGTAAAGTATAGTTAACAAGAATTTTAAATTGATAAAATAAAAATCTTTTGTTTTTTTTTAATGTTTTTATAGTAAAATTAATTTAAGTTTATTTATTTTTATTTCTGGTTAATATGAGTTTATTTTCTAATAATATTTTTTTAAATGTTCTTTGTATTGGATTATTTTTATCTTTTTTTAGTTATGGAGAAAGTAAATTTAGTTCTTTGATTAAAAAAGATTATGCTTCTAAAGTATTGGTTATAAATGATAACGATTCTTGGAAAACTTTTAGTGATAAAGAAACAGGTTTTTCAGTTTCTTTTCCTTGTGATCCAATTACTTCTAAAAAAACAATTGAAATACCTCAAAGCAATATTTCTATAAGCTATAATACTTATGTTTGTGAGACGAATAAAGATTCTGTTTATGTAGTCTCTGTTTGGGAATATCCAGATCAAGTAGATATATCTAAACCAGAAGTCAATCTTCAAGAAGGATTTGCAGGAATGTTATCGGCTCTTCCAGAGTCTCAAGTTTTATTAATGAAATCTTCGGAAAGAGATGGATTTAAATCTTTAGAATTTTGGGTAAAGAATGATGATATTTTTTTTAGAGGAGAACTAGTTTCAGTAAATCATAAGCTTTATCAAGTATTTTTTGTTTATAGAGATAATAGTGAAGAAGAAGTTATACAAGATTATTCTAAATTTATAGAATCATTTAAAATTTCGGAGAAGCAATCAGTAAAAATTACAAAAACAAAAACAATTTTTTTCTAAAAATTTTTTCTAAAAAAGTTATTTTCTAAAAGAAAAAATATATGTCAGATGGATTAAATGTTAATTATTCAATAAATAATTATGAAGATTCTTTAAATAATTATCCTATTAATAACCCTGAGAGTAATGAAAATTCTGCAATTTTTAGTCAAGTTAAAAATATTGTTAAAGGAACTATTTTTAATAACTCTAAAGAGTTAGTTCCTTCAAAAGATTTTAAGTCAAGATTTGTTTCTTTAAGAGGTGGTTTAAATAACAAGTTAAAGAATATTTTTCATGGAGTAAGTAAATCTTTTTCAGAAGAAAGAGAGGTTGAAGAAGAGTCTTTTGAAGGTAAAGAAAAGAGTGAAGAAGAGTTATCCAGTGAAAAGAAAGGGTTAGATTTAGAACCAGAAATAGATTCTTCAGATGTAGAAAGTTCTAAAAAAGAAGATATTGGCGAAAAAAATGAGTTAGAAAAGAGAGAAAAAAAAGAATTCAAAGAAAAAGAATTAGGTTCTGAAAATAAAGAGATTAATGATTTAAAAGATATTGATGTTCAAGAAAGTGATAAAGGAAAAATTGAAGAAGAAAATTTTCAAGAAAATGAAATAAAAGAAAATAAAGAAAATTTAGAAGAAAGCACTACTGATACTACTAATGAAGAAAAAGAGAATAAGGTTGATAGTTTTTCTGAAAAAACAGAAGTATCTGAAGATTTATTGAAAGAAAATGAAAAGACAGAATCTACAGAGAATAAAAAAGAAGAAGAATTTAGTAATGTTAAAGATGTAGATAATAGTAATGAAGAACAAAAAATTGAAACAGAAGATAATATTAAAGAAGAAGTTAGATTAGCTGAAGATTCTGAAGGAGATTCTATTTCTGAAATAGAACAGATGGAGATTCAAAAAGAAGAAAAAAAAGAAGAACACGAAGAAAGTCATGAAAAAGAAGAGATAGAAAAAAAAGAGGAAGACGTAAATTTATTACCCGAAATTGATAAAATAAATAATTTAGAAAACAATAAAGAAGAATACAACGAGGAAGAAAAGAAAAAAGATAAAGAAGAAAAAAATGTAATTCATTTTATGAGAATTCCTTTGGAGCTTATTTCATTTATTAAGCAAAATCTTTCAAAAATTCTTTCTCATAAAAATTATTCTATAGATAGTTACAATTGTGTCTTTTATGCAGAAGATGTTTCTGTTTTTTTTCTAAAACAGTTTAGTGATATTATGATTACTATATTTCGATCATCTGTTTCTTCTATGGAAGCTGAAAAAATTTATCAAACTAGACAAAAAGCTAAAAAGTTTATTCAAGAAAATAATTTGTCTTTTCTTCAAATTTCAGATGATAAACTACTTATAATAAATTCTGATTATGGTCCTATAAAAATTTTATTAGAAAAAAGATTATCTTCAGGTTTTGTATTGTCTGATTTGGTTGGTAATTCAAATTATAAAGCCAATAAGTACGTTCTTAAGGAAGCTTTACAACAATTTGTTATATTTATGTGTGATTTTGGTTTAAGTTCTGGATTTAGATATAAACTTAGAATTCTGCCAAATCAAGCTCCTAAACCATCTTCAATAGCATTATATTGTTCTTATTCTATAAGTTTAGCTAATAATTTTAAGTTATTTAAAGAGACTATTTCTATTTTAAGTAAAGAAGACTTTGATTTTGTTTTTCAGATAATTGAATCTAAATTAGATAATAAAAAATCAAATAAAATATTAAATTATTGGAGATTGAAACAATAAAAATTTTATTAAAAACTAAAAATTAGTTAAAATAAATATTATAAATAAAAACTATTTATGGATAAAAGTTTTGGGAGGTCTTATGGGACTATTAAATAGATGTCATGGAAAGAGTTGTTCGCGAAATAAAGATTTATCATTTGATCATAATAATGAAGAAAGTTCTTTAAGAGAACAAACTAGGAGTGCTTTTGATAATTTTTTTGGTCTTTCTTTGTTTGATGATTTATTTTCAAAAGAAGGACTGTCTGTTGCTTCAGATGAAGACCATGTTTATATAGAAGCTCAAGTTCCTGGAGTAAGAGGAGAAGATATAGATATAAGTGTAGATGATAATCGAGTGCTTAGGATTAAAGCAGAAGGAGAGCAGCAGATAGAAGATAAGAAACATTATTATAGAAAATCGAAAAATAGTTTTTCTTATGCTATTCCTTTAAGTGATGATGTCAATATAGATACTGTTTCAGAAGCTGTGTGTGAACGTGGTGTAATAAAGATTTCTTTTGATAAATTTAAAAAACATGGAGCAGTTAAGAAGATTAAAATAAAAAATAAAATTTAATCTTTTATAGAAAAAGCCGATATATGTGCAAATATCTCGGCTATTTTTTATCTTTGATATATTTTTAATATAAAAAAACTAAATTAGTCTTTTATTATAATTTTTTAGAAAAAATTGTCTTGTTATTTGCAAAATATAAAAATCTTAAAAGAAAAATTAAACTTGTTTATAGTTCTTTCTCGAGTATAGAGAGTTGTTCTATTTCTTTAGAAACTGACAGTGTAACGACGCAGTCTGACCAAACATTTAAAGAGGTTTCTATCATATCCAATAATGAATAAAAAGGTAGAATAAATCCCAACATATGAATAGGCATATTCATTCCTAATAAAAGAGCTCCAGAAAGGAAAAAACAACCTAAAGGAACTCCGGCATTACCAATTGCTGCAGTAGATGATAAAAGAATTAGCCCTATTAAGTTAAAGAAATTGAAAGTCATTCCGTGTAATTGAGAAATAAATAAAATAGTTATAAGTATAAAAGCAGCGCATCCATTCATATTAATTACAGAACATAAAGGAAGGGTAAAATTAGAAATTTTTTGAGGAATTTTCATTTTATTTTCCATAACGTCTAAAGTAACAGGTAAAGTAGCATTAGATGATTTGGAAAAAAAAGCTAATAATAAAGCTGGATAAATATTTTTCAAGACCTTTATTGGGAAAAATCCTTTAATTTTTAGTATGGTGGGCAAAACAATTAGACCTTGAATTACATTAGCCAGTAAAACGCATAGAAGATATTTGAGTATGAATTGAAAATTATTAGTCTTATTAAGGCATTCTTCAAAAAGAAGAACTAAAAAAGCCCAAATAGCTACAGGTAATCCATAAATAATTCCATTAATTAGCTTAGAAAAGAGATGAAAGAAACTCGAAAAAAAAGTGTGAATAATTTTTTTTTCTTCTTGTTTTAAAAAAAAAGTTCCAAATCCTATCATTCCAGCTATTACAGCTATGCCAATAACATTTCCTTCGACAAAGGTAGCAAAGATGTTTGTTGGAATAGCATTCCAAAGAGATTGGGTATAGGAAATAGATTCTATTTTATTAGTTAATGTTGAGGTTATAGAATTTTTTGTATTATTTACTATATAAGATTGGGCAGGAGATAAAATAATATAAAGAATACAAGCTATTGAAGCAGAGATAAGAGTAGTAATAATTGTGTAATATAAGACTTTTTTTCCTAAAAATTTAATTTGTTGTAGATTATCTAGCCCAGAAAGTGTCGTAGTAATAGCTAAGAATATCATTGGCAAGCTTAATAGTTTCAATAGTCGAATAAAAATATCAGATATAATTGTAGCTATTTTTAAGGAAAACTTAATGTTAAAAAATGCACATAGAAAAGCTAAAAGAAGAGCTAATGTGATAGGTAAAGATTTTTTTAAAAAGTTAAACATTTTCACAGGTTAAAAATTAAAATGATTTACGTAAAATTATAAAATTTTTTTATTAAAAAAAATAGATTTTTATTTAAAAAATAACATAGATATTGGTATCCTTTTATAAAATTATCTTAGTTTCTAGTAAAAATTTTTATAAAAAATCGATAATTTAAGTTGTCTAAATAAATCTTTATCCTCTAAATTTTTGTTTTATAAAATTTAATATTGACTGACGATCTTTTTTTAAACGTATAATTCTGCTTCGGAGAAGAGAGGATGAAATTAATTGAAATGAGTGCTCATTTGGGTTTAGTTTACATAAGGAAATTGAACCAACAGTCTCTTAATTTTCAAAATGATTTAATAGATTTATTAGCTATAACTCTTTTTTGTTCTTCTTGCAATAAAACAGTTTTTTTAAAAGCAATTTCTTTAACTCATAACATAGCTTTTAATAAGAAAAGCCAGGTTATTATTGATAATGTTTGGAATTTTTTTCAAAGATATTGGCCTTTTTTTCTTGATAAGAGACAAGAAGGATTTGTTATTAAAGAAATGGAAGCAAAAATTTTGTTATCAATGTTTTTAATTAAAGATGATTTAAATTTTTTGAAAATGTCTATTAGTTTTTATAAAAAAGCTGATAGTATGCTAATTCCTTCTTTTCCTTATACTTTGGCTTACAGAAATTATCATTTTTATAAAGGAAGAGCTTTTTTTGAAAGTTATAAAAATTTTGCGATTACTTCTGATATCATTGAAGCAGTAGAAAGTTTAAAAAAAGCTTATTTAAGTGGAGGAAAAAATAGTCCTGAAATTTGTTGTTTATATGCAGAAATTTTAACTCAATTATCAGATTATTTGGGAGAAATACAACCTTTAAACTTAGCAATTATATGTGCTTCAAATGCAGTTTTTCTTACATCTAAAGTAAAAAGTTATTCGTTAAATGAACATAAGATTTTTTGGATAATTTATATTTTAGCTTTAAAAAAGAAATTTGATTTAACTCATACGTTTAAAGATTTTAATAAGTTATTAAAAGCTTTAGATCAGGCAAAACAAAAAATTATTAATACGGATTATTTTTCTATTATTTTTGGAGAAGTAGCTATTTTTTATGGTTCTGCCTTTAGTAATGCTTATTGGTTAGAATTGGGTATATCAAAATTAACTTTTTTATCTAATAGTAGTAAAAATTTATCTCTATTTGTTCGAGGAATAAGCAATTTGGGTGTTTTAATAGAAAAAGTCTCTTTAGTTAGAGAGGGTTATTTGAAAGTTATTTCTAGCTTAAAATATGCATCGAATGATGTGAGTTTATTGAATGCTTTAGGAGAAAATGCTTATTGCTTGGGAGTATATTTTGAAGAAAAAAAATTTTTTATACAAGCAGCTAATTATTTTGAAGTAGCTCTAAAGATTTCTTTTAAAAATAGATTACTTCAATTTAATTTAGCAAAAACTTACTTTGAACAAGGACGTCTTTTTAAAGATTTACAAGCTTTTTCTTTATCAGAATCATTATTTTTTGAGTTATCATTATCGTATCCTAATTCCATTTTATATCTTTATTATTTATCTAAAATATTTTTTCATAAATCTAATAATACAAAAGATGAGCAGAAATCTTTAAATTATTTGAGAATTTCTTTGGAAAAGATAAATCAAATTTTAGATATAGAAGAAAATTATGGGTATTTTTTTTTAAAAAGCCAGATTTTATTTTCATTAGAAATTAAATTAAAAAATACTTCATATGTTAAGCAATCTTTAAGTATTTTAGAAAAACTTTTTGAAAAGAATAACAAAGATATTTTTTTATTAAAATTTTTTATAGAAATATTATTCTATTTATATAATTTAGATAAAAATAGAAATTATTTAAATAGGATAATTCAATTAAGTGAATGTATACTTTTAATTAATTTAGAAGATGATCAAGCATATTTGTTCCAAGGTAAGGCTTTATTATTTTTATTTGACTGTGATGCAGAAAGAATTTTTTTTAGTCTTTGGAAAGATTTAGCAAAAACAAATTTAAGCAAGGCTATTGTACTAGGAAATAAAGAAGCTCATTATTGGTTAGCATGTTTGTATGCTCTAGAATCTTCTGTTGATAGAGTTGTTTTTTATTTAAAGCAATCTTTGAGAAAAGGATTTTCTTTATCAAAAGAAAAAATAAAAAATAGTATTTATTTTAATAAAATAAGAGACGATAAGGAATTTAGTGATTTTTTATTCAATTTAATTGAGGAAAGGTTTTAGTTGTGAAAGAGGGATATAGAGAGAATCAAGATAAAAATGAGTCTTTGGTAAGCGGTAATTTAATGGATTCAAAGATTAGTCATTTGGATGATGAGCTTAATTCTCGTTTGGAAAAGGCTTTTGACCACATTTCTCTAGATCTTCATTCTCATGATATTTCTAAGATTGTTAGTGAATATAATCCTATAGATTTAGCATATGCTGTTTCTTGTTTACCACCATCTTTTCGTTCTGTACTTTATGAAAATTTTATGGAATTATCTTCGAAAATTTCATTTATTATTAATACTGATTCAGCTTCTCGTTGGGCTATTTTTAAAAAACTTTCTGATAAAGAGATTTGTTTGTTAATTAGTTCTATGCCACCAGATGAAGCAGTGTGGGTATTAGATGATTTACCTGATAGAAGATATCGTAGGATTTTGGATCTAATTGATTCTAAGAAGTCTATTAAAATAAAGGAATTGAAAAAACATCGACGAAATACAGCTGGAAGATTAATGACGAATGAATTTTTTGCATTTCCTATGGAAACAGCTATAGATGAGGTTTCTAATTGTATTCGAAACAGTCCAGGAATTGATTTGACTAGAAGAGTTTTTGTTTTAGATTTTAAAGGAGAATTGAGAGGGATCGTTTCAGCAAGAAGTTTGATTATTAGTTCTCCTGGAACTCAATTAAGACAGATTATGCAGCAAGTAGAACATAAGGTTTTTCCTAATACTACTAGAGAAGAAGTTGTGGATATTGTAGAAAGATATAAGATTTCGGCATTGCCTGTAGTTGATGAAGAAAATTTTTTAATAGGTGTAATTACTTATGAGGACGTTGTAGAAGCTATAGAAGACATAGCTGATGAAACTATTACACGTATGGCTGGAACTTCTGAACATGTTGGTTATAGTAGTTATGATGTTGCTAGGAGATTTTTTTCTAGAGCCCCCTGGCTTTTAGTGACATTATTTGCGGGGTTAGTTAGTGCGGCTGTAATGGCTTATTTTCAAAAAATTGCACCTGCTTTATTGTCTTTGATATTATTTTTTATTCCGTTAATTAATGGTATGTCTGGAAATGTAGGAGTACAATGTAGTACAATTCTTGTTAGAAGTATGGCTACAGGTGGTCTTTCTTGTGGAAAAAAGAAAGAAACAATTTTAAAAGAGTTTTCCATAGGATTATTAACGGGCATCGTATTGGGCTTCCTTTGTGGACTTATCATTTATTTAATGAGCGCTATGAATTTCACTCTTTTTTCGGGAAATAGTTTGCAATTGGGTATAACCGTTGCTTTTGGTATTTTAGGAGCTTCTTTAACTGCAACTACTTTAGGAATTTTTTCTCCCTTCTTTTTTGTTCGTATAGGAGTAGATCCTGCATTGGCTTCAGGCCCGATTGTTACGGCTTTTAATGACATTATGTCTATGACAATGTTTTTTGTTATTTCATCAATTTTAAAGATGATATTTTTTTCTTGATTTATAAATGTAATATATATTCTTTATTTTAATTAATAATTTTATTTTTAATATCTTCTATTTGTACTTCAAATTTCCAAGATGGTTTTCTAAAAGAATAAATTGCAAAAGGAAGTAAGAAACAAGCTATAAACCCTGTTATAATTAATGCTTCATATTGAAAAATATTGCAGTTATTTTTAAATAAAGATTGTGGTGGAAAAAAACTTATAGTAAGAGCAAATAGACAAGATAAAGTTCCTATAAAAGCTAAAATACTTATACCAAGTATGTTTCCTGGTATTTTATAGGCACGTGTTTTATTTGGGGCTTTGAATCGTAAAATGACTCCTGATAAAAATAAAATGATGTACATAAGAAGATACATTTGAGTACTTAATGCACTTAAAATCCAATAACCAACGTCTACATCACTAAAAAACATAATAATAGTAGTAAAAATAGTTACAACAATAGCTTGGAATAACATTAGATTTACTGGTACTTCTTTTTTATTTACTTTGTGAAAAATAGGAGGCAAACATCCTTTTTCTGTAGTAACAAATAATCCTTTTGTTCCAGCAAACATCCAGGCATTAAGCTCTCCAATAGCTCCTGTAATTGTTAAGATAATTATAACTGGAGTCAACCAATGAATATTGTATTTAGAAAAAAATAGATTAAAAGCATCAAGTAGTCCTGAAACTAAGCTAATTTCTTGCTTAGGAACTACAATAGCTATTGATAAAGAACCAAAGACTAGAATAAATAGAACTAAAATTGCTCCAATAAAAATAGCTTTTGGGTAACTTTTTTTAGGGTCTTTCATTTCTTTAGCTAAATTGGCATTTGCTTCTAAACCACTTAAAGCTAAAAATATACCAGATAAGAGAGCTAAAGAAGAAAATTGATTTAAATTAGGAATAATACTTTTTAGTGATAAATCTATAGAAATAGGATAACCTTGTGCAATCCAATTAATAGCCATACTAATGAGTATTATTCCCGGTATTACTGTTCCAGAAATAACACAAAATGAACTAAATATAGCTGACGTTGAAATTCCTAGAAAATTAAAAAGGGTTAAAACCCAGAAACCTATGAGAATAACACTCATAAGATAAGGTTTGCTATGAACTAATTCTGGCTTAATTAAGTAAGCAGCTCCAGCTCCAAAAAAAGCTAGCATGGCAGGATACCATGTCATATTATGAAACCATTGCATCCATACAGAGAAAAATCCCCAACGATCTCCGAAAGCTTCTCTAGCCCAGACATAAATGCCTTTAGGCCAACATGAAGCCATTTCTGCTGATATTAATGCATAAGGGATCATAAATGTACAAACTGCTAAAGCATAAAAAAATAGTGAAGATAGTCCAAGACTTGCCATAATTGGCAGGTTTCTTAAACTAATTACTACGGCTAGAGATAGCATAGCAACAATAAATGTTCCTAATGGCTTGTTTTTATTTGATTTGTGTAGCATGAACTCTCCTATGCAATCGTTATAGTTTTCTCTAGATAGATGTCTTGTATCATATTAAGCATCTCTACTCCTTCTTTAAATGGACGTTGAAAAGCTTTTCTTCCAGCAATAAGACCCATTCCTCCAGCTCTTTTATTAATAATAGCTGTTTTTAAAAGATCTTTTAGATCATTTTTTCCAGAAGGGCCTCCAGAGTTAATTAATCCAATTTTACCGCTATAGCAATTGAGTACTTGATAACGACAAAGGTCAATAGGATGATTAGAGGAAAGTTCTGTATAGATTTTTTCACAAGTTTTTCCATAGTTGAGTTGTGTAAAACCTCTGTTGCAAGTAGGCATTTTTTGTTTTATAATATCCGCTCCTAGAGTAACACCTAAATGATTTGCTTGACCTGTTAGATCAGCAGCTGTGTGATAATCGCAATTTTTTGTGGTAAAAGCAGGATTTCTTAAATAGCACCATAGAATTGTTATTAATCCTAATTCATGAGCTAAATGGAAAGCTTTGGCTACTTGAGTTATTTCTTCTTTACTTGTAGAAGATCCAAAATAAATTGTGGCACCTACTCCAATACACCCCATGTCATAAGCTTCTTGTACATGACTAAAAAATGTTTGATGGTAAGAATTCGGATAAGAAAGTAATTCGTTGTGATTCATTTTTAATATAAAGGGAATTTTATGAGCATATTTTCTAGCTAATAATCCCAAAACTCCATAAGAAGATGTAATAGCATTACAATTACTTTCTATAGCTAATTTTACAATATTTTCTGGATCAAAGTAGATAGGATTAGGACTAAAAGAAGCTCCTGCTGAGTGTTCGATACCTTGATCTACGGGCAAAATAGATAAGTATCCTGTATTAGCTAACCTTCCTTTAGTGAATAATGTAGATAGAGAATTTAACACCCTTAAATTTCTATCTGAATTTACAAAAATATCTTCTATAATATTTTCATTAGTTATGTAAATGTCTTTTTTTCTTATTTTTGTGCATTCGTAGGATAAGAGATCCTCAGCTTCTTGACCTAATAAAGAGGTTATTTTTTGATGTATTGAGCTTAAAGTGTTCATTTATTCTCCTTTATTAAAATATCAGTAAGTAGCTAGGTATCGCATATTATAAAATTAAAAGAAAGCTTGCACCATTATCATTTTATAAGTTAATCTTTATTTCATTTCATTTATTGTTGTTTTATGAGTTTTTTTTTTAATATTGAAGATATTGCATGCGTTAAAAATTTAACTAAGAAAGTTTTAAGTAATAACATTGAAACAACGATTTTAAATGATATTTCTTTTTCTATTAAAAAGAAAGAGATTTTAGGTGTTATAGGATTTAGTGGAGCAGGGAAAAGTACTTTATTGAAATGTATTTCTGGACTAACTAATTTTGATTTAGGAGAAATTTTTTTTAATCAAGATGAGTTAAAAAATTTTAATACTAAAGCAGTAATATTTCAACATTTTAAACTTTTCAATAGCAAAACGGCTTTAGAAAATGTAGCTTTTCCATTAGAAATCAAGGGAAATAGTTCAAAGAAATTTATTCAAGAAAAGGCAAAGCATTATCTGAATCTTGTTGGTATGCTTCATAAATTTGATTGTTACCCTAATATACTAAGTGGAGGTGAAAAGCAACGTATTGCTATAGCAAGAGCTTTAGCATGTGAATCAAAGCTAATTTTTTGTGATGAAATAACTTCTGCTTTAGATCCAATTACTACGGAAGAAATTATTGATCTTATATTAAATCTTAATCAGAAATTAGGATTGTCTTTTTTGTTTGTAACCCATGATATTAGTGTTATGAAAAAGCTTTGTCATAGAACTTTAGTTATGGATAAAGGAGAAATAATAGAAGAAGGAACTATAGAAGAATTGTTACTTTTTTCTAAGAGTGAAGTAACTAAAAAGCTTTTGGGTTTAGAAGAGAAGGGTATTTTAACAGCTTATTATAGTGATAAAAAAAATGTGGAAATTTTAAGACTTTCTTTTAATAAGAATTTGGCTTTAAGTCCAATTATTAGTTTTTTGTCTAAGAATAGTAATATTGTTTTTAACATTTTAAAAGGAGACATAGATTGTCTTCGCAAGGAGACTTTTGGTTTTTTAACAATAGCTATTGAAGGAGATAAATTAGATAGAGATAAAGCTAAAGAGTTTTTAAAAAGAGAAAATGTAATTATTTATGAATATTCAAGCAGATATTAGATTAGCTTTATTACTAATTCCTAAGGAGTTGATCAGTACCTTATACATGGTTTTTGTTGCGTTTATAATTTCTTCTTGTATAGGGGGGTTTTTAGGAATTGTTTTATTTATTTTTGAAGATAAAGGTCCCAGGCCAAATTTTTTCTTTTATAAAATATTATCATTAATTTTTAATTTTTTTAGAGCTATTCCTTTTTCTATATTAATCATTTTATTGTTTCCTTTTACAAAATTTATTGTAGGATCTAGTATTGGAACAACTGCTTCAATTGTTCCTTTAGTTGTAGGAGCTATTCCTTTAATAGGTAGATTAACACAAGAAATTGTTTCAGAAACTTACTTTGTATTTCGAGATGTTTTTTTTTCTTTAAATGCTTCACTTTTCCAAGTTATTAAAGTTATTATACAAGAATCTGCTGAAAGATTTATAAAATCTTTAACTTTAGTTCTTATTACTTTGGTTAATTATTCTTCATTGGCAGGATTAGTTGGAGGAGGAGGTTTAGGACAATTGGCTATTCAATATGGGTATTATAGGTTTAATTACTTTATAATGTTTAGTGTTTTATTAATAGTAATTTTACTTGTTGGAATTATTCAAACTTCAGGTTATTTTATTAGTAATTTTATTTCTAAGAAAAAGGGAATGTAATTTTGTATTATTATTTTAAATTCTTTTAAAGAAATTATACTTTAAGTAAATTTTATAGTTTAAATAAATTTCATCTCGTTTTCTTAAAATTAGAGAGAATTAAATATTGGTTAAAAGAACATTTTCAATATGAGTTTTTTTATTTAAGAAAATTAGAATGGAGTAATTAATGAATAAATATGCAGTCAACCATAGGTGGATAAAAGGATTTTTTAATAAAATAATATTTATATTTATATTTTTTCTTTTTTCTTCTTGCTCTCATCAATTAAATCAGAAAGTAAAAATTAAAATAGCATGCTCTCCTATACCTCATAGTGAAATATTAGAGGTCGTAAAAGAAGAGTTAGATAATGAAGGAGTGTATCTTGATATAATAAGTATTGAAGATTATAACATTCCAAATAAGTTATTAGAAAGTAATCAAATTGATGCAAATTTTTTTCAACATAGTGCTTATTTACAAAATGAAATAAAAAAATATGGCTATAATTTTTCTATTTTATTACCAGTTCATATTGAACCATTGGGTATTTATTCAGAAAAGATTAAAAATTTGAAAGAGTTAGATAAAGATTATGCTTGTAATAAATTGGTAATAGCAGTTCCTAATGATAAATCAAATGAGCATAGAGCATTGAATTTTTTAATAGAATGTGGGATTTTACGAATTAAGAGCGCATCTAAAGATAATTTATATTTTACTGCAGTTGATGTTGAAGGTTGTTTAACAAAAGTAAAACTTTTGGAAGTTGATGCAGCTATTTTATCTAGATGTTTACCAGATGTTGATTTAGCAGTAATTCCTGCTAATGTGGCTTTATTGTCTGGATTGATTCCAGATAAAGATGCTTTAAAATTAGAGAATGGAAATAATTCTATGTATGTAAATGTAATTGTAATTAGGAAAGAAGATAAAGATAAACCAGAGTTTTTAAAACTTAAAGAAGTTATGAATCGTTCTCATATGAGACAAAAATTTGATAATCTTTATAAAAATCAGTCTTTAAAATTCCTTTAATTAATTGCTTTTTGTGATACCAGTAATAGATTTTCATTGTGATTTATTAAGTTTTTTAGCAATGGATAGTTCTCATTGTTATAATGATAGAAGAAGTAGATGTTCTATTCCTCTTTTAAAACAAGGAGGAGTTTTTTTACAAATTTGCGCTCTTTTTACAGAAACAAATGATCAATCCGTATTTTTATTGAATAAACAAGTAGGTATTTTTGAATCTTTAATTGCTAATGAATCTTTATTTATTAAAGAAGGTTTTACACAAAATAAGTCTCAACTACATCTTTTATTAAGCATAGAAAATGCTTCGGGATTGTGTTTAGAAAATGAACCCTTTGATTTTTTTGAAAAGAGATTAAGTTATTTATTGAAAAGACATAGGTTATGTTATATAGGTTTGGTTTGGAATCATAATAATAGATTTTGTGGGTCTATAGCTTCATCTGATAATAAAGGATTATCAGATGAAGGAAAAGAAGTATTAAGGATACTAAGTCATTATTCTCTTCCCATTGATCTTAGTCATTCTTCGGATAAAACAATAGAAGATATATTTAATTTCTTAGATAATAATAACTTAAGTGTAATTCCCATAGCTAGTCACTCTAATTTTAGAGATATTTGTATGGAAAGGAGAAATCTTATTAAAGAACATTCTCAAGAAATAGTAAGAAGAGGAGGAATAATAGGATTAAATTTTTATCAAAAGTTTGTGGGAAATTCTTTTAAAGAGGATTTTTTAAAACACATTTTTTATGCAAAAGAGATAATGGGATGTTTGGATTCTATTTGTTTTGGATCAGATTTTTTTTATTCACTAACGCATACATATTTTGATAATACATTTGGTTCTTCGGAATGTTTTCCTTTACTTGCTGAGTTTTTATCAAAATATTTAACAAAAGCTGAATTGAATAGCTTATTTTATAAAAATTTAGAAAAATTTTTACTTAGGAATATTATTTTATGAGAGTTTTAAATACTTCTGAGAAAGATTTAGTTGAAGCTGCTCAATATTTAATTAGAAATTATCCTATAGTTTTTCCTACAGATACTGTTTATGGTATTGGAGCAAGAATTAGTTCTTTTTCAGCTATAGAAAAAATTTATCAAATAAAAAAGAGAAATAAAGATAAATTATTACCTATATTTATTTCTTCTATGGAGTTTTTATTTGGAATTGTTGAAGATAGTGTTATTCAGTCTATTTATTTTGAGAATTTGGTTTCTAAATTTTGGCCGGGACCTTTGACTATAGTTTTAAAAAAAAATAAAAATTTTAAACATCCTTTTTATATAAATAGTGAATATATAGCTATAAGAAGTCCCGATCATTTTGTACCAAAAATTCTTATGGAATACATTAAAGAACCTTTAGTTTGTTCTTCTGCAAATATTTCTGGTGTTCTTCCTTTATCTAATGTTAAATCTATTGTAGATATGTTTTCTTCTAATCTTTTAGAAGTGGTTTTGGATGGCGGTGAAATATTAAAAAAAGAAGTTTCTACGATTATTAAGCTCTTTCCAAATTTTGAGATTTTAAGAGAAGGAAAAATAAAAAAAGAAGAATTATTAAACGTATTTTAAAGGAATATTTGTAAATTGAAAGAGAAAAAAAGACCTTATAGACATCCTACCCAATTAACAACAAAAAAACTTGTTGATCTTTTGGGACCTGTTTTTCAAAATATTTCTTCTATTTATAGTAATCATTTAGAAAATTTTATTAGAGATTGGCCTAAGATCTTAGGTAAAGATTATGCATCCATGACAGAAATTGTTGGATATAAAAAAGGGATTCTTATTATAAAGGTAAAAAATTCTTCTCTATATTCTTTATTATATCACCATAAAAAACAGGAAATATTGAAGCAAATTTATAAAGATTATCCTAAATGGGATGTTAAAGATATTACTTTTAAAATGGGTTAATTTTTTAAGTTATTGTTTTTTTTTCTTAATTTAATTTTTTTCTTTTATAAAATAGTTTTATTTTAAGTTAAATGATGAAAAAGAATGAATAAAACTATATTTTTATATCTTTTTAAAAGAAATGTAATTTATGCATTGTTAATTATTGGATGTTTCTTGACATCATGTTCTTCAAAAAATCTTTCTTCTTGTAAAAATAAATCTGTGTTAAGGATTAATTTATGTGATGATCCTTTGTCTTGGGATCCAAGATCTGTTCGATTAGTTAAGGATATTACTTTAATTTCTCATTTATTTGAAGGTCTTACCCGTCGTGATGAAGTAGGTAATATAGAAAATGGCATTGCAGAAGAAATATGTATTTCTGAAGATAAGAAGACATATAAAATTTATTTAAAGAAAGCTTTTTGGTCAAATGGAGAAGTTATTACAGCCTACGATTTCAAGGCTTCTTGGCTTCAAGTTCTTCAATCTAATTTTTCCTCTTTTTATTCTCATTTTATGGATATTATAAAAAATGGAAGAAATATTAGATTACAGAAAATGGAAGAAGGTGATTTTGGAGTAAAGGTTCTTTCAAATAGGGTTCTTCTTGTTGAATTAGAAAGACCTTATCCATATTTTAAAGAATTATTATCTTTGCCAGTGTTTTTTCCAGTTCATGAGTCTTTAAGGAATTCTGTACAAGAAGATAAAATTGTATTTCCTTTGATATCGAATGGAGCTTTTCGATTAGTTCATTGGCAACCAAGATTTAATATTAAATTAGAAAAAAATCCTTATTATTGGGAAACTTCTAAAGTAAATTTAAAATATATTGATATGAGTATTATTGCTGATTCGGCAACAGAAGTTTTATTATTTGAAAAGAAGAATTTAGATTGGTTAGGTCAACCTTGGTCATCAAGTATTTTATCTGAAGCTAGAGAAAAGCTTACTAATCAAATAAAGTCATATAATGTATTAGGAACTTTTGGATTATTAGTTAACGTAGAAACTTTTCCATTAAACAATGTTAAATTACGAAAAGCTTTGTCTTTAGCTTTAAATAAAGAAAGTATTATTAAATATCTTTTGAAAGGTAATCAATTTATAGCTAGTACGTTTCTTCCAAAACCTTTATCTTGTTTATCTGAAGATTTTTTAGATACGCAATTTAACATTGTTATAGCAAGAAAGCTTTTTGAAGAAGCTTTGAAAGAACTTGGTTTAACGAAAGATGATTTGTCTCAGATTACTCTTATTTATCCTTCTTCAAATCCTCGCTGTTCTGCTATTGCTCAAGAAATTCAACAACAATGGAAGAAACATTTAAATTTTTTAATTAATCTGAAAGGATTTGAATATCGATATTTTTTGGAAAAGAGAAATCAAGGAGCTTATCATATTTCTACAGCGAATTGGAATGCTGAGTATACGGATCCTTTGGCTCTTTTGCAAATTTTATCCGATGATACTTTTATTCAAAGGTATACTAAATGGAAAAATGAAGAGTTTTTAAAATTAATAGATGATGCTAAAAAAGAAGTAGATGATAAAAAAAGGCATAAGCTTATAAAGCAAGCAGAGAAAATTTTATATGAAGAATTGCCTATATTGCCTTTGTATCATTCTTCATTCGATTATGCTTTATCAGAAGACATAAAGGGAGCAATATTTTATTCTTCAGGTGTTGTTAATTTAAATTATATTACATTTAGAAAATTATAATAATATTATTATTTTTAATATGTATCTTGAATTATAAATATTTTAAGTTGAATAAAAATAATAAATAGAGTATTTTTCTATTAGAATCTTTTCTTTTGTGAGCAAAAGTGTTGATAAAATTTTTGTTATGTGGGAAATGTATAAGGATCATTACAAGTCTTGTTATAAATTTAAGTTTACAAATAAGCTTGTTTTCTAAGTTTTAAATCTTTTTTATATTTTAATTTTTTATTTAGTATAATGCTTTTAACTGCTTGTTTTCATATATATGGTTTGAATGATGTTTGTTTAACAAATAGTTGTAAGGCGTTTCACTTTTGTGGAATTTCTCGAACTCGATTAAAAATATTTAATATTTTGTCTTGTTTGCCCGTTTTTGGTCAATTTTTTGGTTATTACATGATTAGAAAAGGGGTATTATTTTTTAAAGAAAATCAGAAAAATCCCTCCATAAGCTATTCTTTTCACAAGATTGAATATAGCTCAATGATAGTTAGAGGAATATTATCAGTATTAGGCTTAGGAGTAATATGTTTACTTATGGATATCATAATATTTTTTACTACAATTATTATTGCTCGTATTTAATTTTTTTATTTTTAATTAGATTTTGTTTCAAAATTATCTTGCTCATAAAATGTGTAACTGGAGATAAACTAATTAATGTGACGAATTTTGTTAGAAAATTTACTAAAATTAAGTGCCATACATTCTTTACAAGACCATAAAATGCTAGATAGGAAAAAAATATTGAATATAGTAATTGAATAATTAAGGAGACTAAGGTGGACCTTAATGTAAAAGAACTATTTTTTAATACGCGTTTAAAGAAATAGAAAAGAAAATAGTCTAATTTTTGTAAAAAGAAAAATACTAAAATAGAAGAGAAAATAATTCTGTTGGATGCTGATAAAATAGTTTTAAAGTGAGGCTGACTCCAATCAAAAGAATTAGGTTTTAAAAGTAAATGAATTTGAGTAGTTAAAGCAAAGATAATAGCTATAATTATAGACAAATTTGTAATTTCTTTACTTTTTTCTTTAGAAAAGAATTCTTTGGATAAGTTTAGTCCTATAATCCAACTTATAATTAAAGGATCTGAAGCAGTAATATGTAAATGTAATAAAGTAATTTGTTTTAAAGAGAAAAAGTTGCTTAAAACAATTAAAAGTGTAAACCATGAAATAGCCCATTTTTCTCCAAGCTTAATAACCAAAAAGGTTATTGAGATAGTTATTAATGTATATACAAGAAAAATAAGAAAATTCATATTTTAAGAACTATTTTTTTGAATTTGATGCAAAGACATTTTTTTCAAGTATAATGTTACAGGAATGGAAATTAGAGAAGCAAAAATTTTAGCAAGTAGACTCATCAAAATAATATGGAATATATTAGAAACTTGTCCGTATAAAGCTAAAAAAGAAAATAAAAAAGTGTCTATAAATTGACTTATGATTAAGACAACTAAAGATCTGCTAACAAAGAATCTTCTTTTTAAAAGTTGTTTTAAGAGAGAAAAGATTTTTAAATCTATAAATTGAACTATAAAAAAAGTTAGAATAGAAGCCGCTATTATTCTATAAGAAGGAGCTATTATTTTTGAGAAGTGTATTTGTGTATAATCAAAGCTATTAGGAATAAGAGATAGATGCATAAAGCAAATAAGAGGAAGAAACATGGATATAATTAAAGTGATTTTAGCTATATTTTTAGCTTCTTTAGAAGAATAAAATTCTCTAATTAAATTAAGACCAAAAAGATATCCAACAGACAAAGGATCAGCTGCTGTAATATTAAGCGAAAATAAAGAAATTTGTTTATTTACAAAAAAGTTCATTAAAATAATTAAAATAGATAACCATGAGGTTATCCATATAAGACCTTTTTTAAGAAAAAAAACAGATCCAGTTAAAATAAAAAAACTATATAAAATAAAAAGTAATTCGTTCAAAAAGAAACCTTTGCTTTACTTTGTTGTTTTTATATGTTATAAGACAAGCGCGAAAAAAGCAAAAGATGTTTTAAATAAGTTGCAATTCTAATTTTTTATTAAAAGTTATCTTAGTAATATTTTTTTGTTATCTCGTAAATTTGAATTAAGAATAGTTTATTCTATATGTTATTAAAAGAGATAATCTACATTATGTTTA